>NZ_CP013920.1:0-627500 GCF_001534665.1 Candidatus Arsenophonus lipoptenae | reverse complement strand
AAGTTCAGTACGCGCTCTTTCTTCAATTGATTCCCATCCTACAATTAAATCATTAATTTCATTAAATAAACGTTCATTTCTTAATTTAAATGTTAAATTTAATATCTCTAGTACTGTTAATTCATTTTTTATTTTTAAATAATCAAAAATCCCATTTTTACCAAACCATAATGAATGCTGTAATAAAAAAAATACTACTAACAATAATAAACTTAAATTTCGCATAAAAATACCTCATGAATTTTTATAATTATAATCATAATTAATTTAAATATTTATAGATTTATAAATATTTAATATAAATTTACACAAAATGTTATACATAAATATTTAGTGTAAATTTATTTAACGCTAAATTTAACAGAAATAGGATTATGATCAGATGATTTTGTTTTAATAACTTCCGCATCTAAAAGAATAAGATTTCTATAAAAAACATGATCAATTGGATATCCAAAAATTATAGTACGGACATCTATATCGAAATTTACTTCTTTCATGCCTAAACTAAAAGTAAAATGTTTTAATATATTTGTACGTTGTCGATTCCAAGTATTAAAATCTCCAGCAAATATTATTGGTCCTTCATGTCTTTTAATATATTTTTCTATATTATGTAATTGTCTACTATAAATATTCAAACCAAAACTAAAATTAATTGCATGAATATTAATAATCATTAAATTTCGTCTATTATATAATGAATAAACAGTAATTAATGTTGATTTAGGTAAACGAATTAAAGGTTCTTGTTCACGTAATGAACAACAATAAATTGAATGTGATCTTGATAATGTCATTACACCAGAAGTATATTGAGGTAAAACAATTGCAGGTGCTTGATCAACAATTAAATTTTGGGATATTATAAACTTAATAAGTTGTGGTGATGGTTGGGCTTCCTGTAATAATATTAAATGCTTATCTATAACTAACTTATTTAATACTGAAAACCAATTTTGTCGTTGTTGTTTATAAATATTCCACGAAATAATTCTTAATCCTTCACTTTCTAAAGATTGAGGCATTATAATAGGTAAATTATTATCAGATCTGGATATAAATCCATTTGTCTTTATTGCATGGTCAATAAATTTACGTAAAAAATAATTTTTTTTTACCAATTTTAACCCTTATGATGAAAAAATAATTTTTATTTTTTATAAAACAATATTTATTATTCAAAATACATATTGCTATTGCTTATTATGATTTTAAAAAAAATTTTACTACTATTACTACTATCACATGAATACATGGAGCTAAGCGGAATCGAACCGCTGACCTCCTGCTTGCAAAGCAGATGCTCTACCAATTGAGCTATAGCCCCATTATATATTATAAACTTAATTTTTTAAATTTTATAAAAATTAATTATTATTAGGCCTGAGTGGACTTGAACCACCGACCTCACCCTTATCAGGGGTGCGCTCTAACCACCTGAGCTACAAGCCTAGTATAATATTAATTATCAATTTTTAATTAAAATTAATATAAAATACCAAAAATAAATATCACTTATCGTATAAATAATTTTTTTATTATATTATTTTTATATATTTATTGTATAATAAAATAAATATATAAAAATTTAACTAATTTTCTATTTTCTATTTTAAACTAATACATTGAACTATACTAGTTATTTATTAACGATAAAAATATATTTTGTGCTATTTCAATGTTAATAAAATTTTTTAATAAAATTTATTATTTTATTTAGTATTGTAAAATAAATACGATTGTTAATCATTCACTTTGATCTATTTAATTCAATTTTTGATATACAAATAAAATATTTTATTAATATAGTCTATAAATTAATGTCTTTTCTATTGTAATTAAACAAATGTCCAATTTTTTTAAAGTTTATTAAATTTACAAGCAAAATCTTTCACTTTTTGCCAATCAGTATATTCAATTTTTTTTTCACATTGGTCTCTCCTCCAGTTAATTGCATAATAAATCGTATTACAGTACGATCAAAAAAGTTATATTTACTATAGTACAATGCTCCAGCAAATACATCACTGATATTAGGTTTCCATTTTGTTTTAGATAAAAATTTACGGGCATAAATATTTTTTTTAGGTGTATTTTTATTGATTTTCCTAGCGGCTAAATTTACACAAAAAAAACCACTAGCCACAGCATTTAATTCTTTATAATAATTTTGTGTAAATTTTAATACAATAGGATTTAAATGACCATAAAGTACTGAGGCACCAATTAATACTTTTTTATAATAAGATATGTTAATTTTTTTATTTATATTAATGCTCATTATATCACAAATATTACCCTCATTACATAAATATTTACTTATTTGAAATATTATTTTTTTAGTTTGACCATATTTACTAGAATAAAGCAATAAATAATTCACAATTTTACCTTATAAAATTATATAAATTATTATTCACGCCAAAAAGTAGGTGTAAAAATAACAAGCAAAGTAAAAACTTCCAATCTACCAAATAACATTGTTACTATCAAAATCCATTTTCCAATTATATTCATATTTGTAAAATTTTCAGTAACAGAACCTAATCCAGGTCCTAAATTATTTAATGTAGCTGCAATAGATGAAAAAGCGGAAAATTCATCTACCCCAGTAGCAATTAATAATAACAAGCTTATAATAAAAACTAATGCATAAGCAGAAAAAAATCCCCAAACTGATTCAATAATACGTTCAGGTAATGCTCTGGAACCTAATTTTATTGTATAAACAGCATTTGGATGCACTAGTCGTTTTAATTCTCGAGATCCTTGAAGAAATAATAATACAACCCTAATAACTTTTAATCCACCTCCAGTAGAACCTGAACATCCACCTATAAAAGCAGCAAAAAGTAATAATATTGGTAAAAAAAGTGGCCAATTTGCAAAACCATCTGTACTAAACCCAGCTGTTGTTACGAAAGAAATTACCTGAAAAAATGATTGATAAAAAGTTTGTAATACTGATTCATAAACTGAATAATATAAAAGTACTAACATACAAATGTTAATTAATACTAATTGAAACACAATGAATACTTTAAATTCTGGATCACGCCAATAAATTATAAAACTACGACCAGACAAAACAGAAAAATGAAGACCAAAATTACATCCAGAAATTAATAAAAAGATAGAAATAATAATATTAATGATTGGATTATCAAAGTAACCAATACTTTTATCATGAGTAGAAAATCCTCCAATAGAGACCGTAGAAAAACTATGAGAAATAGCATCAAAAGAATCCATACCAGCAAACCACAATGATATAGCACATATTATTGTAAGCAGTACATAAATTAACCAAAGTGTCTTTGCAGTTTCAGCAATTCTCGGACGTATTTTATTATCTTTCAATGGTCCAGGTATTTCTGCTCTATAAAGTTGTATTCCACCTATACTTAACAAAGGTAATAAAGCAACAGCTAAAACAATTATACCCATTCCACCTAACCACTGTAACATTTGCCTATAAAATAGTATTGCTTTTGGTAAATTATCTAATCCCACCAATGTTGTTGCTCCAGTTGTCGTTAAACCGGAAAAAGATTCAAAAAAAGCATCAGTAACTGAAAGATGAAGAAACTCAGAAAAAATAAAAGGTAATGCTCCAACACTACCTAATACTGTCCAAAACAAAGCAACAATCAAAAAACCTTCTTTTGGTTTTAAATCATCGCGATTATTTTTATTCGGTATCCATAATAATAATCCTATAAATAATGAAATAAAAAAAGTCTGACCAAAAGAAAGTTCTGCTCCATCTTGATAAATTAATGATACTAAACCTGGGATAATCATAGTGACAGAAAATAAAATAACAAGTAATCCAACAATTCTAGTAATTACTCTAAAATGCATAAGTACTTCCTTGAAAATTTAATTATAATATTAGTATTGATGGATTTAATGTAGAGTTATATATAAATTCAATAAATATTTTATATAAATATATATTTATCATATATTAATAGTATGATAGAATTCCAATATCGTACCAATATAATTTCACAATATATGTTATGTTCTAAATAACATTAATATTAAATTGATTACAAAATTTCTACATAGATATATATTAATTACTAGCTAATAGTGGTAAATAGGATAATTCTTAGTTATACAAAGATATATGTATCATATGATTATATTTAAAATAAAAAATAATAATACTAAAACACTATGCATTATTTTTCTATTTAAAAATAAAGGTTATACATTAATTATTAATTATATCATTTTTTTTTAAATAAATTCAAATGCATCTCCATAAAGAAATTCAGGACTAATACCTTTTTCACATAACCGTTCTCTAGCAATTTTAGCCATTTCAAAACGTCCAGCAATATATATCTCATATTTTGAAAGCGAACAAAAGTCATTTAAAATAACACTTAAAACTGTACCAGTTTTACCTAACCAATCTACTTCAGGTTTTTCAATAACAGGAATAATTTTTATATTTGGAAATTTTTTTGAAAGAATTTGTAATTTAGTTAAATCATATAATTGTTCTAAATTTTTACCGCCCCAATAAAATGTTATATCCCTTGCTGGATTTTCTTTTAGTGCTGCATATAAAATAGCTCTAGTATAAGAAAATCCTGTACCACCAGCAATAAGTATTATAGGTTTTTTACTATTTTCTCTAAACCAAGCTCTTCCATAAGGAAGATCAATATTAATATTATTATGTGACAATATATATTTTATTGTCTCCATAGTATAAAAATTAAATTCTGATGAACCAATATGAAGTTCAATTGATCTATCTTTTGATGGAATTGTAGCTAAAGAAAAAGGACGTTTATCTAATTCATTTATAATAATTTTTAAATATTGACCTGCACGAAAATAAAATTTATTTTCAGCTAATAAGCGAACACGATAAACTGTATCAATAATAGTTTCAATAGAAGCTATTTTACAATTTAATATCGTCATGCATATATTCTCATGATGATTTTATTATATTTAACTTATTCCATATTTCATCTATTCGTTTTTTTATTTTTTCTGACATTACTATCGGTTGCCCCCACTCTCTTTCTGTTTCACCAGGCCATTTATTAGTTGCATCAAATCCCATTTTTGAACCTAAACCTGAAATTGGAGATGCAAAATCTAAATAATCAATAGGGGTATTTTCTATCAAAATAGTATCTCTTACAGGATCCATTCTGGTAGTTATTGCCCAAATAACGTCATTCCAATCACGAGCATTAATATCGTTATCACAAATAATAATAAATTTTGTATATATAAATTGTTGTAAATAAGACCAAATACCCATCATAATGCGTTTCGCATGCCCAATATATTCTTTTTTAATTGTTACAATAGCAAGACGATAAGAGCAACCCTCAGGAGGTAAATAAAAATCAATAATTTCTGGAAACTGTTTTTGTAATATAGGAATTAACATTTCATTTAATGCCATACCTAAAATAGACGGCTCATCAGGAGGACGTCCTGTATAAGTAGAATGATAAATAGCATCAATACGCTGAGTTATATGGGTAACAGTAAAAACTGGAAATTTATCCAATACATTATAATAACCAGTATGATCTCCAAAAGGTCCTTCAGATGCCACCTCTTTAGGATCAATATAGCCTTCTAAAATAATTTCTGACCATGCAGGTACTTCAAGTTCATTAGAAATACATTTTACAACCTCTGAACGATAGCCTCGTAATAATCCAGCAAATGCATATTCAGAAAGTGTATCAGGAATTGGTGTCACTGCAGCTAAAATTGTAGCTGGATCAGCTCCCAAAACTACTGCTACTGGAAAATTTTTATTTGGATATTTTTTACACCATTCTTTAAAATCTACAGCTCCACCTCGTTGTGGTAACCAACGCATAATCAATTTATTTTTTGTTAAAAGTTGTTGTCGATAAACTCCTATATTTTGTGTCTTATTAGATGGTCCTTGTGTAATAGTTAATCCCCAAGTAATCAATGGTGCTACATCTTCTGGCCAACAATGCATAATAGGAAAACGAAATAGATCGACATCATCACCTTTTAAAATTTGTTCTTGTGCTATAGAAGATTTTAATATTTTTGTGGGCATATTCAAAATTTGTTTTAAATATGGTAGTTTTTTAATAAACTCAGAGAACCCTTTAGGTAGATATGGATCTTTAAGAAAAGCTAATAATATTCCAATTTTATGTAATGATTGGATATTTTTTTGTCTAATTGCCATTGTAATACGTTCAGTAGTACCAAATAAATTACACAAAACTGGCATAGAATACCCTTTAGGTTTCTCAAATAATAGTGCAGGTCCTCCTAAACGTAGAGTTCTATTGGCTATTTCTGTCATTTCTAAATACGAATCAACTTCATATTTAATACGCTTAAGCTGATTTTTTTGTTCTAAAAATGATATAAAATATCTAAGATCTGGGTATTTCATTATATACTTTTTGATTTTAATTTTAAATAATTTCTTAATGCCTTCCTTTTTATAAAAAGTTATTAAAAAATATTTAAATTATTTTAAAATTAATTATTTTAATATTAATTAAAACTAAATAGTTATAGTTAATAAATTTGAATTAAGTCATAAATTTACTTAAACATATTAAAAAAATACTTTTGTAAAAATTATTAAAAATATACATACATATATTAAATATATCAATGACGAAAATTATTATTAATAATAATTTTAACAATTATATTAATTTATAACACTTATTTTTTAATAAAAAATAATTAATATAAATACATTATAATTGTAATATAAAAACCTTTAAATTACACATTAAATAATATATAATTATCATTATAAAGTTGACATTAAATTACTATTTATCTTTTATCTTTATAAATTCTGTATAATAAAAAAATAGAATTTTAATTCTATTAATTTTTATTTTGTTTATAGTATTTTTGTTTTTTATTAAAAATCTTTCTAATATTTTATACTTATACTATTATTTCTTAATTATGTTAATAAGATAAAGATGTTATTAACATATATTGATCTTTAAAAGAAAATCAAGTTTATATTATAATATAATATTTATAATTATACTTTTCTTAATTTTATTTTATTAATATTTATTGAATTTTTATAATAAAAAGTTTTTATATATTAATCAATTAAATATTCATTAATAATATTGAATATATTAGTTTTTAGCTATTATAGTTTACTTTAACTAATATTAATAAAAATAAAACTAAATAATTATTAATATAATTAATAATATAATATTAAATTATTATCTTAAAATATAAATTTTATATTAAATTCTAATTATTAAATTTTTTAATTAGTTTTATCTATTCGATACCATCCTATAATCCATGAAATTATACCAAAAATAATAAACATTATAGCAATATTTTTTGAGTTAAAAATTTTTAATAAAGTACCACACAATAAACAAATTACTCCAACTATTAACAAATAATTACTTTTATTTTGTTTAACTTGCTTAGTTTGTAGTAAAAAATTAAATTTATTGATACTCTCATGTAAAGACTTATACTGCTTTAATGTTCCATAAATCAAATCTGGAATTTCCGGTATTTTTTCTATCAAATAGGGTCCCTTTTCTTTAAAAGCATTCAAAATAGCCAGCAAACCTATTTGCTTATGTAACCAATCTTCAAGAAATGGTTTGGCTGTTTTCCATAAATTTAATTGAGGATAAAGATGTCTTCCTAAACCTTCTATATATAATAACGTTTTTTGAAGTAAAACTAATTGTGATTGTATTTCCATATTAAAACTACGTCCAATATTAAATAAGTTAAATAGTACATTACCAAAAGAAATTTCTACTAGTGGTTTCTTAAAAATTGGCTCACAAACCGTTCTAATGGCAAATTCAAAATCTTTTAAATTAGTATCAGGTGGTACCCAACCAGAATCAATATGTAATTCAGCTACTTTACGGTAATTACGATTAAAAAAAGCAATAAAATTTTCTGCTAAATAACGCTTATCTTCTTTATTTAGTGAACCAACTATTCCACAATCAATACCTATGTATTGTGGATTTTTAGAATTTTCTCTACTAATAAAAATATTACCAGGATGCATATCGGCATGAAAAAAACTATCCCGAAACACCTGAGTAAAAAAAACTTTTACACCACGTTCAGCTAATAATTTCATATTAATGCCTTGTTTTTTTAATGAATTGATATCAGAAATAGGGATACCATAAATCCTTTCCATAACCATTACATCTTCCCTACAGTATTCTGTATATACTTCTGGAATATACAGAAGAGAACTATTTTTAAAATTACGTCTTAATTGCATTGTATTAGCTGCTTCACGCAATAAATTTAATTCATCAAGTAAAGTTTTTTCATAATCTCTTATAATTTCTTTAGGCCGTAATCTTTGTCCATCACGAAAAAATGGGATCCAATTAGCTAATTCATACATTAGACTAATATCAGCTTTAATAACAGGTATTATATCTGGTCTAATAACTTTGATAACAATATTTTTATTATTTTCTTTCAATTTTGCAGTATGAACTTGAGCAATAGATGCTGATGCTAATGGATTTTCATCAAAATCATCAAACCAGGTTTCAAGAGAACTACCTAATGATTTTTCAATATTTTGTCGTGCTAATCGACCATCAAAATTAATCACCTTATCTTGTAATAATATTAATTCATTAGAAATGATAGCAGGAAACAAATCACGACGAGTAGATAACATTTGACCAAATTTAATCCAAACTGGACCTAAATCTTGTAAAGCTAAACGTAATCGCGTACCAACTGTTTTATCCTTATGTTTATTTGATAACCAAAATAAACAATGACAAATAATTCGAATAGGCAAAGTGAATTTAATTTTTGGAATAATTTCATCTAGACCATAATTTAAAAATACTCTGATGATAAAATAAAGACGTTTAATTTCTCGAGTCCTCATATTTATCCTCTAATTCCACTAAATTCTGTTCTAACTTTACAATATCATTTATCATATTATTTAATTTATTGGTAAAACTTAAAAACTCTAACTTATTAGGAAATAAACGCCATTCTTCTATCAATACATCTTTAAAATGATATTTTATTTTACTTAATAATTTATTTATCCTATTTATACTATACTTAATATAGCGACTTATTCCTTCAGCAAGGATATCATCAACATAAAAAGAAAGATAATAAACTGGATCCCACTGAGCAAAATTAATTAATATAGATAAATAATATATCACTTGCATATCACCTATTAAAACAATCTCACCAGAATTTATTAGCACTGATAACTGATTAATATCTTTAATCTTTATTAATGTCGTTAAAGTAGTTTTTATGATACAATCTACCTTTATAAAACAATTAGTTAATATATTAATATTTTTTTTAGAAAATATAATTATTAATGGTTGTTGTAATTCCTTTAAATTAATAGCTAATATTTTATTAATTAACCTAACTCTTGCTGATTTTAATGCAGATTCTTGATAAAAAATTTTATTCAAAAAAAACTGTAATAATAAAGGCATTACAACTTGTAACATAGATACTTTAAAATGGTTTTTTATGAAAAATGTAAGCATTTTAAAATTTAAATCCTCGATGCAAAGCGACAATTCCTCCAGACATATTAGTATAAGACACTTGTTCAAAACCAACTAACTGCATCATCATTTTTAATGAATCTTGATCTGGATGCATACGGATAGATTCAGCTAAATAACTATAGCTATCAGAATCATTAACTATAATTTTTCCAAGACGGGGTAAAACATAAAAAGAATAAGCATCATAAAATTTAGTTAATAATGGAAATATAGGCTTTGAAAACTCTAACACTAATAAACGACCACCAAATTTTAACACTCTTAACATTGATTTAAGTGCTTTTTCTTTATCAGTAATATTGCGTAATCCAAAAGAAATACTAATACAATCAAAATAATTATCAAAAAAAGGTAATTCTTCAGCATTAGCTTGCACATAATAAACATTACCAAGAACACCTTTATCTCTAAGCTTTGCACGACCTATATTTAACATAGAATCATTAACATCAACTAGAACAACTTCACCTTTTTCACCAACTATTTTAGCAAATTTAGCAGTTAAATCTCCAGTACCACCAGCTACATCTAAAATATATTGACCTCGACGAGCACCACTAGATTTTATAGCAAAACATTTCCATATTCTATGAATACCTAACGACATTAGATCATTCATAAGATCATATTTTTCAGCTACCGTATGAAAAATATCAGATACCAAATGCATTTTATTATCTTTAATTACTTTACGAAAACCGAAATTAGTTATATCCTTTGTTGGATCTGCCATATTTACTCCATTTATCATAAAATAGTCATTAAAATAAATCACTTTTATCACATATTTTTACTTATAACATACTGATATTTATAATTATTATTTATCTATTTTTTTGCTAACTTCAGTATCAATAGGACGTTTTACTTCTATACCTAATTCTTTTAAATTTTCTGCTTGACTAATTAAATTGCCTTTTCCTTCAGATAATTTTTTTATTGCTGATTGATAATTTACCTGAGCTTTATTTAAACTTTGACCTAAAATTTGTATATCCTCTACAAATAATCTCATTTTGTCATACATTTTAGAAGCACGATCAGCAATTATTTTAGCATTTTGGTTTTGTTTTTCATAACTCCATAAATTATTAATAGTTCTGATTACTACTAATAAGGTCGATGGGCAAACAAGTAAAACATTATTTCGTAACCCTTCATCAATAAGTTCAGGAGCTTCACGTAAAGTTATCAAATAAGCAGGTTCTAAAGGAATAAACATTAATACATAATCCAAAGATTTTAATCCATTTAATTTATGATAATCTTTACATCCAAGTTTTTTTATATGATTACGAACAGAATTAATATGACTACGTAATGCTATTATTCGTTGTTCTTCATCTTCACTGTTAAAATAATGTTCATAGGCAGTTAATGACATTTTAGAATCTATAATAACATCTCTACCTTGTGGTAGACGGATAATTACATCAGGTTGATAACGACTATTTGACGTTTCAATACTAACTTGAATTTCAAATTCATATCCTTTTCTTAATCCAGAATTTTCTAATATACGAGCAAGAATTGTTTCTCCCCAATTTCCCTGAATTTTATTATCTCCTTTTAGTGCTTTTGTTAACCCTATTGTTTCTTTTACTATTTCTGAATTTAATTGTTGAAGTTGATGAATTTCATGTGCCAAGATATGACGTTCACGAGATTCTTGATTAAAACTCTCATATATCTGACGGTGAAATTTATCTAATTGTTCACGAAAAGGCGTTAATAATGTTATTAAACATTGTCGATTATTCTCAGAAGTACGTTTTTCATTTTGTACAAAAATACGATTTGCTAAGTTCTCAAATTGAATATTTAACCTCTGTTCACTATTTAATAATAAATTTTGCTTTTCTTCAAAAGCTAACCGTGTTTCTTCAAATCTAGTTATAACTTCACGTAATTCAATTTCTTGATTGTGATTAATATCTCTTTGCAATCTTAATTCTTGATCACGTTGCTCACACTTATATTTCCAATATTCAAGATGGGATATCTTTTCTTCATAAATAGCTTGAATACGATGAAGATTATGTAATTCATGGTTTTTTATATTTATTTTTTTTGCAATAAATAACCAAACTATACTACTACCAAATAGTATACCAATAAGAAATCCAATCATAATCATGATACATAATAACTGAATATCCACTTATCTTTCCCTTGAAATAATTTACTGCTATAATATAACTTTACGTTATATTTGTATAGATATGGAGATATTATTAATTTATATTTACATGTTCATTATCAATATATCTAAATAAAATAT
This sequence comes from Candidatus Arsenophonus lipoptenae, assembly GCF_001534665.1. Taxonomy (NCBI): domain Bacteria; kingdom Pseudomonadati; phylum Pseudomonadota; class Gammaproteobacteria; order Enterobacterales; family Morganellaceae; genus Arsenophonus; species Candidatus Arsenophonus lipoptenae. The sequence goes on along the minus strand of NZ_CP013920.1, from coordinate 615,620 downwards.
TTAATTATATTTATATATCTATATATATTTGTAAAATATATATATTAAATCTTATAAAAAATAAAATAAATATCATTTAAATAATTTTAATATGATGAATAATATAATTATTCCTCTTGATATATATTATCAGTGCTATATTAATATAATTATTTTTACTAAAATTAATTATATTAATAAATATTTATAAAATTCTAAAAAATTTAGTGTATTTAGATATTGCTATAAATGATCAAAATAATATTGTTTTTATATCACGCAAGTAATCATATCAAATGAAAATTTTTATTTAAAAAATAAAGAAGCCTCCCGCTCACGCGATAGGCTTCTAAAATCCATTTTTTTTAACTAATCTTAAAGAGCAGTTACATTTGCAGCAGCTGGACCTTTCGAACCATCTTCAATGATAAATTCTACATTTTGCCCCTCAGCCAGGGTTTTAAATCCATTTCCCTGAATGGCAGAGAAGTGAACGAATACATCTTTGCTACCATCAGAAGGAGTGATGAAACCAAAGCCTTTAGATTCATTAAACCACTTCACTTGACCCTTCATTTTGTCAGACATGTGCCTTTTCCTATATAACAAATTAACATTACCGCTTTCAGCAGATTTACAAAAGCAAACAATCACTATTTAATTTATGAAAATATTTAGTAATAAAAAGTAAAAAGTTATACTCATAACTAATTATAACTCAGTAAACTGAAATATTTTAAATAAAATAGATCTGTTAAGCTTCTTACCATTAACGCACGAGTAACAAATAATATCAATATATTTATGCTTTTGTTTTTCAAAAAAACACTATATTTAAAATATTTTTTATTTTTTTAAAAAAAAATCATATTTAATTAATTAAAAGAATTTAACATACTTATAAAATAATTATAAATATATTATAAAAAATACTTTAACAATATAGTTGATAACTATTTATCTTCTATAAATTTTTATTAAATTTAATTTAATACATCAAAAAATATTATATAATTTTATTGATAAAATCTAAAGACAAAAACAGATAAACAAGAAACTAATAAGTATTATTTAATATAGCTAAAAATAAAAAATTATGTAATAAAAAATTATAAATATAATAATATATAAATAAAATTATTAAAAATATTAAACAACATTTACTTCCCAATCAACGAATTCATTTGCTAAGAATGGAATCAAATTTATCTTATTATGAGATATTTTCTCATTAATAAACACTTTTTTACGTTTAAGTTCTATAAATCCTTCATTAATAGGTAAGCCATAAAATTTAGCGCCATTTAATGAACAAAATGCTTCGAAATTTTCTATAGCATTCATTTCATCAAAAACAGTAGCATAAGCTGCTAAAGCAGTAGGTGCGTTAAAAATACCAGCACAACCACGTGAAGATTCCTTATTATTTTGTACATGAGGTGCAGTATCAGTGCCAAGAAAAAATAATTGACAATCCATTGTTATTGCTTCACGTAATGCTTTCTGATGAATATCACTCTTTAAAATAGGTGAACAATATAAATGGGGCTTGATACTACCAGATAACATATTATTCCTATTAAATAATAAATGATGTGGCGTAATAGTAGCCACTAAATTTTCTTTACAAGACAGTATATATTGTACTGCTTCTTTAGTACTAATGTGTTCAAATACAATTTTCAAATTAGGAAATTTTTTTCTAATGGGATTCATAACTAGATCTATAAAATATGCTTCGCGATCAAAAATATCAATCTTACTATTAGTAACTTCACCATGAACTAACAATGGAATACCTAATTTTTCCATTTTTTCAAAAACTGTATAAATATTTGATATTTTGGATACTCCATATTTAGAATTAGTTGTTCCATTAGCTAAATAAAGTTTACAAGCAATAAATACTCCACAATTAAATCCTTCTTCAACTACTTTAGGATTGGTATTATCTGTTAAATAACATGTCATTAATGGCATAAACTTATGCTCTACTGGAACTGCGTTACAAATTTTTTTTTGATAGGATATTGCTTGATTAATATTAATAACTGGGGGCTCTATATTTGGCATAACTATAGCACGACCAAAAAAACGACTAGTATAAGGTACAACAAGTTTTAATATATCATTATCTCTAAAATGAACATGCAAATCATCTGGTCTTCTAATTTTAATAGTTGTTATAATTTTGGTTTTCATGATTTAATTTATAAAATGCACTCTTCTTTCCCTATTTCTTAAAAAAATTTGAAAGTAATAAAAACTAACTATTATTCATATAAATAAAATAAATAAGAATTCAGAGAGGTAAATTTAATAAAAAATTATAATCATAAATATATTACTCTTATAATTTGGCTCCTCCAACTGGGCTCGAACCAGTGACATACGGATTAACAGTCCGCCGTTCTACCAAACTGAACTATGGAGGATTTATGTATAAAAATAATTAAAGCAAATTTAAATTTTAATAAAATTATTAATTAATGTCAATACGTTAAAACAATAATTTAAAAATTTTTATTTTAAATTATTACAATAATTATTTTTTACTTATATAATTTATACTAAATACATAATTTGTATATCTTATAATATTAATTTATATTTAATTATATTAATTATAATAATCTAATTCTTATTAACAGTTTAGTACTATTTCTTACAATATATATATTCAGATAACTAACTTATAGCAAATAAATGTCATGATGAAATAAATAAAATATATTTTAAAAATAATTATGCAAAAAATGCAATTTAATATTGTATATATTTTTGTATTCTTAATTATCTATAAATTAATTAAAAACTTTTAAAAAAATAATTTTTATAATAAATCCAATAAACAAAATATTGATGTTAAAAATTAAATATTATTTATATATAAATAATATTTATCAAAAACATAACAAAAATTTATAACATGTAATTAAAAGTAATTATCGAGTAATGATAACATCAAATTAATTTAACTAAAAATAAAAACTCTATTAAATGCTACTTAAGCAAAAATATTAATGATAAAAATATCTAACTTTAAACTTTCATATTTACATCCACAATATTGGATAACATGGCTTGGGATAACTATTCTTTATTTAATAGTTTTATTGCCTTATCCTGTTATTCATTGGTTAGGAATTCGTCTTGGTAGATTATCAAAATATTTTTTAAAAAAACGATTAAAAATTGCTAAATATAACTTAAAACTTTGTTTCCCTGATATGAATTCACAGCAATTGCAAAAATTAATAAATAAAAATTTTGAATCAGTTGGTATGGGTTTATTTGAAACTGGTATGGCTTGGTTCTGGTCCAATAAACGAGTTCAACGATGGTTTACAATTAAAGGAAAAGATAATATTGAAAAAATTCAATTAACAGGACAGGGTATAATAGTAATAGGAATTCACTTTTTAACACTAGAATTAGGCGCACGTATCTTTGGTATACTAAATCCTGGTATTGGTGTTTATAGACCAAATAACAATCCAGTAATGGATTACTTACAAACACGCGGGAGATTAAATTCTAATAAATTTATGCTTGATAGAAAAAATATAAAAGGTATGATACGAAATCTAAAAAAAGGAGAAATTTTATGGTATGCACCAGATCACGATTACGGATATCAAAAAAGCGTATTTGCACCTTTTTTTGCTGTTAAATATGCAGCAAGTACTATAGGTACGCATATTCTAGCTAAATTAGCTAATCCGGCAATAATACCTTTTACTCCAAGACGACTAGATGATGCTAAAGGTTATGAATTGCTTATTAAGCCAGCAATAATACATTTTCCACAACAAGACAAAATATCTACAGCGACTTTTATGAATAAATTAATTGAACAAGAAATTATGCAAGCTCCTGATCAGTATATGTGGTTACATCGTAGATTCAAAACAAGACCAGATGGGATGCCATCACTATATGGCAACCTTAATAAAATACATGATTAATATTTTATTATTAATTATTATTAATATTAATTAAAAGTAATATTAAATCATATTTTCAACAAAATAATTGAAAAGACATAGTTTTTATTTGACTACATTATAAAAACTATTATTTAAATTTTAAAAAAATCTAAATAAAAGACATACTTTTATTGCGAAAATTATTAGATGCAATAATTAAATAAAATTTCTAAAATACTAGATAAATACTATTAAGAAAAATGCTAACTATAAAGTATAAGAAAAATATTAATTAGTACTTTTTACTCTGATATTTGATTAATTAAAAATATATAAATTTTAATACTGTATATTAATTAATAACATTACATGTATAAAATAAAAAACTACATCAAGAATAATTTAATATTTTTATAAAAATATTAAATATATATACATATTATTAAATATTTACAATTATAAGAATATCTTAAAAATATTTTTAAAAAATATATACAAATAAATTAAACGAAGAGGGAGAGATTCGAACTCTCGGACGATTTACTCATCGGCGGTTTTCAAGACCGCTGCCTTAAACCACTCGGCCACCTCTTCATATATAATTAAAAACTATAAACAGAGTTAAAAGTATTGTAAAGTATTAATACAATTTTTTTACATTTATACCTATTTTAAAATAAATATTTAATTAACATATGTTTTTTGCTAAAATGCTAAATTATTAATAAAATTAATTATTCACATTATATGTAATATAGGTTTTAATATGGTTATATTTAAAGGGCGTGAAATAAAAACTGATGCTGATGGTTATCTTAAAAATAATAAAGAGTGGTGTGAAGACTTGGTGTATATTTTAGCTAAGGAAGAGAATATAATTCTAACAGAAGAACATTGGAAAATTATTCGCTTTATTCGTGAATTTTATCTGGAATTTAATACATCACCCCCTATTCGTCTTTTGATAAAAGAAATTACAAAAAAGTATGGTAAAAATATAGGTAATACTCATTATCTTTATTTTCTTTTTCCTAAGGGGCTAGCACGACAAGCTACTAAACTTGCCGGGTTACCTAAATCAATAAATTGTATTTAGTATTTAAATTATTTAAATTTTAAATAAAATATTTATAATTAATTTTTTGTATATTTAAATACACCATTAGTGTTGCATAAATATTAATCAATTAATAAAGCTATGTATAATTATAATTATATTTTATTTTAAAAACACACAATAACTATTACCAAGAAAATTAAAATTTTTCAATAATTATAATAATTTTAAAGAAATAATATAACTAAGTGTATTAAATAATATCTTTAATATATAATATTTTAATTTGTCAAAATAAGAAAATTTTTAAAATTCATCCAAGAATAATCTTCTTGGAATTTATGTTATCTACCCATAAATCATGACAACAGTAGATAGGAACTATCAATGATGACTAGTAGTAAATTTAGTATTGGACAACAAATAAGACATAAACTTTTAGGCTATCTTGGCGTAATAGTCGATATTGATCCTGAATACTCACTGGATAAACCAAATGATGATGATATAGCATCTAATGCAAATTTACGTTCATCACCTTGGTATCATGTTGTCATGGAAGATGATAACGGTGAACCAATTCATACTTATTTAGCTGAAGCACAAATTACTTATGAAATGTCCAATGAACATCCAGAACACTCATCTTTAGATGAGTTATCGGAATCAATTAAAAATCAACTTAAAACACCACAATTGCGCAACTAACCACAATTGCGTAACTTAAATATATAAATTATCAAATTTTTAAAAATTAACATAATGCCACCTTATTATATGTTAAATATGATGGTATCATATAGTATATTTTACTGAAAAACTAATTAATTAGTATAATACTAGCACCTAGAAATAACTATCATATAAAATAACTATTATATAATAAAATATGTTACAATGGAAATCATTAACTGAATCAAGAATTTAAATACAAATAAAAATTTAATTATTATTTAAATAAAATAAACTTATAAAAAATAATATCTATTTTAAAATAACTTTTAGCTATTAAATATAATATAAAATATGTTACGTAAAAATATTTATTAAAAGTTTTATAATTAAGCAATTAAATTAATTATTACAAATACAGCACACTCAATAAGAAGAATATTAACATAATAATATTGTATTTTTCTATAATGTTACAACATCAAATTCACTAATATAAATAAAAAACAAAAATAAATTTATGAAAAATATTTCAGTGCAATATATATTCTGTAATTAAAATAATTTTTACTTATTAAAATAAAAATTAAAATTTTATAAAGTCATAATTTTTATAAGTTAAAAATGTTAACATAATTTTATTTTATAATAAAATTATTAATAAAATTTAATTTCATTAATAATTAATTAGTATTAACTAATATTAATTCTATATATAAATAGTATTAAACTAAAAAATTATACCTAATAACAATAATTAATAAGTTAATAAATGATTATTTTCATCAGATATAATATTATCTTATTTAAGATAAATAAACATTAACATAATAAAATTAAAATAAAAATAATTATATTTATCAACTTTAATGTAAAAACTAATTAATAAATAATAATTAAAATTATGAAATTTATAAAAAACAATTAATTTTAATAAAAATTAAGTGATTATACTTGTTCAGTTTATAACTGTAACCTATTCTTTATTATTTTTATAATAAGGTTATTTATTATTATGATTAATAGACACAGCTTTTATAGCAAAGAAGATTTAGATGCTTCTAGTAGAGGAGAGCTTTTCGGTGAAAATGGACCATTATTACCTTCAGGTAATATGTTAATGATGGATCGTATCATACAAATGACTGAAACTGGAGGAAAGTTCGATAAAGGTTTTATAGAAGCAGAATTTGATATAAACCCTAATTTATGGTTTTTTAGTTGTCATTTTACAAATGATCCAGTTATGCCTGGATGTTTAGGGCTTGATGCTATGTGGCAACTAGTTGGATTTCATCTAGGATGGATAGGTGGTAAGGGCAAGGGTAGGGCTTTAGGGGTAGGAGAAGTAAAATTTACTGGACAAATTTTACCAACAGCAAAAAAGGTAATATATCACATTCATTTGAAAAGAATAATTAATAGAAAATTGATTATGGGGGTAGCTGATGGTGAAGTATTAGTTGACTATAAATGTATTTATACAGCAAAAGATTTAAAAGTGGGTTTATTTCAAGATACTTGTAATTTTTAGTAAAATTTTGTTAAAAATATCCTAATTATTTTAATATTTAAATTTTAATTGGGTATTTTATTACCATATAATTAAATTGAATAAAAATATCTATTATACTGTTCTATAATGTTATTATTTTAATAAAATAACTATAACGAATTAAACAAAATACTGAAATAATAAAATAAGTAAATAATGATTTATTATCACATATATTGATATTATAATAGAATTACTAAAGATATCTTAGAATTCTTACTCGATTTTTATAAAATGTATACTTATACTATATACTTAAATTTAATATATTTTACTGTAAAATTTTTGATAATCCAAATTATACTTTTATAAAAATATCTTAAATATAATTTTTTAAATTATCACAAAATCACTTAACATTTTATAAATATAAGTTGTAAAATTATAAAAAATTAACTTAGTTATTTCTATTTTTGCAATAGAAGTAATAATTTTTCTAAAATTTAAATCTTAAAACTACACATATAATGTGATATTTTAACATGAAAATTTTACTACACAACTATAATAAAATACAATTCTAATAAAATTAGATACAATTCTAATAAATTAATAACAATTCTTATTAAAAATATCTTCTAAACTAATAAATATAACCATATAAAAATATTTTATAAATTGTTTTAACAAATAATATTAATATTTAATAAAATTAATGATAAAACTATACTAGTTATATGTGATTTTAAATTATTTTAATATTATATAAAAAATCACATTCATAATATTTTCTAAATATTAGATTAAATTTAAAGTTTAATATTTCATAAATAATTATAAATTAATAAAAAGCCATGTACTAACAAAGTTATCTTTAAAACAATAATAATATAGCATTTTAAATACTGTTAATTTTAAAAAACTATACATAACTAATAATTTTAAAAATAATAATTATATTTAAAGAGTAAATTTTATGAATCGTAAAATAAATATTGCATTAGCACAATTAAATTGGCTAGTAGGTGATATTGAAGGTAACTGTGAACGTATGTTACGAGAGATTAAAAATCAAAAATTGCAAGGAGCAGATCTTATTTTATTTTCAGAATTATCTTTAACTGGATATCCACCAGAAGATTTAATTTTTAGGCGCGATTTTAATCAAAATTGTAATAAACAACTTAATCGTCTTAAAGTAGCTAGTCAAAATATAGCCATTGTTGTTGGTCATATATGGAAAAAAAATAAAAAATACTACAATTCTTTGTCATTTTTTTGGCAAAAAAAAATAATAGCACGTTATTTTAAACAAAAATTGCCTAATTATGGTGTTTTTGATGAAAAACGATATTTTTATCCAGGTCATGAAACCTGTGTTTTATCATTTAAAAATTATAAATTAGGGTTTTTAATTTGTGAAGATATTTGGTCTAATGAACTAGTTGACATAATTAAATCAAAAAATGCAGATATCATCATTACCATTAATGCATCTCCTTATAATCATAAAAAACCTTACTTACGCACAAAATTATTAAAATCTCATATTCAAAGAATAAATTTACCAATTATTTATTTAAACCAGGTTGGTGGACAAGATGAACTAATATTTGATGGCGGATCAAAAGTATTAAATAGTCATGGAGAAATAACACATAATTTAACACAATTTTCTGAACAAGTGATTCAATGTAAATTTAATGATTCTGAACCGATACCAATGACTAAATTAACTAAAAATTTATCACCAATAGCTCAAGTATACGAAGCATTAGTAATGTCTACTAGAGATTATATAAAAAAAAATAGATTTCCTGGCGTTATTATAGGATTATCTGGTGGAATTGACTCAGCTTTAACTTTAGCTATTGCAACAGATGCTATAGGAAAAGATAAAGTTCAAGCAATAATGATGCCTTTTAAATATACTACCCAAATAAGCATTCATGATGCTAGAGAAGAAGCAAAATTATTAGATATTGAATTTACAGTTATCTCTATAGAAAGGATATATTATACTTTTATATCTGAACTGTCAGAATTATTTACAAACAAGACTCCAGACAATACAGAAGAAAATTTACAAGCACGATGTAGGGCTATAATTTTAATGGCAATATCTAATAAAAGTGGTCGATTAGTATTAACTACTAGTAATAAAAGTGAATTAGCTATTGGCTATACAACAATTTATGGTGATATGGCTGGTGGGTTTGCGGTGCTTAAAGATATACCAAAAATGTTAGTATTTCAATTAGCAAGATATCGTAATAAAATATCATCAATTATTCCTTCTCGTGTAATTAATAGACAACCCACATCTGAATTAACACCAGGAAAAATAGATTTAGATAATTTACCACCTTATCCTGTATTAGATGCAATTCTTGAAGGTTATGTTGAAAAAGATAAATCAATTAATCAATTAGTTAAATCTGGGTTTGATGAAATGCTAGTGCGTAGAATTATTAATCTTGTTAATATTAATGAATACAAAAGACGTCAAGCACCAGTAGGACCTAAAATCACAATTAGAAATTTTAATAAAGATAGGCGTTATCCAATTACTTCTGCTTTTAATCATAATTATTGTTATTAATAACAATAATTAATTAAAATAATAGTAATAATAATAAATTATATTTAAATAAGTTATTTTTATGATTCTACAAATTAAATAATACTTAATGTTATTTATATAAATAGTTATTATAAATTAACAGATATGCTGATTATTAATATAATATACGTTATATTTTATATTAAAATTCTTCAACAAATACTACTTATGATTAATCAATAAAGTTAACATTATATTTTTAAAATAAAAATATTTTAATAAATAAAAAATTTCCACTTGAATAATTGGTTTAATATAAATAGTAATTTACTATATGCTTTATTTAGGAGAATAATATGTTAAATTTAAACATGAAAATTGAAGATTATGATAAAGCAATTTGGCAAGCAATAAAAAATGAAATTTTACGTCAAGAAACACATATTGAATTAATCGCTTCAGAAAATTATACTAGTCCAAGAGTTCTGCAAGCTCAAGGTTCTCAGTTAACCAATAAATACGCAGAAGGTTATCCAGGTAATCGTTATTATGGTGGTTGTAAATATGTTGATGCTATTGAACAAATAGCTATTGATCGCGCAAAACGTTTATTTAATGCAGATTTTGCTAATGTACAACCACACTCAGGTTCACAAGCTAATACTGCTGTTTATATGGCATTATTAGAACCAGGAGATACAATATTAAGTATGAATTTAACACATGGAGGACATTTAACTCATGGTTCATCAGTCAATTTTTCTGGAAAAATTTATAATATAATTTCTTATAAAACAGATAAAAATGGGACAATAAATTATGAAGAAATCAATACTAAAGCACAAAAATATAAACCTAAAATAATTATTGGTGGTTTTTCAGCTTACTCTGGTAAAGTAAATTGGGCTAAAATGCGACAAATTGCGGATAATATAGGCGCTTATTTATTTGTTGACATGGCACATGTTGCTGGCTTGGTTGCTGCTGGTATTTATCCTAATCCATTACCACATGCACAAGTTGTAACTACTACAACACATAAAACTTTAGCTGGCCCTAGAGGTGGTTTAATTTTAGCTAAAGGTGGTAAAAAAGAATTTTATGAAAAATTAAATTCAGCAGTTTTCCCTGGAGTACAGGGTGGTCCATTAATGCATATTATTGCTGCTAAAGCTGTTGCATTTAAAGAAGCTATGGAGCCTGAATTTAAAATATATCAACAACAAGTTATTAAAAATGCTTCAATAATGGTTCAAGTATTTCTTGAAAGAAAATACCAAATTATATCTGGAAGTACTGAAAATCATTTATTTTTATTAGATTTAACAGAGCAGGGTATTACAGGAAAAGAAGCTGATTCTGTACTTGAACATGCAAACATTATTGTAAATAAAAATAATATACCAAATGACCCTAAAGGATCATTAATTACTTCTGGTATTCGTATTGGTTCTCCAGCAATTACTAGACGTGGTTTTAAAGAAAAAGAATCAATAGAAATAGCGAATTGGATATGTGATATTTTGGATAACATTGATGATAAAAAAATGATTAATGATGTAAAACAAAAAGTTTTAGCTATTTGCAAAAAATTTCCTGTTTATAAAACATAAGATTATATATCTATATGTCTTACTTTTTTTGATTTATTGAATAAAAAGGTTTATTGATAACAATCAATATTCCAGTATTATAAGTTAAAATTAGAATTCTATTTTACATTAAAAGACTTTATTATCATTATCTATTATCCTATTAGAGGATAACTTTGATATTTTTATTGTTATGAACATTATTATATTAATAATTGTAAATCTAACTACTAGTAGTATTAGTATTAATAAATATTAAAATTAATATTAACTTTATAAATAATTAATTAAATTATTTTATAAAAACTAAAATATTTTATTTTATACATTATTAATGTAATATTCATAGTTTTATTAGTTAAATTTTAAATATACTAAATAATTAATATTATGATTTTATTAATTCAAAATATTATAAATAATATTATAATAATATTTATATATTATTATAATATTTAGTCATAATAATTATTTTTATAATTCCAATATATTAAATTAATTTATTAATAATATTATTAATAAATAATAATTTATATACAAATCTAAAAATTTTATTAATTATTTATTATATAAAATAATTTTTAATTAACTTTAAAAATAAGAAATATGAAATATTATTTATTTGATTAATAAAATAATATCAATAATCAATTACTAATAATTAAAAAATACATCAAAATAATAAAATACATGATTAATTATTTAAAATATAGTAAAAAAATTATAATTTTATAATATAATAAAATATTATAAATACTTTACTAAAAAGTATTTAAATATTAATTTTTAACTTTTTATTATATTAAATATACAAGATTGATATCATCTTTCTTAAGAATATTTATTTGCATTTTCTATTATTAAGTTTATCATTTTATTTTTATTAATTTAAAAATAAAATTAATTTTAGCTTTTATAATTTATTTATTACATATATAAATTTTATTATAATTTTGTATAACTAAATAATAAAGTATATAGTTTTAATATGATTAAAAAAATCTCTATTACGTCATTAATTGAATTAAAATCCATAACTAAAGGATTCAATGGTAAAAATATTATCTCACAGTTTAATTTAAATATTAATAATAAACAATTTCTTACCATATTAGGTCCATCAGGATGTGGTAAAACAACTATTTTAAGATTAATTTCTGGATTAGATTATGTTGATGATGGAAAAATTTTTCTTGAAGGTCAAGATATTACTGATGTTCCAGCACAAAAACGCCATATTAATACTGTATTTCAAAATTATGCCTTATTTCCTCATATGTCAGTATTTGATAATATCGCATTTGGATTACGTATGCAAAAAAAAACGGCTCAAGAAATAAAAATTAAAGTAGAAGAGACGTTGCAAATGGTGCAATTAGAAAATTTTATCAAACAATATCCTCATCAGTTATCAGGTGGACAACGACAAAGAGTAGCAATTGCACGTGCAGTTATCAATAAACCTAAAGTTCTTTTATTAGATGAATCTTTATCATCTTTAGACTATCAATTGCGCAAAAAAATGCACAGTGAATTAAAATTTTTACAACGTAAATTAGGTATTACTTTCATTTATGTAACTCACAATCAAGAAGAAGCATTATCTATGTCTGATCGTATTGTAATTATAAGAGATGGGCGTATTGAACAGGATTCTTCACCAAAAGATATATATGAAAATCCAAAAAATTTATTTGTTGCACAGTTTATAGGTGAAATAAATATTTTTGATGCGATTTGTTTACATCGTATTGATGAAAAGCGTATTAGAGCTAATATTGATGGATATGAGTGTAATCTTTACACTGAACAGTTAATATCAAAAGGACAACTATTAAAGATTTTACTTAGACCAGAGGATCTACGAATTAAGAAAATTGATAATAAACAAAAATCTTTAGGAATAATTGGATGTATAAGAGATAGAAACTATAAGGGTATAATGATTGATACTGAAATAGAAATAAATAATGGTAAAAAAGTTATAGTCAGTGAATTTTTTAATAAAAATAAGAAAACTCATAATTATCAATTAGCACAAAAAATTTGTGTAACGTGGATAGAACATTCTGAGGTAGTATTTATTAATGAGAATTAATAGCAAAAAATTTCAAAATATTATTATTATTTGGTTGTTCTCTTGGCTATTATTATTTGTATTTTTACCTAATTTAATAATTATTATTACAAGTTTTTTAACTCATGATGATAAAAATTTAATTAAAATAATTTTTACTTTAAATAATTATAAACGATTATTTAATTCATTATATGCAAATGTTATTTTAAATTCCATAAATATTGCAATTATTACTACTTTATTTTGTTTAATAATTAGCTATCCATTAGCACTTCTACTTACACAAATATCAATAAAATTACAATCATTAATGCTGTTTTTATTAATTTTACCATTTTGTACTAATTCTTTGATTCGTATTTATGGATTGAGATTTTTTTTGAGTGCTCGAGGGTTTTTGAATAACTTTTTATTATATATCAAGTTAATAGATAAACCAATTCAAATTTTATACACACAAAAAGCAGTTATTATAGGTTTAGTGTATATTTTATTACCATTTATGGTTATTCCTATTTATTCAAGTATTCAAAAATTAGATAAATATTACTTTGAAGCTGCTAAAGATCTAGGAGCTAATAAATTTCAAATATTTTTACGTATTACAGTTCCTTTAACAAAACAAGGCGTCATAGCAGGATGTATATTAGTATCAATATCAGCAATGGGTTTATTTTATATAGCAGATTTAATGGGAGGGGCAAAAAATCTGTTAATTGGTAATATCATAAAAAATCAATTTCTTTATTTACGAGATTGGCCTTTTGGTTCAGCAATTAGTATCACATTAACTATTTTAATAAGTGGGATAGCTTTTTTACTATCATATTATCAATTAGATGATTATAAGGCATAATTCATAATATGATTATACTTTTTTTACGCAATAGCTTTCTTATTGGCATTTATGTTTGTATATACATTCCAATTATTATATTAATTGTCCATTCATTTAGTACATCAAATTTTAGTAATCATTCGCAATGGACAACAGAATGGTATTCAATATTATTGAATGATGATAGCTTATTGAAAGCTACAGGCAATTCATTAACCATAGCAATTATTTCAGCTACATTTACTACTTTTATGGGTTTATTATCAGCATTAGCATTATTTCGTTATAATTTTAAAGGCAAAATATTTATTAATAGTATGTTATTTATTGTTATGATATCACCAGATATAGTAATTGCAATTTCATTATTATTAAATTTTATGTTATTAGGAATTTCATTAGGTTTTTGGTCTTTATTATTATCTCATATTACATTTTGTTTACCTTTTGTAGTTATTACAATTTATGCTAAGCTAAAAGATTTAGATATAACAATATTAGAAGCAGCACAAGATCTAGGTGCTAGTGAATTAATGATTTTATGGCAAATTATATTACCATTAACATTATCACCTATAATATCAAGTTGGTTATTAAGTATAGCTATTTCAATTGATGATGTAGTGATATCTTATTTTGTAACTGGACCAACTTATGAGATATTACCATTAAAAATTTATTCAATGATAAAGATAGGAATGTCACCAGAAATTAACGCATTAACAACAATCTTATTATTTATTTCATTAATACTTGGATTACTAATCTTATGGATTTTTAAAAAAAATAATTAAAAGATATTAATACTTATTTTAAATATAATAATACTTATTGTATTAATGATTTATTAAATTTATAAACATTTTTCTATTAATTATTAAAGAATACTTATACTTTTTAGTATATTAAATGTATTTAAAGATATAAAATATTTAAATTTCAATCCATAATTTTTTTTGACAAATGAATTATATAAAAAAAATTTATTTCTATTTTATAATAGGAATATTATATTCAAATATTAATGTAGCTATCACTATATCTTATGATAATAAGATGGTATATTTCTATAATTGGTCAGAATACGTTTCAGTAGAAATACTTAATCAATTTACTCAAGAAACTGGTATAAAAGTAATGTACTCTACTTATGAATCTAATGAAAGCATGTATATCAAACTAAAAACTTATACTAAAGATAGTTATGATTTGGTAGTACCTTCTACTTACTTTGTAGCAAAAATGAGCAGAGAAGGTATGTTACAAAAAATTGATAAAAGCAAATTAACTCAATTTAAAAATCTTGATCCAAATTTCTTACATAAATCGTTTGATCCTAAAAATGATTATTCAATTCCTCATGTATGGGGGGCAACAGGTATTGGTATTAATAGTGATGTAAATAATGATTTAAAATCTATTGCTTCATGGGCAGATCTATGGAAACCAGAGTACAAAAATAGAGTGCTATTAACTGATGATTCAAGAGAAGTATTTCAAATTGCTTTGCTTAAATTAGGTTATTCAGGCAATACAACAGATCCTAATTTAATTGCAATAGCTTATGAAGAATTAAAAAAATTAATGCCAAATGTTATCGCATTTAATTCTGATAATCCAGCTTATCCTTTTATACAAAAGGATGTTAATTGTGGTATGTTATGGAATGGTTCAGCCTATATAATACGGAAATTAGGAGTTCCAATAAAATTTGTTTGGCCTAAAGAAGGTGCTATTTTTTGGATGGATAGTTTTGTTATTCCTTCTAATGCAAAAAATGTTGATGGTGCTATTCAATTAATTAATTTTTTACTAAGGCCTGATATTGCTGCTCGTATATCGCAACAAAATGGTTATCCTACACCGAATTTAGCAGCAAAAAAATTATTACCAGTAAATATAGCAACAGATACTTCATTATATCCTAGTGAAGTAATTCTAAAACATGGAGAATGGCAAAATGATGTAGGAAATGTTAATATATTATACGAAAATTATTTTCAACAATTGAAAACAAATAGTTAAATTGCATTTATTATCATAAATAATCTTTTTTACTTTAATATTTTTGCTATTTAAAATTAAAAGCAATATAAAAGAATAACTTAATATTACTAATAATAACTTTAATTATATAATAATAACTTTAAATTGTGTCCTCTGAAGGAATTGAACCTACAATTAGCCCTTAGGAGAGGCTTGTTATATCCATTTAACTAAGAGGACAATTACTATTTATATATATTATATTTATATTATATTTTAAATATCCTTAATTATATTTATTTTATAACTAATATAAATTAAAAATTCTTATAATAATTTCTTAAATTATAATTAAATAGTAAAAGTATTTATTTGTCACTAATTTATTTTGTTACTATACGAATAACTGTAAATAAGAAATATTCTTATACTTTATTGCTATTTTATTTTTTTGCTATTACTTATTAGTTCTATAATACCACTAATGGATCCCATTAAATTTCCAGCTTCTAATGGCATCATAATGACTTTGCTATTGGTAGCTGAACCAATTTGCTGTAA
This sequence comes from Candidatus Arsenophonus lipoptenae, assembly GCF_001534665.1. Lineage (NCBI taxonomy): Bacteria > Pseudomonadati > Pseudomonadota > Gammaproteobacteria > Enterobacterales > Morganellaceae > Arsenophonus > Candidatus Arsenophonus lipoptenae. The sequence goes on along the minus strand of NZ_CP013920.1, from coordinate 598,868 downwards.
CGCATCAGTATATTTTTGAGCTATAAAATAATTAATAGCTTGAATATCACCCGTTACGATTGCATTAGATACTATTTTTGTAGCTTGTGCTTCAGCTTCTGCTGATCGTTCACGTGCTTCTGCTTGTAAAAATGCAGATTGGCGTTCTCCCTCAGCTTTTAATATTTGAGATTGTTTTTCACCCTCTGCTCGCAAAATAGCAGCTTGGCGTATACCTTCTGCCTCTAAAATATCTGCACGTTTAGTACGTTCAGCTTTCATTTGTGCATTCATAGCAGAAATCAATTCAGTAGGTGGGCGCACATCACGAATTTCTATTCTAGTAATTTTTACACCCCAAGGATTAGTAGCTTCATCAACAATATGTAGTAATTGACTATTAATATTATCTCGTTGTGATAATATTTCATCTAACTCCATAGAACCTAATACTGTACGAAAATTAGTCATTGTTAAGTTAACTATAGCTAATTCCATATTACTGACTTCATAAGCAGCTTTTACTGGATCTATAACTTGAATAAAACAAACAGCATCAATTGTAACATTAGCATTATCTCTAGAAATAATTTCTTGAGATGGGATATCTAATACTTGTTCCATCATATTAATTTTTCTACCAATACGATCCATAAACGGTATTACAATATTTAATCCTGGCATCAGAGTATTCGTATAGCGGCCAAATCGTTCTACTGTCCACTGATAACCTTGAGGTACAATTTTAACAGAAGAAAATATAATAATTAAAGTAATAATTATAATTATTGGAATAATAGTTAACATAATTATATCCTATCTATAGATAAATTTAACTTTATAATTAGTTATAATAATAACATTATTACATTAATTAGTTAATTGAAATCACATTTAAATGTTATATATTTTTTGAATTTATACTTTTTCGTTAAATACAAAATTTATAATTTTGCACATATTTTATATCACGATATCAAAATATAATGTTTTCTTCTTATAATAATTACAATTATATCTTATTCAAATTAACTAAAATTATTATTAAAATATCTAGAATTAAATATTTTTTAAAATTCTATTATTATAAAATAAATGCATAACATATTATCAATACAATAAAATAAAGATAAGATTTTATCTTGATTTTATAAGAAATGATTTTACTACTATCATAATAGTCATTTATATAATTAATATTATTAAATAAATAATACAATTAATAATTATTTTACATTAAAGACTAAAAAAAGATACTTATTCATAACATTTAATATTATTCAAAATAAATAAATATTTTACGTCAAAAAACATAAAAAATACATTTTTAAATGTCTATCAACTCACATTTTATGATCCATGATGGAATCAAAATCATTAATTATTAATTAATGGAGCTGGCGGGAGTCGAACCCGCGTCCGAAATTTCTACATCCTTAGTACTACATGCTTAGTCTAATCTTTATATTTCATAAATTAGCTGTAGATAGACATACTACTAATAAACTAGTCTATTAAAATTCAACGTTTTAACCTCAGACTAAGGTGCCAAACGTGATCTCTTTATTTTTATGACCTCATTTTTATCATATCTAAAGAGCGCAATATAGATTAATGAGGGCTCTGAAACCAGGTTATTAAGCTGCTAGAGCGTAGTTATTGTCGTTTGCGACTATTTTTTTACGGTTTTTTAACAAGGCCAACCGTACCTTGGCATGCACCTTGGGTTTTGCAAATTTCGTCGAATCCATTAAATTTCAGCCCCATGAAGTATATTATATCAAAAAATAAATAAACCTAGCAATTAAATTATTAAAATTTTGTACTTCTCATAATTTTTTCTTTATTTAATCTCCATTCTCTATGTTTAATTTCATAACGCTTATCATATTTTTTTTTACCTTTAACAATACCAATTTTGATTTTACACCAACTACTTTTCCAATAAAGTGATAATGCTACAATTGTATGTCCTATACGATTTACTTTGCCAAATAATGAATTAAGTTCATATTGATTTAATAATAGTTTTCTAGTGCGCATGGGGTCATATAAATCATAAAAATTAGAAGTATATAATGGAGTAATTATTGCACCTAAGAGATAAGCTGTACCATGATTAATCAATATATAACTATTGCTAATATTAACTTTCCTAGCACGCAATGACTTAACTTCCCAACCTAATAAAACTAAACCAGCTTCAATTTCTTCATTAATATAATATTCATGATATATTCTTTTATTAATACTAATTATATTTAAATTATTTTGATTTACTACTTTTTTCTTTTTCATGTTTCACGATTTTTAGTTATATTATTTATTAAAAATAAATGCAATAATAGTATATACTTCTATAATCTTTAATTATATGATTTAAATCACTTATATTATTGAATTATTTTCTATTTTAATTATCTTTGTTTATAATAAAGTAACTTTTAAATTATTTTAAATAAATTTTTTATGATAACAATGAAAAAATAAATGTTATATAATAATATAATAATTATTTTAAATTTTAAAAAATTAAATGATTAAATTTTAGCTATTTAATTTTAAGTATTAATTGTTTTAATAAAGTAAAATTTACATAACTTTGAAAGATTTTCTAATAAATTAGTATTTACTAAGGTTTTGTAGAAGTATTTTAGTTTAAGTATGAATATTCAAATTGTTTATGCATTACCAAATAAGCAAATTTTATTAAATATAGTAATAAAACAAAAAACTACTGTTAAAGAAGCTATATTACAATCAGGTATTTTATCTATTAGAAATGATATTGATTTAAATAAAAATAAAGTTGGTATTTTTAGCAAAATAACTAAACTATCTAAAGTTTTATCTAATGGAGATCGAATTGAAATTTATCGACCTTTACTTGCTGATCCAAAAGAAATACGCCGTAAACGAGAAAAAAAATATAACCTAAATTTTCAGCAAAATTATTATTAATTTTGCTGAATTATATATCAAGTAATTCTTTTTTGTTTATCTTAAATTATTATTATTTTTAATAGATATTAGTATATCATTTTGATTAAAAAATAATATTAACGTTTGTTGTTTCACTTTTTTAGATCCAATATGTTGACGAAAAATGTAATACCAAATGTGTTGTCCAAATAGTTCTTTAAAAACTGGTGTACCTAGTATATAAATTACTTGTTGTTTAGTCATACCTTTTTGAATTTTTGCAATATCATTAAAAGAAAGATAATTGCCTTGACTAATATTAGGAATATAAACAATTCGTTCAAATATAGAACAACTGGTTATAACCTGAATAAAAACAACAATCAAAAATAATAATTTACAATATTTAGATAACATCTAAATTCCTTTATTTTGTTTTTCAAAAAATTAAGTCATTAATATTACAATATTAATTTTTAATTTTAAAATTCTATCTTTTAATAAGTATAAAATTATCTATATTTATATAAAATAAATAAAAATACGTTATTAATAACTTATCAAAAATATACAATTTCGTATAAAAAATACTTATTTATGATTACTAACTAAATTATAATTAAAATAATTCTATTGATCAGATATTTATTATATAAATATTTTAGTAAGATATAAAAATATCAAAAACTTTTCTGTGACCAACCTAATTTTGAACTTAATATATTAAAATAGTTATAATCTTTTGGATGGACTAAATTGAGTTTTTTAGTGCTTTTTTTAATCAAAATTTCATCATCATGCTTAATAGGTAAAATAATTTGACTATCACAACTAATTTCATAATTAATATTTTTTTGTTTAAATTTTAATTTAATACTACTATTACTACTAATAACTAAAGGTCTAGATGAAAGAGTATGAGGAAACATAGGAACTAAAGTAATAGCTTCAAGATTAGGAGTTAATATAGGACCACCTGCAGAAAGTGAATAAGCAGTAGAACCAGTGGGGGTAGTGATAATTAATCCATCTGAACGTTGAAAAAAAGCAAAACGGTTATCAATATATACCTCAAACTCAATCATGCGGGCTACTTTACCAGTATGTAAAATAACTTCATTAATTGCAATATTTAATTTAGAATTATTTTTTTTGGTATTTATTCTAATTTCTAACAAAAATCTTTGTTCCTCATAAAACTGACCAGATAATACTTTTGTGAGTTGTTGTAACGCATTATCTGGTCCAAGATCAGTTAAAAATCCAAGATTACCACGATTAATTCCAATAACTTTGTTTTCATAACTTGATAAAATACGAGCAGCACTTAACATATTACCATCACCACCAATAACAATCACTAAATCAGCTATTTTACCGATTTCTTTTAGTTCACCTTTACGAATATTTTTTAAATTTAAATGTTCAGCTATTTGTTTTTCTAAAATAACTTGATATTTCTGTTTCCTTAACCAATTATAAATTTCTTTATGTGTTTCTAATGCCTTTTGACGTCTTGGATGACCAACAATACCAATATATTTAAATAATTTTTTACTTGCTTTTTTTTTGAATAACATTGTTTATCCCTATCATAAATTCGATAATTCTATTGAATAAAAAATTTTTATCCCCATATAATAAAATATTAATTTAGTTAGATAGAATAGATTCTAAAATCTAGATAGATTCTAAGATATGGAGATACTATGAGTAGTCAAGAACATGAGATGCATGATAACCAAGCCTCTAAAGAAAAAGAATTTAAAAAATATCAAAAAAAAGAAGAAGAGGAATTTATAGAAAAAAATGAGAAAAATATAGAAATAAATGAGAAAAATATGGAAATAAATGAGAAAAATATGGAAATAAATGAGAAAAATATGGAAATAAATGAGAAAAATATGGAAATAAATGAGAAAAATGTAGAAACAAATGAAGAAAATGAAATTAAAAATGAACTAATAAGTACTGAAGGAATATTACTTGAACAACGTATTATGGCATTAGAGAAACAATTACTAGAATCACAAAAACAAGAAAGAGAAGCATTATTGCGTGCAAAAGCAGAAATAGAAAATATTCGTCGTCGTACTGATCAAGATATCGAAAAAACATACAAGTTTGCTTTAGAAAGATTTGCTAATGAATTACTACCTGTAATTGATAATTTAGAGAGAGCAATAGAACTTATTGATAAAGAAAAAACTGAATCTATACCGATGCTTCAGGGATTAGAATTAACATTAAAATCATTTTTAGATACTATTAATAAATACGGCATAAAAGTAATAAATGAAAAAAATATTCCTTTTAATCCAGAATTGCATCAAGCAATGAAAATGATTGATTCTGAAGAATATGAAGCTAATCAAGTTATTGATATTATGCAAAAAGGTTATACTTTAAATGGTCGTTTATTACGTCCAGCAATGGTGATTGTATCTAAAAATAAATTAAGTTAATCTATTACTAACTATTTGTTATCATAAATTTATAATTAAATAATTGGTGTCCAATTAATTGGGCTTATTTTTTGTTTTACTAATATTTTATTTGCTTCAGAAAAATGACGACAACCAAAAAAACCTTTATGGACAGAAAATGGTGATGGATGGGAGGCTTTAAGAATAAAGTGTTTTCTTTTATCTATAAATTGACCTTTTTTTTGTGCGTGAGCCCCCCACAATAAAAATACTATGCCAGTACGATATTTATTAATTTTTTTAATAACTTTATCAGTAAATATTTCCCAACCTAAATGAGCATGAGAGTGTGCTTTACCAAACTCAACAGTCAGACAAGTATTTAATAATAAAACGCCTTGTTGCGCCCAACTGACTAGACATCCATGATTGGGATATCGAAAGTCTAAAATATCTTGTGCTAATTCTTTATATATGTTTATTAGTGAGGGGGGTATTGCTACATTAGGTAATACAGAGAAAGACAACCCATGTGCTTGTCTATATCCATGATATGGATCTTGTCCTAAAATTACTACCTTTATTTCATTAAATTTTGTATATCGAAATGCATTAAATATATCTTTTTGTGCAGGGAAAATTACTTTTCCTTGCCTACGTTCTTTAGCTATATAAGATAAAATATTAAGAAAATAATCTTGGTTTTTTTCTGATCCTATGACTTCATGCCATTTTGTAGTTAATATTTTCATGAATCATTTTAACATTACTTTAAACATTTTCTAGTTAATTCTTTTATATATTTTAGAGTGTCTAACTTATTTCTATATCTTAAAAATACAAAATTAATTAATCTTAATATAATTAATCTAAATATTTTGATATTTATCATTTATATTTTTAATCATGATAAGTGACAGAACTTTTAAAAAAAATTAATAATACTCAAATTAACATATACATATAATAATTATAATTACATTTCTTTTTAAAATGAATTCTAGTTATTCTAACTAATAATATTTTTATATTAAAGTAATAAAATTAAAGAAATAAAATAATATATATTTATCTAAATAATATTTGACAAATAGTAATAGCTTTATGTAATGAATTTACATAAATAAATACAATTATAAAATGAATTAAATTACTTAAATATCTCTTACTTATTAAGTCCTAAATATCAAAATACTTAATTTTTAAAGTAAATATAATAATTAACATAAAAGTAAATATAAAAGAATCTTAAAGATTCAAATCATCTTAAAATAATAAAAGTAATTTTTATAGAAGCAATAAGAACAAAACAATACGCACTGTTTTATCATTATTAATTATCAAATAGATAACCAGTGTACTTGGTTATCTATTATCTAAAAGATTATCTAGATGATGTACTTTACTAAATATATTTAAAAAATACTTTAATAAGTAGCTTATTATGTACAAGCTTTAAATAAAACATTTTTGGTGTTGTTAAGTTAAGCCTCTCGGGTCATTAGTACTGGTTAGCTCAACATATTACTATGCTTACACACCCAGCCTATCTACGTTCTAGTCTTGAACACCCCTTATAGGACATTTTTTGTCAGGGAAGACTCATCTTGAGGCAAGCTTCCCGCTTAGATGCTTTCAGCGGTTATCTTTTCCGCACTTAGCTACCAGACAATGCCATTGGCATGACAATCTGCATACCAGAGGTGCGTCCACTCCGGTCCTCTCGTACTAGGAGCAGCTCCTCTCAATCTTCCTACGCCCACGACAGATAGGGACCGAACTGTCTCACGACGTTCTAAACCCAGCTCGCGTACCACTTTAAATGGCGAACAGCCATACCCTTGGGACCTACTACAACCCCAGGATGTGATGAGCCGACATCGAGGTGCCAAACACCGCCGTCGATATGAACTCTTGGGCGGTATTAGCCTGTTATCCCCGGAGTACCTTTTATCCGTTGAGCGATGGCCCTTCCATTCAGAACCACCGGATCACTAAGACCTACTTTCGTATCTGCTCGCGCCGTCACGCTCGCAGTTAAGCTGGCTTATGCCTTTGCACTAAACTCACGATATCCGACCGTGATTAGCCAACCTTTGTGCTCCTCCGTTACTCTTTAGGAGGAGACCGCCCCAGTCAAACTACCCACCAGAAACTGTCCTTAACCCGGATTACGGGTTTAAGTTAGAATACCAAACATTAAAGGGTGGTATTTCAACATTGGCTCCATTTAGACTAGCGTCTAAATCTCATAGCCTCCCACCTATCCTACACATTAATGTTCAATCTTCAGTGTCAAGCTATAGTAAAGGTTCACGGGGTCTTTCCGTCTTGTCGCGGGTACACTGCATCTTCACAGCGAATTCAATTTCACTGAGTCTCGGGTGGAGACAGCCTGGCCATCATTACGCCATTCGTGCAGGTCGGAACTTACCCGACAAGGAATTTCGCTACCTTAGGACCGTTATAGTTACGGCCGCCGTTTACTGGGGCTTCGATCAAGGGCTTTGCCTAAAATGGCTTACCCTATCAATTAACCTTCCAGCACCGGGCAGGCGTCACACCGTATACGTCCACTTTCGTGTTTGCACAGTGCTGTGTTTTTAATAAACAGTTGCAGCCAGCTGGTCTCTGCGACTGACTTTAGCTTTGAAAGTATAATTTCATTACTTAAATCAGCGTGCCTTCTCCCGAAGTTACGGCACTATTTTGCCTAGTTCCTTCACCCGAGTTCTCTCAAGCGCCTTAGTATTCTCTACCTAACTACCTGTGTCGGTTTCGGGTACGATTAATAATTACCTATAGCTTAGAGGCTTTTCTTGGAAGCTTGGCATCAACTACTTCATCACCTTAATGATTCGTCATAACGCCTTAGTATAATAGTAATGTGGATTTGCCTGCATTACCAACCTACACGCTTAAACCGGGACATCCGGCACCCGGATAGCCTAGCCTTCTTCGTCCCCACTTCGCAGTTAATTATTAGTACGGGAATATTAACCCGTTTCCCATCGATTACGCTTTTCAGCCTCACCTTAGGAATCGACTTACCCTGCCCCGATTAACGTTGGACAGGAACCCTTAGTTTTTCGGCGAGCGGGTTTTTCACCCGCTTTATCGTTACTTATGTCAGCATTCGCACTTCTGATACCTCCAATATATTTTTCAATATACCTTCGACGGCTTACAGAACGCTCCTCTACCCAGCAAAAAATAATATTTTACTGCCACAGCTTCGGTACATGGTTTAGCCCCGTTACATTTTCCGCGCAGGCCAGCTCGACCAGTGAGCTATTACGCTTTCTTTAAATGATGGCTGCTTCTAAGCCAACATCCTGGCTGTCTAAGCCATCCTACTTCGTTTCCCACTTAACCATGATTTAGGGACCTTAGCTGGTGGTCTGGGTTGTTTCCCTTTTCACTACGGACGTTAGCACCCGTAGTGTGTCTCCCGTAATAACATTCTTTAGTATTCGTAGTTTGCATCGGTTTGGCAAGTCTGGATGACCCCCTAACCGAAACAGTGCTCTACCCCAAAAGATGATTCACGAGGCGCTACCTAAATAGCTTTCGAGGAGAACCAGCTATCTCCCGGTTTGATTGGCCTTTCACCCCTAGCCACAAATCATCCGCTAATTTTTCAACATTAGTCGGTTCGGTCCTCCAATTAGTGTTACCCAACCTTCAACCTGTTCATGGCTAGATCACCGGGTTTCGGGTCTACACTCTGCAACTTAACGCCCAGTTAAGACTCGGTTTCCCTACGGCTCCCTAAAAAAGTTAACCTTGCTACAGAATATAAGTCGCTGACCCATTATACAAAAGGTACGCAGTCACATCTCTAAATAAAGATGCTCCTACTGCTTGTACGTATACGGTTTCAGGATCTATTTCACTCCCCTAGCCGGGGTTCTTTTCACCTTTCCCTCACGGTACTGATTCACTATCGGTCAGTCATTAGTATTTAGCCTTAGAGGATGGTCCCCCTATATTCAAACAGGATAACACGTGTCCCGTCCTACTCTTCGAGTTCACAATAATAGCTTTTTTAGATACGGGACTATCACCCTTTATTGTGGGACTTTTCAGACCCTTCTCCTAAAGTTAATATTGATGCTGACTCTGGGCTGATCCCTTTTCGCTCACCACTACTAAGGGAATCTCTATTTGATTTCTTTTCCTCAGGGTACTTAGATGTTTCAGTTCCCCTGGTTTGCTTCGTTTAACTATGTATTTATTAAACGATAATGCATTTTATTGCATTAGGTTTCCCTATTCGGATATCGCCGGCTTTTAAAGCTTCATATCAACTTACCGACGCTTTTCGCAGATTAGCACGTCCTTCATCGCCTATGACTGCCTAGGCATCCACCGTATACGCTTATTTTGCTTAACCTAACAACCCAAAAATGTTTTATATATTTAAATAATTGTTAAAATTTTAGAATTGATTATTAAATCATATTGAAATAATATTAACTATAAAAAAATAATAGATAATTTAAAGATTATTAATCTAATAAAATAGGCAATTTAAATTAAAATAAATTAAACGTGAAAATTATATTCTATTTCCATTTTGTTAAAGAACAATATCTTATAAAGATCATTAATCTTTATAAGTATATACATATACTGAATGATATTTAAATTTTAGTTATAAAACAACATAATTATCGTAAACATAATAGTTTACCAATCATTACATTAACTATTAAATATTTTAATAGCACATTTCCTGAAATAAGATTTTAACTTTATATTAATACTAATATAAATCTCGTTCTAATGTCAATCTTATTTTTGGAAAATTTTAATTTAGAAATATACATATAAATAGTAATTTTTTACTACATACATAAATTTTCTTTACTACTTTATGTAGTAATAACCTACTAGGTATTAAATTTTAATTAAAATATTTCTTATTATATGAGTTATATTTTCATTATTAAAAAATTGTAATTTTTTAATTTCAATAATGTTATTATAACATAATATAAAATGTTATAAAATATATTAAAACTTGTTCAGTAAAATTAATTTTATCTTTTAATTAAATAATGCATACTAATAAAATATATAAATCTATAAATACAACGTCCCCTAGGGGATTTGAACCCCTGTTGCCGCCGTGAAAGGGCGATGTCCTAGTCCTCTAGACGAAGGGGACAGTAGTTTTTTATAACTACTCAATAATTATAGTTAGGTAAACTGTCATTTTATAAAATGATTCAACTAAAGTTAAGTAATTTTTAATTATAATTATATTAATTAATTATAGATACATAAAGTTATATAAATTAACTTTAACTTTTATTTTTAAAATAATATGAATTATTTTTGTTTTATATTTATTAATAATTTAAATTATAATATATCATTAATAAAATTTCATTAAAATTACCTTAGCATTAACATAAAAAGATTTATTTCATTTTTATACATAATTAAAATGCTGTATTAAAAATAAAATAATTATATATATCCTATTTTATAATTATATATATCCTATTTTAAATAAACTTATCTATTAATATATATTTTAAAAGTTAGAATAATAACTGCACTAACGAATTTAGTTCCTAATATAAATAAAAGTAAAAAATATTACTAATGTTGATGTTTAACTTAATTCTAAAATAAATAAAAACTAGTAAATTGTAACCAATTTTATAATTTCTAAGAAATCCAAAGTATACTTAATGACATCACAAGTATACTTAATAAGTAATAATTTATCTATAATAAATCAATTTTAAAATAAATAGTTCTTACTAAATAAATATACATTAATTCTCATCAAAATACTATTTTGATGAGAATACTAAATTTTATATTATAATGTAAATACTAAAAATACTAAATATCAATTTATATATATGCTTTAATCTAATTTAAATATTTTTAATACTCAGAGTGAGTATAAAATAAATTTAATTGCTTTAATACATTTATAATATTTGGTAATATGCCAAACCATAATTTAAAAGAAAAAGCAGCTTGACCTACTAACATGCCAATCCCATTTGCATATTTTAAGACTCCATTATTTTGAGCTAATCTTAAAAAAGGTGTTTCATTTATAAGATAAAACATATCATAACAAAATACATTTTTATTAAATATATTTAATGAAATAACAGGAGCTTCATCAACAATACAAGAAGATGTAGCATTTATAATTAAATCATATTCAGGAGAATTAATATAATTAATATATGATGCTTGAATATTTCCTAATAAAGAAAATTTCTGTGCTAATTCATTTGCTTTACTAAACGTTCTATTTGTAATCGTTATCCGACAATTATAGTTTAAAATAGGAACTATAGCCCCTCTGGCTGCCCCTCCAGCTCCAATTATTAATACATGCATTCCTTGTTTAATAAATCCTAAACGTTTAAGATCTAAAATTAAACCAATTCCATCAGTATTAGAACCTAATAATCTAAACCTATCTAATTTTTTTATAGTATTAACTGAACCACATAATTGAGCATATTTAGTTAAACAATCAACATTATGATACGCTATTTCTTTAAATGGCGAAGTAATATTTGCCCCCTTTCCACCAAAATAAAAAAAATGATCTAATTTTTTCTTGAATTCATCTAATGATGTTAATATTGTTTTGTAATTGTATTTAATACATGTTTGCTCAGAAAATATTTTATGAACAAGTGGGGATTTACTATGCATAACTGGATTTCCAAATAATGCAAATTCTTCCATTTTTATTAACCCCTTCTATATAAATAACCTGTTTTAATATCTATAATTTTAGATGGATTATTGAATCTTCCAACAAAACCATCTACAATAAACACTTGATTACTAAAAATAGTCATAACTTCTTCTTTTGTTTTACACGGTTCTAATCCATTTATATTAGCACTAGTAGAAATCAATGGTTTACCATATAAACAACATATTTTTTTAACTAAATCAAACTGGGTAATACGGATGGCAATAGAATTAAATTTTCCTGTTAACCATTCAGGTATATTTTTTTTAGCTGGTACTACCCAAGTTATGAATTCCATTTCGTTAGAAAAAATTATGCTTTTTTGAAAACTAGTTAATTTATTAATATCAATATAAGGCATTAATTGTTTATAATCACACGCTATTAAAATTAATCCTTTTTTCCAAGAACGTTGTTTTAATGAAAATAATTTCTGAATTGCTTGTCTGTTATCAGGATCACAACCTAAACCAAAAACAGCTTCTGTTGGATATGCTATAATTTGCCCTTCATGTAATGCTGTAATAACTGAATAAAATGAAAATTTTTTTTTATTGGCCATGATTTTATAGTTCATATATTTTTAACTTATTAAATAAATTTAACTTTTACTTTTATCAAATTAATGTTTATTAAAAAAACTGTAAAACACAAAAATTAATTTTTACTAAAAAAATAAAAACTTATGCAAGTTAATAAATAATAATTATTCTTATAACTTTACATAATAAATATTATGATCAATTATTAATTTTATTTATTATTTTATTTTTATAATCATTATAATATATTATGAACAAATAATGTTTGTATATAAATACTTAAAATAAAAAATATTATTTTTTATACAACTATAAACTATTTATGTTAAAAATAACTTATGATAATTTTAATTATTTACAAATATAAATAGTAAATGATGTATTCTAATTATTAGAAAATAATTTTATAAAAATAATAAATTTAAAATAGTACAATAAAAAATAAATGTTTGAAATAAACTTTAAGATAAATTTTAATTTCGAATACAACTTTAAATATGTCAATATTAAATATATTACATCATCCAGATGAACGGCTTCGCAAAATTGCAGAACCTGTTAAAATATTTGATACAAAAATTAAACGTATAGTACATGATATGTTTGAAACTATGTATGAAAAAAAAGGTATAGGCTTGGCAGCTACACAAGTTAATATACATCAAAGAATTATTGTTATAGATATATCTGAAACTTATTCAGAAAAAATGGTATTCATCAATCCAATTATTCTAAAAATATATGGTGTTATAAAAATTGAAGAAGGTTGTTTATCTATACCAAATGAAAAAGCATTTATACCACGGGCTAAGTGGATTAAAATCCAAGCATCGGATATAAATGGTAAACAATTTGAAATAGAAACAAATAATATATTATCTGTATGTATCCAACATGAAATAGATCATTTAAATGGTAAATTATTTATTGATTATCTATCTTTGCTAAAACGTCAACGGATCAAGCATAAAATTAAAAATCTAAATCTCTCAAAATTTAAATTTTAAAAAAATAATAATTTATTATATATTATATAAAAACATTTATATATGATATTTATATATGCATAACTATATTAAAATTATTTTTGCTGGAACTCCTGATTTCGCTGCGCAACATTTAAAATTTTTACTTAATGTGAAAAATAAATACCAAATTGTTGGTGTTTTAACAAAATCTGATAAGCCCTATGGAAGAGGAAAAAAAATAATATCAAATCCTGTAAAAATTTTAGCAAAAAAAGCAAATATACCTATATTACAACCAATAACTATGATAACAGATGACATTCAAAATTGGATTAAAAATAAAAAAGCGGATATCATGATTGTTGTTGCATATGGTTTAATTATACCTGAAAATATATTAAATATATTCCCTATGGGTAGTTTAAATGTTCATGGATCATTATTACCTAGATGGAGAGGTGCAGCACCAATTCAAAGATCTATTTTAGCTGGTGATAAAGAAATAGGTATAACTATTATTAAAATGGATACAGGTATAGATACTGGAGATATACTCCATCAAATAAATTGTCCTATCGAAATAAAAGATACTAGCGAAATATTACAACAAAAACTTCTAAAACTTGGACCAAATGCACTTTTATATACTCTAGATTTACTAATTTCAGGAAAAGCAAAACAAAAAAAACAAAATCATAATTTTGCTACTTATGCTAAGAAAGTAACTAAAAATGAAGCATTAATCAATTGGGCACTTTCAGCTAAACAAATTGAACGATGTATAAGAGCATTTAATCCTTGGCCAATTAGTTATTTTATTAAAAATGGAAAGCTTATTAAGATATGGGATGCTGAAGTTATTAATCATGAAATTAACTTATTGCCAGGCATAATTTTAAGTTCAGACAAAACAGGTATTAAAGTATCAACTGGAAAAGGTATTTTAAATATATTAAAAATACAAGAAGCTAATAAGAGAATATTATCAGTTTGTGATTTCATAAATAATAACCATAAGTATTTTACTGTTGGTAAACAAATAAGTTAATTATCCTTATATGATAAAATAATATATCAAAAAATATTAACTAAATAAATTTAGGAAATTATTCTAATTTGTAAGGTATATTAATTATAAAAATATAAATTTAAATATAAAATTAGATATTTTTAATAAAAATAAAATTACATAATATCAATTAAAAAATATGATTTAGTTTATAAAAATATTTAAAAAAAACAAATAGATATATATATTAAAATAATATTATATTAATCTATGCATTAATTATCTTTTTTATAAAGATAATTAGATTATTAAAAACAATAATACAGAGTATATTGTTATTATTTAGAAAAATCTTTAAATACTAATAAGGTAATATACTAAAACTATTAAGATAAAATATAGAAAAAATAATTTCTATATTTTTCAGTAAAAACTACCACTAATATTTGTAATAAATATGCAATCTGGCAATGAGATAAAATATAATGAAAATTATCATACTAGGAGCAGGACAAGTTGGTGGAACACTTGCAGAAAATTTAGCACATGAAAATAATGACATAACAATAATAGATATTAATAGTGAACGTCTACGCCATTTACAAGATAAATTCGATCTAAGAGTGGTTATAGGTCATGGATCTTATCCAAAAATTCTAAGAGAAGCTGGAGCTGATGATGCTGATATGTTAGTAGCAGTAACAAATTCAGATGAAACAAATATGATTGCATGCCAAATAGCGTATTCCCTTTTTAACACACCAAATAAAATTGCTAGAATACGTGCATCTGAATACATAAAAGAAACTGAAAAACTATTTACTTATGATCACATACCAATCGATTATCTTATTTCACCAGAACAACTTCTAATTGATTATATTTATAAACTAATTCAATATCCTGGTGCTCTTCAGGTGGTAAATTTTGCAAGTGGTAAAGTAAGTATTGTAGCAGCACAAGCTTATTATGGTGGTTCATTAATAGGTAATTCTCTTTCAAATTTACACGAACACTTACCTAATATTGATACAAGAATAGCCGCAATATTTCGACAAGATAAACCAATAAAACCACAAGGATCAACTATTATTAAAGCAGGTGATGAAATCTTTTTTATTGTAGCTACTGAACATATTCGTGCTACAATGAGTGAACTACAACGTCTTGAAAAACCATACAAACGCATCATGATAGTAGGTGGAGGTAATGTAGGTGCAGGTTTAGCAAAACAAATAGAAAAATATTATAATGTAAAATTAATAGAACGTAATCAAGAAAGAGCTATAGAATTAGCAAAATTATTATACGATACTATCGTATTTTATGGTGATGCTTCAGATCAAGAATTATTAGCTGAAGAGCACATTGAACAAACAGATGTTTTTATAGCATTAACTAATGATGATGAAGCCAATATTATGTCAGCAATGCTTGCTAAAAAAATGGGTGCAAAAAAAGTTATGGTTCTTATTCAACGGACTGCTTATGTTGATCTGGTACAAGGTGGAGTTATTGATATTGCTATATCACCTCAGCAAGCAACAATTTCTGCTTTACTAGGACATGTTCGTAAAGCGGATATAATAAATGTTTCATCATTACGTTTACGTAATGGGGTAGCTGAAGCAATAGAGGCTATTGTTCATGGCGATAAAAATACATCTAAAGTTGTTGGTAAAAAAATTTCAGATATAAAACTACCTCCAGGTACAATTATTGGGGCTATTGTTCGTAAAGATAAAGTTATCATCGCAAATAATAACCATATTATAGAACAAAACGATCACATTATTATGTTTATAACTGATAAAAAATATGTTCCTGAGGTAGAAAAAATTTTTCAACCTAGTCCATTTTTTTTATAAAAAAATGACATAACTAATTACATATGATCTTACTTAACGATTTTATTTTTTATATTTAATAAATTGACATGTAACTTAACAATATTAGTTCTGAATTAGAATACAAAATTATAAATCTTAACTTTGCTCTTTATATTTTTTATTTTTAATTATATAAATATTTATAATTAATAATTTTTCTATAAATATATCTTTAATATACTTGCCATTGAAATAAAATTTATAAATAATATTTATATATGTTATATATATGATGATATTATAAATAATAAATTAAAAATTATTTATTGTTATAAAATATAAAATTAATTTAAAATAATTTTTCTAAAATAAATTATTTTTCATAAAAATGAAAAATAAAAAAATAAATTAGATCTGGATATCATTTATAATATTTATTAATCATTATTACTTTAATAACTAATTTAGTTAATTAAAAAAAATAAACCCATTGATTAACAAAATAACGTTAAAACTGAATTAAATATTAAAAACTACGGTTTAATAATAAAACTATTCTTAGTATAAATTATAGCAAATTATAAAACAATATTTAACTTTATAAAAACTTTAGCAGATTAATGTTAATTAATATTAAAGAATAAATTATGAAAACAAAACTACATGAATTATTACAATTTCCTTGTCTATTTACTTATAAAATTATTGGAATTGCTAATATTAAATTACATGAACAAATTATTCAAATCATTCAAACATATATTTCTAATGAATATACATCATCTATTAAAAGTAGCAAAAAAAATAATTTTTATTCAGTTTCAATTACTATAACAGCAATCAATATTCAACAAATAGAAATTTTATATGAAGAATTTGCTAAGCTAGAATTAGTTCGTATTGTGTTATAAAATAATTTATTATTAAAAATAATACTATAATAAGTGTACTTATATATAATAAATTTAGAGGTAAATAATGATTGTCAAAAATAATATTATATTACGACAGTTTGGAATATGTATTTACCAATCTATTTATGATGCAATGCATAAGTTTACTAAAATCCGTAACACAAATACACTTGATGAGCTTTGGTTAGTAGAACATTATCCTGTTTTTACACAAGGTCAAAATGGAAAAAAAGAACATCTAATTAATCCAGGAGATATTCCTGTAATACAATCTGATCGAGGTGGACAAATAACATATCATGGTCCAGGTCAGCAATTAATGTATATTTTATTAGATTTAAAACGTAATAAAATTAATGTAAGAGAACTAATTAATATACTAGAAAATACTGTAATTAATACTTTATTTGAATTTGGCATAATATCTTATTCACAGAATAAGATCCCAGGTGTTTATGTTAAACAAAAAAAAATATGTTCATTAGGATTACGCATTCATAAAGGTTGCTCATTACACGGATTAGCATTAAATATTAATATGGATCTTTCACCATTTCAGCGTATTAATCCTTGTGGTTTGCCAGGTATGCAAATGACTCAATTAAATGATTTCATTCATGGCATCCAAAAAAAAGATGTTGCATATTTATTAATAAAACATTTTTGTAATCTATTAAATTTAAAAATAAAAAAATAATTTTTAAAAATAAAATATATAATATCTCTTAAATCTAATGAAATGGTATAATTATGAATAAATTAATTCAAATATCTAATAATATTAAATATAATGATACTAATAAAATAAAACGAATTCCTATAAAAACAATAATTAATGATAATACTAAAGTTTTATCAAAACCTGATTGGATAAAAATAAAACTTCCTACTAATTTTCAGCAAATAAAAAAAATAAAAACAGCAATACATAAGAATGGACTACATACAGTCTGTGAAGAAGCATCTTGTCCTAATATCACAGAATGTTTTAATCGTGGTACTGCTACATTCATGATTTTAGGTGCTATCTGTACTCGTCATTGTCCATTCTGTGATATTGCTCACGGAAGACCTAATCCGCCAGATAAAAATGAACCAGAAAAATTAGCAAAAACTATCAAAGATATGGGATTAAATTACGTTGTCATTACCTCAGTTGATCGTGATGATCTACGTGATGGAGGAGCTCAACATTTTGTTAATAGTATTGTTGCTATTAGGGAAAAAAATCCAAATATAAAAATAGAAATATTAGTGCCTGATTTTCGTGGACGTATGGATTTGGCATTAAAAATTTTATCAACTACACCTCCTAATATTTTTAATCATAATATTGAAAATGTTTCTCGTATGTATAATAAAGTACGTCCTGGGGCTAATTATAATTGGTCATTACAACTATTAGCAAAATTCAAAAATATTAATCCTCAAATACCAACAAAATCAGGATTAATGGTTGGATTGGGAGAAACTAATGAAGAAATAATAGAAGTAATGCGTCATTTACGTCAACATAATGTTAGTATGATAACAATAGGACAATATCTTCAGCCTAGCATACATCATTTACCAGTACAACGTTATGTAAGTCCTCAAGAATTTGACAAAATAAAAGAAATAGCAATATCAATGGGTTTTACACACGTAGCTTGTGGTCCTTTAGTTCGTTCATCTTATCATGCAGATTTACAATCTAGAGGAATAGAAATTAAATAATATTTTTTTATTTTTATAAGATTTAGAATACTAATTCTATTAAATTGTATTACAGTTAACTAACTAATAATAGCAGTTAGAATGGCTTTATTATTTAATTGAAAATATTTTTTATATTAAAAAACAATAACTTAAATAAAAAATCGATGCTATCTAAATCTAAAATAAAAAAATTAATAAAAATTAACGTATAATTTTATCAATAAATTCTTTAGCTCTTTCTGATTTTGGTTTAATAAAAAAATCATCTTTATTGCTATCTTCAATAATTTTTCCTTCATTGATAAAAATCATACGATTAGCTACTTTTTTAGCAAATCCCATTTCATGAGTGACTACTATCATAGTCATTCCTTCATCAGCAAGCTGAATCATAAAATCAAGTACTTCACTAATCATTTCTGGATCTAATGCGGAAGTTGGTTCATCAAATAGCATCACAATAGGATTCATACATAATGCTCTAATAATAGCAACGCGTTGTTGTTGCCCACCAGATAATTGCACTGGAAATTTATAAGCATGTTTAATTAATCCAATTCTTTTTAACAATTTCAAGGCAGTAATATTTGCTGTTTTTTTATCTCTATTTAAAACTTTTATTTGTGCTAATGTTAAGTTTTCAATAATTGATAAATGAGGGAATAATTCAAAATGTTGAAATACCATACCTACTTTTGATCTTAAAGTAGCTAGATTTATTTTTTTATCATTAACATGTATATTATCAATATGTATTGATCCTTTTTGAATAGATTCTAACCCATTGATTGTTTTTATTAATGTTGATTTACCAGAACCTGATGGACCACAAATAACGACAACTTCTCCTTTTCTGACATCCATTGAACAATTATCTAGTACTTGAAATTTACCATACCATTTAGAAACATTTTTTAAAGAAATCATTAATAAATAACCTTTTAAAATATAAAATATTAATTTTATCAAAAATATTTAATAGTAAAAAATATTTATTTCATTTTTATTCAATATAAATAAAATAAGATAAAATCTTATCATTATTAAACATATTAATATTCAAAAAATTATATTATATTAATTAATACTAATTAGACTTAACAAAATATGCTAATACTATAAAAGATATAATTAATACCTATATAATATAGATTATTCTAATATGCGTAAGGAGTAATTCCAGATGTTTTTGTAACTTCAGTATTTAGTATCGAACGAGTAAATTAAGAAAATTTTGACTTAATTTATCCATTTGCTGTAACCACTGCTGTAATACTATTTTTTTCTTTAGCAGAAAGCAAAATAGCCTACCAAGCTCAAAAGTGAACTCATATCCTAGCCATATTTAAAGTTAGTTGCCATGATCTGATAGAATATCCAAACCGTGCATCATTTGAAATAGTTAATAAAAATCAGTATTTGCTTTAAAAGCATCTCTCACTTAAATACCGAAAAGAATTTCATAAAATACGGTAGCAGTTATATTAACTATTTCTAATAGTTAACTGTTTTACTTATAATCACCATTACTAAAGTTTGCATTAATAAATTAAATAATGTATTAATAGGTATAAGTATAGTATCTAGTGATAAAAATTTACTAAAAGGCACCAAATGGTGCTTTTGATAACGGTTATTATCTGAATAGTAATAAGGTGTATATTATCTCCTAATACAATAATACCGTTAAAAAATTTAATGACCCTTTTTTAATTTAATTATGTATCAATAATACATGAAATAATTATTTTTAAATCGTAATAATTTATCTAATTTAGTTAACCAATTATTATTATCTAATTTAATTGATATAATTGCCAATTCAAGATAAATAATAAGATTTACCTTACTAAAATAAGGAATAGACAAATTAAAATAAGTTGTAATTATTTGTTCTAAAAATTCTGAGTACTATTTTAAACTTTATGGAGTATCTACTTAAACTAAGAGATTAATTGTACTTTTTTCTTTAATAATAGTAAACCATTGATAATTTTTTATTATAATTAGCAATTATAATAAATTTATTAACGTAATTAAAGAAATAATTCAATGCTTCACATAAGCAAAAACCAAATAACTACTAATTTACTACTAATAATAATGTTATTATATTAACACCATATTAGCGCAATATCTCTGAGTTGGACATCAAGTTTGATTACAATAAAATCTCATCCAAGGATCTTATAATTATAAATTTAACGCATAACTATTATCATATTGATGGAGTTACAAAAATAAAATACTTAATGTTTAATTTCAAGAATAATCGATTTAATAAATAAGCAAATAGACCTGGATAAAAGAATAAATAAACCATCAACAAAACTATTAAAAATATTAACAATTAATGACATATTATTAAAATTAGTAATACCCACATAAATCTAATTAATATAACTACTAAATAAACCTATCTCCTAATAAAAATCTAACAAAAATACTTTTCACTTGAATAATTAAAAATAAGCAATTGCAGAATGCAAAATAAATAAAGAAAAAATAGCTATTATTCACATATTAAAAGATAAAAAAGATAATATCTTAAAAGTTTCAAAAATTAATACAATGCAAATTTGCAACTATTCATGTTTATGAAATTTAATTACTTTCATTATTATATTCTTCTAAAATATTAGGTATTGGTGCTTTATTAGAGACTGTTACTTGAACTTGAATAATTTTACGACTATCAGCAATAGTAATTTTAAAAATATATCCATTAATGGCAATAACTTCTCCTCTAACAGGCAAATGTCCGAATGCCTGCATCACTAAACCACCAATAGTATCTACTTCTTCATCTTTAAAAGAAGTACTGAATACTTTATTAAAAGTATTGATATGAGTTAATCCATGTATAGAAAACGTATGTTTACTTAGCTGTTGAATATAATTATCTTCCTCATCATCATATTCATCCTCAATTTCACCAACTATTAACTCTAAAATATCTTCTATAGTAACTAATCCTGAAACATTACCAAATTCATCAATAACAATTGCCATATGGTAGCGTTGTGAACGGAATTCTTTTAATAATAAATCAACACGTTTACTTTCAGGTACAACAACGACAGGACGCAAAATTTTTTCAATATTAAAAGGCTCAGCATCAGTACACATAAATGGTAATAAATCTTTAGCCATTAATAAACCTTCAATACTATCTTTGTCTTCATTAATTACTGGAAATCGTGAATGTGCTGATCCTATAATAACATTAAGACATTCATCTAATGATTGATTTTTTTTTAAAGTTACTATCTGAGAACGTGGGATCATGATATCACGAACACGTTCGTCAGAAATATTTATTACTCCTTCTAACATTTCTTTAGTATCAGGATCAATAACATCTTTTTGCTCAAAATCACGAATTAATTCAACTAAATCATGCCTATTTTTAGGTTCACTGTGAAATAATTCATTAAATCTCTGAAAAAAACTCTTTTTCGATGGATAATTATCATTATTTATAGGATAGTCGTCGCTCATGAAGTATTATTAATTTGATCTCGGTAATTGAGAGCATTATAACATTTTTTAATATAAAAATAGTATTATGATTATATTTTTAATAATTATAAGGATCTGGATAACCTAATTTTTTTATAATTATAGTTTCCATTGTTTCCATTACCTCTGCTTCTAAATCATTCTGATGATTATAACCAAGTAAATGAAGGCAACCATGTATTACCATATGTGCCCAATAAGCATTTATATTTTTTTGTTGTTCTATAGCTTCTTGTTCAACTATTTGACGACAAATTACTAAATCACCTAGTAATGGTATTTTATTATTATATAATGATTCAAATCGAAAAGATAATATATTTGTCGGTTTATTTTTTCCTCTATATGCTAAATTTAAATATTGTATTTCTGGTATATCAACAATACGAATTGTAATTTCATTTTTAAATTGAAAGTTTATTAAACAAACTTCAAGCCAGTATTGGAATACCATTTTACTAGGTAATCCATTGCAATCCTTACAAGCTAATTGAAGATCAAGAACTACTGATTTCAAATTGAAATATTTCCTTTTAAAAAGGATTAATAATTACACATATATACTCATATTTATTACTAATATTAGTAATATAATATAATCTACATATCATATATTCTTTATAATAACTGATTTTTAAAAAATTAATTAATCTTAAGTCAAATAACTTTTAATTATAATATTATTTTAAAAGTAAAATTTTCATTAAAAATTTTTTATTGAAATGGTAATATTGCAAAATTAATATTAATAATCAGCTTATATATAAGTTTTTAATATATAATATACGTAATATTAAGTATCAATGCTAATTATTAATTAATTAATTGCATTTCATCCTCAGTTCTTAAAATTTTACCACGTAAAGAATTTGCATAAACATTAATAATTTCTATATCAACAAATTTACCAATCATATTATGTGTACCTTCAAAAACTACTAATCTATTATTTTCAGTTCGTCCTGCAAGCTCCATAATATTTTTATGTGAAATACCTTCAACTAAAATACGTTGAATACTCCCCAACATTGCTGCACTATGATTTATTGCTTGTTGATTAATACGTTTCTGAAGTATATAAAGACGTTGTTTTTTTTCATAATAACTAACATTGTCAGATAAATAAGCTGCTGGGGTACCAGGTCTAGGTGAATAAATAAAACTAAAACTCATATCAAAATTAATATCATAAATTAATTGCATAGTATGGTGAAAATCACTTTCTGTTTCACCAGGAAATCCGACAATAAAATCTGAACTAATAAGAATACCTGGACGTACTTTACGTAATTTACGAATAATATTTTTATATTCAAGAATGGTATACGATCTTTTCATCATATTTAAAATTCGATCGGAACCACTTTGAACAGGAAGATGTAAAAAATTAACCAATTCAGGTGTATCTGCATAAACATCAATAATATCATCAGTAAAATCAATTGGATGACTAGTTGTAAATCGAATACGATTAATACCATCAATAGCGGCTACTAAACGTAACAACTCGGCAAATGAACAATTTGCACCATCAAAAGTTTTACCACAATATGCATTAACATTTTGACCTAATAAATTAACTTCACGTACCCCTTGTTCAGCTAATTGAACAATTTCAAATAAAATTTCATCACATGGTCTACTTATCTCTTCACCTCTAGTATAAGGAACAATACAAAATGAACAATATTTATTACAACCTTCCATAATAGAAATATAAGCAGAAGGACCTTTTGCTACTGGATCTGGTAAATAATCAAATTTTTCAATTTCAGGAAAAGTAATATCAATTATTGGATTACCATTACTTTTAAATTTATTAATCATTTCTGGTAAACGATGTAAAGTTTGAGGCCCAAAAATAATATCAACACTTGGTGCTCGTTTAAAAATAGAATTACCTTCCTGTGATGCTACACAACCACCAACAGCAATAATAATATTATGATTAATATCTTTTAATTTTTTCCAACGACCTAATTGATGAAATAATTTTTCTTGTGCTTTTTCACGAATTGAACAAGTATTTAATAATAAAATATCTGCTTCTTCTACAATTTCTGTTATTTGATATCCATGGGTACTATTGAGTAAATCAATTATTTTAGAAGAATCATAAGTATTCATCTGACAACCCCAAGTTTTAATATATAACTTTTTCTTTATTAACATTTTATGTATCAACCATTTTAATAGTAAAATTAATTTTATTATCAGTAAATATTACTACATATTTATATAATATATATTTGAAAGATTCATAATTAATATGATATCATTAATTAATAATTAAAAAATTAAGCTATTTTTTAAAACAGGTATTATATAGCTAAATTAATATAAAAATAAATCATGAATGTGGTAGATAAAAATTATGATATCATAGTTGTTGGTGCTGGTATGATAGGTGCTGCAATGGCAATTGGTTTAGCAAAAGAAGGATGGAAGATTCTTTTACTAGAACATAGTAACTTATTAGAAAAATCATTTAATCCATTAAGTCCACCGTATTTGCGTGTTTCAGCATTAAACTATGCTACTGTTAGTTTACTTAAGCAACTTGGGGTATGGGATGACGTTATAAATATGCGTGTTGCTCCTTATAGGAGACTAGATACTTGGGAAAAAGACAATACTCATGTAATATTCGAAGCAAAAAATCTTTTTATACCTGAATTAGGTTATATTGTTGAAAATCATATTTTAAAATTAGCATTATGGCAACAATTTAATAAATATTATAATATTACTTTATTATGCCCATATTCATTGATATCTATTAAACGTAAAAACAAACAATGGATATTATCATTAAAAAATGAGAATCAACATCTACAAGTTTTTACAAAATTAATTATTGCTGCTGATGGTGCCAATTCTCAAATTAGATCTCTAGTTGGAATTGGTACTAATGGATGGCAATATAATCAATTATGTCTACTTATTACAATTCATATGGAACAAAAACAAAAAGATATTATTTGGCAACAATTTTTTCCTTCTGGACCGCGTGCATTTTTACCTTTATTTGATCATTGGGCTTGTTTGGTTTGGTATGACAAACCTACTAAGGTTAGAAACCTACAAAGTATGTCTTTAAAACAAATTAAAAAAGAAATTATTCTAGCTTTTCCTAAACGTTTAGGTATATTTGAAGTTATTTCTAAAGGTAGTTTTTCATTTAATCGTCATCATGCTAGTAATTATGTGAAAACAGGGTTAGCATTAATTGGTGATGCTGCACATAGTATTAATCCACTGGCTGGACAAGGAGTAAATTTAGGTTATCGTGATATTAATAGTTTATTAAATGTATTAATTAATGCAAAAGAACATTTAATTCCTATCTACGAAAAAAAAACTTTACTTATCTATCAAACAGACAGAATACATGATAATAAATTAATGCAAATGAGTATAGATGCCATCTATACAATATTTAGTTCTCATTTAACATGTATAATAATTATTAGAACTGTGATCTTAAAATTAGTACAAAAAAACAAAAAGCTAAAAAACTACATACTAAAATATGCTTTAGGTTTATAAAAAATTAAATTAATGTCAAATAATCTAAAATCAACATATTTATTCTTTTAAGTATATTAAACCGTATATATATAATATATAAATATGCACCATATTTTTAAAATTTAAAAAATTTTTTAAGTTTTTTTAACTTATACAAGTTTAATATCAAAATAAAATAAAAACTAGCATTAATATTTACCATATTACTGCTATATCACTTTAAACTATCCCTATTCATCTAAACAAAGCAGAATTCATACATAATATAAAATTATGGTTAGAACAAAATGGCTGGGGTACCTGGATTCGAACCAGGGAATACCAGGATCAAAACCTGGTGCCTTACCTCTTGGCGATACCCCAGAAGAGATGCATGCAATAACTATACAAGATGATGCGGGAGACGAGACTTGAACTCGTATGCCATTTGGCGTCAGAACCTAAATCTGGTGCGTATACCAATTTCGCCACCCCCGCAAATATCAACTGGCTACGACGGGGATCGAACCCGTGACTCCAGCATTATGAGTGCTGTGCTCTGACCAACTGAGCTACATAGCCATACTTATATAAGTTTTAATAAAAATTAAATAAAATAATTATGTGTCTATCAATTTGATTTGTCAAATTATTTTTAAATTCACTAAGTATATATTTTTATATAATTAAACTAAATTGTATTTACATATCGATAAAACATTATCGATAAGATAACAAAATAATTATTAATTAATATAAAAAATTATAATATATCAACTAAATTTTTTATCATATATTTAAAATATCTATTAATAAAATTGATATTATGCAATGACTATTTTACAATAAATTATGAATAAAACATAATAATAACTTCATTTTAATATCAGTAATATTTAATAAACTCAAAAATATATAAAGTTATTATTAACTAATAACATAAAATACTTAATAGACATCTGATTATTATTTTAAATAAGTTAAAAATATTTAATACGTAATTATTTTGTTCTAAAGTTATAAAAAAAGATATATAATATTTATTAAATAAAAATATTTTTCTAAAAATTATTTCTAAATTGATAA
Organism: Candidatus Arsenophonus lipoptenae; assembly: GCF_001534665.1. NCBI lineage: Bacteria > Pseudomonadati > Pseudomonadota > Gammaproteobacteria > Enterobacterales > Morganellaceae > Arsenophonus > Candidatus Arsenophonus lipoptenae. The sequence continues at coordinate 571,715 of NZ_CP013920.1, read as the reverse complement.
TACATATTAGGAAAAATATTGCTTAATATAAAATAATTAATAAAATTTTAACGTTTTATATAACTAAAATATTTAAATAAAATTATTAAATTATTTATGTATTCAAAGGATCATGAGAATGAATCAATCAGATATAAAAATAACAAATTTCATTCGTCAGATTATTGAGAAAGATTTAACATCAGGTAAATATAGCAAAATTTATACTCGATTTCCACCTGAACCAAATGGTTATTTACACATTGGCCATGCTAAATCAATATGTTTAAATTTTGGTATTGCAAAAGACTATAATGGACAATGTAATTTAAGATTTGATGATACTAATCCAATAAAAGAAAATATTGAATATATCGATTCTATTAAAAAAGATATAAAATGGTTAGGATTTAAGTGGGATGGTAAAATAAAATATTCATCAGATTATTTTAATAAAATATATAAGTATGCTATTGAATTGATCAAAAAAGGATTAGCTTATGTTGACGAATTAAGTCCGGATACTATTCGTGAATATCGAGGAACTTTGGATAAAGCAGGTAAAAATAGTCCATATCGTGATCGAAGTATAAAACAAAACTTACAACTATTTCATAAAATGAAATCTGGTGGCTTTAAAGAAGGCAAGGCATGTTTACGTGCTAAAATTGATATGTCATCATCTTCTATAGTGATGAGAGATCCAATCTTATATCGTATAAGATATGTTGAACATCATAAAGTAGGTAAAAAATGGTGTATTTATCCAATGTATGATTTTACACATTGTATTTCTGATGCATTAGAAGGAATCACTCATTCACTTTGCACACTAGAATTTCAAGATAATCGTAGATTATATCATTGGATATTAAATAATATCACAATTAATAATCATCCTAAACAATATGAATTTTCACGTCTAAATCTTACTTATACAGTAATGTCAAAACGTAGACTTAATCAATTAATTACAGAAAATAAAGTTGCAAATTGGGATGATCCTAGAATGCCAACTATTTCAGGTTTACGTCGTAGAGGTTATACTGCTAATGCTATTCGTGAATTTTGTAAACGAATAGGAATTACTAAAAAAGATAATGTTATTGAAATGGAAGCATTAGAATCATGTATTCGTGATGATTTAAATAAAAATGCACCAAGAGTAATGGCTGTATTAGATCCAATAAAATTAATCATAGAAAATATGTCCAGTAATGAACAAATATTAACTATGTATAATCATCCTAATAAACTGGATATGAAAACTCGTAAAGTACCATTTAGTCGAGAATTATATATTGATAAAGCTGATTTTCTTGAAACGGCTAATGAGCAATACAACCGTTTAACATTAGGCAAAAAAGTCCGGTTACGCAATTCTTATGTTATAGAAGCTCATCGCATTGATAAAGATGCAAATGGAAATATAACTACTATTTATTGTACTTATGATTCAAATACTTTAAATAAAAACCCATCAAATGGAAGTAAAGTTAAAGGAGTTATTCATTGGGTAAGTGTATTACATTGTATACCGGCAGAAATTAGATTATATGATTACTTATTTAGGATTCCAAATCCTGCATTAGAAGTAAATTTTTTAAATACCATTAATCCAGATTCTTTATTAATTCGATATGGATTTGTAGAACCAAGTTTAATTTCTGCAAAACCTGGTTCAATTTACCAATTTGAAAGAGAAGGTTATTTTTGTGCCGATATACATGATCATACAAAAAAACATTTTGTATTTAATCGTACAGTAAAATTAAAAAATAGATGGATAAAAATAAAATAATATTTTTTTGTTAATTTGTATAAAAATAAATTAAGCCATAAAATTATAAAAATAGATATTTTATAATTTTATTAATTAATAATTATATTGATTATTTTTATTGCTCATTAAAATGAATTTTAAAATTAATATTATTACATTGTTCTTTTTGAAAGCAATAACCGTATAAATAAGAACTATGATTAGATAATTTAATACCATATCTTTCAGCTATATTTTGTTGTATCAATTCAATTGATTCATCAATAAATTCAATAATTCTACCACAATCCAAACAAATTAAGTGATCATGATGATATGGTTGTGTTAATTCAAAAACCGATTTACTACCTAAAAAATTATGACGAGTTACTATTCCTGCTTCATCAAATTGATTAAGAATACGATAGACGGTTGATAAACCAATTTCTTCTTTCATATCAATAAGTTTTTTATAAAGTTCCTCAGCACTACTATGGATATATTTAGGTTCTTGTAACAATTTTAAAATTTTTAAACGTGATATCGTTACCTTAAATCCTGCGTTTTTTAATACTTCATCATTGTCTAGCATACCATTTATACCTTTTAGTATAAATACTAAATTTTATAAAAATCAAAGTAATAATAGTAAAGTACTTTTTTATAAATAATTTTTTAAATAGCATATGTTTCTTATTGTTATAAATAATTTAACAAAATGATCATACGCAAAAATATCAACATATATATTAAAGTTATAAATTAATTTCTTTAGATATCTTTTTTATCCAACTTTCCACTCTATTAGTAGTTAATTCAGGTTGTCTATCTTCATCAATAGCAAGTCCAACAAAATGAGTATCATTAGCTAGTCCTTTTGATGCTTGAAAGTAATAACCTTCTACTGGCCATTGACCAATAATAATAGCACCATTAGGTTCAATAATATTTTTCAATATACCCATAGCATCACAAAAATATTCCGTATAATCTTCTTGATCACCGCAACCAAAAATAGCTACCAATTTATTATTAAAATCAATTTCTTCTAGAATAGGGAAAAAATCATCCCAATCACATTGAGGTTCACCATAGTACCAGGTGGGTATACCAAATAACAAAATATTAAAGGCTTCAATATCTTCCTTACTACTTTTAGCAATATCATACATTTCAGAATCATCAAGCATTTCTTGGATCATTTTAGCAATATTCTCTGTATTACCAGTATCACTACCAAAAAAAATACCTATTTTTGACATAAATTAAAAACCTCTTAAATTTAATTTTTTATTTATTGATAATAAATAAAAAAGATAAAATACTTAGAAGTGACATATTTAACATGTCTGTATGAATTTATTAAATTAAACAAAAATTACTTTTAATGAAATATATTTTATTATCTAGTAAATTGACAAATGATAACAAAAATATCTAATTTATATTTTAAATTATACACTTTCAAATAATTTTATCTGCATAGGTTAAAAGTAATTAATTTTATATAAAAAACATCTATATTGCAATTTCTAAAAAAATATAAATATTATACATAATAAAAAATATTGTTTTTAAAATCAATAAATGAATTTCATTTTTAGTAAAAAATTTTATTAAATTAATTGTATTTTAAAAAGTATACATTACATTATATAATGTATGTTATTTTTATTTTAAAAACTTTTTTTTAAATATGGATATTTAAAAATTTATAAATAGCCCGAATAACTGCTTCTGAATTTTCAATATGTACCCAATGTCCACATCCCAAAACAATATGTATTGTCGCTTCAGGAAACTGATTGATAATATTTTCATAATAGGATTCAGCAATATAATTAGAAAAACTACCACTAATAAAAAGTGCTGGGAGACGACATGGAGAAATTACTTTCCAATTCATTAATTGATGATAATTTTTCTTTAAAACAGGCAAATTAAATTTCCATTTACCTTTATTAAAAGATTTTAGTAAAAATTGAATTTTGTTTTCTTTAATAATTAAATTACGCATAATAATAGCTGCTTCTTTTCTTGAAGTGACACCAGATTGTACTACTTGTTCTAAAGCAAAAAATATATGTTTATGAACATTAATATGATAACTAACAGGAGCAATATCAATAATTATAATTTTTTCTATAAAATTAGGCATTAATGAAGCCATAGTCATGGCTACTTTTCCACCCATGGAATGTCCAATTAAAATAACATTTTTTTGATTTAAATAACTTAATAATTCTATAACATCTATTGCTATTTCTGAATAACACATAGTTTCTGTTTGGGGAGATTGACCATGATTACGAATATCTACTGCAATAACTTTAAAATAATTTTGTAAATATCTTCCTAATAGACCTAAATTTTGATGATCACCAAATAAACCATGAAGTAATACAATACTAGTAGAAGAAATAGGATTTTTAGGCTGCAAAATATTATAATATAATAGGTGATTATTTAATAAATTAGTCATACCATATTTTATATATATAAATGAATATCATAATTTAGTATTATTATAAGATTATATGAAAAATAATAATTTTTAATTTAATAAATATTAAAATATTATCTACTTTTTTTAAATTTATTAGAAATTATATTTCTATATATACATAATTTAAAATAAATATTCAAAAATAATGAGAATATTTCTACTAATAAATTTTTATGTATTAACTAATTTCCATAATAATTTATATATATCAAAATAGTATTATTAAAACTGATTTATTTATTTAAATAAAACGTTATTAATTAATAAGTTAAAATTATAACAAATTACCTTTATATTATAAATATAATATATTAAAATAATCAGATAAAATATAAATGATTATATGATATGATTAATAATATTTGATATGTGTATTATTGAATACAATAAATCCAATAGTATTATTTTTATATTTCTTCGGAGTAAAATAAGTGGCACTACATAAACGTGCTGGAAAATTTGCAAAAAAAAGTGATTTAATTGATGTTAAACAATTAATTAAACAATATTATTTACTAAAACCTCAAATAAAAAATCCAGATCAAAATGTTAAATTTGGTACATCTGGTCATAGAGGTAGTTCATATCGTTATAATTTTAATGAACAACATATTTTAGCTATTACGCAAGCCATTGTAGAAGTACGTCAATATTATGGCATTACTGGGCCATGTTTTATAGGAAAAGATACTCATGCTTTATCATCAGCTGCTTTTATGACAGTAGTTGAAATATTAATAGGTAATAAAATAAATGTAATCGTACAAAAAAATAATGGTTTTACACCGACACCATCTATTTCTTATGCTATATTAAATTACAATAAAACCCATGAACAAAAAGCTGATGGCATTATTATAACTCCATCACATAACCCTCCTGAGTATGGAGGTATAAAATATAATTCATTTTATGGAGGTCCAGCTAATACATTGCTAACAAGTAAAATTGAATTTATAGCTAACAAATTTATAGCTAATAAATTATCAACAGTCAAACGTACAAATTATCAAATTGCTATTAAAGACTCTCATTATATAGAAAAAGATTTTGTTGAATCTTATGTAATTTCTTTAAATTCTGTTATCAACATGACTGCAATAAAAAAATCTAAATTAAAAATAGCTGTCGATATATTAGGTGGTGCTGGAATAAATTATTGGAAACGTATTATTGAATATTATAAAATAAATTTAAAAATAATTAATGAACAAATAGATCCCACATTTAGTTTTATGACTTTAGATTATGATGGCACAATAAGAATGGACTGTTCATCACATTGGGTAATGAAAAAATTATTAAATTTAAGAAAACAATTTGACTTAGCATTTGCTAATGATCCTGACCATGATCGACATGGTATTATAACACCATTAGGACTTATGAACTCAAATCATTATTTAGCTGTTGCTATTGATTATTTATTTCGCCATCGCCCAAAATGGAAAAAAGATCTTGCTGTAGGAAAAACGTTAGTGTCCAGTATAATTATTGATCGTGTAGTGGCTGATTTAGGTCTTGAACTAATTGAAGTGCCAGTTGGTTTTAAATGGTTTGTTGATAATTTATATAAAGGTAAGTATGGTTTCGTTGGTGAAGAAAGTGCTGGTGCAACTTTCCTAAAATTTAACGGAACTCCATGGACAACTGATAAAGATGGTATTATTTTATGTTTATTGGCAGCTGAAATAATGGCAGTAACTGGTAAAAATCCACAGCAATATTATCAAGATATTACTCATAGAATCGGCAAATCTTGGTATAAGAAAATACAAATTAAAATTAACTATGAACAAAAAAAATATTTTACTAAATTAATCACTGATATAGCATCAATTAAAGTGTTAGCTGGCGATCCTATTACTTCTCATTTTACAAAAAAAATAGATGGAGAAATAGATAGCTTAAAAGTAATAACAGATCATGGGTGGTTCACAATACGTTCTTCAGGAACTGAAGAACTTTATAAGATTTATTGTGAAAGTTTTAAAAGTAATAAGCATTTAAAATTAATTGAATTTGAAGTTATCCAAATTATCAAGAAATCTATTATTATAGTATAACGAATATGTCTTTATATTTATTTGCATACTAATGCAGTACTAATGCATAACATATATTCAATTTACTTATTTATGTACTTCTATTAGTTTAGAGCTATTTATTTTAAAGAATATTATAGCTAACATAAATTTATAAAAAGTAAATAACAAAAAAAGAAAATAACAAATACAAAATCAATTACATATTTCATATGTATAAATCAATTACATATTTCATATGTATATATTAAATATGTAATTGATTAAATTTATTGCAATTATGATATAGTACAAAACTAAATTAGTTTTACTGTTTTTTTTAATTATAAAATAATCCTTAACATTTACGCTATTTACAAAGTTTGTTTCTAAAACTTACTTATACAATAAAAATAAATGTACTTTTTATAATTAAAATAAACATGGCAGACCAAATAGTTGCGGATAATAAAAAAATACTATATACTTTAGTTCGATTCATTAATATCATTCCTGCAACTAAAGGTATTACATATCTTAATATAGCAATAAATCGTGATGAAAATAAACATAAAAAACCCTGATTTTTTAATTTATTATAAGCATTATTAATGGTTATTTGATATCGATTTAAAAAACTATGAAAAATTTTCTTATTAGTTATTTGACAACCCAAACAATAAGAAATTATTGATCCTATTGTAGCTCCTAAAGTAATAGCTAACCATACCAAAATAATATTTAGTTTAGACAAACTGAAGCTAATACCTGTTATTAACATTATTGATGCAGGTGGAAAAAAAGAAGACAAAATAATTGTAGATTTACTCATTGCTATACTAAACAATATAACAAATAACCATATTGGATGCAGATTTATCTTTGATAATAATAAATTAAAGTACATCATAGATTTTTTTATCTTCATCAAAACTATTTAATAAATAAAGTTTATTTTTAAATTTATTTATTTTACGATAAATATCATTAAGATATTATTAATATTAATGATATATATTATTTTATAATAATAAAGTTTATTAAAAAAACCATTTTTACACTTATTAAATTTATAAAATAATATTTAAATTCATAAAAACTAGACCTGCCTAAAAAAATAGCATACAATTGCTAATACTAAAATAAGGCCCTTTAGCTCAGAGGTTAGAGCAGGCGACTCATAATCGCTTGGTCGTTGGTTCAAATCCAACAAGGGCCATCATCTTCTTATAAAAAGAGAAAATTATTAATATTTTCTAACAAAATATATAAATTATTAGTTAATATTTTTAATTATATTAAAAAGTTAGTTTATGCCTACTACACATCACAGAATACTTATTTTATTAATTTTACTAATTTTTTTTAAAATCATATTTATTAATGAAAGTTATTTTGCATAAGTATTTTTTATTCATCTAAAAAACTACGTAATAATTCTGAACGACTTGGATGTCTTAACTTACGTAAAGCTTTTGCTTCAATCTGTCTTATTCTTTCACGAGTAACATCAAATTGCTTACCAACTTCCTCTAAAGTATGATCAGTATTCATATCAATACCAAATCGCATACGTAAAACTTTAGCTTCACGAGTAGTTAAACCAGCTAATACCTCATGAGTAGCTGAACGTAAACTTTCAGAAGTAGCAGAATCTAATGGCAACTCTAAAGTAGTATCTTCAATAAAATCACCTAGATGTGAATCTTCATCATCACCAATAGGTGTTTCCATAGAAATAGGTTCTTTAGCAATTTTTAATACTTTACGTATTTTATCTTCTGGTATTAACATACGTTGTGCTAATTCTTCTGGTGAAGGTTCACGACCTATTTCCTGTAATATTTGTCTAGAAATACGGTTTAATTTGTTAATCGTCTCAATCATATGAACTGGGATACGGATAGTTCGTGCTTGATCAGCAATAGATCTAGTAATAGCCTGTCTAATCCACCAAGTTGCATATGTTGAAAATTTATATCCACGACGATATTCAAATTTATCAACTGCCTTCATAAGTCCAATATTACCTTCTTGAATTAAATCTAAAAATTGTAGACCTCTATTAGTATATTTTTTAGCAATAGAAATTACTAAACGTAGATTAGCTTCAACCATCTCTTTTTTAGCTCTACGTGCTTTTGCTTCACCAATAGACATACGACGATTAATATCTTTTACTTGTTCAATAGTTAAACCAGTCTCTTCTTCAATTTGTTTTAATTTTTGTAAAGATCGTTGTATATCTTCCTCAAAATTAACTATTTTTTTAGCCCAAAGTTTATTCATACCTTTTGCAGTAACTAACCAATGTAAATTAGTTTCTTTGCCAGAAAATAAAGAAATAAAGGTTTTTTTAGGTATTTTACATTCTTTAATGCATAAGTTCATGATGAATCGCTCTTGAGTGCGAACTCGTTCCATCATATCACGCATATTATTTACTAAATAATCAAATTGTTTTGGTACTAAACGAAATTGCTTAAAAATTTCAGATAATTTTTCAATTGCTATAATTGAATTAATATTATTTCGTCCACCTTTTTGAATTTCGAATAAAGTTAATTCATATTGTTTACGAAGATCTGAAAATTTTTGCAAAGCTAATTCTGGATCAATATTATTTTCATCATTATCATCATCATTTATAGCTTGTTCAGGTAGCATAGAACCTATATGTGCTACTGTGGGTAATAAATCTTCTTCAGTATCAAGATCAATGAAACCTATAATGATATCAGATAATCTAATTTCACCATTTTCAATACGCTCATATTGTTCTAGTAAATAAGCAATAGCTTCAGGATATTCGGCAACAGCACATTGAACTTGATTAATACCATCTTCTATACGTTTAGCAATATCAATTTCACCTTCACGAGTTAATAATTCCACAGTACCCATTTCACGCATGTACATTCGTACAGGATCTGTTGTTTGACCTATTTCACTATCAACAGTAGATAATACTTGGGTAGCAGCTTCAACAGCATCGTCATCAGTAGTAGTTTCTGTTAAAATAAGATCATCAGAATCAGGAGTTTCTTCCATTACTTGAATGCCCATATCATTGATCATTTGAATAATATTTTCTATTTGATCTGAATCAACAATATCTTCCGGAAGATTATCATTGACCTCAGCATAGGTTAAATAACCTTGCTCTTTACCTTTAGTCACTAGTAACTTAAACTGTGACCGCGAGTTTTGTTCCATAATGCGATATTTTCCACACTTCATAATTTAGTTTTGTATCAGTTAGCAAAACAAGTTACCAACAATAAGATTAAATGGATATAATTACTATATCTAGTATGTTCTTTATATCAATAATAATTTATAAATTTTATTTTATTAAATTAATATTTAAAAAATTATTTTTAAATAACTATTGTATTTTTGAAGCAGTAATTAAATAAACTTCTTTACGCTCTACACTAGTTAATCCCTCTGTTCTTTCTTTTGCCATTAAATATTCAAATCGTTCATTAAGAACTATGATAAATAAATGTTTTAATGAATCCTTAAATATTCTTTTAGCTATTTCCGGTATATCTATATCATTCCAAATTACTAATGCTTTTAATTGTTTAATATATATATTATTACGGTAATATTCTAATAATTGACCAGTAGTTATATTTTGTTGAGATTTACAAAGTTTTACCAACTCTAAAAATAACATGATTCCTGGTAGCTGTGAGTGCTTAATTCCATCAAGTGGAGGAACAAAATTCACAAAACTTGGATTTTGTAGCAATAATGCAATCAAAATTCTAATTGTTGTAGGTTTAATAAATTTTGGTTTTTTATAATTCGTTTTTTTATTATATCTTTTTTCTAAAATAGAAAAAAGATATGAAATATCTGGAATACCAATAAACTTTCCTAATTCCTTAATTAAAAATAATTGCAATGTAACACTAGGTACTTGCTTAATCAAAGGGATAGCAAGACTATTAAATTTTGCCTTACCTTCATAATTACCTAAATTAACTTCTTTAATTAATTTATCAAACAAAAACTTTGATAAAGAATATGATTTAATAATACGCTGTTCAAAATTTTTTTTACCCTCTTTCCGTATTAATGAATCAGGATCCTCCCCATCAGGCAAGAATATAAATTCTAATTGACGACCATCCTTTAAATAAGGAAGAGCTATTTTAAGTGTTCGCCATGCAGCTAATCGTCCAGCATTATCACCATCATAACAACAAATAACTCTATCTGTTGTTCTGAACAATAATTGGATATGATACACCGTAGTTACGGTACCTAATGATGCTACAGCATAATTAATACCAAATTGAGCTAAAGATATAACATCCATATAACCTTCAACAACTAATAGCTTAGTAAGTAATCTATTACTTTGTATTGCTTCGTAAAGTCCATATAATTCACGACCCTTATGAAAAATTTCAGTTTCTGGTGAATTTAGATATTTTGGCATAATATTATCTAAAGCACGACCACCAAAAGCTATGACACGTCCTAATTTATCTTTAATAGGAAACATAATACGGTTACGAAAATAATCGTAAGTTTTACCATTATTATTAATAATTAACATACCAATAGCATTAAGTTGTTTATGATTATCAGTATTATTATTAAAATAAGTAAGTAGATTACTCCATCCTTTTGGTGCAAAACCGATAGAGAACTGACGAATGATTTCATCATTTAAACCTCGTTTTATCAAATATTTTTTTGCATTATCTGAATTTAATTCACTTAATGATTTTTGATAAAATTGATTAATATCATTCATCAATTGATAGAAATTATTTCTTTGATACCATTTTATTTTATTAGAACTATTAACTATTTTATATGGAATATCTAAACCTTGTCTACTAGCTAGTTCTTCAATAGTTTCAATAAAATTTAATTTCTCATAATGAATTAAAAAATCAATTGCATTACCTTGAGCACCACAACCAAAACAGTAATAAAATTGTTTATCTTCATTAATAGTAAATGAGGGGGTTTTTTCATTATGAAAAGGACAATAAGCATAATAATTTTTTCCCTGTTTTTTTAGTGTTACTTTAGTACCGACAAGATCAACTATATTGGTTCTAGCTAATAAATCATTAATAAATATGTGTGGAATTCTCTCAGACATAAGCCTTTTCTTATAGTAAGAAAACAACAAACAATAGTTTTATTATAAATGATTTTGATGATTAATATCACATTATAAAAATTACAATACTATTAATTAGTATAAACGTGTACGCTTAGCATTTTCACGAATTAATTTTTTTATATGTCTCTTTACTGCTGATGCTTTTTCACGTTTACGTATAGTAGTTGGTTTCTCATAAAATTCACGACGACGTGCTTCAGTTAATATTCCTGCTTTTTCGCAAGAACGTTTAAAACGACGCAATGCTACATCAAATGGTTCGTTTTCACGTACTTTAATTATCGGCATTTACCTTGGTGACCTCAGAATTAATTTTAATTACAATGATATTATAAACATTCATATTGATAGATCATTAAAATCGACACAATATATTTTATTTAAATAAATATATATTATAGATCATAATAAAAAAATACACATTAAATAACTTATTAGTATAAAATAAAATAAATTAAAATAATTTGTATTATTACTTAATATATTATCAAATTAGAAGAATTACTTTTATCTTAATTACAATAAAAAGTATACAATTCAGTGTTTATTTATTAAAAATTCTTAGACTGGTAAGTCATATAATAGTGATAAAACTAGTTTATTATAAAATAAGTTTGTTAATTTAATAAATATGATGGGAAATAAATGCGTATTTTAGGTATAGAAACATCTTGTGATGAGACTGGTGTAGCAATTTATGATGATCAAAAAGGCTTATTAGCTAATCAGCTATACAGTCAAGCAAAATTACATTCTAGCTATGGTGGAGTAGTGCCTGAATTAGCTTCTCGAGATCATATTCGCAAAACTATACCTTTAATTAAAAAGGCTTTAAAACAATCTAATTCAACTAGCAAAGATATTGATGCTATTGCTTATACTGCTGGACCAGGGTTAACTGGATCTTTGTTGGTAGGAGCTACAATTGGAAGCTCATTGGCATTTTCCTGGAATATACCAGCTATTCCTATAAATCATATGGAAGGCCATTTACTGTCCCCAATATTAGAAAAAAATAACATTAAAGTTCCTTGTATAGCATTATTAGTATCAGGTGGGCATACTCAATTAATTCATGTGATGTCAATTGGTCAATACAAATTATTAGGAGAATCACTAGATGATGCTGCTGGGGAGGCATTCGATAAAATAGCTAATTTATTAGGTTTAGATTATCCTGGAGGATCTGCATTATCATTAATGGCAAAACATGGACGTGCCAAACGTTTTATATTTCCACGTCCTATGACAGATCGTCCTGGATTAGATTTTAGTTTTTCTGGGTTAAAAACTTTTGTAGCCAATACTATACGTAATAATAATAAAGATAAACAAACATTAGCAGATATTGCTAGGGCATTTGAAGATGCGTTAGTAGACACATTAATTATTAAATGCATACGAGCTTTAAAACAAACTAGTGCTAAAAATTTAATTATAGCTGGTGGGGTTAGTGCAAATAATACATTAAGAATGAAAATGTTAAAATCAATAACAAATTTTGGAGGAACATTATTTTATCCTAAATTAGAATTTTGTACCGATAATGGGGCAATGATAGCATTAGTGGGTATGCTTCGTTTTAAATATGGTACCAAACATAATATAGAGATTACTATCAAAAAATATTGGTCATTAGAAGACTTACCTCCATTAATAATTACATCATAATTAAATTATATTTAACCTACAAAAATTAACAAATTAATAAACAATTATATTATCTATTAAATCTACTAAATATTTTTATATTTTTATTTATCTAACAAGATTTTATTATATTCAAGATGTTAATTATTAATATTTTTAAAATAGTTAACAACTAATTTTTTAAATATATAATAATATGAATAAATTTTTATTTATTTAAAATAATAAATATATATTATTAATAATAATATATATTTATATTAATACTAATGATCTATTTATATAGCGTAATAAATCATTAAATAATAAAATTTAACTATAAAAATTAATCGTTTTACTAAAAATTTATTCTAAATGACAAGTTTTCACAAAAAATAGTAAATGCTTTATATAAAATTATCATTTTAAATATTATTAATCTATATACTTTAATCATAAATAATTAAAAGTATTTTTAATAAATTTAAATTCATATTAATTTTATTTTTTAATTCACAATTATTGTGAATAAATATATCAGTATAATAATCTCTATTAATGTATTTTTGTATTTAATAGATTGTTTTATTATAAATTTTAATAAAATAGTAAAAAATAAATGGACATTATATTTATTGAACAATTAACAGTATTTACAACTATTGGTATATATGATTGGGAACAAATTATCCAACAAAAATTATTAATTGATATTAAAATTGGAAATAACAAAAAAATTACAGTTAAAAATTACTCTAATGGGTATTATTTAGATTATGCTCAAATTAGTAAATTAATAATTAAACATATAGAATCTCAAAAATTTATGTTAATAGAACATGTAGCTCAAAAGATATCTGAAATTATTTTGAATAAATTTGATTGTTCTTGGGTAAAAGTTAAAGTCTGTAAACCAAGCGCAATAGCTAGAGCTAAACAAGTTAGCGTTATTATTAAAAGAACAAAATAATTTAAGAATAAAAATACATTTAAATCGGTAAGATATTTTGTTGTTTTCGCCATTCAGTATATACTTGGATACGTATTTTAATCAGTTTATCTCTAATTTCAATACCTTGCATACCATGTTTTATAAAATGTTTGCTTGATATTTGTTTTAATATTTTAAATGCTTCAATCATAAATTGACCTTGAGAATAAAAAAAATGCTCTCTTCCTAGCCATCCACGGAAATCTGCTTCACAAACTATAGCTAATTGATAAATTCTCTCTGGTTTTCGCCAACAATCTAATTGATCAAATAATTTTACTACAATATCTGGTTTTAATTTATTAATATTATGTATTAATGGATGAAATCTAGCAGCTAACTTAGCTAATTCTTTTATTCTATTAGGAATACGTAATCTAGTACACATAACATCAATTAAAGTATAGACATGAACAAAGAAATTATGATTATCAGAATAATTTTCTTCTTTAGTAAATATTTCACCAAAATCATGACAGAGAACTGCAAAACGTATTTCAATATCATTAGTTAATGAAGCTGCTATTTTTAAAGCAAAAAGTGTATGCAAACCAACATCTATTTTGGATATAAATCCTGTTACTTTTGATATGCCAAATAATTTATTAATTTCAGGAAAAATAATATTTAAGGCACCACAATCATACAAAACTTGAAAATAAATTTCAGGAGAAGATGATTGTAATGCTTTTTCAGTTTCTTCCCATATTCTTTCTGCACTAATTTCATTAATTTCATAATTTAAAATAATTTTTTTCATCAATAATTTTGTTTCATTAGCAATAGTAAAATTTTGGGGAGCTAACCGAGCTGCGAATCTTGCAACACGGAATATTCGTAATGGATCTTCTATAAAAGCGTATGAAACATGACGTAATATACGATTTTTTATGTCATCTTTACCATTAAATGGATCAATTAATCTGCCATCCTTAGATTGAGCAATAGCGTTAATAGTAAGATCTCTACGCAAAAGATCTTCTTCTATTGTAACATATTGGTTAGTACAAAAAGAAAAACCGATATGGCCTATACCACTCTTCCTTTCTGTACGAGCTAAAGCATATTCTTCACGTGTTTGAGAATGGAGAAAAACTGGAAAATCTTTACCTATCTGTTGAAAACCTAATTTTATCAAATCATTCTTAGTGGCTCCAACAACTACCCAATCACGATCAGAAATAGGCAATCCTAATAATTGATCTCTCACTGCACCACCAACAAGATAAATTTGCATACTCTTATCTTTAAATGATTATATTTCAAATAATAATTTGATTACATTTATACAAATAAAACAATGTGCTTTATTTATTAATAATTATTATAAATATTAAAAATAAAATAATATTTGTAAAATTTTACATCATTTCTAAGCATCTAAATAAAGAACTTTATTTTTTTTATTTTATTATACTATATATCGATAATATAATAAGAAAAAATTTAAAAGTAATTATAACTTTATTTTATATTTCTAGATAAAATAGTTAATATAAAAATTATTTTTATTAACTGTAACACATTAATATAATAAATATTATTAATTATTATCAAATATTAAATTTTTTATAAAAACTTTTCACTATAAAAAATAATAATTATAAAACTATAATTAATCTTTTATTTATTTTTACTAAAAATCAACGTAATAATATATTTTTAATAGGAATAAAAATGAAAATTAAACTACCTAATTTTAAAAAATCTAATATTCTAGTAATCGGTGATGTTATGTTAGATCGTTATTGGTATGGATTAACTAATAGAATTTCACCAGAAGCTCCTGTTCCAATAGTAAAAATAAAAATGAAAGAAGATAGTCCTGGAGGTGCAGCTAATGTCGCAATGAATATTGCCAGTTTAGGAACTAAAGTACATCTCATAGGACTAACTGGTATTGACAATGAATCTGTAATATTAACAGAAAAACTTAATAAAGCTAATGTAGTTTGCGATTTTATCAATTTATCAACTCATCCTACTATTACTAAACTAAGAATTCTATCACATAATCAACAAATGATCAGGATTGATTTTGAAGAAGATTTTAGTAGCATCGATACAAATCCAATATTAGAACACATTAAATCAATATTACCACTTTTTGGAGCGCTTGTATTATCTGATTATGGCAAGGGGGCATTAACACAAATTTCAAAAATCATTGAATTAGGAAATCAAGCAAAAATACCAATACTCGTTGATCCAAAAGGTAATAATTTTAATTATTATCGTAAGGCTACTTTATTAACACCTAATATATTTGAATTTGAATCTATTGTAGGCAAATGTATTAATAATATTGATATTGAAAAAAAAGGAATGAAATTAATTAATTTATTGAAACTTAAAGGGTTATTAATTACTAGATCAGAACTAGGTATGACATTATTGCAATATGAAAAATCTCCATTACATTTACCGACACAAGCAAAAGAAGTATATGATGTCACTGGGGCAGGTGATACTGTGATTGGCGTTTTAGCTGCATCATTAGCTTCTGGATTAGATATTCATCAAGCTTCTTTATTAGCTAATACTGCTGCTGGAATTGTGGTTGGAAAATTAGGTACTTCAACAATATCAAAGATTGAACTTAAAAATGCTATTGATGATCAAAATAATAATAATTTTGGTTTAATGGATGAAAAGCAATTAAAATATGCAGTTAAAAATGCACGTTCTCGTGGTGAAAAAATTGTTATGACTAATGGTTGTTTTGATATATTACATGCAGGACATGTGATATATTTAGCTAAGGCACATAAATTAGGAGATCGATTAATTGTTGCTATAAATAGTGATGCATCAATAAAAAGGCTAAAAGGAAATAACCGTCCAATTAATCCATTAATACAGCGTATGATTGTGTTAGGATCTCTAAGTTCAGTAGATTGGGTGGTATCTTTTGAAGAGGACAATCCTCAACGTATAATAAGTGAAATATTACCAGATGTATTAGTGAAAGGTGGCGATTACAAACCAGAAGATATTATTGGTAGCAAAGAAGTTTTAGCTGCAGGTGGAGATGTTAGAATATTTAATTCTGATCAAAAAATATCTACAACAAAGATTATTGATACTATTATTAAAAATAATTAATTTTATTTTTTGTTATTAGATAACAATATTTTTTTTAATTCCTCTATTCTTGTTTCCATTTGAATTATTTTTTTATGATTTTTAAATAAGATTTTCATTTGAATATCAAATTCTTTACGTGAAATTAAATCTAATTTTTCTAATTGATATTGCAATATTTCAAATAATTTTTGATTAAAATTATCACTAATAGTAAATATAATTTTTGAAACAATATTTTTGATATTACAAAAAATTTGTTTAATATTTTTATTATCATCCATTATTATTCTCTATCTAATTAAAACAAAAATATTTTTGTATTATAAATATTAAAAATAATTAATTTTATTTATAAATAATTAAAACTAATCAAAAATATTAAAATAATAAATGATCAATCATAAGATTACCAATCTTGTAATTATAATATTAGCCATCATAAACTATTATAAATTTTTATTGCAAATATTATTTAATTATTAATAGTTGAATAACATATCACAAACAAAATAAAATAAATAATTATATAAATTATTATAACAATTTATATAAAATTTATTACATAATGGATAAAACAATAAAAACTATAATTTATAGAATAATCTTATAAAAAATATTAATAAAAATAATAATATATTTAATTATAAATTATTTATTAAATTTTATTTAAATAAAATATTTCAGTATATTATTTTTTTATGATGAGGTGTTTAAAATGAATCAATTATTACTTTCAATATACGGCAATTCTATTGTACGTATAGAACGAGCTATAGAAGCATTGTATCAGAAAAAAGGTGTTATCATACTTGACGATAAAGAACGTGAAAATGAGGGTGATATTATTTTTGCAGCTGAAACTATGACAGTTGAACAAATGGCATTAACGATAAGATATGGTAGTGGTATTGTCTGTCTTTCTATAACAGAAGAGCATCGTAAAAAATTAGAATTACCAATGATGGTTGAAGAAAATACTAGTCAATTTAAAACTCAATTTACTATCACTATAGAAGCATCAAGAGGAGTCACAACAGGTGTATCGGCTAGTGATCGTATAGTAACTATACGTACAGCAATTGCAGATGATGTAAAACCTACTGATCTTAATCGCCCTGGCCATGTCTTTCCTTTAAGAGCACAAGAAGGAGGTGTATTGATACGTCGGGGGCATACTGAGGCTACTATTGATTTAGTTACTTTGGCTGGATTTAAGCCGGCTGGGGTTTTATGTGAATTAACAAATGATAATGGTAGTATGGCTAGACTTCCAGAAGTTCTTATTTTTGCTAAAAAATATAATATACCAGTGATAACTATCAATGATCTAGTTAAATACAAAAAAAATTTATCTAAAAATAGATTAAATATTTAAAAAAATTTTACATACATTTAATCTAATAAAAAATAGTAGTATCTTACTAAAAAAAATTATTTAATAAAATGTTTATATTAATTTTTCTAAATATAAATAATTTTATTGAATGAATAATATGAACTAACTAATTATTATTAACTGCTGTTTTTATAGTTAATTTTATTAGTCAGAAATATTCATAATATATCAATATATAATTATGTATAATATAACTATATATTAATTAATTGTTTTATTAAAATGAGTTAAATTATAAAAAATAAATTTATGCTAACTATATTATTTAATTTAAAATTATTATTTTGTAACACTTTAAATAGGAAAATAAAACTAAGAAAAGTTTAATTAAGGTATATAAAATTAATAAATATTTTTTATAAAAATAACAATAATTTATAATTATACTATTTTTTATATCTACAAAGAAAATAATTAACATACATAGTTAATAATAAAACAACCATGATAATTATCAATGAAGTAGTAGTAGTAATATAAAGTATATCTATTAATAACATTTTTATACCAATAAAAATTAAAATAACAGATAATCCATATTTTATTGTAAAGAAAAATTTCTTAGAAATATTAGATAAAACAAAATACGTTGCACGTAAACCTAAAAGTGCAAATAAATTTGAAGTCAATACAATAAAAGTATCAGTTGTTATTGAAAAAATTGCTGGAATGCTATCTAACGCAAAAATAATGTCACTAATCCCTACTAAAATTAGTACCATTATTAATGGAGTAACAAATATAGTGCCTTGTTGACGAACAAAAAAACTATCACCATGTAAAATAGTTGTCATCGGCAAATGAGCACTAAGCCATCTTATTATAGGTATTTTATCAAAAGATTGATTATATTCTTTCAAAAGAAATAATTTAATGCCGCTAAAACACAAAAAAATACCAAATAAATAAAAAATCCAATGACAATACAGAAATAACCAACTACCGGTAAAAATTATAATAATACGTAATACTACAACACCAAAGATCCCATAAATAAGTATTTTATGTTGCATTTTTATTGAAATTGAAAAATAATTAAATAACATCAGCCAAACAAATACATTATCAACAACTAATGCTTTTTCCAATACATATCCAGTAAGAAAATTCATCACTTGCTGATTAGCAAAAGTTAAGCTTATTGTCTCTTTGAGATAAAAATGCAACCATAAGGAAAATAACAGAGTTAAAATAATACCAACAAAAATGCATATAATATCTTGTTGTACGATTATTTTCTTTTTTTTAAGATAATTCTGTAAAAATATATCAATAAGTAATGAACCAGTAATCATTATAGCAAAATTAAACCATAGTATTGGAGTACCAACTGAATTCATTTAAACTCCTAACATAAAAAATGTTTTTTTAAAAAAACTTAATAATTATTACTAATTTTAGTTTTATATATTTCAACTAAAAATAATTAATATTAATAAAATTTATCTACTAAATAACAAAAATATATTTATAAAATCAAAAACATATTTTTAAAATATAAAATAATTATTTTATATAGTAAGATTACTGATCGACATAATAATATAATAAAAATATAGCTAACTCATTGTTAATTATTTTTTAATTTTAATTAAAAATATCAAATAACAAAATTTATTTAATTAATAATTTTACTATTTAAGATTTAATGATTTTTAATTTCATAAAACCATTAAAGTATTAAAATCTATTATTTACAAATAAATTTAATATTTAATATACTTAAAAATAAATTAATTTAACAGGTGATAATAATTAATTATGAATTGATCAATACAAGATAATAGTATCTAAGGAATAATTTATGAAATCAACTAAAGAACTATTTTTTGCACTTTGGAATCAAGATCATAACATACTAATGAATCCTTCATTAGCATTAAGTATTTATATAATATTGTTTATAATATTAATTTTAGAAAACGGAATATTACCAGCAGCTTTTTTACCTGGCGATAGTTTACTTATTTTAGTTGGTGTTTTAATATCCAAAGGTGTCATGAATTATCCATTAACAATAATTATTTTAACTATAAGTTCTAGTTTAGGCTATTGGATAGCATACCTACAAGGAAAATGGTTAGGAGATAATAAATTTGTAAAATATTGGTTATCTAATTTACCAAAACATTATCAACAACAAGCATATAGATTGTTCCATAATTATGGTTTAGCAGCACTAATTATTGGACGGTTTCTTGCTTTTATCAGGTCAATATTACCTATCATTGCTGGTTTATCAGGATTTCCTAATAAATATTTTCAGTTTTTTAATTGGATTAGTGGATTACTTTGGGTATTTATTTTAACAACTCTTGGTTATCTATTTGGTAATAGTTTATTCTTTCAATATTATGAAAAAAAAATAATGAACATCTTAGTACTGCTACCAATTATTTTATTTTTTATTGGTTTTATAGGTACATTGATAGTAATAATAAAAAAAAGATTAAAAAATCATGATACATAAAAATATAAAATATAAATCTCACTCATATTTTTGTCATCCTTATTAAGAATAAGTATGATAATTTTCTAAAATTATAAAGTATATAAATATAAATTTTATAACAAATAACAACCATAAAATTAATTAATATAAATATATACTTAAATATTTATCTAATATTAATGAATAAATTCTGTTTTTTTATAAAAATTATTTATTATAAAAAATTTACAACTTATAATTAATAAGTAAATAATTTTATTTACAAATATTCATTAATTACATATATATTCTCTGAATATTAACTAATTAAAGTTTTTAACTTTTAGAGTTAGCCTATAAGCCGGGTTCTGTCGTGGACAACCATTCATCTAGATCAATAATTACGTATTGACTCAAGCAGCCTACCCGAGTTCTATGCGGGCCACATTATATGAACTCCTATTTGGCCTTGCTCCAGGTGGCATTTACCTTGCCACAAACTGTTACCAGTTGTGCGGTGCGCTCTTACCGCACCTTTTCACCCTTACATATACTTTTATAATATTAGCGGTTTATTTTCTGTTGCATTAACGTAGGCTTACACCTCCCAGATGTTATCTGGCACCTTACCCTATGGAGCCCGGACTTTCCTCTCCTTTATTACTAAGTATAATTGTTATTAATAATAGTAAAGCAGCGGTTGTCTAGCTAACTCTAATAAATATATTAATTTAATTAAATTAATATAAATTTCTAAAATCTAAAGATATGTAAAATTAAATATTTTTTAAAAATTATAATTTATTGTTCAAGTGCATATTTATATAAATAATTTTTTTTTATTCCATAAATTTTTGCTGTAATAACTATAGACTGCTTAAAAGATAATGATTGTTGTAATAATGCTAATGTTTTTTTTACATCATTAGAAATAGCTTTATGATTTTTTTTTGATATTTTATATCCTTCAACAACTAAAACTATTTCACCACGATAACGATTTTTATTAAACTTTATCCATTCAAGTAATTCTCCAACAGGTAATCCATGAATAGATTCCCATATTTTTGTTAATTCTCTAGCTAATACTACATAACGATCTACACCTAAAATAAATACCATATCTAATAATGTATCTAATAAACGATGTGGTGATTCAAAAAAAATAAGTGTTCTAGGTTCCTCAATTAATTTACGTAGTAGACTCTGTCTATTTTTCTTTTTTGCTGGTAAAAATCCTTCAAAACAAAAACGATTTACAGCTAAACCTGATGAAGAAAGAGCTGTGATTGCAGCACAAGGACCAGGTAAAGGCACGACACGTATGCCAGCTAACCTACAATATTTTACTAAAAAATAACCTGGATCATTAATCAAAGGTGTTCCTGAGTTAGAAACTAATGCTATATTCTTTCCATCTTTTATTTGAGAAATTATTTGATATGTTTTTTGATGTTCATTATGAATATGTAAAGATATCATACCAGTGTTGATATCAAAATGCCGTAATAATAAACTAGTATGTCTTGTATCTTCTGCAGCAATAAGATCGACTTCATTTAACACTTTTAATGCACGTAAGGTTATATCATCTAAATTGCCAATAGGTGTTGGTACAACATATAACATTAATTCTTACCTTAAATATTTATTTTAAATAACTTATTAATTTTTAAAATATTATATTTTATCAACTTAAAATAACAATATTATTTCAATAACAGAAAAATGTAATTTTTTTTGCATTTTTAAAAATAATTAATTTTTTATAAAAAAATAGCTTAAATTTATGAAATCCATATTTTATTGATATCAATCAAAGATAAACTAAAAAATTATAATTAATTAAAATTTGAAAATTTAAAGAAAATATTTATATAAAAATCCATTATAAATAATCTTAAGTATATTTAATATCTTATTAATAACATTTAAATAAAATTTCTAATTATTAATATTTATTTTAATTAAGAAATTTTATAACCCTTATATTATCAATTTAATATACAATGTAATTGTATATTAATAATAAAATTAAAAATCAATTAATATAGTAAAATTACTTGTTTTTTTATGATAATTACATAAAACTTATAATTTATAATCAAAATTATTTTATAAAAAATATAATTAAGGAGTAATAATGAAAATTTTTCCTATTATTACCATGATATATAGTATTTTTTTATTACAAGGATGCTTTGGTGCTTTTATAATTGGATCAGTAGCACTTATTACAAAAAGTGCTACTGATCCAAGAAGTATAAATCAACAAGCTAATGATATAACATTAGAAGCGCAAGTAAATTCTGTTATTAATAAAGATCAGTACATTAGACATCATGCGCGTATTATTGTTACTGCTTATTCAGGCAATATATTACTTATAGGACAAACAGATGATTTTACTTTAGCTGAAAGAGCAAAAAAAATAGCTACAAAAATAATAGGAGTTAAAAACGTTTATAATGAAATACATCAAAAAATGCCTATTAATCTTTATACTGCTATTAAAGATACATGGATAACAACCAAAGTAAAAATGCTTATTTTTATTAATGATTCTATTCAATCATCTTCTATTAAAGTTCTTACAGAAGATGGGGAAGTTTTCTTACTAGGTATTTTACCTAAACAAGAAGGAAAAATAGCAGCAAAAATTGCTAGTAAAATCTATGGCGTTAAACGAGTTGTTACAGCATTTAGCTATCTTAATTAAGATATAGCTTAATGTTAATGTTTATACAATTTATTATTTATTTAATAATACTGCTAGTTAAACTAACTATAAAAAATAAATTAAAATAAAATATATTTCATAATAAAAGAATATTTAAATTTAAAATTTATCTAGCAAATTTTTTCTCTTATACATACTCAATATGTATACATGTAATTATGTATGCATGCAATTTTATATCTGTCTTTATATTAGATAGATGTAATAAAAATTCTTTTAAGTAAAATTACAGTGAAATTCAATATTTCTCTGTAATATTGTTTACAAATTTTATTGAAGTTTTATGATTACTTCTATAATTATATAGTAAAATTATTGTAACCCTTTATTTGCTAATTTATATTTAACCTATGCGCATATCGCGCTCTGCATCAGTTAACGATGCAAGAAAAGAATTTCTTTCAAATACACGTTCCATATAAGAATAAATACCCTCAGTTTCTTTTACTTTTGGTATGTGTACATGCCAATACGGCAAACGCCATAAAAGTGGTGCTAAATAACAATCAACTAAACTAAATTCTTCACTCATAAAAAATGGCATTTCTTTAAAAATTGCTGATATTGATATCAATTCATCTTTTAACTTCTTACGAGCATCGTTAGCTTGAGGATCTTTATTTTTAATCTTATATGTCAAAGAATACCAATCTTTTTCTATTCTATGTATCATCAAACGATTGCTACCACGAGCTACAGGATAAACTGGCATTAACGATGGATGAGGAAACCGTTCCTCAAGATATTCCATAACAACACGTGAATCGTATAATGTTAATTCTCTATCAACTAATGTAGGTATGGTTTTATAGGGATTTAGATCAATCAAATCTTTAGGTAAATGACTTGCTTCTACATTCTCAATTTCGACACTCACTCCCTTTTCTGCCAATACAATTCTAACTTGATGGCTAAAGATATCAGTTTGGCCAGAAAACAGTGTCATTACTGAACGTTTATTAGCAGCGACAGTCATGAAAAACCTCCAAAATTTTTTACAAAAATAAAAATATCAACATCATATAACCAATTTTGGCAATTTTGTATGTTTTAAAGTTTATGTAAACCAAAGTAACTTAGTTTAAATTAAAATGTATAAATTAATATTAAATAAAATATATATTTTTACTAAAAAATTTTGACGCTAATAATAAATTTAAAAAGTTATTTAATAACTATAATATATTAAAACTAAAAAATAGTTATTTAGCGTATTATTGCTAATAATTAATTAACGTTTAGAATATTGTGGACGTCGACGAGCTTTACGTCTACCTACTTTTTTACGTTCAACAGAACGGCTATCACGGGTAACAAATCCAGCTGTACGTAATAAAGAACGCAAAGTGTTATCATATTCAATCAAAGCACGAGTAATACCATGTCGGATAGCTCCTGCCTGACCAGAAATCCCTCCACCTTTAACAGTTATGTATAAATCCATTTTTTGCAATAAATTTACTAATTCTAATGGTTGAAGAACAACCATACGAGCTGTTTTTCGACAAAAATACTCCTCTAAACTAAGTTTATTAATGGTAATATTACCCTTACCTGCTTTCATGAATACACGTGCAGAAGAACTTTTACGGCGACCGGTACCGTAGTATTGATTTTCAGCCATTATACTATATCCATACATATTAAATGTCAAGAAATTGCGGTTGCTGTGCCGCGTGATTATGATCACTACCCTGATAAACTTTCATTTTGCGATACATAGCACGACCAAGAGATCCTTTAGGTAACATACCCTTTACAGCAATTTCAATTACACGTTCAGGATTATCTGTAATCATTTTTTCAAAACTTATCTGTTTTATACCACCTGTATAACCAGTATAACGGTAGTATATTTTACTCTTACGTTTATTACCAGAAAGAAAAATATTATTTATATTAATAACAATTATATAATCACCAATATCCACATGTGGAGTATATTCCACTTTATGTTTACCCTGTAAAATACGAGCAATCTGAGTTGCTAGTCTTCCTAAAGTTTTTCCATATGCATCAACAACGAACCAGTTACGGTTTACGATTTCTGATTTAACTGTAAAAGTTTTCATTCATCTTATCCATATTTTAAAATTTTAGAAAAATAATTTATATTAAAATAATTTTATATTTATAATTAAATATTATATTAATTTCTGTTATTATAAATCAACAAAAATAACAGTGTTTAATACAAAAATACTTAATAAAAAATTTTATTATATTAAATTATAAATTTTATTATATTAAATTATAATTACAACTTACAACTTGATAATTAATTATCATACCATTCAACTATAATACATTACACTTAAATATAATGAAATGGTATTAATAACAATAATAATATATTTTAAAAATATCAATTTAAGCTTTTATATTAAAATATATTTTATTATACTTAAGTTGTTGTTATGTAATTATAAAGATATCATTTATAATGATTTATTATTTTTTATAATTAATAATTTTAATTATAAAGCTGATATTGATATAATGCAATCATATATTATAATATCAGCATTTATATTATGAATAATAAATATATATTTTTTTTATAATATAAATTTATCGTTAAACTTGATTCATAATTATCAAGTAAAAATATCTTTAATATAAAACTAACATTAAGTCATATATTAATTTAAAAAAATAAAATCTCAATTTTTTAAAAATCTAAGTTAGCATATTAAATTAATATATTTAAAATAAAAAAATACTGAATTAATTTCAATAGTTATAAAATCTATTTTTATTGTTATCAACACTTAACTTTAACTATTAATATACAATATCTTTTATTAAAAATAATTAATTATCTAATTATAATTTTGGATATTTTAAAAATTATTAGTAATACATATAATGTAATACTGTATTAGTTTCTAAATACATAATATTGTTAATATTAATAACTAATTTAAAAAATTGTTTTCATTCTGAATATTATAATAAAAATACATTTTAAATTTAATGAAAACGTGGTTACTAAAATTTTTTAAATCAAAATCAATTAATAATACAACTATATACTATTATTAAATATAAATAATTATAAAAGAATAATAAATATTGTTATCTTATATAATAAGATATTTACTATTATTACTTAAATAAGTTATTCATAATCATTTTAATTTTCTAAAAAACTGCTAATATACTTTATATCTAAAAAATTAAATCACTTTAAACTCTGTATAAGGTATATAAGAGAATTGAATTCATGATAAAAATAAAAAAACAATTTTTAACTATGTTAACTATAAGTATTATTCTTTTTTTCATAAATATACTTACAATAAGTTATTCTGCATCAATCCCATCAACAAATTTTTCTAATAATCAAAATCAAGAATTATATAGCTTAGCTCCTATGTTAGAAAAAGTACTTCCTGCTGTAGTTAGTATTCGTGTATCTGGAACACGTATTCAAAATCAACAGTTACCAGAAGAATTTAAATTCTTTTTTGGCCCAAATTTTCCTTCACAACAACAAAGTATTCGCCCTTTTGAAGGATTAGGTTCTGGAGTTATTATTAATGCTGAAAAAGGTTATATTATAACTAATAATCATGTAATTGATAATGCAGATAAAATACATATTCAACTTAATGATGGTAGAGAAATTGATGTTAAATTAATAGGCAAGGATCCTCAAACAGATATAGCACTTTTACAAATAAAAGATTCTAGTACAGCAAACCTAAAAAAATTAAATCTAAAAACTATAACAATAGCAGATTCAGATAAACTACGAGTAGGTGATTTTGCAATTGCAGTTGGTAACCCTTTTGGATTAGGGCAAACGGCGACATCTGGGATTATTTCTGCATTAGGGCGTAGTGGTTTAAATATAGAAGGTTTAGAAAATTTTATTCAAACAGATGCTTCTATTAATAGAGGTAATTCAGGTGGTGCATTAGTTAATCTAAATGGAGAACTTATAGGCATTAACACTGCTATTTTAGCTCCTGGAGGTGGTAATATTGGAATTGGATTTGCAATTCCAGCAAATATGGCAAAATCGCTTAGTGATCAAATTATTAAATATGGTATAGTAAAACGTGGATTATTGGGAATAAAAGGAACTGAAATGACTTCTGATGTAGCTAAAGCATTAAATATTGATGCACAAAAAGGAGCATTTGTTAGTGAAGTAATTCCAAATTCTGCAGCTGCTAAAGCAGGTATCCAACCTGGAGATGTTTTAATTTCAATTAATAATAAGTATATTAATAGTTTTGCAGAGTTAAGAGCAAAAATTGGTACTAGTGAAATTGGTAAACCAATTGACATAGGTTTACTTCGTAAAGGCAGACAAATAACAGTAAAAGTTATATTAGAAGATAGTGAATCTAATAGTACAAAAGCTGAAATTTTAACTGCTTCACTAATGGGTGCTACTTTAAGTAATAGTATTATTAATGGTACTAAAGGTGTAAAAGTAGAAAGCGTTTTATCCAATTCACCTGCAGCAACTTTTGGTTTAATAAAAGGTGATCTTATCATCAGTGCAAATGAACAACGTATAGAGAATATAAATCAGTTGCGCAAAATTATTAAAACTAAACCTACTGCTTTAGCATTAAATATATTGCGAGGAGATCAAAATATTTATTTATTACTGCGTGGTAATAATATATTTAATTAATTTAATAATAAAAAATAGTTACTGCTATTATTTTATTTACGTTTTAAGTTACTTATTAACTATAAGTTAAAAAAATAAATTTCTTTCTTATTCTTTAATAGAAATATTTTAGTTAAAACTGCTAACTTTATATAATCAAATTAATAATTTTTAAAATTAGTTATTATTTCATTACACACAATATTAAAATTGCTTAGTGCATTTAAATTCACTATTTTATAATTTATTAATATAAATTAAATTGATTATTATTATAAATTTTATTTTTATAAAACAAATAGATTATTTTTTACATGTGATAATTCGTTCTATATTAGCTCCTAAATTACGCAGCTTTTCTTCTATTTTTTCATATCCTCTATCAATATGATAAATTTGTTCAATAATTGTTTTTCCTTTAGCAATACAACCAGCAAGCACTAAACTTGCAGATGCACGTAAATCAGTGGCTATAACTTGAGCACCTATTAGTTGTTTTACTCCATAACAAATAATACTGTTTTCTTTTATTTCTGCTTGAGCTCCCATACGAATTAATTCTGGAATATGCATAAATCTATTTTCAAAAATAGTTTCAGTTATCGTACTGACACCTTCAGCAACTAAATTAAGCAAACTAAATAACGCTTGCATATCTGTTGGAAATCCAGGATGAGGCTCGGTTCTAATAGTTACTGCCTTCGGTCGCTTACCATGCATATCTAGTTGAATCCAATCTTTACCAATTTTGATATCTGCACCAGCTTCACGTAATTTAGATAAAACTACATCCAAGATATCAGGTTTAGTATTACGACAAATTATCTTTCCTCCAGAAATAGTAGCTGCAACAAGAAAAGTTCCTGTTTCAATTCTATCTGGCAAAATACGATAAATACCACCGCCTAAATGAGCTACACCTTCAATTATAATTATATCTGTACCAGCACCAGTAATTTTTGCTCCTAATAATTTTAAAAAATTAGCAGTATCCTCAATTTCAGGCTCACAAGCCGCATTTTTAATAATTGTTTTACCTTTTGCTAAAGTTGCTGCTATCATTATAGATACTGTAGCACCAACACTAATCTTATCTAAGATAATATTAGCTCCTTGTAAACGTCCATCAATATATGCTTTAGCATAACCATTATCTAAAATTATTTTAGCACCTAATTTTTTTAATCCTAAAATATGTAAATCTATTGGACGAGAACCAATAGCACATCCACCAGGTAATGATACTTGACCTTGACCAAAACGAGCCACTAATGGTGCCAAGGCCCAAATAGATGCTCTCATTTTTTTAACTAATCTATAAGGAGCACAAAATTTATTAATACTACTTGAATCAATATAAATTGTACTATTACGTTTAATTTTAGTTCCTAGTTTATTGAGCAATTCAATTGTTGTATCGACATCTTTTAGATTTGGAATATTCTGTAATTCAACCAAATTTTCTGCTAAAATAGATGCAAATAGTATAGGTAACGCAGAATTTTTTGCACCAGAAATAGCAACCTCTCCAATTAAACGAGTAGGTCCTTTTAATAGAAACTTATCCATTAATTAATTCTCTATGATTAAAAGTTATATTACTCATGAATAAGTTATATTTTTACAAAACATTTAATTTATGATCTTTTATCCATTCTAATGATGTATATGTTTTTATTGATAACGCATGGATTCGATTATCTATAATATATTCCATTAATGGTCTATAAATGATTTGTTGTTTTTCAATTCTACTTTTACCTATAAACATATCATCAATAGCAATTATTTGAAAATTATTACCATTACCATTAACAAATACTTTATTTAATTTTAATTGTTTTATTAAAATTTGTTTTATTTCATTTTTATCCATAATATTACTCTATATATAATATATATAAATTAATTAACTAAAACCTATCTAATGATATAAATTAAAAATAATACTTTACAATATAGAATGAATTATTCTATATAATTTTTACTATAACTTGCTAATTTTTAAAAATATAATATGAATTTGATGTATAACTATTACTAAGTTAAAATTGATTCAATAAATATTGAAGTACTAAAGAAGTAAATAATTTTTTAATTATAAAAATTTATTTTATAAATTAATAAAATTGTAAAATACTATTATAAAATCAAAAGATTCTATTATTTAATATCTTTATGATAACATTATTACTAATATGTTATTTTAAATAATACTTGTAATTTTTACTATATAATATGTTAAATTCGTTTATATTTGAAAATGCTTTTTAAATATACTAAATATTTAGCAAAAATTTTATTTAAAAATATAAATATATTATTAATATTATTTTATGAATATTAATTTTTATTTCTTAATTAAAATTAAAAAATTAACAATAATTATTGTCCCATTTAATCTTAATAAAAGTCAATATATTTATTTTTAAACATTATATTATAAGCAAGATATTGATAATTAAATATGGAAATATTATATCATTAAACATTAATAATTTATTAATCCATCTACTTAAATTACATTTTTGAAATATGGAATATAAAATGTCTGATATTAATTTTCAAAAAACCGCGAAAAAAGTATTAGAAATTGAGCGTAATGGACTTGCTAATCTAGAGCAATACATAAATAATGATTTTAATAAAGCATGTACACTTATTTTTAAATGTACTGGAAAAGTCGTAATTATGGGTATGGGTAAATCAGGGCATATTGGACGTAAAATCGCGTCAACATTAGCTAGTACAGGAACACCAGCCTTTTTTGTTCATCCAGGAGAAGCTAGTCATGGTGATTTAGGAATGATTAGTAATAAAGATATTGTTTTAGCAATATCTAACTCTGGAGAATCAAATGAAATATTGACACTGATACCTATATTAAAAAAACAACATACTGGATTAATTTGCATGACTAAAAATCATCTCAGTAGTATGGGTAAAGTGGCTGACATTCATCTTTGTATCCAAGTACCAAAAGAAGCTTGCCCATTAGGAATAGTGCCAACAACTAGCACAACAGTTATGTTAGTTATGGGTGATGCAATTGCTGTATCTTTACTAGAAGCTAGAGGATTTACAGTTAAAGACTTTGCACTTTCTCATCCAGGTGGAATTTTAGGACGTAAACTATTATTAAAAGTCAGTGATTTAATGCATACGGGAAATAATATTCCTAACGTAAGGAAACAAGCAACATTACAACAAGCATTAATAGAAATCACTAGAAAAAAATTAGGTATGGTTGTCATTTGCGATACAAAAATGCAGATTGAAGGTATTTTCACTGATGGTGATTTAAGAAGAGTTTTTTCAATGAAAATTGACTTAAATAGTGCTAAAATTGCCGATTTGATGACCCATGGTGGTATTAGAGTAAATCCTAATATGCTAGCAATTGATGCTTTAAATTTAATCCAACAATATCATATTTCTTCATTACTAGTAGCAAAAAAAGATATACTTATTGGAGTTATTCACTTACATGATCTATTGCATGCTGGTATTATATAATCATTGGAAATAATACATGAATGAGAATAATAAAATAAAAAATTTTTATATCCCAGTAAAAAGTTATATTATCGAAAAAGCTCAATTAATAAAGTTATTGATTTGTGATGTTGATGGTGTCATGACAGATGGTTTAGTTTATATGGGAAATGATGGTGAAGAATTTAAAGTATTTAATGCAAAGGATGGTTATGGCATTCGTAGTTTATTAAATAACTTTATTGAAGTAGCTATTATTACAGGCAGTAAGTCAAAATTATTAGAAATTAGAGCTAAAACACTTGATATACATTATATATATCAGGGTTATAATAAAAAAATATTAGCATATAATGACCTTAAAACTAAATTAAAACTAGAATCTCAACAAATTGCTTATATTGGTGATGATTTGATTGATTGGCCTGTAATGGAAAAAATAGGGTTATCAGTTGCTGTGGCAGATGCCCATCCTTTTTTATTAGAAAGAGCAAATTATATTACCTCTCAACCAGGAGGTAAAGGTGCTGTACGTGAAGTTTGTGATCTAATTTTATTTGCTCATAACAAAATAAAAAATAAATAAAAATACAAAATAAATACATAATGAATGAATAGATTTAAATTATGTCTTAATATTATATTAACAATAATAATTTTATCTCTTATTGGTTGGAATTTATCAAGTTTTAATCAATCAAGCACATCTATTATCATAAACAAGAATCAACCAAATTACCAAACTGGTAATGCAGTAATGCATTTATTTAATCCAAAAGGTAAATTAGATTATAAACTGATAATAGATAAATTTTATTACTTTTCAAGTGATAAAATTAGTTTTTTTATTAACCCAATATTGACAATTTATAATATAAAAAAAATTCCTACTTGGACTATACGTGCTAATAAAGCAAAATTAATTAATGATAATATGTTATATTTGTATGGTGATATTCAAATAAATAATTTGAATATTAATTCAGAATTAAAAAAAATATTAATGGAAGAGGGTATAATTAATCTACTTACACGAGATATTTCATCTAATAATCAAGTAACAATAATTGGTAGAGGTTTAAAATCAATTGGTATGAAAATGTTAGGCAATATAAATACTAATACTGCAGAATTAATTGAAGATGTTAAAACTTATTACGAAATACCAAATAATTAAAAAATCAAAAAGAAATGCTAATAATAAAATTATATTATTAATAAAAAAATATATTAAATTAATGGTTATTAGTTTAATACTTGTATTAAGTTCACCAACATTAGCTTTAAAATATGATACCAAACAACCTATTCAAATTAATTCAGTGAAACAATCATTAGATTTAGAAAAAAATGTAATCATATTTACAAAAAATGTTTTTATAAAACAAGGTTCTCTAAATATTAGAGCAGATAAAGTAGTCGTTACTCGTCAGAAAAAAAATACAAAAAAAATAGTTATTGAAGCCTATGGTACCCCAATATTCTTTTATCAATTACAAAATGATGATAAACTCATTAAAGGTCATAGCAATAAAATACGTTATGAAATGGAAAATGAAATTATTATCCTTAAAGGTAATGCATATCTTAAACAATTAGATAATAATATCACAGCTGATAAAATTACTTATTTAATAAAAACAAATAAAATTGAAGCGTTAAGTGATAAAGGGAACCGAGTAACTACTATACTTTTGCCTTATCAATTACAAGAAAAAATATTAATTCAAAAATAAATATAAATAATAATATTAAATAATAGAATGTCTAGATTAGTTGCAAAAAATTTAGCAAAACAATATAAACAATATAAAGTTGTTGAAGATGTTAGCCTGGAAGTAAAATCAGGTGAAATAGTTGGATTATTAGGTCCAAATGGTGCAGGTAAAACAACTACTTTTTATATGGTACTAGGTATTATTTCAAGAGATAATGGAAAAATCACTATTGATAATGAAGATGTTAGTTTGCTTCCATTACATGAACGATCACGTAAAGGAATAGGTTATTTACCACAAGAAGCTTCAATATTTCGTAGACTTAACGTATATGATAATATAATGGCGGTATTAGAAATCCGCAAAGATTTAACATATTCAGAAAAAAAACAACGCTCTAAAGAATTAATGGAAGAATTTCATATTGCTCATTTAAAAAATAATCTAGGTCAATCACTTTCCGGAGGAGAACGTCGTAGAGTAGAAATAGCTAGAGCATTAGCAGCTAATCCTAAATTTATTCTTTTAGATGAACCTTTTGCTGGCGTTGATCCTATTTCAGTATTAGATATAAAAAAAATTATACAGCATCTAAGAAATTATGGATTAGGGATATTAATAACAGATCATAATGTTAGAGAAACATTAGATGTATGTGAGCGGGCTTATATCGTAAGTCAAGGTCATATTATTGCTAATGGGACACCTAAAACAATTTTAAATAATGAGCAAGTAAAACGTGTATATTTAGGAGAAGGATTTCGCCTTTAATTGTAAAATTATTAAAGTTAAAATATATGTAAAAATTATTATATACACAATTAACTATATTAATAATTTTATTTATTATATATATACTTATTAAAATATATTTTATTTAAAATATTTGTACAAAAAGTACTACTTCTGTTAAATAAAGATTACCAAAACAATATAACTATCATTGTCATATTATACTTAGCATATATCATAAAAATCATAATTAAAGTTTTAATTTGCTGGAAAAATATTAAAAATATCTCATATACTTATACTTAACATCATAATATTTATAAAAATATTTTTAATAAAACTCAAATAAATAATTTGTAATTTTATATGTTGTAAATATAAAAATATAAATAGATTAATGAAACAAAAATAAAAGAAATATATTAAATTTTCATTTCTCCTTTTAATAAAGAGAAATAATATTAATTATGATTAAATAACAAAGAATTCTATGAGAATAATTGTAAATTATTTATAATATATCTTCATTATTATTTAGTCTAAAATTCACTTAGGTAAATAAATAAAATGAAAAGTGAAAAAAAATTTTTATTTAGTTCAATTTTAACACCATCATGTACATTAAATAATATACATTGCACAAGTAAAAAACGGGCATTAGAAATTATTAGCAATGTGGCTGCCATTGAATTAAACATATCTAAAAATATTGTTTTTAATTCGTTAAAAACACGTGAAAAAGTTGGTACAACTGGTATTGGTGGAGGAATTGCAATTCCTCATGGAAAATTGAATAATAGCAATTCATCTGATGTAGTTGGGGTTTTTCTTCATTTAGAAAAACCTATACCGTTTGATACCCTTGATAATAATTTTGTAGATTTACTATTTGCAATATTAGTTCCTTCACAAAAATGTACAATACATTTACATACTCTACCTATTATTGCTAAGAGGTTAGCTAATCAAGATTTATGTCGTCGATTACGATCTGCAAAAAGTAATAAAGAGCTTTATGAAGTTATTACCGAATAACTATTTAAAAATTTAATAAATTATTTATTACAAAATTACGATTTAAATTAATAATTTATCCAGATTTAATATAGTAGTGTTACTATAACAATTATTGGTTTATTGCCCAGCAACTTGTATTGCTGATAAAAAAACTGAACCACATTGAATATTACCACGAGTTTCTATATCGTTACCTATTGTTATTATATTAGACCACATCTCTTTTAAATTACTTGCAATAGTAATTTCACTGACAGGATATTTTATCCTTCCATGTTCTATCCAAAATCCAACAGCTCCTCTAGAATAATCTCCAGTTACTAAATTAACTCCATAACCCAATAATTCAGTAATCACTAATCCAGTATCCATTTCTTTTAACAAATCATCAAAATTAACTCCTTGATTATTAATATACCAATTATAAATACCGCCAGCATGGCCATTTGTTTGTAATCCTAGTTTACGAGATGAATAAGTATTTAATAACCACGTTTGTAATATTCCTTCTTTAATAATATTACATTTATTTGTTTTCACACCTTCATTATCAAATGGAGATGAAGCTAATCCGCCAATTACATGTGGATCCTCTTTAATAGTTAACCAATTTGGAAAAATTTTTTTACCCATACTATTTGAAAGAAAAGAAGATTTTCGATAAATATTTATACCACTAATAGCACTAATAAGATGACTAAATAAACTAGTTGCAACTTCAGCAGTAAAAATTACTGGAGTTTTCATAGTAGGTAATTTACAAGGGGATAAACGAGATATGGCTCGCTTAGCTGCTTCTCTACCAATACATTTTGGGGATGCTAAATCTTTTAATTTACGAGCAATAGTATAAGAATAATCACGCTCCATACTATTATTATCCTGAGCAATTACACAAATTGACATTGTATGAGTACTAAAACAATAACTTTGTAACATACCATAACTATTACCAAATACTTTAATACCATAATGACTATTAAATTTTGATCCTTCAGAATTTTTAATTCTTTTATCAGCATTTAAAGCATATATTTCAGCTTGACTTGCCAATTTAATTGATTTATCAATATTAATATCAAATGGATAAAAAAGTTTTAAATCAGGTGATTGATATGATAAAAGTTTAATATCAGCTAAACCTGAACATGAATCTTCTGAAGTATATTTTGCAATTTCAATAGCAGTTTTTACCATACGCTTAATCATTTTTGGATGTAAATTGGTAGATGAAATACTACCCTTACATCTTTTATGATAAACTGTAATATGTAGAATAACATCATTATTAAATTCAATACTTTCAGTTTCACCAAAACGAGTACTTACCCCAACACCAGTCGATTGATTTATTGTAACTTCAATTTCGTCAGAATAATTTTTAGCATATGATAATACAGATGCAACTATTTCTTCTAATTGTTTACGCTGTAATAAAACTTGTTCCTTTAATTTCATTTAAAATATCCAATAATAAAATAATCTCAATAAAAATAACTTTTATAAGTTATTTAGTTTCTATTAGAAGAATTAATTATGATGAAAAATTAATATTATAAAATTATTACACTTATATAGAATATCAAAATAATTATTCTTTTCTTAAAAAAGAACCTTTAAAAATAAGTAAAACTTGATAATTAAAGACTTAAAGATATTTAAAGATTGCTATCTAAAATTAATAAATATGCTAAATTTATTAGTTGAACAAAAATTTTTAAATATAAATATGAAAACTAATTAATTATAATTTAAGTTATAGTTTTTCATAACTTAAATAATTGCACATTTTATTTTGCTTCTAAATAATAAAAAATCAATATTAAAAATAATTATTAAGTAAATTACTCAATTAGTATTATAATAGATTGCTAAATGTAAAAATAAACTATTTTTGGTACTTTATTAAACTTTAATATACGTAATAATATACAATGAAGTAAATTAAATAATAATTTTATTTTTATATTATATAATATTGTTCTTAAAAATTTATATAGTATATTAAATTTAATATAACTTTAAATAGTTATTAATATTTTAATTTAAAGACCGTTAATCTAGCTTACATAAGCTTATATTTAAACTTTTAATGTTTATTTTTAAATTTTAAAAGAATTACTTGTTTAAATAGGTTTTATATAGCATTTTATGCTGTCCCCCCAACTGTGATATTATCAATTTTTAATGTTGGTTGGCCAACACCAACTGGAATATTTTGCCCCTCTTTACCACACACACCTACCCCGTTATCAAATTTTAGATCATTACCAATCATAGAAATTTGCTGCATAATTTCTTTACCTTCTCCAATTAATGTCGCTCTTTTTATAGGTTTCGTTACCTTGCCTTTTTCAATTAAATATGCCTCAGCAGTAGAAAATACAAATTTTCCAGAAGTAATATCAACTTGTCCACTAGAAAAATTAGATGCATAAATACCAAAATCAACACTATAAATTATCTCTTCAGGAGAATATTTACCTCCTAACATATATGTATTTGTCATACGTGGCATAGGTAAAGAAGCATAAGACTCTCTTCGTCCATTACCTGTTGGCAAAACACCCATTAAACGTGCATTCATTTTATCTTGCATATAACCTTTTAAAATACCATTTTCAATCAAAATATTATATTGACCAGGGACACCTTCATCATCAATAGATAAAGAACCTCTATGTCCTATTAAAGTAGCATCATCAACCACAGTACAAAGTGATGAGGCAACTTTTTGCCCTATTTTATTGCTAAATACAGATGTTTTACGTCTATTAAAATCACCTTCTAACCCATGACCGACAGCTTCGTGTAGTAAAATACCTGGCCAGCCAGACCCAAGTACCACGGTCATTGCTCCTGCTGGAGCAGGGATAGAAGAAATATTAATTAATGCTATCCTTACTGCCTCTCGAGCATAATGTTCAGCTCTGATTTCATTATTATCTATTTCAAGAAAATATTGATAACCATAACGCCCCCCACCACCACTACTAGCACGTTCACGCTTACCATTATAATCAACTAAAACATTAACTGATAAATGTACTAATGGACGAATATCAGCGGCCATTGTCCCATCTGTGGCAACAACAAGAACATATTCATAAACACTAGACAGTATTACATCTACTTCTTGTACAAAAGGATTTTCCTCTCTTGCAATTCGATCAATACGATATAATAATGCAATTTTTTCTTCATGACTCATAGTTTGCATAGGATCAATATTAGAGTAGAAATTATTAAAATCAATCGTTTTTATAGAAGATATTTGTTTTTTCCCATTTTGATTTATAATATTTTTTGCCGCATTAGCGCTTTTATGTAATGCTGCTAAAGTTATCTCATTAGCGTAAGCAAATCCAGTTTTATCATTATAAACAGCACGTATACCTACACCACGGTCTACATTATATGATCCTTTTTTAATAATTCTATTTTCTAATTCCCATGTTTCATGGTGGCATGATTGAAAATAAAGGTCAGCATAATCTAAATCTCGTTCAGTTAATAATTGTAAAATATCATACAGATCTTGATTTTTAATATTATTTGGTGTTAATAAATAATCACTTACATAAGTTATATTCATATTTATGTCTTTGTATTACTTTGATGTTTAATTAGTACTAATAATTTATACTTAAAAGTATTTTTATATTATCTCAATAAATTAAAATTAACTAAATAAATATATATATAAATATAAATATAAATGATTATTATTAAAAAATAAAATAACTAATTATTAGTTATAATTAACCATATTTTATATAAATACAATATATTTATTAAATTTATTTATGAAGTATAAATGATAAAATTTTTTTTGATAATTTAATAATAAATACATTATTAATTAATTACAATTTAGCACATTATATATCAAATTATATTTATTATCCATTATATTCAATAAATGAATTCTTTAAATAAAAAATTATATGTAAATTTAAATTTAATATTCTAGAAATTTTTTATATTATTAAATAATACTTATGCTAAGTATTTGTATATTTTATAATAGCACAAAACTGCTTATTTATAAAATTAAAACTTAATCTTTAAAAAGAATTTTTATAATATTCTATTTTAGAAATAAATATAAATAATTTTTATTAGTTAATAATATAATAATTAATTAAAGATAATTTAAATACTCTAAAAAATACTAAATTATTCTATGTTATTTAATAATTAAACTTTAATGAAATTAAAATGAATTATTTTATAGTTAAAATATATAAAATTTGATTTTATCTTAAAAATTTATCATTAGATCTATATTTAATATTCTTAATATGTTAACTATTTAGAGTATATAATTACTATAAGTATGCATAATAAAAAACACAGCATGATTTTTAAATAAATTATAATTAGCTCATTAAACTAATATTATTAAAAATAATATATTTAAAGTTATCTAATTTAGTAAATTAAAAAATGCCTACGTATTTTACGTAATAATAAAAAAATCCAAGGCCATAAAATCCCATTAATCAAACAATTCCAAAATATTTCTGGATAAAATAAAATAATTGAATATAAAAATTCAGTACAATATATTATTAAATTCATTAATAATGATAATCCTGAAATTAAAAATGATTGTTGCCAAAGTTCCATATTACGAAGAATCTGATATTTATATGAAATTACGTAACAAATTATGCTATATGCTAATATATGACCAGATAGTGTCGAACCTTGGATCAAATCCATTAAGATTCCTAAAAAAAATCCGGTACCCACACTAATTCTATGTGGTAAAGCTATAACCCAATAAATTAAAATTAGTAATAACCAGGTGGGACGATAATAAATAAATTGTTCAGGCCAGGGCATTTGTTCTAAAATTATCATAATAAAAAAAGAAAGCCAAATGATCCATTTACCATTATAATAAAATTGGTCCATATCATTTTTTATTTATTAAATACTAAGATATTTAGTATTATTTAACTAATAAATTATATTATATAATATTATTTATTTATTTTTTAAATAAATAAAAACTTATAACTAATTTTTACCATTAATAATATTTGGTTTAATTTTCATTAAACGTTCATTTGCTGTACGGTATACTTTTGAAGGTTCTAAAGTATGAGAATTATTTTTATCATCATTCCATAATAATAATAAATAACGTAATCTCTGTAAATTAGCAGTAGGCCGTGCATGAACAATCGTATGAGCGCGTTGAATATCGCGTTTTATAAAGGAAACAATCCCAACAGGATACCCTTCAGGAAACCGGCCACCCAACCCAGAAGTCACAATTATATCACCGATACGAATATCAACATTATCTGGTAAAGGTTCAAGTTGAAGATGATCAATACATCCTGTACCCATTGCAATAACTCGAATATCATTACGTAATACTTGTATAGGCAATGCATGTGTTTTATCACAAATTAATAAAACTCTACTATTAAATATACTAACTGTAATTACTTGACCAATAATACCTTTATCATTAATAACAGGTTGACCTTGATATACACCATCAAGTAACCCTTTATCAATAATAATTTGTTTTCTATATGGTGTATTAAAACCTGAAAGAACTTGAGTAACAGTAATATGTTCATACTGACGTACTGGTGAACTTAAAAGCTCACGTAATCTAGAATTTTCTTGTTTAAGTTGTTCAAGTAATAAATTATCCGCTCTCTTAAGTAAAATTTCTTTTTTTAAAACTTTATTCTCAAATAATAATCGATCTCTATTTACCAATACATCTGAAATATTATCAAGTATTTTTTTAGGTATATTTATAAAAAAATAAAAAGGACTTAGAGATGTTTCTATATAACCTCGTATTTTTTTAAAAGTATCAAATTCATGATCAAAAACAGCTAATAAAATAGCAATAATAACTGCAATAATAACACGTAATTCTAAAGATGGCCCTCTACTAAATATTTGCTTCATAGATTATTTTAATAAAAATAAATAAGTTTTAAAATATTAATTTTTTAAAATAATTTAAAAATTAATTATTTATATAAATAATTAAACTTTATAAATTAAAGTTTAATCATCACTAAATAAAT
This sequence comes from Candidatus Arsenophonus lipoptenae, assembly GCF_001534665.1. NCBI lineage: Bacteria > Pseudomonadati > Pseudomonadota > Gammaproteobacteria > Enterobacterales > Morganellaceae > Arsenophonus > Candidatus Arsenophonus lipoptenae. The sequence goes on along the minus strand of NZ_CP013920.1, from coordinate 530,349 downwards.
CACCACCATGCATATCAATCATTTCCAATGCCTTACCACCTCCACGTGCAACACATGTTAAAGGATCTTCTGCAACAATGACAGGAATACCTGTTGCTTCCATTAAAAGATAATCTAAATTACGCAATAATGCACCACCACCTGTTAACACCATACCACGTTCTGAAATATCAGAAGCTAATTCTGGAGGGCATTGCTCTAATGCCAACATAACTGCACTAACTATACCAGTTAAAGCTTCTTGTAAAGCATCAAGTATTTCTTTAGAATTAAGAGTAAAACCACGAGGTACACCTTCTGCTAAATTACGTCCTCGTACTTCAATTTCATAAATTTGATCAATAGGATGAGCTGATCCTATTTCATGTTTAATTCTTTCAGCAGTTGCCTCACCAATTAATGACCCATAATTACGACGCACATAATTAATAATTGCTTCATCAAATCGATCACCACCAATACGTACAGATGATGAATAAACTACACCATTTAATGAAATAACAGCTACTTCAGTTGTTCCACCACCAATATCAACAACCATAGAACCAGTTGCTTCAGAAACTGGTAATCCTGCCCCAATTGCAGCAGACATAGGTTCTTCAATTAAAAAAACTTCACGAGCTCCAGCACTTAATGCTGATTCACGAATTGCACGACGTTCTACCTGAGTTGCTCCAACAGGTACACAAACTAGTACTCTAGGACTAGGACGCATAAAACTATTGCTATGCACTTGTTTAATAAAATATTGCAACATTTTTTCAGTAACATAAAAATCAGCAATTACACCATCTTTCATTGGACGAATAGCTGCAATATTACCTGGTGTTCTACCTAACATTTGTTTTGCTTCATGACCTACAGCTGCAACACTTTTAGGTGATCCTGCACGATCTTGACGAATAGCAACAACTGATGGTTCATCTAATACAATACCTTGCCCTTTTACATAGATTAAAGTATTAGCTGTACCTAAATCAATAGACAAGTCGTTGGAAAACATACCACGAATTTTTTTAAACATAACGAAAGAATTATCCTGTAAAGATAAAACTAATACATATAGTTTATTTTAATAATTAAATGAATTGACAACAAATTTTTAATAAATTTACTTAATACTAAGTAATTAACTTTATTAATTATATATATTTTTATTTAAAAAATAAAAAATATATTTGATATCATCAATTGTCAAATATTAATAAACAAATATATTAATATTTATTCAAATTAATATTATTAACTTCACGAATAAATTAATTAAATTAAAATAAAAACTATCTAAAATAGATTATTATAAAAACCATATAAAAATAATATACCATACTATTATTTTAGCAAATTATATATTAAATATAATTTAAAATAGATAAATAATTTTTTATATACTATTAATATTAATATTAATATTAATAGTATATTTTTATATTACGTAATGTAATGTAAAAATATAAAAATCAAAATAGATAATTAATTAGGAGTATTAATAGAAATTTAAATGATTAATTTTATAATAAAAAAATTAGTTAAAAATTTTATTATCAATAATTAATAAACTAATTAAATTAAAATATATAAATTCATATTATAGAAAATTATCAATAAAGGAGATACTATAATGGTAAAAAATTTTCATATCTTACTTCTAAATGGGCCTAATTTAAATAGACTGGGGGTTAGAGAAACAGAATTATATGGTTCAATTACACTTAAGGATATTATCAATATAACAAATGAAAAAGCAAAACAACTAGGATTTAAATTAAGCCATTTTCAATCTAATGCAGAACATGAATTGATTAATAAAATACATCAAGCTGAAGGTTTAATTGATTTCATGTTGATAAATCCAGCAGCATTAACGCATACTAGTATAGCATTACGAGATGCAATATTAAGTGTCGGGATTCCTTTTTATGAAATTCACCTTACTAATATTTATATAAGGGAATCATTCAGAAAAAAATCTTATCTATCTGATATTGCAAATGGCGTCATTTGTGGTTTTCTAGTTGATGGTTATCTTTTTGCATTAGAATCTGCTGCTAAATTTTTATTAAATATTGAAACTAAAAACCTATTAACTAATTAATAATCAAAAACTATAAAAAACTTATAAATAATAAAAATATGGAATTCACTTATGGATATTCGTAAAATTAAAAAATTAATTGAGCTTGTAGAAAAATATGATATTTCTAAATTAGAAATATCAGAAGATGGAGAATCAATTAGAATTAATCGTAAAAATATACAAAATTCATCGAATTTACAACATTATATGATAACAAAAAATACACCACAGACAAATTTATTACACCATACAGAACAAAATAAAATTTTATCTGAAAATAAAAGTGAAAAAAAAACAAAAATTGATGATTATATTATTAGATCTCCTATAGTAGGTACTTTCTATAGAGCACCAAATCCAAAAGCAAAACCATTTATTGAAGTTGGTCAAAGGGTGAAATTAGGAGATCCTTTATGTATTATTGAAGCGATGAAAATGATGAATCAAATAGAAACTGATAAATCAGGAATAATCAAAGCAATTTTATTAGAAAACGGAGCTGCTGTTGAATTTGAAGAACCACTGGTTATCATAGAAAATGATGAGGCAACATATGCTTAAAAAAATCGTTATTGCTAATCGTGGAGAAATTGCCTTACGCATTTTAAGAGCTTGTAAAGAACTGAAAATAAAAACTGTAGCCGTACATTCCTCAGCTGACCGATATTTAAAACATGTATTACTTGCTGATGAAACAATATGTATAGGTCCTGCAGCTTTAATTGAAAGTTATCTTAATATACCAGCAATAATTTCTGCAGCAGAAATTACTGCTGCAGAAGGAATACATCCTGGATACGGTTTTTTATCTGAAAATGCTGACTTTGCTGAAAAAGTTGAACGTTCCGGTTTTATATTTATTGGTCCTAAATCAGAAACAATTAGACTCATGGGTGATAAAATATCTGCAATTGCAACTATGAAGAAAGTAGGAATACCTTGTATTCCTGGATCAAATGGGCCTTTAACTGATAATATTAAAAATAATATAGCTATTGCTAATCAAATTGGATATCCAGTAATTATTAAAGCTTCTGGTACTGGTGGTGGTCGGGGTATGAGGGTTGTTCATGATGAAAAAAATCTAGAAGAAAATATTTTTATGACACGTGTAGAAGCAAAAGCTTCTTGCAATAATAGTACAATTTATATGGAAAAATTTCTAAAAAATTTACGTCATATTGAAATTCAAATACTCGCTGATGGTCAAGGAAATGCGATTTATTTACCTGAACGCGATTGTTCAATGCAACGCCGGCATCAAAAAGTAGTTGAAGAAGCACCAGCACCTGGTATAAAAATGGAAATACGCAAAAAAATTGGTGAACAATGTGTAAATGCTTGTCTTAACATTAATTATCGTGGTGCTGGTACTTTTGAATTTCTTTATGAAAATGATAAATTTTATTTTATTGAAATGAATACACGTATTCAAGTTGAACATCCTGTGACAGAAATGATTACTGGGGTTGATTTAATTAAAGAACAATTGAAAATTGCTTCAGGTTTACCTTTATTAATTCAACAAAAAAATATTAAAATTCATGGTAACTCAATTGAGTGTAGAATTAACGCAGAAGATTCAAATACATTTTTACCAAGTCCTGGTAAAATTACTCATCTACATATTCCTGGTGGTTTAGGTATACGCTGGGAATCACATATTTATACAGGTTATACAGTGCCATCTTATTATGACTCTTTAATAGGTAAACTGATCACTTATGGTGAGACTCGTGAAATTGCTATTATTAGAATGAAAAATGCTTTATCTGAACTAATTATTGATGGAATTAAAACTAATATAGCACTACAACAAAACATTATGGATGATCATAATTTTTTAAAAGGAGGTACCAATATTCATTATTTAGAAAAAAAAATAAAAAATAAAAAATGACTGATATTTAACAAAAAATATAATAATAAGCTGAATTTTATTATTTTATATATTTATACTTTTAATATATAAAATACTTTATTGCCAATTTTTATATTTTTAACATTTATACTACACTATGTTGATTCTATCATAAACTTAAGTTTTTTAATAGCATTTTTTTCTAACTGACGCACTCTCTCAGCAGATACACAATATTTATCAGCTAAATCTTGCAAAGTAGTTTTATTTTCATCATCTAACCATCTGGCATAGATAATATCTTGACTACGCTTATCTAAAGTAGAAATTGCCTGAGTTAATTTATCAGTCGCATGATTTTCCCAATTATTTTCTTCAATACTATCAGCAAAATCAGAAGTTTTATCTTGTATATATAAAACAGGTGCAGAAGCATTGTCATGATCATTATCATTCATATCAAATGCCATATCTTGTGCAGCCATTCTAGATTCCATCTCTCGCACATCTTTACTAGTAACACCTAACTCATTAGCAACAATATCAATTTCATTTTGATTAAACCATCCAATACGTTTTTTATTTTTACGCAAATTAAAAAAAAGTTTACGTTGAGCTTTCGTAGTAGCTACCTTTACTATTCGCCAATTACGCAACACATATTCATGAATTTCAGCTTTAATCCAATGAACAGCAAATGAAACTAAACGTACTCCAACTTCAGGATTAAAACGCCGAACAGCTTTCATGAGCCCAATATTACCTTCTTGAATTAAATCTGCTTGTGGTAATCCATAACCTGAATAATTACGTGCAATATGAATAACAAAACGCAAATGAGATAATATAAGTTGTTTAGCTGCATTTAAATCACTATAGTAGTGTAATTTTTTTGCATATTCCTTTTCTTTATCAGCTGTTAGTATTGGATAAGCATTGGCTAATCTTACATAAGCTTCAATGCTACTTTGCGAAAGTAATACTAATGATTGCATATCTTTAATCATAGATATCCTCTTTGAATCTAATTCACTATTAGATAACTATAAATAGCAAAATTTATCACTTTATTTAAACAATATATTTATAAAATAAATTTATATTAAATATCTTCTAAATGGAATATATAATTATAACATAAAAGTCCAAAAAATTTCAAAAACAATAAACCAAATTAAATAATACACTAAATTAATATTATTTTATTTTAAGAATAAGTTTTTATTCTGCAAAACTTCTTAAATATTGAATTGTAGTTAACCAAGCTGTAATCCATCCAATTATTGTAGAAATAAAAATAATAATTAAAATTTCATTCCATAAAAAACCTTGAATATTTATTATTCTAATACCAATGAAACCACTAGTTATTTGTATAAAATTACTATTTATTTTCCACATAAATATAATTGATAATGCTAATGCAAGTAAAGAACCTAAAAATCCTAATATAATACCACTATTTAAAAATGAGCGCATAACAAAACTATTTGTAGCTCCAATTAATTTCATTACATTAATCATATCTCTACGAAAAAAGATATTTGATCTAATATTATTACTTATCACTAAAAAAATAGTTATAACCATAAAAATACTAATTATTATTGTAATTTTCCCAATTAAATCAGTTAATAATGATAAATTCATAAACCAATTGTTATATATACGAATATTTTTAATTACACTTAATTTATTTAATTGATTACTTAAGTACAACAATGATTTTGAATTTTGAAAATTAATTTCAGAAATCATAATACCTAAAGATGATAACTTATTTTTTTTAAAAAAAGTAAATTTAGAATTAAACTCTAACCAACTCAAAAATTTACTCAAAATATTTTTTTCTAATAAAAAATCTATATTTCTCATATTTTTTATTTTGCTAAGTATAATAAAATGTTTTTTAAAACTATGTTGATATAAATTTTTATCTAAAAAGATAGTTATTCGAGTGATTTGATACCATTTTTCGTTTATTTGTGAAATATTTTTCCATACCATATAAAATATGGTTGGTATTGTTATCGAAATAGAAATCACAATAATAGTTAGCATTGTAAATAAAGGCTGACGTAATATATCCGATAATGTATCTAACCATGCGTATCTATACTTATCTAACCAACCACCTTTTAATTTTTTAATTTTATAGATAGGTTTTTTAGCCATATTAACCTTCTATCATTCTTCCATTATTTAATTTTAATATGGAATATTTATAGCTAGAAATAAGATCTGGATTATGAGTAGCAATCAAAACTGTTACACCAATTCTATTAAATTCTTCAAATAACTCTATTATATTATTGGATAATTTGTCATCAATATCAAAACAATCAGTAAGTTCATCTACTAATAATACACTAGGGTTATTAACAATAGCACGAGCTATACTTATTCTTTTTTGCTCTTTATGTGATAATTGAATAGGAAAACTTTTTGCCCTATTAATCAAACCTACTTTATCTAAAGCAGCGGAAACACGACGTCTAATAACATCAATACTAAAACCAGTAATAAGTAAAGGAATAGAGACATTATAATATACATTTTTATCAAATAACAAACGATGATCTTGAAAAACCATACCTATCTGACGACGTAAAAAAGGTAATTTTGTCTTTTTTAAACGATTAACTTCACAACCATTAAACCAAACACTACCAGTAGTAGGACGCTCAATACCATAAAGCAATTTTAATAACGTACTTTTACCAGAACCAGAACTACCAACAAGAAAAATCATTTTTCCAGAAATGATATGAAAATTAATACTTTGGAGTGCTTGTTTACTGCTATAGTAAACTTTACTAACATTTTCAAAAGAAATCATTAATTTTTTTATCTCTGACAAAAATAGCCTCAATAAAATCATGAGCTACAAATTTTCTTAAATCATAAACACCATTACCAATGCCAATATAACGAATTGGAATTTTAAATTTATCAACAATACTAAAAATTACACCGCCTTTAGCAGTACCATCAAGTTTAGTGACAATTATACCAGTTAAACTAACCATATCATGAAAAATTTTAACCTGATTTATTACATTTTGACCAGTACTAGAATCTACAGTTAGCAGTACTTCATGAGGTGCTTCTTGATCAATTTTTTTTATAACTTTAATAATTTTTTTTAATTCTTCCATTAAATATAATTTATTATGTAGTCTTCCAGCAGTATCTATAATTAATATGTTAATTTTTTTAATTTTTGCTAATTGAATAGAATCGAAAATAATTGATGCAGGATCTGCACCAGTATGACGAGAAATAACAGGAATATTATTATATTCCCCCCAAAATTGTAATTGTTCTATTGCTGCAGCTCTAAATGTATCTCCAGCAACTAACATGACCGATTTGCCTTTTTCTTGATATTGACGTGCTAATTTACCAATTGTTGTAGTTTTACCAGAACCATTAACCCCTACCATTAAGATAATATACAATATTGTATCTTTTATCATAACCGGTTTATCAACAGTAAATAAAATTTTTTTCATTTCTTCACGCAAGATACTATAAAGCAAAGATGTGTCACTAATTTTTTTACTACTTGTATAAGAAATTAAGTTATTTATAATCTTTCTAGTTGTCTCTATACCAAGATCAGCTATTAATAATTGTTCTTCTAATTGATCAAAAAAATCATAATCAATTTTTTTATTTTTAAAAAAATTGATTAAATTAACTCCTATATTTTGTCTTGTTTTTAATAATTTATTTCTTAAATATGTAAGAAAATTTTCTTTCATTAATTTTTTTTGCTTTTCTATCAATAATTTATTTTTATTCTTTCTTTTTTCTATTTTCTAAAATTAGTGCTCTATTTACTAAATTATAATAATTTTATTACTCAAAAGCACCTTATTTAATAAAAATATTTCAATATACTATTACTAAATACTATTACTAATACAAATAATAAATCTATAAGCTATTAAATCATTTACTAATTAATAAATTTTATATAAAATTTAGTTTAACAAAAAATATTTAGTTTTATAAGTGTAATAAATAAATATTTTTTTATAAGATATTAATTAAAGTATATAATAAGCTATGTCAAAAAAAAAATTATGTAAGTCATTTTATCAAGTTCGTATAATTGGAGGTAAATGGAAGGGGCGTAAAATATCAGTTTTCAACTGTAATGAACTACGTCCTACTATGGATAGTATAAAAGAAACTTTATTTAATTGGTTAATACCTTTTATTCAAAAAACTAGATGTCTTGACTGTTTTGCTGGTAGCGGATCTTTAGCTATTGAAGCACTTTCTAGATATGCAGCTGCAGCTACATTCATTGAAATAAAAAGACATGCTGCTTTACAAATTAAAGCTAATTTAGAAAAATTAGGAGCAAAAAATTCACAAGTAATTAATCATGATATATTAAATTACCTATCTCATAAAGGTTCGCCTTATGATATTATTTTTTTAGATCCGCCATTTCGTAAAAATTTACTAAAAAATACTTCTATTCTATTAGAACAAAATGGTTGGTTAACTAAAAATTGTTGGATATATATTGAAACAGAAATAGAAAACAATTTAAATATTTTACCTAAAAATTGGTTAATATACCGTCAAAAAAAAGTAGGACAAGTAGCTTACTGTCTTTATACACGCTATTGACGATTCATGATAAAATAGCCAACATAAATATAATTTTTCAAATAAAAAATGGTCAGAAACATATTTTTTATTTAAATTAGACAAAATTGATTTTAATTTAATAATATCAGATACAAATAAAATAACTTAATAAACTATTTAAACAAATATTTTTATATCTATGTGTACAAAAATAAATTAAGTTATAATAAAAATATATAAAATACTTTATTTTTATTTTTTTTATTAAAAATATTTTATATACTATTTATTTCATTTGATTCACATTTTTTTTAAGAATCAAATAACGATATGGAATATGTTGAATTTCTTTAACTAATAATTGATGAGCCATAAAATGACAAAAGATAGGAATATCACGTATCGTAGATGGATCATCAGATATAATTAATAAAGTTTCACCACTAATCATTTGGCGAACCATTTTTCTTATCATCATAATGGTTTCAGGACAACGTAATCCATATAGATTAATAATATAATCTGGTTTAGGAGAAATATCAGACATAAAAATTTTTTATTAAATCTATTATTTATTTATGTACTATTAAAAAAACTCATATACTACTATCATAGTATACATTATGTTCATTAATTAAAATTAACAAATCATATAAGTATTATAACATAAATTAGTATGATTAAATATCTATTTACATATTAATACTTACAACATTAAAATATTTTAATAAAATAAACGTTCGGTTAGACCACTAAACCGTTCAGTAGATGTACATAATCCTTTAATTAAAACATTAATATCAGAATAAATAGTTAATTGATTTTTCGCTCTGGTAATTGCTGTATAAATAAGTTCTTTACTAATAATAGAGCTAAAAATAGGTGGCAAAACCAATGCAACATGTTCAAATTCAGATCCTTGCGATTTATGAACTGTCATCGCAAAAGTTGTTTCATGCTTAGGTAGTCTACTTAAAGATATTTTTTTTGTTATTCCATTTGATAACTGAAAAAAAGCTTTTAAATCTCTTTGTCCATCCCGTAATATAATGCCAATATCACCATTAAATAAATTCAAACTACTATCATTTTCTAAAATCATAATTGGACGTCCTTCGTAATTTTTATACCAACTATGATCTTTATATTTAATTATTCCATTATGATATAAAACATACTCTAATTGATAATTTAATCCCATAACGCCATATGGACCTTCTCTTAGAGCAACTAGTAAACGATAACTATTAAAAGCAGTTAGGATCTCTTCAGGATCATAATTTATGTATATCATATTAAAATAGTAACTATAATTTTTAACAATATCAAATAATAATTGCGCATACTGATCTGATGATCCTAGATGGTTAAAAGTAACTTCTGCACCATTAGCTGATTTTGTTAGTAATTTATTTATATAGTTCATGTTACATTGTTTAACTGCAGTGGCAAATAACCCAATTTGAGATTTAGTATCAAATCTATAACTTGTATGTAATAAACAAATCCTATCTTTAATTTCTGGTCCATTATTAGAAATAAAATTAGATAAATCATAATTTGTTATTTTTGAAAGTTGTTTAACTCGTTCATAGCTATAACCATATTTTGAAAAACTGCATAAATCATGAAAAACAGCACCGGCTTCAACTGAAGCTAATTGATCACTATCACCTAATAAAATAATATGACTATTATCAGGTAAAGCCTTGATTAATTTAGCCATAATCGATAAACTAATCATCGATGCTTCATCAATAATTAATACATCTAATGATAATAAGTTTTCTTCATTATAACGTAATGACTCATTATCTATCTGTGCACCTAATAATCTATGAATAGTTTGGGCTTTATAAGGGATAATTTCTTTTTCAGTGTTTGATAAATTTAATTTTAATAATGTAGAATTTAAAGATTTTGTTAATCTTGTAGCTGCTTTTCCTGTAGGTGCTACTAATTTAATGATTAATTTTTTATCACTTAATGCAACTAGAGTGGCTAATAGACGTGCTACTGTAGTTGTTTTTCCTGTACCAGGACCACCAGAAATAATAGCAATACGACTTGTTACTGCTAATGCAACGGCTATTTTTTGCCAATTTATTATATTAGAAGGTTCAAAAAAACGAGTTAAAGTAATCTTTAATCGTTCTTCATCAATAATTTTTATTAAATTATTAGAAAAAAAATTAGCTACTAATCCTTCATCAAACCACATTCGTTGAAAATATAATTTATTACCAGACAACACTAAAGGTTTTATTGATGCATTGTGTAGATCATAAACAGCATTACATTTTTTCAGTTCATAATAAATTTTATCAACATTTGGTGATCCTGATTTTTCCCAAAGTGCAAGAGAAATTTCGATATGGTTACCAAAAAATAGATAATCAGGTTGTAATTTATCGATAAATAAACAAACATGACCAATTCTAGTTGCCGCACTTAACAATGAAAATATCAGCAATAATAATGGATTTTCATCTTTCACTAATCGAATAGCAAGTTGTACATCTAGAGAATGAAATAAATTAAGATTAATAGCCTTTTTTAATAAACTTATCATTACATTTATAACCTCAATTAATGGAACTAAATAAATCATCCAGCTTTTGTATTAACTCGTAAGAAGGAATGGTATAATAAATACCATAATTAGGATTATTAACATCAATACCTCTTAAAAAAAAATATATAATACCTCCAAAATGTTTTTGATAATTATAATTAGGTATACGATTTTCCAAATAACGATTTAAAGCTAACGTATAAAGTTGATATTGTAAATCATATCTACTTTTTACCATTACTTTCTGTATATTATCAGGACTATATGATTGACTTTTTTTACCTAACCAATTTGATTTATAATCAAGTAAATAAAATTTATCTTGCCAAATAAAAACTAAATCAATAAAACCATTTAAAATTCCTATTACTGGTTCAAAGTTAAATGGTGAACAAAGTTTAGATAAATAATCATACTGATGGGTTAATCGATCTAATGCAGATGGATGCAATAATTTTTCTATTGGTAAATGAAATTCCATTTCATTTACTTTATATTTAGATGTAATTTTTGATAAACTGAAGTTATTTTGTAATATAGGAGCATTAAAAATATTAATTAACCATATTTTTAATACATCTACCCAATCAGTGGAAAAACCTGATTGTTCTAATTTCTCAGCTAACCAATCTTCTTTAGGATATTGATTAAATGATGATAATGATAATATTGAGTGTAAAAAAGTTCCTGCTTTAGGACCTCTAGGAAATGTATGAATACTTTTCTCTTGTATTTTAGATTGAACTACAAAATCATCATCTAATGATTCATTATTTATTTTAGGCATCAAATATTGGATATCAATTTTAATATTTATACTATCAATATTTATTACATTATTGACAGCTAAATGATCAGATAATGGATATTTTTCATTATAAATTAATCCTGAATAACTAGTGACTCGCCAATTTTTTTGGATATAACCTGTAAAATTTTTAGCTAATAGATCATAAGATTTATTTTTTTGATGATACCAGGGATATAAATTAATACCATCAAATGGTATAACATTAATATTTTCATTAATTAATGAATTTAAAGCATCACGCAATAAATCAGCATTACCAGCTTTACCTTGTTGTAATAAATAACCTAATGCACTTTTATGAACATCTGTATTTACTTTTTTTTTACTACGATTTCTCTTTATTAATGGTGCAATACCAATACTACAATGATAAATTGAACGTGTTAATGCAACATATAATAAACGTAAATCTTCAGATAAACACTCTTCACTAGAAGATTTAATATTTTCACTTTGTTTTGTTAAATCAACATACATTTGAAAATTTTCACGATCATGAAAAGATATTGATTTCTGTTCTGAAAATTGACAAGCAAAAGGTAAGCAAACTATTGGATATTCTAAACCTTTAGATTTATGAATCGTACTAATACTGACAATATCTTCATCATTTTTTAAACGTATTTGCTGATTTTCTAATTTAGGATTAGGCTGTTTAATTTGCCTTGATAACCAATTTACTAAAGCATATTCATTATTAAGCTGCAATTCAGCTTCTTGTAATAATTCACCTAAATGCATAAAATTTATTAATCGTTTTTCACCATCTATATTATCCATCACTAAATTTTCAGCAATTTTATGGTTCACCATAATAGCTCGTAATACAGATGCAATACCATGTGTCTGCCAAAGTAATAAATAATTAGCAAATTCTTCAATAAATATTGCTAATTGATTTTCATCACTATTTAATTTTTCAAGATCTTCTGCACTAAGTCCAATTAAACTTGTAGCCAATGCACAACGCAATGTTAAATCTTTTTCAGGTGATAATATGCCCTGTAATAAAAGTAATAAATCATTTGCTTCATTAGTAGAAAATACGCTTTCTTGTTTAGAAAGAAAAACTGATGGAATATTGCATTTACTTAACGCATTTTCTATCATTGTTCCTTCATAACGAGTTCTTACCAATACCATAATATCAGTAGCCTTCACAGATTTTTTTATAGCATCTCGATATAACCAAGTTGTCCCATTTTTACTATCTTGAAGCCAATTACAAATCTCACTAGCACATTTAGCAGCCATAATTTGTTGATACTCTAGTATAGAAACAGTTGATTTATCTAAATAAAAAAAATTTAATGCTGATAATTTTTTTGTTTTATAAATAAAAGCTAAGTCTTTATTAAAAATAGATGAACAAATTTTATGAAAAGGTATTTGCTCAAAAATAAATGGATTTTTTACTAAATTAAATAATTGATTAACAGCAGAAATCATATTAGCTGAAGAACGCCAATTAATATCAAGAGTATAATGGAATTTAATATTCTTTTTAGCTTTTAAATAAGCAAAAATATCGGCACCACGAAAACCATAAATAGCTTGTTTGGGATCACCAATAAATACTATGCCACATTTATTATATCCATGATAAATACGATTAAAAATTTTATATTGTCGTGAATTAGTATCTTGAAATTCGTCAATCATAACAAATGGATAACGATTACGAATAATATTAGCTAACTTTTCTCCATTACTTGCATGTAATGCTTGATCTAAATTATTTAACAAATCATCAAATCCAATTGCGCCATATAATTGTTTTTTCTTTATAATTATTTGACGAATATCAATAATAGCTTTAAAAATAAAAAAATTACGTAAAATACTTGATTTCTCTAATAAATTATCAATAGCCAAAAAAACTTCGTGTTCTGGTACATTATCAGTTAATGTCTGCTTGATTAAATAAGATTGAGAGAACCGATATAGTTCTTTTGGATTTTTATAATCTAAAGTAACTGATCTTGCCCATTTATTAATATTTATAAACCATGTATCTAAATTACGCTTATTATAAGTATGTTTATTTACAGCTGAATTACTAATTAAATCTAAAATTATATCTGAATTTAAAATCCATAAATTTTTAACTATTTCAATCATATTAATAAAATGCTTATAACATTGTTGTATTGATTGATACTGAATTGAATGATGTATAAATATTGGTATATCACCTTGTAAATAAGGTTTTATTTCATTTAACAATGCCGTTGGGCTGCTCCATTCATTATTAATAAATTTTGATAATGAATAATCTAAAAGATAATAATTGCAACGCCAAAAATCAATACAAGCTTGTTGCTGTAAAATATTTTCATCTTTTATGATATACGGTTCAAATAACATGCCTGATTCAAAAGCATTATGCATTAAAACACGTTTACAAAATCCATGTATAGTGTAAATTGCTGCTTTATCTATTTTTCTTTCAGCATCTAATAATAATTGGATTGCTAATTCTTTATCTAAAATAAATGGTAATAATTTTAAGTATATTGAAGTCGACTCAAAACCAATACCATTCCTAATACATGCTATTCTCATCTGATGAATATTATGAAAAATACGTGATCGTAATTCCTTGGTTGACGCTTCTGTAAATGTGACAACTAAAATTTCTTCAACAGTTAATGGACGAAAAAATGAATTTTGTTGTCCAACACCTAATAATAATCTCAAATATAGCAAAACAATAGTATAAGTTTTTCCTGTTCCAGCTGATGCTTCTATTAATCTCTCACCATTTAAAGGAAAATCATAAGGATCCAATTGAAAAAATTCTAAGTTCCTATTTTTCATTTAATATTTACCTCAATTGGGTAAAATTTTTAATATTTAAATGGGAATAAATCTTTAATTGATAAACTGTAAAAGTTAATACCACTATAATAATATTATTATTTGCTACGTAAAATAATTACAACTAATTAAATAATTTCATAAAAATGTTAAATAACATCATCTATGTAGTATTTATTATAACAAATTATGAATATTTAAAATTTACTAAATATACTTTAGATGTTAAATAACATTAATTTTTTAGGTATTATTTTTCAATAATATTGAAGTACAATAACAATTAAAATATAATACTCATAAAGTAAAATACTTTTACTATATTATATAATTTAAATATTCAAATTATTATTATAAATTCAATAAATTATAAATAAACTTAATAAAATAATTACGTTTTACATAAACTAAAATAGTTATACTAAAAATATAATATTAAAAAAATAAATAATTAGAAAATACAATGACAAAATGCCTATTTATTATATAAATAATATAATATAAATAGCATAATAAATATTAATTAAATAAATTATATTTTATTAGTTAGATGAACTTTAATTAAAAACTTTTATAAATCAAAAATTATTTTTGATATGAAAATATCATTTTTAAAATAATTTTTAACAAATATTAAAAACTACTAAAAACAATTTAAATAAATATTATTTTGTTTTTTCTAAATTTATTACTTCTTTATTTAATCTTAAAATTGTAGCTCTAAATAAATTATAACAATAATCAGATAATTCTTGTATATTTTCTTTATTATATTTTGTTGTATCAATAGGTTCCAACATCTCGACAATGACAATTCCATTATTCCAGCGATTTAATTTTATTCGTCCGTATGTTTCAGATAAACATATAGGTACTATAGGTACACCGGCTGCAATAGCCACATGAAATGCACCGGTTTTAAATGGTAATAAACCTTTACCTCTACTACGAGTACCTTCAGGAAACATCCAAATAGAAATTTTCTTTTTTTTAATTTGTTTAACTATTCGTGCAATGGTATAATACGATTTCATTCGATGAGTTCTATCAATAAGAATATTACCAGTTAACCAATATAATAGACCAAAAAATGGAATAAACAACAAACTCTTTTTACCTACAGTTATAGTATTTGGTTGTACTACATTTGACATAGTTATCATGTCATAATTATTTTGATGATTTCCAATATATATACTAGGACCATAATTTTTTGCTTTTAAAGGTATTCTGGTAATAATAGTAATGCCAAAAATATATGATAATTTACCAAAAAGACGACCAAAATACATAACATGACGCGGATTTCTTGGATTAAATAAACAATAAATAAAACCTAATATACAAACTAATATCGTAAATATTATTACTATAAAAATACGAATAACAGCTAACATATTTACCTCAAGTTATAATTGCTTAACATATATAAAAAATTAATATTTTAATTACTAGAAGAAATTACTTCTATATGCTCAATACTACGCAATCTGCCAGGTAATAAATGACCATAAAAACCTCGCTTAGCATAATATTTTTGTAAATCTTTTTCATTTAATTTTATTTTTCTTTTACTAAAATATATTATAATTGAAGATTGTGATTTTAAAAATATTAACCATTTCAACAAATCATCTCTATGAGATGATTTGTCAACTGGAATATTAATAATTTTATTCCCTTTTCCTTTGGAAAGTTGAGGTAAATCTCTAACTGGAAATATTAACATTCTACCTGCTTTAGTAATTGATAATAACAGGTCTTGATCTTTATCATTAACTTTTAATGGTGATAATAATTTAGAATTATTAGATAATTTTATTAATTCCTTGCCTGATTTATTTTTCGTAATTAAATTATTAAAATTACAAATAAATCCATAACCAGCATCAGATGCTAATAAATACTTTTGCTCTTCATTAGCCATTAATACATATTTAATCATTACACCTGTGGGTAATATAAATTTATTAGTCAATAACTCTCCATAACTACTAATGGAAAGTAAATTAATAGGATTCAGTGAATAACTACGACCAATATTATCAAAAAAAACAACTGTTTGATTAGCATAACCTTTTGCTGCACTCAAGAAACTATCTCCAGTGTTATAATTTAAATTCACTGGATCAATATCATGACCTTTTATACTTCTAATACGGCCCATAGTAGATATAACAATAGTTATTGGTTTAGAAGAAGTTATGGTATCGTATTTATGAATGCTTCTTGTTTTTATATATTCTTTGATAGGCGATCTACGATCATCACCAAAAATTTGAGCATCATTTTCAATTTCCTTTTTAATTAAAGTATTCAGATAATATTCTGAATTTAAAATATTTTTTATTTGATCTCTCTCTATTTCTAATTCATCTTTCTCAGCATATAATTTATATTTCTCTAATGTAGCTAAATTACGTAATTTTAAGTCTAAAATATAATTAACTTGAATTTTTGAAAGGGAAAAATGTGTCATTAATATTTCTTTCAAATCTTCTTCATAAAGAATAATACGAATTACTTCATTTATTTTAATATAAACTTTCAATAAACCTTCTAAAATATGCAACCGATTTAATACTTTTGCTAAATTATGATGTAGCCGATTACGTACAGTCTCTTTTCGAAATAATAACCATTCATTTAAAATTTCTACTAAACCTTTAACTGCTGGTCGATTATCTAATCCAATCATATTTAAATTAACTCGATAGCTTTTTTCTAAATCAGTAGTTGCAAATAAATATAACATTAATTGTTCACAATCTACTTGATTACTTTTTGGTATGATCACTAAACGTATAGGATTTTTATTATCTGATTCATCGCGTAATTCTTTTATCATAAGTAATTTTTTTGCACGCATTTGTGCTGTAATTTGTTCTAAAACTTTAGAACTTGAAACTTGATGAGGAAGTGCAGTAATAATTACATTACCATTATCTACTTGCCATAAAGAACGCAATCTAATAGAACCCTTGCCAGTTTGGTAAAAATTTTGAATATCTTCTTTTGAAGAAATAATTTCTGCTGATGTTGGATAATCAGGCCCGGGGATAAAATTCATCAATGTATTAAGATCAGCTTGAGGATTTTCTAATAAAACAATTAATGCATTTGCTACTTCACGAATATTATGTAAAGGAATATCTGTAGTCATACCAACTGCAATGCCTGCAGTACCATTAAGAAGAATATTTGGCAATCTTGCTGGAAGTGTTTTTGGCTCAATTAATGTTCCATCAAAATTAGGTTTCCACGATACAGTTTCATATTTTAATTCAGCCAGCAAAACATCTGCATATCTTGATAATCTCGATTCAGTATAACGCATAGCTGCAAAAGATTTGGGGGCATCTAGGGCCCCCCAATTTCCTTGACCATCTATTAATGGATAACGATAAGAAAATGATTGTGACATAAGAACCATGGCCTCATAACAAGCGTTATCACTATGTGGATGATATTTTCCTAATACATCACCTACTGTTCTAGCTGATTTTTTATACTTTGAAGAATGAATAAAACCAAGTTCAGACATAGCATAAATAATTCTACGTTGTACTGGCTTTAAACCATCACCTATAAATGGCAAAGCCCTATCCATGATTACATACATGGAATAATTAAGATAAGCATTTTCAACAAATTCATAAAGTGGTTGTCTCTCTATATTACATGTAATACTTTTACTCATATATTTAACATCCTAAATTATTACTATATAATTATTATTAATTCTAATTATTTTTTATACTTCTATTTCTATAGCATTGCCTTTATTTTGTAACCAATTTCTACGATCTTTTGATCTTTTTTTTCCAAATAACATATCCATAATTGTAAATGTTTTTTGATTATTTTTATCATTAATAATAAGCTGTACTAAACGTCGTGTATTAGGATTAAGAGTAGTTTCACGTAATTGAACCGGATTCATTTCACCTAATCCCTTAAATCTTTGGATATTTGGTTTACCTAATTTATAATGTAATTTATTAAGAATGGTGATTTTATCAATTTCATTTAATGCATAGTATATTTTTTTACCTAAATCAATACGATATAATGGTGGCATAGCAATATAAATATAACCTCCTTTTACCAAAGATGGAAAATGACGAATAAATAATGCACAGAGTAATGTTGCAATATGTAATCCATCTGAATCTGCATCAGCAAGAATACAAATTTTACCATAACGTAATGTATTAAGATTCTGACTACTTGGATCAATACCAATTGCTAAAAAGATATCATGAATTTCTTTCGAAGATAATATCTCTTTGGAGGAAATTTCCCACGTATTTAGTATCTTACCTCTTAAAGGCATAATTGCTTGATATTTACGATCACGAGCTTGCTTAGCAGTTCCCCCAGCTGAATCTCCTTCAACTAAAAATAATTCAGTAATTTTTAAATCTTTAGAAATACAATCTGCTAATCTACCTGGCAAAGTAGGCCAAAAAAATGGTTTCTTGATGATAAATTTTTTAGATTCTCGTAAACGTTTTTTTGCATTGGAAATGATTAATTCAGCTAATTGTTTAGCTTCTTGAATATGTTGATGTAGCCATAAATTAAAAGCATTATGTACTGTATTAGAAATAAATGTATAAATTTTACGAGAAGAAACCCGTTCTTTCGTCTGTCCAACAAATTGTGGATCTTGTGTTTTTAATGATAATACATAAGAACAATATTTAAAAATATCATCACCAATTAACTTAACACTATGAGGAAGTAAATTACGATATTCACAAAATTCTTTTATTGCATTTAATAAACCTTGACGTAATCCATTAACATGAGTACCACCATTTGTAGTTGGAATAAGATTAATATAACTTTCTGTCAAAGTGGCTCCACCTTTAGGTACCCAAAGTAATGCTAAATCAATTATTCCTAATTGATAAGAAAAATTGCCAATAAAAGCCTTTTTAGGTATAGTAATTAAACCATTAACTTCTCCCATAATATAATCTATTAAACCATTTTTATAATACCATCTATACACTTTATTATTTGTCTTATCATTAAAAACTATTTTAACACCAGGACATAGTACAGCTTTAGCTTTTAATAAATGTATTAAAAATGAAATTGAAAATTGATAATTATCAAAAAAATGATGTTCTGGCCAAAATCTAATACTAGTACCTGTTTTATTTTTTAAACAACAACCAATTACTTCTAGTTCTTGAACTTTCTTACCACTTTCAAAAATAATTTGATATATTTTACTATTACGATAGATAGTTACTTCAATACGTTTAGATAAAGCATTTACTACAGAAATACCAACACCATTTAATCCACCTGAAAATTGATAGTTCTTATTAGAAAATTTACTACCAGTATGTAAATAACTTAAAATCAATTCTACAGCCGGTATTTTTTTTTCAGGATGAATATCAATAGGTATTCCTCGACCATTATCAATAACTTCTAATGAAGTATCATTATATAATAAAACATCAATGTTTTTAGCGTGACCAGCAAGAACTTCATCCATACTATTGTCAATTACTTCTTGTGATAAATGATTAGGGTTAGAAATATCTGTATACATTCCTGGACGTCTACGTATATGTTCTAAACCACTGAGCCACTCTATTGAAGAAGCATTATAGTTAAATTTAGTCATATTATTACTACATTATCTTTAAAAAAATTAAATATAATAATTATTAAAATATAAATTATAAAACAGTAATTTAATACTAACTAATAAGTATTTATAATTTAAAAATTAAACTTTTATACAAAACTGTACTAAAATAGTTATTTATATATTATATTTATTCAGTAATAAAATAAGCTTTATATAAAATCCTAATGATTCATTATTTAAATAAATCATTAATATATATAAATAATTTAATAAAATTAATAAAAAAGATTTTTTCTAAGTAAACCATTTATATTAAATATTTTATAAAAAATAAGAGAAAAAGAGAAAAGTTTATCTAGTAGAAAGTTGCTTTTTAAATGAAAATATTACATTCCAAATAATAAAATATAAAAATAAATAATAGATTAAAATAATACAACATATATTGTTATTATTGATAAATATTATATTTATATCATAATTTTAGACTTAGATTTTTAAAATCTACAAAAATAATTTATTATAAACAATCTACATTATCCATATTAATAGATAAAATCTATAATTATTCTTTATCATAGCTCAAAATTACGAAGATATTCTAAATCAATTTTAGCATCTATTTGACCTACTAAATAAGAACTAACTTCTACTTCTTGTGGTGCTGCTTGAACATTATCAGATACTAACCAACTATTAATCCATGGAATTGGATTAGAACTAGTTTTATATGGTGACTTTAATCCAATAGCTTGCATACGATTATTTGTAATATATTCAATATATTGACACAAAATCTCTTTATTTAGACCAATCATTGATCCACTACAAAAAAGATAATCAGCCCATTCTTTTTCCTGTGTGGCTACCTGAATAAATAATTTATAACATGCTTCTTCACACTCTTTAGCAATAATAAACATTTCTGGATCATCATGACCAGAACGCATTAAATTTAATATATGCTGTGTTCCTGTTAAGTGCATTGCTTCATCACGTGCAATCAATTTTATAATTTTAGCATTTCCTTCCATTAAATCTCGTTCAGCAAAAGCAAAAGAACAAGCAAAACTAACATAAAAACGAATAGCTTCTAAAGCATTAATACTAATTAAGCATAAATATAATTGTTTTTTTAAATCATATAAAGAAATGATTATTTTTTCACCATTAATTATATGATTACCCTCACCTAACATATGATAATAACTAGTCATTTTAATTAAATTATCATAATAAGAAGAAATATCTTTTGCACGTTTTAAAATTTCATTATTAGTTATAATATTATCAAAAATAATTGATGGATCATTAACAATATTACGAATAATATAAGTATATGATCGTGAATGAATAGTTTCTGAAAAAGACCATGTTTCTATCCAAGTTTCTAATTCTGGAATTGAAATAATTGGCAATAATGCAATATTAGGACTACGTCCTTGAATAGAATCTAATAAAGTTTGATATTTTAAGTTACTGATAAAAATATGTTTTTCTATTTCAGGTAAAGATTGATAATCAATACGATCACGAGATACATCAATTTCTTCTGGACGCCAAAAAAAAGATAATTGTTTTTCAATTAACTCTTCAAAGATAAAATATTTTTGCTGATCATAACGTGCAATGTTAACAGGCTGTCCAAAAAACATAGGTTCTTGTAATTGATTATTTTTAATTTGTGAAAAAGTTGTATATTGATATTCCATATCACCTCATGTTAAATATTACAAGCACCACTATCACAAGTATTATCCGTATATTCAATATTTTCTTCAAGATCTGATTGAATATCTTTTGCACCATCACGAGTATTATGATAATACAAAGTTTTTATTCCATATTTATAAGCAAGTAATAAATCTTTTAGTAATTGATTCATAGGTACTTTGTTTTTAGGAAACCGTGTCGGATCATAATTCGTATTAGTAGAAATAGATTGATCAATGAATTTTTGCATAATACCGACTAACTGTAAATAACCTTCATTATTTGGCATTTGCCATAATAGTTCATATTTATTTTTTAAACGTTCGTACTCTGGTATTACTTGTCGCAAAATGCCATCTTTTGATGCTTTAATGCTAACATAACCTCTAGGAGGTTCAATACCACTAGTGGCATTAGATATTTGAGAAGAGGTTTCTGATGGCATTAAAGCTGAAAGAGTTGAATTACGCAATCCATATTTCTTGATATTTTTACGCAATGTCTTCCAATCATAATGTAACGGTTCAGATGTTAATTCATCTAATGCTTTTTTATAATTATCAATCGGCAAAATTCCTTTTGCATAGTTTGTATCGTTAAATAATGGACAAGGTCCTTGTTCTTTTGCTAATTCATTAGATGCTTTTAATAAATAATATTGAATTGCTTCAAATGTTTTATGAGTTAAATTATTACTACTACCATCTGAATAATAAACACCATTTTTAGCTAAATAATAAGCATAATTTACTATTCCTATACCTAAAGCACGACGACCCATAGAGCTCTTTTTTGCAGCAAAAATAGGATAATTTTGATAATCTAGCAAAGAATCTAATGCGCGAACAGCTAATATAGCTAACTCTTCTAATTCATCTAATGAATTAATGATACCTAAATTAAATGCGGAAAGAGTACAAAGTGCAATTTCACCTTTATCATCATCAATATTATTCATTAGTTGAGTTGGCAAGGTTATTTCCATACAAAGATTAGACTGCCTAATAGGTGCTATATTAGAATCAAATGGACTATGTGTATTACAGTGATCAACATGTTGAATATAAATTCTACCTGTAGATGCTCGTTCTTGCATCATTAAAGAAAATAAATCAACAGCTTTCACTAGCTTTTTTCGTATACGTGTATCTTGTTCATATTTTAAATATAACAGTTCAAATTCATCTTGATTAGTAAAAAATGATTCATATAAATCAATTACATCAGAAGGGCTAAAGAGAGTAATATGTTTATCTTTAAGAAGTCTTTCATACATCAGTTTATTAATTTGTACACTATAATCTAAATGACGAACACGATTATTTTCAATTCCACGATTATTTTTTAATACTAAAAGACTTTCAATCTCTAAATGCCAAAGAGGATAAAATAATGTAGCAGATCCTCCACGAACACCACCTTGAGAACAAGATTTAACTGCCGTTTGAAAGTGTTTATAAAAAGGAATACAACCTGTATGAAAAGCTTCTCCATCACGAATTGGACTACCTAATGCGCGAATTCGACCAGCATTAATACCGATACCAGCACGTTGAGACACATATTTTACAATAGCACTAGAAGTAGCATTAATAGAATTAAGGCTGTCACCACATTCAATTAATACACAAGAACTAAATTGACGTGTTGGTGTACGTACTCCAGCCATAATAGGAGTAGGTAGTGAAATTTTAAATTTTGAAATTGCATCATAAAAACTATGAATATAACTTAATCTTGTTTTAAGCGGATATCGGGCAAAAAGACAAGCCGCAACAAGAATATATAAAAATTGAGCACTTTCATAAATTTTACCTGTTACTCTATTTTGTAATAAATATTTACCTTCTAATTGTTTAACTGCCGCATAAGAAAAATACATATCACGACAATGATCTAAAAAACTATCCATTTTTTTAAATTCTTCTGCTGAATAATCATTTAAAAGATGTTTATCATATTTACCAATATCAACCATATGAGTAACATGTTGATATAATTTAGGTGGCTCAAACTGACCATAAGCTTTTTTACGTAAATGAAAAATAGCTAATCTAGCTGCAAGATACTGATAATCAGGTGTATCAGCTGAAATTAAATCAGCTGCTGATTTAATCATTGTCTCATGAATATCAGACGTTTTAATACCATCATAAAATTGAATTTGAGAACGTAATTCTACTTGTGATACAGATACATCTTTTAAACCATCAGCTGCCCAAGTAATTACTTTATGAATTTTATCAAGATCAATATATTCTTTATGTCCATCACGTTTAGTAACTAATAGTTTTTGACTCATTAGCGAATATGCCTATGATTGATATATAAATCAACTAATAAAAAATAAGTTAATAATTCTTCCTAGTTATTATTCTTATGATATATCTATCATTAAGTAGATAAACAATAACAAAAGATATATTCCAGTATAATATTAGATTATTATATTAAAGTATTATATAACAATAGTAATTAATACATTTACTAAAGTCTAAAAATTTATTTTTTAATCACTTAAATTTAGATAATTATTTATATAAAATTATTATAATAGATCTTATCAAAAATTAAAAAAAATTACTATATAATATAATATTTATTTTTTAAAATTTTAAATTTTAACAATACTAATCATTATTACTAATTGATAAATGTAGTATATAATTAATATCAACATTAGATTTTAATTGAAACTTATCAATAATTGGATTATATTGTAATCCAATTATATGTCTTTCTTCTAAAGATGTTTTATCTATCCAACTAAGCAATTCAGAAGGTCTGATAAATGTTTTTACATTATGTGTACCTTTTGGAATTATTTTTAAAATATGTTCAGCAATAATGATTGCACAAAACCAAGATTTTTTATTACGATTGATTGTAGAAAAAAATACATGACCACTAGATCTAACTAATTTAGCACATGAACGAACTATTGATTCAGGATTAGGGACATGTTCTAACATTTCCATACAGGTGATAATATCGTAATTTTTAGAGTAATATTTTGCATGTGATTCAACTGTTTCTTGTAAATAGTTAATTATGATATCTTGTTTTAAAGCATGTTGCCTTGCAACTGCTAGTGACTTAGTATCCATATCAATTCCTGTTACTATAGCACCTTCTAATGCCATACTTTCTGATAAGATTCCAATTCCACAACCTATATCAAGTACTTTTTTACCAAATAAACCATTAGCATGATGCATAATATAATTTAAACGTAATGGATTAATATTATGAAGAGATTGAAAAACACTTTTATGATCCCATCCATCAGCAGCAATAGAACTAAATTTGTTAATTTCAGTTTTATCAATATTTAAATTATCAATTAATATTTTTTTTTTCATTAAAAAGTTACTCCTTTGATTAAGTTATATTAAAAAAAGCTCTACTTTATCTTGTAAAATAATCGCTTATTATATCCTCATATTTTTATAAAATATTGATTTGTGATATTATTATTCTTATCAAAAATAAGAATAATAAAGGATAATGAATTAATGAACGATATAGCAAGAGAAATTACTCATATTAATATCGATGAGGAATTAAAAAGTTCTTATTTGGATTATGCTATGTCTGTAATTATAGGACGAGCTCTTCCAGATGTACGAGATGGATTAAAGCCAGTTCATCGTCGGGTATTATACGCAATGCATGTATTAGGTAATTATTGGAACAAACCATATAAAAAATCAGCTCGTATAGTAGGTGATGTTATTGGAAAATATCATCCTCATGGAGATAGTGCTGTTTATGATGCGATAGTACGGTTAGCACAACCCTTTTCAATGCGTTATACGTTAATTGATGGCCAAGGTAATTTTGGATCTATCGATGGTGATTCTGCAGCTGCTATGCGTTATACTGAAGTAAGGATGACAAAGCTTGCTCATGAATTACTAGAAGATTTAGATAAAAAAACTGTTGATTTTATTCCAAATTATGATGATACAGAACAAATACCTGATATTATGCCAACTAGGATTCCAAATTTATTGATTAACGGTTCTTCAGGTATTGCTGTTGGTATGGCGACCAATATTCCACCACATAATCTTAATGAAGTTATTAATGCTTGTTTAGCTTATATAGATAACAAAAATATTAGTATTGAAGAATTATTTAAATATATTCCAGGTCCTGATTTTCCTACCGCAGCTATTATTAATGGGCGTAATGGTATTATAAATGCATACCGTACTGGAAGGGGTAAAGTATATATTCGAGCACGAGTTAAAACTGAAGTTGATAGTATAAATGGACGAGAAATAATTATTATAAATGAGATTCCATATCAGGTTAATAAATCTCGTTTAATTGAAAAAATAGCTCATTTAGTTAAAAACAAACGTATTGAAGGAATTAGTGCATTACGTGATGAATCTGACAAAGATGGAATGCGTATTGTCATTGAAATAAAACGTGATTCAAAAGCAGATGTAGTGCTGAATAATTTATATTCACTCACTCAACTTCAGGTTTCATTTGGTATTAATATGGTTGCTTTATGTTATGGTCAACCTAGACTTTTAAACTTAAAAGAAATTATTGAAGCTTTTATTCGTCACCGTAAAGAAGTTGTAACTAGAAGAACTATTTTTGAATTACATAAAGCACAAGAACGTGCTCATATATTAGAAGCTCTTGCAATAGCATTTATAAATATTGATTCTATTATCGAATTAATACGCAAATCTTCAACAGCTCATGAAGCAAAGGTAGCTTTAATAACTTATCCTTGGAAATTAGGTAATATTACTAATATCTTAGCAAAACCAGCTAATAAACTAGCTATTCCTAAATGGGTTCAATCTCAATACGGAGTAAAAAATAATCAATATTACTTAACTACTCTACAATCTCAGGCAATTTTGGACTTACGTTTACAAAAATTAATTAATTTAGAACATGAAAAAATATTAAATGAATATAATAATTTGATAAAACAAATTACTTCATTATCATACATATTAAACAATCAAAAACAATTGATGGAGATTATTCGTAATGAATTAAAAATAGTTAAAGAACAATATAATGATGTCCGACGTACAGAAATTACTGAAAATCAAGCAG
The DNA here is from genome assembly GCF_001534665.1 of Candidatus Arsenophonus lipoptenae. Lineage (NCBI taxonomy): Bacteria > Pseudomonadati > Pseudomonadota > Gammaproteobacteria > Enterobacterales > Morganellaceae > Arsenophonus > Candidatus Arsenophonus lipoptenae. Next base: position 503,170 of record NZ_CP013920.1, on the reverse strand, counting down.
ATATTAATACGGAAAATTTAATTAATCGAGAAGATGTTGTTATTACACTATCTCATCAAGGATATGTGAAATATCAAGCAATATCTATTTATGACACACAAAGACGCGGTGGTAAGGGTAAATCTGCAGTACGTATTAAAGAAGAAGATTTTATTAAGTGTTTATTGATAGCTAATACTCATGACAGTATTTTATGTTTCTCAAATAAAGGTAGACTTTATTGTATAAAAGTTTATCAATTACCTGAATCAGGACGTAATGCTCGTGGTAAACCAATAATTAATTTATTACCACTAAAACAAAATGAGCGTATTACCACAATTTTACCAGTACAGCAATTTGATAATCAACATTATATATTTATGGTCACTGCTAAAGGAATAGTTAAAAAAACATTACTACAAGATTTTAGTCGTCCTAGAGGAAATGGTATGGTTGCAATTAATCTAAATGATAGTGATGAATTAATTGGGGTTAGCTTAACATCAGGTAAAAATGAAATAATGCTTTTTTCAGCTGCAGGAAAAGTAGTTCGTTTTCCTGAAAATACAGTTCGTCCTATGGGGCGTAATGCAATGGGCGTTAGGGGTATTAAGTTACAACCTAAAGATAAAGTTGTTTCTTTAATTATACCTAAAAATGATGGGGATATTTTAACTATTACAGAAAATGGTTACGGAAAACTAACAGAGCAAAAAAAATATTCAACAAAATCTAGAGCTACAAAAGGAGTTATTTCTATGAAAGTTAGTAAACGTAATGGGTATGTTGTCGGAGCATTACAAGTAGATAAAAATGATCAAATTATGATAATTACGGATACCGGTACTTTAGTGCGTACAAAAGTAACAGAAGTTAGTATTGTTGGACGTAATACTCAAGGTGTTACTTTAATGCGTATTGATAGTAATGAAAAAGTAGTTGGCTTACAACGTATTATTGATACTTGTTGATACTTAATTAATATTTTTATGATAAATATATTACATAAAATAAATCACTATATTCTTTAAATAATTTTATTATAACAGTTTTAACAAAGAATTTTTAAAATATTAGGTAATATTAAATTATTATAACTTTTATCTATTATTTATTATTAATTTAGTTCTATAAATAACGAAATACGACTTCCGGTCATATAATATTAAATATATTAAAAACTAATAACAGCACATTAAAATAACTAATAGTAATTATATTTTTTACAATTTTTAAATATTTTATATCAAATTTACTTAGATTAATAATAAACAAATAACCATTAACTATATTATCTATTATAACTATTTTAACTAAAATATTTATTTAAAATATAATATTTGATTTATATCATAACGAAAATTGTTAAGACAAAATTTATTAAAAATAAATAATAAATAATGTTATACTTATAAAGTATAAAAATAATAATTAAATATTAGAAAAAAATTAATTAGTAAACATTACTATTAATAAGTATATAAATATATTAACTATTTTATTTTTCTAAAAAATTAAAAAAATAACTTATTATTTTTCGGCATGAGAGGATTTGAACCTCTGACCACCGACACCCCATGACGGTACGCTACCATACTGCGCTACATGCCGATATGATATATAAAAACATATATATTAAAAATTAATAAACCTATAAATTTTATCTATTACTAATATTTATTTTTAATAGTTTTCCAAAAAACAACTGTCTTATTATATTTTTATAATTACTAATGCCTATAATCTTATTATATAAACAACCATATTATCTTATCCCATAGATAATTAATTATAATTTAATTAATTATAATTTTATTTTAAATAAATAAATTTAGTTTAAATGAAAAATTATATTTTAATCTTAATTTTAAATATTAATACAACCATAAATTTTCATATACGTAAGAAATCTATATGTGTAATCTTTGGTTTAAATGGATGCCTTTGCAATTCTTGTACTTTTACTTTATTTTCTTCTCCATTAATCATAATTATTATTGTATGATAAAAATCAAATTTACATTCTTGATTAATAAATTCATCATGATCAATTTCAATTAGAATAGGATTTTGATTTCCCCCATTCTGATTCCTTCCATATATTATGGCAGGTATTTTTTTATTTTTACGCAAACGACGACAAGCACTCTTTCCTTTTTTACAACGAATTTCTGCAATATTAATAATAATCATAATTATTCTCATAATATAAGATATTTACTTATATGTTAAGATATTATAAAAAGTAATTTTCAATTTTCTAAAAAATAAAAATATACTAAGATAAAACATCTATAATTTAGTTTATTATGTATTAATATTAATAAAAACTCAATTAAATATTTTTTAATTTTGATATTCCTATATCTTAAGTTATTTAATTTAATGATCTATTGATCTATTATCATATTTAGATAGATTAACATACTTAAAAAAAGTAACTCTGTTATAGAAAACAGATAAGTAAAAAATTTATTTTTAATAATATATCTATTACTAGATAAGTTGTTTTTAATATAATTATATATAAAATTTATTACTAAATTAGTAATTAATTTATAAAATAATGTTTAGATTTAATATGATTATTTATCATAGATATAATCTATAAATATTAAAGTATCTAATTTTAATACTTCTTTGAAATGCTATAAAAATATTAATTGTAAACAGGCAATATATTAAACATAGATAATATCTGAATAATTTCATTCATTAAACCATATGATATAACAAAACAAAATAATATTTTACCTTTAGGCACATAATAGACAGAACTAGGAAATTTTTTTCTACTAGCCTTCATCATCATAGCTGGTACTATTACTGCCCATATAGTAGCCGCTAAACCAGTAAAACCAATAGCATGAATAAATCCATTAGGATAACATAAAGTTAAAATAATAGGTGGAGTAAAAGTTATTATGACTGATTGTAAACGTCCTATATTATTATCTTTAAATTTTAAAAAATCAGTTAAAAAATCAAATAAACCTAATGTAACACCTAAACATGAACTTATAATAGCCATATAAGAAAAGATATTTAAACACTGTTTAATAGAATTATTTTTTATATAACAATTAATTTGTCGTAAGAGTGAATCAACATTGGCATTCTCAAAAAGAATTTCTTTAAAACTAATACGTGATATATTACCTTGTATAGTAAATTGCCATAAAACATAAATAACTAAAGCAATAAATGTACCATTTAATATACTTAAAATAACAGCCTTACTTTCCCCATTATAATATTTAATTAATCCTGGTATATTACCATGATAACCAAAAGAAGTTAATAAGTAAGGTAAGGCAATAAATGTATAATAAAAATAATTTTTATCAACGTCATTTTGATTAAACAAAATTTCAAATGAAATATTTTTTATAATTTCACTGATAAAAATAATAAAAAAAACCATCATACCACAAATTAAAATAATACTTAAGCGACCTAATACTTTAGTTGGAAGCCAAATAATAAAAGAAATTAATAAACCAAATAATATACTAGAAATAGTATAGTTTATCGATATAATTTTATCAAAATTATATGCAATAATTTTCCCACCAGCTGAAATGTACGCATATGTTAAGATATAAAGAACAAACATAATTGACATACTATTTAGTATATTCCATTTAGTACCTAATAAATCTTTCACCATAGTATGAAAACTAGTGCCAATAGGATAATTCATATTTACTTCTAAAATCATTAGACCAGAAAAAAACAAGCATATCCAGGTATATGCTAACAAAATTATTGAACCTATAAACCAAACACCAGCAGTTACGATAGGAATCGATAACATTCCAGCACCAACAGTTGTTCCTGTAATAATCATTGTGCCACTAAGTATGAAAGGACGTTTACTATATTGCATGATATCACTCAATATTTAATAGCTTTTAATATAATTTAATATTTGGTCTAATAAATTATTTAATTAGGAATATTAATTTTTGATATTAGTATATTTTATTAATAATTATAAAATATATAATCATGAATTTAAAATACTATTTTTTTAGTAAAAAGTAATAATATTACTGATAATTATTTATTTTTATCACAATTAGAAAAATTCATATTACGATAATTAATAAAATGAGTTTTTTTAATAATTTTATAACAAAACCATATTATGAGGAATATAAAAATACCAAAATAATGAGTCATTATATCATACCAATCAATTTGATCTTCTAAAAATAATTGATAATTTTGACCAAAAATAATTACTAAACAAAAAATAAAAGCAAATATCGGTCCAATTGGAAAATAAACAGAAAGATAAGGTAAATGATTTAAATCATATCCATTTAATATATAACCTTTACGAAACCGATAATGACTTATAGCAATTCCTAACCATGCTATAAATCCGGTTATACCTGATGTATTTAATAACCATAAATAAATAACCTGATTTCCAAATATAGAACTTAAAAAACAAAATCCTGCTACTGTAGCAGTAACAAATAAAGCATATCTAGGAACTCCACTTGATGATAACCTAGAAAAAATTTTAGGTGCTTTTCCTTCTTTAGCTAAATTATATAACATTCTAGTAGAAGCATACATACCAGAATTACATGAAGATAATACTGCTATTAAAATAACTATATTCATAATATTAGCTGCAGATACTAGTCCTGCATTTTTAAATACTAACGCAAATGGACTAATATTAATATCTCTAATATTATTACATAATAAACGTGGATCCCAATATGGAATAATTAAACTGATGACCAATATAGACAAAACATAAAATAGTAAAATTCTCCAAAATACTTGTCGTACTGCTTTAGGGATACTACTATATGGATCTTTAGATTCAGCAGCAACAACACCAATTAATTCGGTTCCTTGAAAAGAAAAACCAACAATCATAGATACTCCTATAATTGAGGATAATCCTCCAACAAAAGGAGCTTCACCAATTTTCCAATTATGCCATCCAATATTTTCTAATCCATGATTAATACTACCAATAATAAGTAATAAACCAATAATAATAAATATTATTACAGTAATTATTTTAATTAAAGAAAACCAATACTCTGCTTCAGCAAAACCTTTAATAGAAATATAATTAAAAATAAAAATAATAATTAAAAATATTGTACTCCAAACCCAACCATCAATTTTAGGAAACCAGTATTCCATAATCAATTGTACTGCTACTAAATCAACAGCTATAGTAATAGCCCAATTATACCAATAATTCCAACCTAAGGCAAAACCAAATCCATCATCTACATATCGAGAACCATAAGTAGCAAATGAACCAGAAATAGGCAAATAGGCTGCAAGCTCACCTAAACTGGTCATCAAAAAATAAACCATTAAACCAACAATAACATAAGATACTAAAGCACCGCCTGGCCCAGCTTGGGCTATAGTTGCCCCAGAGGCAATAAATAACCCTGTTCCAATAGATCCACCAATAGCTATCATTATTAAATGACTAGATTTCAATTCTTGACGCAATATTGTTGTAGTATTTTCTGCGGGTTTTATTAATTTTTTTGACATTAATGACCTTATTATTTTCAATATAACATCTTTAATTATAACAATATAACTATTTTAAAAAACAAATTATTTTTTCAGATTTTTAATAAAAAATAAAAGTATTTGTTCATATAAAACTACGTTTTTCAATTTTCTTTAATACCATACTTTATTAAAGTAAATTATTAAGATAATTTTATTAAAAGCAATTTTAATTTAACCTTACAATTATATAATTAACCTATTATCTCAATAACTTACTTATTTTTAAATAAAAATTAATACCTTAAAATACATTAACGCCAATCTTCTTAAGAAGAAATTAAAAATAAACTTATAAATATATAGTTTATGATTTTATTTATATTATAATATATTTATAAATTATTAAATAATAATTACATCATTAATAAATTATTATTAATACAAATAGTAATAAGAATTAAATTCTTATGCACCTTGAGGATAATTATATGACTAATTGGGTTAAAGGCAAAATTATTAAAAATCATAAATGGACAAAATCATTATTTAGTTTAATTCTTGAAGCACCAATTAAACCATTTATTGCTGGACAATATGCTAAACTTGCATTAGAAATTAATGGCCAACGTATTCAACGAGCTTATTCTTATGTTAATTCTCCATTTAATAATAAATTAGAATTTTATCTTGTTAATATAAAAAATGGAAAACTCAGTCCGCATCTTGCAGAATTAAAATATGGTGATGATATATATATCACTGAAAAAGCTTCAGGTTTTTTTATATTAGAAGAATTACCTGATTGTGAAACTCTTTGGATGTTATCAACAGGGACTGCAATTGGACCGTTTTTATCTATTTTACAACTAGGTAAAAATTTCATGAAATTTAAGCAAATAATTTTAGTACATGCAGTACGATATGCTAAAGATCTTAGTTACTTACCATTGATGAAAATATTAGAAAAAAAATATAAAAATAAATTAAAAATACAAACAATTATAAGTCGAGAAAATAAGATTGGATCACTTACAGGTCGCATTCCAAAATTAATTGAAAATGGACAACTAGAAAAAGAAACAAAAGCAAAAATTGATCCAGTAACTAGTCATATTATGCTTTGTGGAAATCCAGGGATGATTAAAGATACACAAAATTTATTAAAAATACAAAGGGGGATGAATAAACGTTTCAATAATAAAAATGGACAAATTAGTACTGAGCAATACTGGTAAATTATTAATTTAGCAAAAATAGAATTTATTAATAGACAAAACTAAAATTAAACACTTAATTCTATTAATAGAGGACTAAAAAATAATTTTTTAATCAAATATTTCAATGATTATTAAATAACAAAAATAAAATTACTATTTTAAAATATGTAAAACATATGTAAAATAATAATTAATTTTTTATAATAAACATATTACATATGGAGAAAAAATGCATTATCCATTAATCATTGGGAATTGGAAATTAAATGGCAATACAAAAATAATTGAAGAATTTGTTCAAATTTTACATAAAAAGTTAAATAATATAACTAAATGTAATATTGTAATCGCCCCACCTACAATTTACCTATCACAAGTAAAAAAAGCTTTGACTGGTAGTAATATAGAACTTAGCGCTCAAGATGTAGATATAAATATATCTGGAGCTTTTACTGGCGAAACATCAGCTGAAATGCTAAAAGATATAGGTGTAAAATATACTATTATTGGACATTCTGAACGTAGAATTCACCATAAGGAAACTAATGAACAAATTTCAAAGAAATTTTTAATTTTAAAATCAAAAGAATTAATACCAATACTATGCATTGGTGACACTCAAGAAGAATATAATTCTGGTAAAACTGAAAAAGTTTGTATTAATCAAATTGATATAATATTAAATAAATTAGGTATTCATGCTTTTAAAAATACTGTTATTGCATATGAACCTATTTGGGCTATTGGTAGTGGTAAATCAGCTTCTCCAACTCATGCACAAGCAGTACATAAACATATTCGTAATTATCTTGCAAAAGAAAATTATTCTATTGCTAAACAAGTAATTATTCAATATGGTGGTTCAGTAAACGCTAATAATGCAGCTGAATTTTTTATTCAACCAGATATTGACGGTGTATTAGTTGGCAGTGCATCACTAAATTTAGATTCATTTATGTCTATTATATATGCTGCATTAAAAAAATATAATTATTAATAATAATTATATTAAATAATAGTATAAATTTATTAACAATAATATAATTAAAAATTATAAGAATATATTAATTGTTTTTATATAATCTAAAAAATAATAATTTTTAAAATTATAAAATTAATATTAAAAATATTAATTTATCAATTGTTATATTTTTATTATAAAATATAAATTACTTATAATTATAAAACAACTTAATGAATATTAGCTTAATTGCAGCAATTTCAATAAATAAAGCTATTGGCTTTAAAAACCGCATACCATGGATTTTATCTACTGATTTGGCTTGGTTTAGAAAAAACACATTAAATAAACCTGTTGTCATGGGACGTATAACTTATGAATCTATAGGTAATCCTTTAGACCAAAGATTAAATATCATTCTTAGTCATACTTATTTAAATAATGATAACAGAATTATTTGGGTTCATTCAATTAATGAAGTTCTAGATATAACAGAAAGTATGGAAGAAACAATGATTATCGGTGGTGGAAAAATTTATGAATTATTTTTACCCTATGCAAATAAAATTTATTTAACACATGTAGATATTAATATTATAGGAGATGTTTTTTTTCCTAATTATAAGTCTACTTCATGGAAAACAGTATTCATAGAGTATCATAGAGCAGACAAAAAAAATACTCATAATTACCGTTTTGAGATATTAGAACGATTAAAATAAAATTTTTAATTTATCTGGTTATAAAAGCAGGCTGGCTAAAGTACTGTTTATCTTCCCAACGTAATAAAGTTAATTCCCCCCCCCAACAACATCCTGTGTCTAATCCATAAATCATTTTAGGAGTCCCTTTACCCTCTAAAGAAGCCCAATGACCAAAAATAATAGAATACCCTGCTGGTATATTTATAGGAAAACTAAACCACGGTTTTAAAGGTAATGGTGTTTTTTCTGGTTTATTCTTAAACATCATATTTAATTGACCATCAGGTAAACAATAACGCATGCGCGTTAACGCTTGAATACTAAAACATAAACGAGATAATCCACTTAAATTAGGAGACCAACTATTCGGTATATCTTTATACATAAAATCCATTAATAATGGATGATAAATATCACTACTTAGTACTTTTTCTACCTCTTTAGCACACATTTCAGCGATTAATAAATTCCATTGAGGGGTTATCCCAGCATGACTCATAATAATTTTTTTATTATTATCTACTTGTAATAATGGTTGATTTCGTAACCAAAAAACTAATTCAGCAAAATCATTAGCTTTTATTAATTTTTTTAATTTTTCTTTTGGTTTATGATGACTAATATTAGCATATACACTAATAAGATTTAGATCATGATTACCTAGAACCATTCTAACTGATGAACCTAAATTTTTAATATATCGTAAAACTTTTAGAGAATCAGGACCACGAGTAACTAAATCACCTGTTAACCATAAAATATCGTTTTGTGGTTTAAAATTTACTTTATTTAAAAGTTCCCTGAGTTCACGATAACATCCATGAATATCTCCTATAAGATAAGTAGCCATAATTAATTTATAACCGTTAGAATAAAATAAATTAAAAATAAAATTTTCTTATGAAAGTTATAACATAATTATTAATAATTAACTAATATTTAAAAAATCATACTAAAAAATACTAATTTAAGTAAGTAAAAGTTTATATAAAAACTAATTTATATATTTTTAGTAAAGATTTTTTATTAATAAAAAACTGTAAACTTATATATACTCAGTAATTTATTTAACATAGTACTTCTAAATTTTATCTAAAACCATTAATTATTTTAGATAATTTACAAGCTAATTTACAATAATTTTCTATTGAAATATTTTCAGCTCTATTGTTTAGATTAATATCTAATTGTTTAAAATCTTCAATTTTAAATAAACTTCCTAAACTATTACGAATAGTTTTACGTCGTTGATTAAATGCTCTCGTAGTAATAAGACGTAATAACTTTACATCACAAATAGAATATGGATTTAATTCATGAGGAATAAATCTAACAACAGTTGACTCCACTTTTGGGACTGGTGTAAAAGCTGAGGGTGGAATATTTAATATAGGAATTATTTTGCAATAATACTGTGCCATTACACTAAGACGACCATATGTCTTTGTGTTTGGTTTTGCTATTAAACGATTAACAACCTCTTTTTGTAACATAAAATTCATATCAAAAATAATATCAGAATAAGCAAAAATATGAAATATTAAAGGAATTGAAATATTATAAGGTAAATTACCAAATATTCTAATTAGTTTATTATTTTTTTTTAATATTTTACTAAAATCAAACGTCATTGCATCTTTTTGTATTACTGTTATTTTTCCCAAAAGCATAGGATGTAAAGATAGATAAATAGCAAGATTACGATCTAACTCTATTATTGTCATATGATCTATACGATTACTAACTGGCACAGTTAATGCACCAAAACCAGGACCGATTTCAACAATAGACTGATTTACTTTTGGATTAAAAAAATTAACTATATCATTAATAATTAATTGATCAGTCAAAAAATGTTGTCCAAAACATTTACGAGCAACATATCCTAAATACATTTGATTATTCATTGTTATTTTGAAATATTCTGATAGCTAATTTTAAAGCATTGGTTAAACTATTCACATTCGCATTACCAGTTCCAACCAACTCAATTGCAGTACCATGATCTACTGATGTTCTAATAAAAGGTAATCCTAAAGTAATATTTACCGAATTATTAAACCCACAGTATTTTAGCACAGGAAGACCTTGATCATGATACATTGCTAAAATAACATCAGCCTTATTTATATATTTACATTGAAATAATGTATCTGCAGGAAAAGGGCCATGCAGTTGTAATCCTTCATTGCGTAATTTTTTTATTACTGGAATTATGGTATCAATTTCTTCTCGACCAATATGACCACCTTCACCAGCATGTGGATTTAATCCACAAATATAAATAGATGGTGACTTAATTCTAAATTTATATTGTAATTCACTATTTAATATATAAATGACTTGCTGAAGGTTCTCAAAAGTAATTTGATCTGCAACTTCCTTAATAGGTAAATGAGTTGTTACAAGTGCAACACGAAAAGTTTCTATAACTAACATCATTACAACTGTTTTTACTTTACTTTTCTTAGCAAGAAATTCTGTATGACCAGTAAATGGAATACCAGCATCATTAATAATACCTTTATGAATTGGACCTGTAACTAATCCTGCAAATTCACCTGAAATACAACCATCACATGCTTTACTTAAGGTTTCTATTACATAACTACTATTTTGTTTACTAAATTGTCCTAATTTTACAGGCTCTGGTAATTTTACAGGTAAAATCATTAATGATTTAGCACTTTGACCTTTATTTTGTAACTTAGAAGAATACCTAATTAATTCTAATTTTAAACCAAGTTGATTAGCTCTATTAAGTAACAATTCTGGATCAGCAATTGTAACTAATTGTACAGGCCAATCTTGTTGAACAAGTTGAATTAATAAATCAGGACCAATTCCAGATGGCTCACCAGTAGTTAAAACAATAGTATTAGTCATTTTTTTCATAAAAATTATTACATATCACTATCATGAAAAATTTTTATATATGCTGATGCACGCAATTCTTTCAACCATAAAGGAAATTTTTCATTAAATTTACGATTGAATAATATTCGATATGCATAGTCTTTCTTTATTATATCAGTTTTATCAATCTGTCTAATATCTTCCAATCTAATTAAATGCCAACCTAAAGAAGATCTAATTGGCTTACTTATTTCACCTTTACTTAAATTCATTATAGCATCACGAAATATAGGATTATATTCACTCAGTATATTCCACTTTAAATTTTTATCTATTAATACAGATAATGGATCTTCTGAGTATTTTTTAACTGCTTCAGAAAATGTTATTCTTCCTATTTGAATTTGCCTAGCAATTTGTTTTATTTTTAAATATGCTCGCCTATTCTCCATAATTGGAGAAAACTTAATTAGTATATGACAAGTTTTTACTTCAGTAACTAATATTGGAATATTATTATTTTTTATATCATTAATTTTTAATATATGAAATCCTATTTCAGAACGTATAGGTCCAATTACATCACCTTTTTTAGAATATTGTATTTCTTTAGCAACTTCAATTGGTAATTCGGAAACTTTACTCCATCCCATGCTACCACCTTTAAAAGCATTAATATCTGAAGAATAATTAGTGGCAAGTTTATCAAACTCAACTCCTTGTTCTAACTGTATAAAGATATCTTTAACTAAATTAATTAATGATTGATTATTTTCATTAGTTGAATATTTTGGTAATAAAAGCAAAATTTGACTTAAATTAACATTAACATCCTGACCAATAACTTGTGAATTAAGTTGTTTTTTTAGCAAATCTACTTCTTGTGGCAAAATGATAATTTGACGGCTAATTTCCTTATTACGCACCTCTTGCATCATAATTTCATTATTAATTTTACTACGATAATCTTGTAAATTAATACCATCTCTTAATAATTGTTGTTTAAATTGATTAATTGTTAAACCATTTTGTTCTGCAATACTATTGATAGTTTCATCTATTACTGAATCTGATATTTGAATTTGCATTTTTTCTGCAAGTTGCAAAATAATTTTTTCTAAAATTAGGTTTTCTAATATTTTATTATATAATTTTTTTTCATTAAAAAAATTTTGTCCAGTATTTTTAGTATTAATTTTAACTATACTTAACATACGATCAATATCACTTTTTAATACAATACTTTCATTAACAATAGCAGTTATTTGATCTAATTTTTCTATTGCTTTCAATGTAGGGATATTAAATATAAAAAACAAGGCAAAAATACATTTTTTGCTAAAATTCATATAATAATTCTCATTATATATGCCATAACATATTACTATTTAATTAATCTTTTTTATAACTGGACCTATTAATATTACAAATATAATATATCAAATTTATTCAAAATATCCTTGATAAGGTATAATGCCACTTGATAACATTTTTTTACTTTCCCAATGATGATTATTATTTAATCCATTTAATTCTACATTAATCGACCATCTATTATCATAACTACTTAAACAAGTTTTTTGTTGCCAATCAACAATTTTACGCTCATATCCGATATTAATTGACCAACAGCAAGTTTTATATTGTATACCTATTAATCTACTAACTGGTTGATTCTTATATATATCATGATAATATGATGCACAAAAATCCCAATTACAACCTAAAGGCCAATTAATTATAGCTCCTATTTGAGATATCTCTTTTTGAAAAATTCGTTGAGTTTTAATAGTGTCTTTAATATAATTATAATCTACAAAACGATAATTTAATTGAATTAATTTATTAAAACCACGATGATATTCTGTCAAAATATTACCCATAGTTATATCATTAAAACGTCTGCTATATTGTAATCCACCACGCAATAACCAATTATTAGTTAATCGTAAATAAATATCACCAACCCATAATAATGAACCATTATTTACTTTCTCTTTAAAAGGTAAAAAACCATCTTTATTTTTTGAATTAGTAAAATAATATTTTTGTCCAATAGAAAAATTAAACCATTCATTTAATGTATCATCATAAATACTCATAGTAATACCAGTTGTCAATTGATTAGCAGAAGCAATACGATCTAATCCACTATATATAAGATGACGAAATAATCCATTATAATCTGTATGTAATAATGATGAATCATAATTATTAATATTATTTTGATCACGATAAGGGATATAAAGATATTGAATTCTAGGCTTTAATGTTTGTAAATAATATTTTTGCATCAAAATATTTCTTTTAAACAATAATTTAATCTCAGAACTTATTAAAGGCAAAATACGAACAACATTTTTTTTTAATTGACTATTAACTATAGTGTTATCAATATTTTGATTATAATATGTTGCCATTACTTTTATTTTGTTATTTATATTTATCCAACCATTTGATAATGGTAAATTAAATTCTGGTTCAACATGTAATCTAGTGACATTAGGATTAGTTGATTTAATGCTAATAATACGCATAGCTTGGATATAAGTATTAAAATTAAATAAATTTAAATTATTATTATAATAATTAATATCTAATTGAGGTTCAATTTTATAATTTTTATTTTTGTTATTTAATGAATGGACAAAAAGCTGAAACTGTTTATATGTTAAAGATATATTTAAATTAGCTTTATCATAACCAAAACTAAATTTTTGAGTTATATATCCATCAGTGCTTTTACCATATTTAGAAGCAAAATCTGTAAAATATTTTGAATCACTAACTTTTGTATAATCAATATCAAAACACCATATTTGATTTAAGATACCAGAATGATACCAATATAAAAGCCAACGTCCATTACTTTCACGATTAGGATATTTACCATTTTTTTTATTTTTAATATAACTACGATCTCTTGGAAGCCAATCAATAGAAACAATGCCATCTCCAGCTGGAGTAATATAACGAAACTCATTATTTAATTTTATTCCACGAAAAGTCATAAATTGTGGAGTAATAGTTAAATCATAATTTGGTTTAATTTTCCAATAAAAAGGTAATATAAAATTCAATCCAACTCCTCTAGAATAACTGCCATTAGGTAACAAAAAACCAGAATGTTTAGTAGTACCAGTTGGCAACTGTAAATACGGGATATAAAAAATAGGAACATTGGCAATACGAAAATAAGCATTCCATATCTTAGTAAGTTGTTCTTCACGATCTAAAACAAATTTTGAACCAATAATACTCCAACTATTATTACCTGGAAGACAAGTAGTAAACATACCTTTTTCTAAAATAGTATAACGATTTTTCATTCGTAACTTTATTTTATCTGCATAACCACGACCCTGACGCCCAATCATTAGATATTCACCTTTTTCAACATCAATATTTTGATTATTAAAATCAAACCATGCCTTTGATCCTGTCAAGATAATTTGTGAATTATCATAACTAACGTTTCCTGTTGCAGTGATCTTACGTAATATTTTTCTATTTGTAGTTTTTTCTTTAGTTAAAAGAACTTTGTTAGCATTAATAGTATGATTACCTTGTTGAATATCCACATTACCTTCATATTCAATAACATTAGTATTATTACTAGTCATTTTTTTTGCATTGATATAAATAGGTAAATTATTTAGATTATCTTTTACGATTGGTTTGGTATATATAGGTATTCCTAATAAGCATTGTTCTGTTAGCTTAGAATAAGTATTTTTGCTATGAATAATTATTCCAATCAAAATAGCAAATAGTGTTAAGTGATTTTTTATCATTATCACATTTTCAAAAAATAAAAATTTAAGATAAAAACTAAAAAAATAATTTAATATAAAATCTAATATTACATCAATATTACAAAATTGTTTTACATTATATGTTTATATTATTATTTTTTATAAATTTAATAAATATTAAACTATAATTAAAAATTATTTAAATGATATATAATTTATTTTTTATTACATCTTATTAAATGATTTTATTTATGATGACATGATATAAAATATTTTAATAAATACATTTTAAAATCAAAATAAGAAATAAGTTTTATTAATTTTATATATTAAAAATAATTAATTTTTTTGTTATATTAAATATAATAACAAAATTTATCCTTAATTCAAAGTAAGATAAAAAATATAAAAAAATAAAAATATCAAAATATTAAATTATCTTTCAATTATAGAAACACTATAATTTAAAATTATTAAAATTTTTAAAAAATGGAGATATATTATTAACAAATAATATCAAACTTTTAATTTATATAAAAATCACTTAGTATTAATCTACTAACTCTCTACTGATATAATAATATATATTATATAATTGTCATGAATAAATTATTATATAGTATATAAATACTCTGATTAGTCTTAAATACAAATTTAAGATTAGTTATTCAGTAATAATAAAGCATAATTAATATTTATTAATATTAATTAATCTGAAATATAGCTAAAATATTTAATGATGATCATTAAATAAATAATACATGTAATTAATCTTCAAAAATATTTATAAATATACACTTTTTAAAAATACATAATTAATTAGTTTTATTATAATTATTTTATTATTAACGAGGAGTTATACCTAATAAAATGCTTTCTTGCGTTAATCCATTTATCAAATTATCTAATTGACCATCATAAGCAATTTTTTCTTCTGCAATTAATATTGCACGAATTGCAATTTTTTTAGTATCTTCTAGATTATGTGATACCATTAATAGTGTTAATTGATGTTTATCACATACCTGTTTAAGTAAGGTTAACATTTCATTACGTAATACTGGATCAAGGGCAGAAAATGGTTCATCTAATAATAAAATTGGTTTTTTTCTAATTAAACAACGTGCTAAAGCAGTACGTTGACGCTGCCCACCTGATATTTGAGAAGGTAAGCATTGAATACAATTATTTAATGAAACTTGTTCTATAATATTATTTACTGCAACTTGTTGAGCTCGATCTAAATGTAAATTTGGTGCAATACCTAAAGCAATATTTTGCCAAACTGTTAGATGATGGAAAAGATTATTTTCCTGAAAAAGTATTGAAACCGGTCGTTTTTCAGGTAATGAAGTAGTATGATTTTTCCCATCCAATAAAATTTTTCCACTTTGTGAAAACTTAAATCCAGCAAT
Organism: Candidatus Arsenophonus lipoptenae; assembly: GCF_001534665.1. Taxonomy (NCBI): domain Bacteria; kingdom Pseudomonadati; phylum Pseudomonadota; class Gammaproteobacteria; order Enterobacterales; family Morganellaceae; genus Arsenophonus; species Candidatus Arsenophonus lipoptenae. Next base: position 486,769 of record NZ_CP013920.1, on the reverse strand, counting down.
TAAATATAGTAAAGTACTTTTTCCTGCACCACTAGGTCCTAATATTACAACCTTTTCTGCTTTACTTACTTGAAAATCAAATTGCATTCTTACTTTATTATAAGAATAAATAAGGTTATCTAATTTAATCATATTTTTTTCCAGATAAATATTTTATCAAAATAAATAAGCTAAAACAAAGTAATAATATTATTAATACAGTTACAGCAGCATCATTATTACGGTATGAACTTAGTTGTTGATAAAGATAATAAGGTAGCGTAAGAAAATTCTCATTACCAAATAAAGAAATAACACCAAAATCACCTATTGAAAGCATACAAGCAAAAGAAAAAGCTTGTCCTATTGTTTTTTTTAAAGATTTTAATTCAATAAGATTAAATCTATTAATACCTTTTATATTTAATGAAATGCATAATAAATTATAACGTTCAGCTAAATCATACATAGGGTTTTCTAGTATTTTAAAAGCATAAGGAATAGCCATTAAAGCATTTGTTAATATAAGTAAACTATAAGTTAAATAACTTAAATTAATAAAATTATGTAATAACAAAAATAATCCAGTTGCTAAAACTAAATCTGATATTGAAAATATTAATAATCCACTAACTTCCAATATTCTGCAAAAAAATATTGAATGTCGTAAACGTAATTCACGAATACTCCAAAGTAACATTACAGTACAGATAACACAAAGTATACCAGAATTAATGGAGATAAGTATTGAATTTGTAAATGCTTGCAGTAATTTTATGTTATGTAATACCTGTAATAATCTAAAATTTAAGGAATCAATAATAATTGCTAATAATGGTGGAATTAAAAAAATTATTGTAATACTAATTATTAGTGTATCCCACAATTTTAGCAAATTACTATCATTTAAATGTTTCCATTTTAAATTGTGGCTATTACCAACCGAAATAATAATATTAAGATTTTGATTTAATAAAGCTACAGATAAACAAAAAAAAAGTTGAATTAACGCCAATACGGCTGCTTTATTTAGATCAAAATCATAACTTAATGATTGATATATAGCTAATGCAATCGTAGTTACATTAGGACCACCACCAAGTATTAATACAGTAGCAAAACTAGTAAAGCACAGCATAAAAATTAATGTACATATTGGTAATATTTGTCTTCTAAGATAAGGCCATTCAATAATACAAAAAATATGCCATTGATTCATACCCAATTGTGCAGCAAGTTGTCTTTGCTCAACTGAAATATTTTCTAATGAAAATAATAAAATTTTGCTAGCTAATGGAAAATTAAAAAAAATATGAGCTAGTACTATACCTTTTAATCCATAAGGAGTAAAATTATAATTAATTCCTAATAAGTTACACAACTTGAAAATCCAACCCATACGCCCATATACAGTTAATAAACCTAAAATAGTTACTAATACTGGTAATACTAGTGTAATAGAGCATAAATGCAGCAATAATTTTCTACCTAGAAAATGACGTCTAAAAAGTGCTTTTGCTAAAAAAATTGCAGGTATAATGGCTAACCCGGTAGATATTGACGCTTGTATAAAAGTAAATTTAATAACATAGAATAAATAACCATCATATATAAATTCTTCCCATCTAATTTTAGAAAAAAAAAACAATAAAGAACTAAAAATAACTACAGTGATAGAAATCAATATAATTGATATAACTATCCCAGGCCAAATTGAATTACTTACTTTTGGTTGACAGCATTTTGCCATAAATAGATCCATTGATTATGATATTTACTTATATCTTCTGCGTTGAATTGTAAAGATTTTTTTGGCACTGGTATATTATTATAAAAATCAGGTAAGGGGATATCAATTACTGGATACATCCAGTTAGTTATTGGTAATATTCTTTGAAATTTTGGTGATAAAATAAATTGCATAAATTGTTGTGCAAGCTTAGGATTTTTGCTGGTTGCTAACTGACCAGCAACTTCAATTTGAAGATAATGGCCTTCATAAAAAAGAGCAGCAGCATAATTTTTCTTATTTTCTATTAATAAATGAAATCCTGGTGAAGAACTATAACTGAGAACAAAATCACTCTCACCTTTTAAAAATAGTCCATATGCCTCACTCCATCCTCTAGTAACAGTCACTGTTTTTATAGATAATTTTTTCCAAGCTTGCACACTATATTTTTTATAAATTTTTTGGATCCAAAGTAATAACCCTAAACCTGGTGTACTAGTACGTGGATCTTGATAGATAATTTTCCATGGTTTTGGACTGTTGATAAGTTCATCTAAACTATTAGGTACTTCAGTAATCCTTTTTTTATCATAAATAAAAGCAAAATAACTATAATCATAAGGAATAAAAATATTATTTTTCCAAGCTATAGGTAATTTCAATTGACTTATATCAACTTTACTTTCAATAAATAATCCAGTTTTTTTAGCTAAATCAATTAAATTATTATCCAGACCTAATACAATATCAGCTGGACTATTTTTTCCTTCTATTCTAAGTCGATTTAATAAAGATATTCCATCATTTAAACCAATTAATTTAAGATTACAATTACATACTTGTTCAAAAATATATTTTGCTATAGGTCCTGGACCCCAATCTGAAATGAAAGAATTATAAGTATACACAGTCAATATAGGTTTGGTTTGAATTGAAAAAGATGATAAAAATATTATAATAACAATTATTAATTTAAAAAATATCAATAACTAGCTCCTCTTTATCTATAATAAAGATAATAAAATCTAACTAAATTAAAATAAGAATTTAAACAACTAATAAAAATATTTAATAGATTGATCAGTCACTCAAATTTATATATAAATATTACATGTAAATATTAATTTTACATAAATATGTTAATTTTAACAATTATTAATTAGTTAACATAAATGCAATTTAATTAACTATACCAATACTTACATATCAATAAATAATTTACTAAATATTAATAAAGTTTTATATTGCCACTATTCATAAAAACATACTATTAAAATTTTACATACTATTCTTAAATTGCAAGAACAGTAAAAAAGAAATGATAATAATAATTTGTTTGAATTAATTAAAAATATTTCATTATAAATTTTAACTGAAAATAAAATATATATATTTCTATATTTTATAGTTTATTTTATAATTAATCTTTGTAAGATATAAATGAAAAACGTTAAACATTACAAACTAATTTTATGATATAATTATTACTATAGTTTACAATTATTAATATATTTTACATTAAAATATATTATATTAAAAAATAACTATAATAAAATAATCTATATTTTTTGTTCTTTAGAATGTCTTTTACAATTACAAATATTTTATAAATAAAAATATGCATTTTAAAAAATTTATAACTATATTAACCTAACATCATATACTATAAATAAACGATTTTTAATTTTTTATAAAATAAAACACTAAATTTTCAATTTTATCACTAATAATATTTTATTAAATTAATTATTTTATATGAATAATTCATTTAATAAAATTATTTAACATAAGACTGGATAATACAATATCCACTACTTCTAATTTAGAACAATATAGTTATGTAACTAATTATTAATTATTTAAAAATATTTTATAAATAACTTAGAAACACTTAACTTTAATTAAAACACATTATGTAATTTGTTTTTTTTAAAAAAATAATATTATTATTAAATAAATTTTAATAGACATAATAATACTAATCAAAAAATAATACAATACAATATATACTAATAAGTTAATTAACTTTTAAATGAGGTAGTCAGATGGTTGATAATGATGGCTACCGCCATAATATAGGAATTGTAATTTGTAATCGAAAGAGTCAAGTATTATGGGCTAAGCGGTATGAACAACATTCATGGCAGTTCCCTCAAGGAGGGATTCATCAAAATGAATCACCTAAACAAGCCATGTATAGGGAATTATTTGAAGAAATTGGATTAAATGATAATGATGTAAAAATATTAACATATACAAAAAAATGGCTTCATTATAAGCTACCAAAACGTTTAGTACGTTGGAATAAAAAACCATTATGTATTGGACAAAAGCAACTCTGGTTTTTATTAGAATTAGTTTGTGATGACAAAAATATTAATTTACAAAAAACCAAAACACCTGAATTTGACAGTTGGCGATGGGTGAGTTATTGGTACCCTATTCGTCAAGTAATTACTTTTAAATATAATGTTTATCGACATGTCATGAAAGAATTTGCTCCAATAGTTATGTCATTAGCTAATGACAATATTATTTATTAAAATAATATATTTATATATCAACTAAATCTATATTAAAATTTATGATAAAAAATATCATATAGTATTTTTTATTTAATATTTATTTTATAAATAAAAACATTATTATTTTTTAAACTTCATTTAATGATGTTATATTTATTAAATTCTATTTTAACAATAAAGGAATAAAATTAATGTATAATAATTATATAATATTTCCTAATATTAATCCTGTTATGTTATCAATTGGACCAATAAATATTTATTGGTATGGTGTAATGTATTTATTAGGGTTCTCTTTCACTTTATGGATAGCAAAAAAAAGAGCTATTAAAAATAATAATGGATTAACAAGTAATGATGTTGAAAATATCCTCTATATAGGATTCTTAGGTGTTATCATTGGTGGACGCATAGGATATGTTCTATTCTATAATTTATCTTATTTTATACATAATCCTTTATATTTATTTAAAATATGGCATGGAGGAATGTCTTTTCATGGTGGATTAATTGGTGTAATATTAGCTATATTTATTTATTCTCAAAAAACTAATTATCGTTTTCTTCAAATTTCAGATTTTATTGCACCATTAATTCCATTCGGGTTAGGATTAGGACGAATAGGTAATTTTATTAACGGAGAACTTTGGGGGCGTATAACATTAAATACACCGTGGGCAATATTATTTCCAAGATCACATTTAGAAGATATCAAAATTGTTAATCAACATCCTTCATTTTTACCTATTTTAAAACAATACGGGGTGTTACCCAGACATCCATCACAACTTTATGAAATGTTTTTTGAAGGTATTATATTGTTTATTATTTTAAATTTATTTATACAAAAAAAACGCCCACAGGGGAGTGTGTCTGGTTTATTTTTAATAAATTATGGTATTTTTCGTGTTTTTATTGAATTTTTCCGTCAACCTGACACACAGTTAGGATTAATTTATGGGGTAAGCATGGGACAAATTTTATCGATTCCTATGATTATTATTGGTATTATTATATTTATATATGCATATAAAACATATAAAAGTAATGATGATAATAGTACATTACTAAAAATGTTAAAAAGAAATAAATAAATTAAAAAATAAATAAATTTATATTTTATATAATTTTATAAAACTTAAAGTATCACTAAATAATAATAATGAAACAATATTTAGATTTATGTCAACGTATTATTAATGAAGGAAAGTGGATAGAAAATCAACGAACTAAAGCAAAATGTTTAACTGTTATAAATGTTGATTTTGAATATGATGTAAAAAATAATCAATTCCCATTAATTACAACTCGTAAAAGTTTTTATAAATCAGCCATTGCTGAATTATTAGGTTATCTAAGGGGATATGTTAGCGCTGCACAATTTAGAAATATTGGATGTAATACTTGGAATGCTAATGCAAATCAAAATCAAGCATGGCTTAATAATCCAAACCGTAAAGGTACAGATGATTTAGGTAGAATTTATGGAGTTCAAGGAAGATCATGGAGACTTCATGATGGAACCTTTTTAGATCAGCTTAAAAAAGTTATTAATAATTTATCAATTGGGATAGATGATAGAGCAGAAATAATTACTTTTTATAATCCTGGGGAATTAGAATTAGGTTGTTTACGACCATGTATGCATACTCATCATTTTTCTTTATTATCCAATGAGTTATATTTAACTTCTTATCAACGTAGTTGTGACGTCCCTTTAGGGCTTAATTTTAATCAAATTCAATGTTTTGTTTTATTAGCATTAGTAGCTCAAATTACAAGCCTTATACCAGGTAAGGTTTACCATAAAATAGTTAACGCCCATATTTATGATAATCAATTACAAATTATGAGAGATATTCAGTTAAAACGTACTCCTTATTCTTTACCACAATTATATATTAACCCTGCTATAAAAACATTAAAAGACATTGAAACTTGGGTAAGTAGCAATGATTTTAATGTTATTAATTATCAACATCATGAACCAATTAAATATCCATTTACAGTATAGATGCTTTTGCTTAAATGCTTTTACTTTGTTTATTAATAAATAACAAAAATATTAAATATTTAACTTATATATGCATTATATTATAGTCAATATACTGTATTAATATAAAATATTTTATAAAAATTTTTTGATAAAAATAAAAACAACTAGTTTATATAAACAAACTTAGAATATTTATAAGATAATAGATCACCTATAGATATCTTCTATACATAACAACATTAAAAGCTGTTTTCTAATTATTTTAATATAATTTAATATAGTTTATATAATATAAACAATTTAAGATTGTATAAATATCGAATATTTCGATATACTTATCTTTCATTAATTTTAATTTTCTTTTATAAAAATTTAAATAAACTTTTAATTTTTAAAATACTATATAAAAACAATAAAAATTTTATTAGAATGTTTTTTTTGCAAATCGTTTTGCTGCTTCATCCCAATTAATAACCGACCAAAATGCTTGAATATATTCTTGTCGACGATTTTCATATTTTAGATAATAAGCATGTTCCCAAAGATCTAATCCTAGAATGGGATAACCAAAAATATTGGAAACTAAGTTTCCCATTAATGGATTATCTTGATTAGAAGTAGAAATTACTACTAATTTATCATTAGATGTTAATATTAACCAAGCCCAACCAGAACCAAAATGGGTTAATGCTGTTTTTTCAAAAACTTGTTTAAAATTTTCTACACTAACAAAATCACGTTCAATTGCTGATTTTAATTGTCCTTGTAATTCAGTACCTATTTTTAATCCTTTCCAAAACATGCTATGATTAGCATGCCCGCCAGCATTATTACGCAAAAAAGTACGCTTAACTAAAGGTATTTTATTCAAATTTTGTATCAAATCTTCTATTTCAAGTTTAGAAAATTCAGGAAAATCTTTTAATATATCATTAGTATTATCCACATATGTTTGATGATGCTTTGTATGATGTATTTTCATTGTTTTTTCATCAAAATACGGTTCTAATGCATCATAATTATATGATAAAGAAGGTAATATATAACTCATTAATAACTCCTATTACTAATATTTAAAAATAATTTAAATTTATTTTGTTAATTTATATATAAAGTAATTTTTATATATATTTGTATTTTAAATTATATATTTTATTTCTTAAAGCAATAATTGCATTTAAGAATGCAACTATATCTTTTTGTTAATTAATAGTCAAATTTAGAATAAAAATAATAAATTTATACTGTTTATAATATTTAATTATCTAATTTTGATATAAATATATGTATAAATTTTTATTTATTTTAATAATATATTATTAACACTTTGATATTTTTTTATTCTATATGGTAATTCTGCTAAGCTATTTATAATCCAATCAACATATTTTTTATCATAATCCATAATAGAATTATTAACACTTACTAATACAGTAGTACCTATTCCAGCATTTTTACCTGCTTTCATATCAGATAATTTATCTCCCACCATATAAGAAGTTTTCATATTAATATTCATTTTTTTTTGTGCTGTAAATAACCAACCAGCTTTTGGTTTACGACAATTACATATTTGTTTATATTTCATTTTAATTGCATTAGGATGATGTGGGCAATAATAAATACCATCAATTTTTATACCATATTGAATAAGTTCCCTATACATCCAGTTAGTCAAATCAATAAATTGTGTTTCTGTGAACAATCCTTTAGCAATGCCTGATTGATTAGTTACTATAACTAAAACATAATTCATTGTTTTTAATTCTTGAAGTGCTTCAACGCTACCTTCTATAAATTGAAAAGTATCCTTTTCATATACATAACCATAGTCATAATTAATAATACCATCACGATCGAGAAAAATAGCTGAAATATTTAAATTCATTAATATCATCACTCAACAGTTATATAAGAATATGTTTAATATATTTCTATATCAATTATAAAATATCAAATAAATCATTTAATTTATCTCATTTAGATTAATAATATTAAAGAATAATTTTAACCTCTAAAAACTATTAATTTATAATCACAGATACTTTTTAAAAAATATTTTATTTACTAAATTGTAACATAAAATAAATAAAAATATTGTTATTGTACCATATACATTATATGATTCTATAACATTCAATAAAAAATAAAATTTAATAAATATTAAATATCATTTATTTTAAATAAGTTAAATATTATATTTATATTTTCAATAAAAAATAATTATAAATAAATTTGTAATATACAATTAAACTAAATTTATTAAATAATATGATAAGTCATTCTTTATCAATGGAAATTTAAGAATGCGTACCAGCCAATACCTTCTATCTACTTTAAAAAAAAATCCTAAAGAAGCAGAAGTTATTAGTCATCAATTAATGCTTCGTTCAGGTATGATACGTAAAATGTCTTTAGGATTATATAACTGGTTACCTACTGGTATACGAGTTTTAAGAAAGATTGAAAATATTATTCGTGAAGAAATGAATAGAACTGGTGCAATGGAAATTTCTATGCCTATAGTACAACAAGCAGATTTATGGAAAAAAAGTGGACGTTGGGAAAAATATGGAGCAGAATTACTTCGTTTTATTGATCGTAGCCAAAGATATTTTGTACTTGGTCCAACTAATGAAGAAGTTATTAGTGATCTTATCAGTAATGAAGTACGATCTTATAAACAACTACCATTAAATCTATATCAAATACAAACAAAATTTCGTGATGAAATTAGACCACGTTTTGGTGTTATGCGATCTCGTGAATTTATTATGAAGGATGCTTATTCTTTTCATAAAGACAAAGAGTCTCTACAACAAACATACGATGCAATGTATACGGCATATAGTTCAATATTTAAGCGTATTGGCTTAAATTTTAAAGTAGTTCAAGCAGATACTGGTTCTATTGGTGGTAATACTTCACATGAATTTCAAGCATTGGCTAATAGTGGTGAAGATAATATTGTATTTTCTAATATATCAAATTACGCTGCTAATATAGAATTAGCAGAAGCAATTTGTATACAATCTTGTTGTGCTGCACCTACTGAAAATTTACGTCTTGTAGATACACCTGATGTCAAAACTATTTCTGAACTTATAAGTAAATATAATATACCTATTGAAAAAACAATTAAAATATTTGTTGTTGATGCAAAAAAAAATAGTGGTCATCAATTTGTTGCCTTATTAATTAGAGGTGATCATCAATTAAATAAAATTAAAGCAGAAAAACATCCTATAATCGCTAGTCCATTAAGATTTGCAACAGAAAAAGAAATTTATACAAAACTAAAACTCAAATTAAATTCATTAGGACCTATTAATTTACCTATACCAATCATAATCGATAGGAGTGTTGCAGTAATGAGTGATTTTAGTGCTGGAGCAAATATTGAACATAAACATTATTTTGGTATTAATTGGAAGAGAGATCTTCCTTTGTCTAATATTTATGATCTACGTAATGTTATTGAAGGAGATCTAAGTCCGGATGGAAAAGGAATACTAAAAATTAAACGAGGAATAGAAATTGGACATATTTTTCAATTAGGCACCAAATATTCTAAAGCTATGAATGTAAAATTTCAAAATAAATTTGGTTATAATCAAAAAATAATGATGGGATGTTATGGTATTGGTATCACTAGAATTATAGGAGCGGTAATTGAACAAAATCATGATGATAAAGGAATTATCTGGCCTGATGCAATAGCACCTTTTCAAGTTGCTATTTTACCAATAAACATGTATAACTCAACTAGAGTTAAAGAAATAGCTGAAAAACTTTATTATGATTTATTAACAAACGGTATTGATGTACTTTTTGATGATCGAAAAGTACAATCTGGTATCATGTTTGCTGAAATGGATCTTATTGGAATACCACACATAATTGTGATTAGTGATCGCAACTTAGATAATAATGAGTTTGAATATAAACAACGTAACTATCATCAAAATAACGAAAAAAAATATATTAAACTTACTAAAATAAATGATTTTTTAAAAACATTGCTATAATTTTTAGTTAAAAAAATAAACAATTTAGTCTGCTATTTAGTTATTAAACTAAATAAAATTTTTTACAACATATTATTAAATAATAACATATATAATTATACTGATATATCTAACAACAAATAATATTTTGTCTGTTTTAACTAAAAAATTATACTTACTATATCTAATAAAATTAATATTAATTTTATTAGAATTTTAATATTTAAACATATATGGTTTAAATTATTAATAGTATAATTTTTACAAAAATTATACTATATCATATATATGATGCACCATATTTTTGACAATTTTTCTAAAAAACACTTATTTTATTTTTAAACGCTTTTTAATGCGAGCTGCTTTACCAGAAAGTTTACGTAAATAATATAATTTCGCTCTACGTACCGAACCTAAATGGTGAACTATAATACTATCTATAATTGGTGAATGTATCTGAAATACTCTCTCAACACCTTCACCATAAGAAATTTTACGAACAGCAAATGCTGAATGTAACCCTCTATTACGAATAGCAATAACAATACCTTCAAAAGATTGTAACCGTTTTTTTAACCCTTCAACCACCCATAGCTTAACTTCTACGGTATCACCTGGACGAAATAATGGTATATCTTGTTTAATTTGTTTCTGTTCAAGAGCATAAATAATATTACTCATAATTAATATTTTATTCCTAGTACTTGTAAAATTACTATTTATCAAAAAGTATAAAAAATATTTTTTATAATCTAGACTTAATTTAACAATCTTTAATTTCTTTTTTAAATTCTGTTAATAAAATTGTTTCCTCTTCAGTAAGTAATAGATTATCTAATAAATCTGGTCTTCTCAACCATGTTCTACCTAATGAATGTTTTTTTCTCCAACGTTTTATTTTCGCATGATTACCAGATAATAAAACACTAGGAACTTGTATGTTATTAAATATTTTAGGCCTAGTATAATGATGACAATCAAGTAATCCAGTTACAAAAGAATCATCTTTTAATGATTCATAATGATTTAATACACCAGGAATCAACCTAGCAACTGCATCAATAATTACCATTGCTGGCAATTCTCCCCCACTCAAAACATAATCACCGATTGACCATTCTTCATCAATTTCCATTTCAATAATACGTTCATCAATACCTTTATATCTTCCACAAACTAGAATTAATTTGTTATTAACCATAATTTTATATAAATCTTGTTGATTTAATTTACGTCCCTGTGGGGATAAATAAATCACCTTAATATCATCTTCTTCACCTCCTAGTTTAGATTTAGCTGCATGAATAGCATCTATAAGTGGCTGTGCCATCATCAACATACCACGTCCACCACCATATAACCGATCATCTATAGTTTTATGTTTATTTTGAGAGTAATATCTTGGATTCCAAAAATGTATAATTAACAAACCATTTTTTACTGCTCGACCTATAATTCCATATTCTGTTATTGCACGAAACATTTCCGGAAATAAGCTAATTATCCCTATCAACATTTTTCTATTCACTAATATATTTTTAATATATAAAATTTAAAATTTAGGATCCCAATCTACTTCAATAATATTAGTAGTAAAATTAATAGTTTTTATTACTTGTTTATCAATAAATGGTATTAATCGTTCTTTAATATGAAATGCATCGTTTATAGTTGCTTGTATTATTAATACATCATTTACACCAGTATCTATTAAATCCTTAACATAACCTAAATTATAATATCCTTGTATAGTAATAACCTCACAACCAATTAAATCCCTCCAATAATATTCCTTATCATTAAGAATAGGTAATTGTATTGAATCAATAATAATTTCAAAATTAGTCATCAAAATAGCAGAACTTCTATTATTGATATTTTTTATTTTTAAAATAATACATTTATTGTGATATTTCCATTTCTCTAATTCTATCAGTTTCCATTCATAAGAATAACGAACAAATAACGGTTGATATTTAAAAATATTTTCAATGTATTCAGTATACAAATACACTCTAATCCAACCAAGAATACCATACGGAGATCCTAATCTTCCTAATGCAATTGGATTAATAGGCGTCTGCAAATAATTTTTTTTATTTAACATGACCATCAAAACTTAAATGATTTTTATATTTTTTTATTAAAGTTAATACACGATCTGATGCTTTAGCTCCTATACTAATCCAATAGTTAATACGATCTAAATCTAAACGCAATTGTTCAGACTTACCTCCTGATATAGGATCAAAGAAACCTAGACGTTCGATAAATCTACCATCACGAGAATTACGACTATCTGTAATAACAATGTGATAAAATGGACGCTTTTTTACACCACCACGAGCTAAACGGATTGATACCATAACTTCCCTCAACAAAAAAATTCTAGCGAGATACAAATCATAAAATATGCTAAATATTACATTTAAATTTATTTTATTATTTTTATTATAAAAAGCAAGTAAGAATTAAATTCTTAATTATTAGTAATTAATTACTATAAAAATTATTTAACATCTTAATCTTACATATTAATTTATATAATCCTCCTTTTTTTACATTCTTTATAATATGTTTCATATCATAAAATTGTTTAAGCAATTTATTAACATGCTGTACTTGTGTTCCAGAACCAAGCGCAATACGTCTTTTACGTGAACCTTTAATAATTTCTGGATTTTCTCGTTCTTTATTTGTCATTGAACGAATAATAGCTTCCATTCTAATTAACGTTTTATTATTAATATCTGATTCAATAAAATTAAAACATTGTAATACACTAGGTATTTTATTTAATAAGGCAGTTATACCTCCAATACTACGCATATATTTTAGCTGATCAAGAAAATCATTTAAATTAAAACTATTACTATTTTTAAATTTATAAGCAATATTTTTTATTTTTTTATTATTTAATTTATTTTCTATTGCTTGAATAAAAGATAAAGTATCCCCCATACCAAGAATACGAGAACTTATTCTCTCAGCATAAAAAATCTCTAAATCATTAATTTTCTCTCCTATTCCTAAAAACTTAATTGGTTTACCAGTAATATATTGAATAGATAATGCTGCTCCTCCACGAGTATCACTGTCAATTTTAGTTAAAATGACTCCAGTTAATAGTAATTTCTCATTAAAAATTTTAGATGCATGTGCAATATCTTGTCCAACCATAGCATCTACAACAAATAATGTTTCTATCGGATTAATAGCATTATGGACAGTTTGAATTTCTTTCATCATAAACTCATCAATATGTAAATATCCTGTAGTATCAACAATAAGCACATCATAAAGTTCTATTTTTGTATGTTGTAGTGCATTAACAGCAATTGTAATTGGTTTATCATGAGATTTAGATGCAAAAAAATCTATATTAGCTATTTTAGTCAGTACCTCTAATTGTTTAATAGCAGCAGGACGATAAACGTCAATGGAAGTAACTAAAACTTTTTTTTTCTTTTGATATTTTAATAACTTTCCTAATTTAACAACAGTAGTAGTTTTACCAGAACCTGGTAACCCAACTACAAAAATAACACTTGGTTTTTGTGATTCTAAATCTAAAACACCACTAACTCCTTCTATTAGTTTTGTTAGTTTTTTTTGAACAATTTTTACAAATTCTTGACCTGGGGTTAAATTTTTATTTATATCTTGCCCTATGGCTTCTTTTTTTATTAATTTAATAAATTCACTAATAACTGGTAAAGCCACATCAGCCTCTAATAATGCTATACGAATTTCACGTAGTGTTTCTTTTATATTATTCTCAGTTAATCTTCCACGACTACTAATATTTCTTAATATACTAGAAAATTTATTTGTTAAATTATCAAACATATTATTTACTCTATTGGATTTATTTTAAATTAATACTTTTAATAATCAAAAAAACTTTTTAAGAATATTAAAATTATATATTAAAATTCATAAAAAATTATTTTTAAGCATTACAAACTAAATCTTAAAAAGATATATTATTAATTTTAGATTTAAATAAAAAATATTTTAGTGAAAAGATTTTAATACTAATATATTAATATATATAACATAACTAAAAGTTTTCTAATAAAAAATTAATTTTAAAAAATAAGTTATCTAAGTTAGTTTATTCAATAAAAATAGAATTACATATAACTAAATAGTTATAATATATCTGTCATTAAATATACTATAAAATTTATAAAAATATAATATATTTATAACTATATAATTTTAGAATTATTTAAATTTTATTAAAAGTATTTAGATTAAAAGTATTTAATCTTTAATTAAATCATTTTAAATTTAATAAGTATTAAAATTTAATTTTACAATAAATTATTAATTATCTAAATTTGGATAGCATATTTATTTCATAAATAAAATGAATTTATTATAATAAATTTTAAATATATATGTATTTAAAAATATTTTTATTTACTAATTAACACAGGAATTTAATTTTGGAGCAAATATCAATAAATACTTTAATTATAATATTAATTATAATGATTATTTTATCTGCATATTTTTCTGCATCAGAAACAGGGATGATGATGATAAATAAATATAAATTACGTCATTTATCAAAACACGGGCATTCAGCTGCTCGTAGAGTTGAAATTCTTTTAAAACAACCTGATCGTTTAATCAGTCTTATTTTAATAAGTAATAATTTAATTAATATTTTAGCATCATCATTGGCAACCATTATTGGTATGAAACTATACGGTGATATTGGTGTTGTTATTGCCACTAGTAGCTTAACTATTATAATCTTGATTTTTGCTGAAGTGTTACCAAAAACAATGGCTACACTTTATCCAGAAAAAGTAGCATTCAATAGTAGTCTACTATTAAAACCATTACAAAAATTAATGCTACCAATTATCTGGTTATTTAATAATATTACATTTATATTTATGCATTTATTAGGTATCAAATCACCTATTATAAATAGCGATGCAATTAGTAAAGATGAATTACGTACAATTGTTAATGAATCTAAAAGCAAACTATCTAGTCGTAACCAAGATATGTTAATTTCAATTTTAGATTTAGAAAAAGTGACTGTAGAAGAAATTATGGTGCCAAGAAATGAAATCATTGGAATTAATGTTAATGATGAATGGAAATCTATTATAAGGCAGTTAACTCATACACCACACGGAAGAATTGTTCTTTATCGTGATACACTTGACGATATGATTGGTATGTTACGTGTTCGTGAAGCATATCGTCTCATGGTTAAAAAAAAAGAATTCAATAAAAAAAATTTAATAAGAGCTGCCGATGAAATTTATTTCATCCCAGAAAACACACCATTAAATATACAACTTATAAAATTTCAACGAAATAATGAAAAAGTAGGTATTATTGTTGATGAATATGGCGATATTCAAGGATTAGTAACAGTAGAAGATATTCTTGAAGAAATTGTTGGTGATTTTACTACTTCAATATTTCCAAGTTTGGATGAAGAAATTTTACTACAAAAAGATGGTTCTATTTTAATTGATGGTACCACTAATATAAGGGAATTAAACAAGGCTTTAAATTGGGATTTACCTGTTGATGGGGCTAGAACTATAAATGGTTTATTATTAGAAGAATTAGGAGATATTCCAAAAATAAATACTCAAATTAAGATAGGTAAATATTGTTTTAAAGTATTAGCTATCAACGGTAATGTAATAAAAAAAATAATAGCAACACCTATAGAAGTGCCATTTACAACAAAAAAAAGAACGTGACAACTTAAATTTTATAGTTCTTATTCTTCTTAAGAAATTATTCTATTAATTAATCTAAAATATTTTATTTTTTTATTTAAAATAAAATTTTAAATAATTATCAAAACTCATTTTATCTCTTTGTTCAATTTCTAATTGTTTATAAATTGAATTATGACAGATATTAGTAAATTTAGTAGAATTTATAACTTCATAAGATTCATTATTTAACTGTTTATAATAATATTGCGATAACTGTAATCCATAATAACTAATACCTTTTTCAATCATAGGTGATAATATTTTTCCAGAATAAGTGAGATCTGGATTATCAAACATTATAGTTAGTTGAGAGAAAATTTTCTCATATCTTGTTTTATCGATGTATTCTAACATATCAACAATTTTTATTAAATTATCAAATAAAATCCGACCTACATCTTTTAAAGGTTTTATTAATTTACCACAATTAATAGCAATTATTTGTCCTGGTTTACGCCCTTCAAGAATAACCTTATTCCAATTATATCTACAGCAATTCAATTCTTTTTCATCCATTAATGGTGAATCTGCTAAAACACACCAAATCAAAAAGAGATCAAGAAAAAGAATCTGAATTTCATCAATACCAATAGCATTAAAAGGATTAATATCCAAAGATCTAACTTCAATATATTCAATTCCACGTTTTAATAATGCATATGACGATGATTCATTACCAATAAGTACACGTTTGGGACGAATAGGAGCATAAAATTCATTTTCAATTTGCAAAATATTAGTATTTAATTGTAAATATTGTCCATATTTATTATAAATACCTAATTTTACAAACTCAGGTGATGGTTTTTTTATAGCTTGTTGAATTAATCCAATATAATTTTTTAAATTATTTAAATTAATTTTTAAATGATTTTGAAATTTATTATTATATCCTACAGCACTCATTCTTAATGATGTTGCATAAGGCAAATAATAGATTCCTGTAGATGTTTTTTCAAAATTTAATTTCCTAGATCTATCTTTAACAAAAGAACTATAAATTGCCGGAGAAGCACCAAATAAATATGGAATAACCCAACCAAAACGATAATAATTTCTAATAAGTCTAAAATAACCAGCAGAAATTTTTTCTTTGCCGCTTTCAGCATCTTTAATTCCTATTAATATTTGCCAAAATTTAATTGGCAATGAAAAATTATAATGTATACCAGCAATTGTTTGCATAAAAGCACCATAACGATTTTTTAATCCTTCTCTATATAATGTTTTAAAACGACCTATATTGGAAACACCATATTTAGCAAGTTTTATATTATCTTGATGTTCTATAAAACAAGGTATACTTAATGGCCATAACAATTCATTATCAAGATTACGTATTGTATATCGATATAAATCTCTTAAAAATGCCAAATCATACCTAATATTATTATTAACAGGAGTAATAAATTCTAATAAAGATTCTGCAAAATCAGTTGTAATCCATGGATGGGTTAATGCTTTTCCTAAACTATTAGGATGTTGTGACTGAGCTAATCTTCCTTTTTGGGTAATTCTTAATGTTTCACGTTCAATTCCTCGACGGATATCATTAAAAATATTAGGATATGAATTTAATAAAAATAGATTTTTTGATACATTAGGAATCAAAATTATCTTCCGTTATTTATTAATTATTAATTATTAATTATTACTGTTAAAAGTAACTTTTACGAAAATAATTTAAATTATTGTCTTATATCTAATTTAAAATTAAAAAAATATGTATTAATAATTATATATATCGTAGAATATAAAACCTTGTCTTAATTGACAAGGTTTTATATTCTACGCATCCAGAAGGATTCGAACCTCCGACCACCCGGTTCGTAGCCGAGTACTCTATCCAAACTGAGCTATGGATGCATTATTAACATGGCGGTGAGGGAGAGATTCGAACCCTCGATGCAGTTATTAACAACATACTCCCTTAGCAGGGGAGCGCCTTCAACCTCTCGGCCACCTCACCATAAAATAAAATTAATATAATTATATGATATCCGTTGATATAATATCATTTATATTACTTTTCTAAATTTTAAAAATCAAATAATTTAATGTTTTATAGTTATAAATTAATTATACATTTTAAAATATATAATTAATCATTCAAAAAAACAAAATTTTTATATATCTTATAAGTAAATTATAAATCAATTTACATTTAAATAAAATTAATAAATAACAAAATAAAAATAATTTGATTAAAAATCTAAAAAAAGAATTTATCTAAATAATATTTATTGTAAGTTACATAAATGTAACGAATACAAATTTTAAATGATTACAAAAACTTTAAGTTACAAGCATATTAATAGTATATAAAATAACAAACGATTGATATAATTATCTATTTACTAGGCTGGACTTTTTCAGCTTGTATCCGTTGATAAATTTCTTCACGATGAACAAAGATTTCTCTAGGAGCATTAACTCCTATTCGCACTTGGTTGCCTTTTACACCTAATACTGTTACTGTTATATCATCTCCTATCATGAGCGTTTCACCAACTCGACGAGTCAGAATAAGCATTCTTTACTCCTTGAAAATTAAAATAATTTCTTTTATTTATACCTATCTATTATCTATTATATATTATGAAAACGCAAAACAATGATACTAAAACATTAAATAAATATAATACTAATATTTAATTTTTATTAAATCTATATATTGATTATAAATTATATAATTTTATTTATTCATTAGTCTTAAACGTGAATAAATCCATTCTTCAATTAAAAATAATAAATCATGAACTATTGTGATATTAGATATAACACATTGCGCTATATCAGCACGGCCACCTCCTTTTCCACCTAATCTTTGAGAAACAAACATAATTAAATCATTGGCATTAATTTTAGTAGATAGATTACTTGTCACACCAACAGTTATATTAACTTTACCATTATATATGGTAAATAAAACAATAATTGCTAATTTTAATTTATTTTTCAAACCATCAACAATCATACGTAACTGATTAAAATCCATATTATCTACATTAGTTATTAATAAATTAACTTCATTTATTTTTTTAACTTGCTTATGTAAAGAAATAATTTTTTGAGCAACTTGTTTCCATTTTAACTCATTTAACGATTTTTCTAATAACTTTACTTTATCTAAAGTAACTTTAATTTTTTTTAATAGATTATTAACATCAGTATTTATTAATTTAGAAATTTCTGATAAAAGATGTGATTGAGATCGCATAAGATCTATAGCAACTTGACCTGTTACTGCTTCTATTCTACGAATTCCTGCAGCAATACTCGATTCACTATTAATACGAAATAATCCTATATCACCAGTACGATTAGCATGTGTACCACAACACAATTCAGTTGAAAAATCTCCTATATTAAGAACACGTACTTTTACATTGCATCTATCATTTTTAAAGATTACTAAACCTTTTTCTTTTGCTTCTTCTAAATACATCAGTGTTGTAACAATAGAATGATTTTTACGAATTTGATAATTTACAATATTTTCAATTTTATCTATTTCTATAGCAGTCATTGCAGAAAAATGATTAAAATCGAAACGTAAATATTTATCAGTTACTAAAGATCCTTGCTGAATTACATGATTTCCTAATACTTTACGTAAAGCTGCATGCAATAAATGCGTTGCAGAATGATTAATACTAATAGCATTACGACGTTTAATATCTATTTGTGTATTAACTAAATCATTTAACGATATTGAACCACTGATTAATTTGCCAATATGTCCAATAGCTTTAGCATATTTCTTTGTATCAGATACAACGAATTGAAAATAATTATTACTAATTATCCCACTATCACCAACTTGACCACCTGATTCAGCATAAAAACAAGTTTTATCACAAATAATAATGCCGTTCTCATTTTGATGTAAAACATTAACAAATTGATCATTTTTAAAAATAGCAGTCACTTTAGATCGTTGTATAATTTTTTCATAGCCTGAAAAATCACTATTTTTATCTATTTTAATAATATTATTATAATTACTAGTGAATATACTAGAATTTCGTGATTTAGATTTTTGTTGTTCCATAGCAGCATAAAATCCTAATTCATCAAATTTAATACCACGTTCATAACAAATATCAGCAGTTACATCAAATGGAACCCCATAAGTATCATAAAGAAGAAATACTATTTCACCAGTTAATATGTCACCTTGTAATTGAGATAATTCATAATCTAATAATTTAATTCCACGATCTAAAATACGTAAGAATTGTCTTTCCTCATTCATTAATATTTTTTCAATAGTGATTTGTTGAGATTCTATTTTATTATTATCCAACAAATAAATTAATGGTTTTACTAATTTGTAAAAAAATAAACCCTTAACCCCTATCATATATCCATGATAAATAGCTCTACGAATAATACGACGTAATACATAACCACGACCTTCATTAGAAGGAAATACGCCATCTGAAATAAGAAAAACGCTAGATCTAATGTGATCAGCGATCACACGTAGTGATTTATTACTTGAATTATTATTAAAATCAGATAACATAATTAATTTGGAAATAGAAGCAATTAATTCACGAAAGATATCAATTTCATAATTTGAATGAACATTTTGTAAAACAGCAGAAATACGTTCTAATCCCATACCTGTATCAACAAATGGTTTTGATAATAGCTTTAAACTTCCATCATTATATCGATTAAATTGCATAAAAACTATATTCCATATTTCAGTATAGCGATCACCATATCCATCAACCGAACCTGGTAAATTTCCTATAATAGATTCACCATGATCGTAAAATATCTCTGTACAAGGACCACAAGGACCAGTATTACCCATTTGCCAAAAATTATCAGATGCATAAATAGAACCTTTATTATCACCTATTCTAATAACACGATCTTCTGGGATACCTATTTCCTTTATCCAAATATTATATGACTCATCATCAGTATGATAAGTAGTAATCCAAAATCGATTCTCTGGTATATTAAACCAATTTTTTCCAGTAAGTAACTCCCATGCGTATTTTATGGCATCTTGTTTAAAATAATCATCAAAACTAAAATTACCCAACATTTCAAAAAAAGTATGATGTCTGTTAGTATAACCAACATTTTTTAAATCATTGTGTTTGCCTCCAGCTCTAATACAATGTTGTGCAGTTGTAATTCGAGAATGATTTATTGACTCTAATCCTAAAAATATATTTTTAAATTGGTTCATACCAGCATTAGTAAATAATAATGTTTGATCATTATTTGGTATTAATGAACTACCTGGTATAATTTTATGTCCCTTATTTTGAAAAAATGTTAGAAACATTTGACGGATTTCAGTTGTACTTTTGTTAATCATATTTATCCTAAAATCAATTTTAAAAATTGATTCATGACATAATATATGTCAAATAAAATTTCTTAATTAATTATTTCTAATAATGATATATTTATTTATATAATTTATCATTAAATAAAAATAAATAATTTTATTATTACTTGTACTTTATAAGTACTGTATAAGTTATACATTTTATGAAAGTTTTGTTAAAAATATTTTCAGTCAAAATATATTAAATTATGTATTATTGAAGTAATTATATTTTAATTATTTTTACATGCTTATCAAAAAAAATTGAAATATTTTTTACATTCTATATAATATTTTATATGAAATATAATTTTTTATTATAGCTGATCAGTTTCAGTAAAAATTTTTACATGTTTAAAGTATATTTAATTTTGATTAATCTGTAATCTGTAATTTACACTAAAGAATTTAATTAAAATTGTTATAATGAATATTATATTTATAATATATTTGATATTTTTTTATTTTATAAAATATTTAATTTTTTTACATCAAAAAATAATTATTAACTTTTATTTTTAATTAAAAAATTAAATATTTTGATATAAATTACCAATATTTAATTTAATATATAATATATATTATCTATTAAATAAGTTAAAAAATATTTTAATTTATATTTAAAATTAGTAGACTTAAATTCTACAAATATAATTTACTATAGTAAAAATGATTATTTTTCAATATATATATTGATAATATAATTGATAATATACGATAAATAATT
The DNA here is from genome assembly GCF_001534665.1 of Candidatus Arsenophonus lipoptenae. Lineage (NCBI taxonomy): Bacteria > Pseudomonadati > Pseudomonadota > Gammaproteobacteria > Enterobacterales > Morganellaceae > Arsenophonus > Candidatus Arsenophonus lipoptenae. The sequence goes on along the minus strand of NZ_CP013920.1, from coordinate 464,679 downwards.
AATAAAATCTTAAACATCCAAAATTATTTTTATAATTTGTAATATAAGAATTATTCATTTATATATAATATAAAATTCTAATATATATAACTAAAATACATTAGAAAGGCATAGATTACAAAATAAAAAACTAAATTAATTATAAGATATATTAATTATTAATTTAATAAAATTAATAATTAATATATCTTATAATAATAACAAACAACAGATGAATTAATTGTATATTTAATTATATAAATGATTATAAAATGTTTAATATATTAAATATTGCATTTTATGATATTATAGTAATTAATCACATAAAATAATTTTTAGAGTTTTTACTTAGTGAAAAAAATAAAAAAAGATTATTATTGGATGCAAAAAGCCATTTTTTTAGCAAAAAATGCTCAAGATAAAGGTGAAATTCCTATTGGTTCTCTATTAATATACAAAAATAAATTAATTGCTAGTGGCTGGAATCAACCTATTGCAAAACACGATCCATGTGCTCATGCAGAAATTATTACCTTAAGAGCTGGTGGTCAATATTTACAAAACTATCGTTTAGTTAATACAACACTTTATGTAACTCTAGAACCTTGTATTATGTGTTCTGGTGCTATACTTCATGCACGGATCAGTCGTTTAGTTTATGGAGCGCATGATTATAAGACAGGAGCAGCAGGTTCTGTAATGAATGTTTTTCATCATCCTAAAATAAATCATCGTATTACAGTATTAGGGGGTATTTTAGCAAATGAATGTGGTGAAATATTGAGTCTTTTTTTTAAAAAAAAAAGAATTAAATAAATATAAATCAAATTCAAAAATTGAAAATAATAAATTAAATATATTTAATGATATCTAAATTTTATAATTATTGAATAAATATATATAAAGAATATACCACAACAATTATTGTAATAATTATCATTTTTTATTTTTATAAAAAGTAACTATTATTATATCTATATTATTTTAATATTAAATATTACCAAAAATTATATTTGATTAAATTACAGTAAACTAAAAAATTTTTATATTATATATTTATTTTTTATCTAAATAATATTTAAAATTATTGTATTTCTATAAATTAATATTATTTTTTATAATTAAAATAATTGTCATTATTAATAATCTATTATATATCAGATATAAATTTAACATAATCAATAAATAAACTATTCTAAAAATATGAAAGCCAATTCATATGATAAAAATATTTGAATAAATTTAATTTATAATTTATATTTTTCATATTATGATTTTATGATAAAATTAAGTATAAAATTTTTAAAATCAAAAGAAATTAAGTGATATTCATCCCACTTATTACTAAATGCTATATTAACATAATTTAATACATTTAATTATGTTAATTATTTAAATTAGTTTAACTAGTAGTTAAGATCATAAATAGAATTAATTAAATAGTTATTTAAGAAATCATGAATTATCAAGTACTTGCTCGTAAATGGCGTCCTCAAACATTTAATGATGTAGTAGGTCAACAACATATTTTAATTGCTATTAAAAATAGTTTACAACAAAAACGACTACATCATGCATATCTATTTTCTGGAACTAGAGGGGTAGGCAAAACTACTATTGCTAGATTATTCGCTAAAAGTCTTAATTGTAGATCTGGTATAAACAAAAATCCTTGCAATAAATGTAGTAACTGTCTTGAAATCAAGTATGGGAAATTTATTGATTTAATTGAAATTGATGCAGCTTCTCGTACTAAAGTTGAAGATACTAGAGATTTATTAGATAATGTTCAATATGCACCTATAAATGGACGTTTCAAAATATATTTAATTGATGAAGTACATATGTTATCTAGATATAGTTTTAACGCATTCCTAAAAACACTAGAAGAACCACCTGAACATGTGAAATTTATATTAGCAACTACAGACCCACAGAAATTACCTATTACTGTTTTATCACGTTGCATACAATTTCACTTAAAAACACTAAATATTGATCAAATTAGTAATCAATTAGAAAAAGTTTTATCAGCAGAAAAAATATTAAGTGAGCCGAGTGCTTGTCAATTAATTGCTAAAGCAGCTGATGGTAGTTTACGAGATGCATTAAGTTTAACTGATCAAGCTATTGCTATAGGTAATGGAAAAATTATTTTAGACTTAGTAAAAAAAATGTTAAGTATATTAGATGATAATCAACCACTAGATATTATTGAATCTATTGTACATTCTGATGGAAAAAAAACAATGGCTTTAATAGCAGAACTTTCTTTACAAGGAATAGATTGGGAACAAGTTATTATTCAAATGTTATCACTAATTCATAGAATAGCAATGATCCAACTTTTACCTATGAGCATACAAAATATTATTTCCCCAATAGAGGAAAGATTAAGATTACTAGCACGTTCAATTACACCAACTGATTTACAACTGTATTATCAAATTTTGTTAATTGGACGTAAAGAACTTCCATATGCTCCAGAAAAGCGCATAGGAGTTGAAATGACATTATTACGTGCATTAGCATTTAAGCCTAACGTTAATTAGGGATTTTCTAATATTATTATTATATTAATAAAATTATTAATACAATAATAATTGGTAGAATACTACATAATCAGGATGTTAAAAACAATCAATCATTAATAAAATGATTGCATCTTGCTATAAAAAAATTTTATAATTACAAAAAAATTTACAAAATAAATAAATAAAATATTGTATTAGCATAATAATACACTATAATATATTGTATAAAAACTAAAAAATACCGGCATTATTAAAATAACATGATTAATCTTTATGATTTGTTGTTGATATAACTAATAATAAAATAATTTTATATAAATACAAATGATAATAAAAAATTAAAAACAAGTAATTGTATCAAAAATAAAAGGAAATTATAAAACCAGATCTAATACTACCATCATAAAATTATTTTTAAATTATAGAAGTTGTAATTAATGTACTGTACATTAACTGGAAAATTTCAAAAATATCAAAAATGATATCATACTTATAAAGTATGATTAAGTAAATCTTATTTAAATTTAAGATTAATTTATAATTTAAATTAATTATAGTACTAGCAGTAAGCTATGATTTTATAGATTAGTAGAGATTAGTAGATTAGTAGACAAATAAAATCCATAATTTAAATAAGATGATAAAAAATAATTAAGAATAATTAAGATAAGGTAAAAACAAAAAAATTAACATTTTAAATAAAATAATTACTCAAAATTATTATTTTGATATAAAACAAAAGGCGTTTATCGTTTTATATATATTTTAAATTAAATATATATAATAATTGATTAATCAATACATCATAAAATGAGAATATTATGTTTAATAATACTGGATTAAGTAATTTAATGCAACAAGCTCAACAAATGCAAGAAAAAATGCAAAAAGTACAAGAAGAAATTGCTAATATAGAGGTTATAGGAGAATCTGGTGCAGGTCTCATTAAAGTTACTATTAATGGTATACATAATTGCCGTAAAATTGAAATTGATCCTACTTTGCTATTAGATGATAAAGATATCTTAGAAGATCTTATTGCTGCTGCTTTTAATAATGCAGTAAATAATATAGAAAAGATACAAAAAGAGAAAATGGCTAATATATCTAATGGAATAACATTACCTTTAAACTTTAAAATACCATCTTGATAAATTTTAAATACGTATTATAAAAACATAGCAAATTTCTAATACTTAATGATTTTTTTTGTAAAACGTTTAATTTAGATATGCATTATTCATATGCATCATATGAAGTTATTTTCATCGATGTTATTTTATTTTTAAAAAATTAAAATTAAATCTTATAACTAAAATTAGTCAAAAAACTGTACTTATTATATTAAAAAAATTTATAAATCAGATATAAATCAATAATTAGATATTATTTTTTTATAACTAATTAAAAATATTTTTATTAACTCTTTTTTATAAAAACCTTGAATTTTTCAATTTATACCCCATCTGATTCCATAATCGTAGAAATTTTTAACATTTGAGGAAATTTAATAAATATGAAAGAACAAGAAATTCGTGGCTTTCAATCAGAAGTAAAACAATTACTACAATTAATGATTCATTCTCTTTATTCTAATAAAGAAATTTTTTTACGTGAACTAATTTCTAATGCATCTGATGCAGCAGATAAATTACGTTTTAAAGCTCTTTCTAAATCTGATCTTTATGAAAATGATGGCGATTTAAAAGTTAGAATTTCTATTGATAAAGATAAAAAATTATTATCCATTACTGATAATGGTATTGGGATGACTAGAACAGAAGTTATCGATAATTTAGGTACTATAGCTCAATCAGGCACAAAAACATTTTTAAAATCATTAGGCAAAGATAAAGCAAAAGATAGTCAATTAATTGGTCAATTTGGTGTTGGTTTTTATTCGGTTTTTATAGTCGCTGATCAAGTAACAGTGCGAACAAGATCGGCGGGCAATACTACTGACAAAGGAGTTTTTTGGCAATCATATGGGGAAGGTGAATATACAATTGCTGATATTGAAAAAATAGATCGTGGTACTGAAATCATATTACATTTACGTGAAGATCAATCTGAATTTTTAGATACATGGCGTTTGCGTTCAATAATCAGTAAATATTCAGATCATATTACTCTTCCTATAGAAATAGCTAATAAAAATGAAAAAAATGGCATTATTACTTGGGAAAAAATTAATAAGTCTGAAGCTATATGGACTCGTAATAAAAAAGAAATTAGCGATAAAGAATATAAAGAATTTTATAAAAATATTTCCCATGATTATAGTGATCCTTTGATATGGATTCATAATAAAGTAGAGGGTAAACAAGAATATATAAATCTACTATATATACCTACCAAAGCTCCTGTAGATTTATGGAATAGAGATAATAAAAATGGTTTAAAACTTTACGTTCATCGCGTTTTTATTATGGATCAAGCTGATCAGTTTATGCCACATTATTTGCGTTTCATTCGTGGGGTAGTAGATTGTAATGACTTGCCATTAAATATTTCAAGAGAAGTTTTACAGGATAGCGATCTTGTTAAGAATTTGCGTATTTCCTTAACAAAACGTATATTACAAATATTAGAAAAATTATCCAAAAAAGATATAGAAAAATACCAAAAATTTTGGAATGAGTTTGGATTAGTATTAAAAGAAGGCATTGCTGAAGATACAATTAATAAAAAAACTATTTCAAGATTATTAAGATTTTCATCAACATATAATAACAATAATATACAAAATGTCTCTTTAGAAGATTATATAAATAGAATAGTTAATGGTAATCAAAAAAAAATTTATTACATAACTGCTGATAATTATATTTCAGCAAAAAATAGCCCTCATTTAGAATTATTTCGTAAAAAAGGAATCGAAGTTTTACTACTTTCTGATCGAATAGATGAATGGATGATGAATTATTTACCAGAATTTGAAGGTAAATCTTTTCAGTCTATTAGTAAAATAGATGAATCATTAGAAAAATTAACAAATGAAGATAAGGAAAAACAAATAGAAATAGATAAACAATTAAGACCTTTCATTCAGCGTGTAAAAAATACATTAGGTGATCAAGTAAAAGAAGTCAAATTAACTTATCGTTTAACAGAAACTCCTGCAATAGTTACAACTGATGCTAATGATATGAGTACACAAATGGCAAAATTATTTTCTGTAGCAGGACAAGCAACACCAGAATTAAAATATAATTTTGAGTTAAATCCAGAACATCCATTAGTACAAAAAACCATTAAAATAACAGATGACAAATTATTTTTCGAATGGATAAAAATATTATTAGATCAAGCTTTATTTATTGAGAAAGGAAGTTTAGATAATCCAAATGAATTTATTGATCGTATGAATAAATTATTTTTAAGTTGAATATAATAATTTATTAGTAAATTACTATAACTAACTATAGATAGTTATAATTAGTTATGTTAATAATATTCAAAATTTTTTTGTGTAGTTTTATTTATATACTTTTTTAATAATATATGTTACTATTGTATATTTGTTGTCAAATCTTAAAAATAAGACAACTAGAGGCTATACATAATGCGTATTATTTTCCTAGGAGCTCCAGGTTCTGGTAAAGGAACTCAAGCTCAATTAATTAGACAAAAATACGATATTCAAAAAATTTCTATTGGTGATATATTACGCAATGCTGCAAATAAAAATATACATTTAGATATAAAAACAAAAAAATTAATGGATAAAGGTGATTATATTAAAGATGAATTAGTTATTAATTTAATTAAAAATTATTTAGCAAATCATAATTATCAAAAAGGCTTTATATTAGATGGATTTCCACGAACAATACCACAAGCAAAAGCTATAAAAAATATAAATATATCAATTGACTATGTATTTGAATTCGATATTTCTGATGAAATAATCATTGAACGTATTATAGGTCGCCGCATTCATATACCATCTGGGCGAGTTTATCATATAAAATTTAATCCACCAAAAATAGAAAATAAAGATGATATTACTGGTGAAAAATTAATTATTCGCCCAGATGATAAAGAAGCTGTAGTTCGTAAACGATTAATAGAGTATCATAAGTTCACTAAGCCATTAATTGAGTATTATCGTCATGAATCCTATATAACTAATGTAAAATATTTTAAATTAAATGCTAGTTTTTCTATAAAAAAAATAAGTAAAAAATTATTTAAAATTTTAGGTTAATTATAAAAAAATTAATATTTAAATGTTAAATTTATTAATTAAAGTTATCTAAAATAGATTACTATTTTATTTTTTTATTATTATAATTAACAAATTATAACTTTTATAAATATAAATAGGAGTTGATATTAAAAGGTACGGTGTATTATTAGTTAATCTAGGTACTCCAAAGGCTGCTAATACAGAAGCTGTAAAAAAGTTCTTAGCAGAATTTCTCAGTGATATTAGAATTATAAATTTTTCACCAATAATTTGGAAATTATTATTGCATTTAATAATTTTGCCATTAAGATCACCTAAATTAGCTAAACTATATGAATCAATTTGGACTAAAGAAGGATCTCCACTATTAATTTATAGCTTACAACAAAAAATTGAACTGAAAAAAAAACTATCAAATATACCTGTAGAATTAGGGATGAGTTATGGGATGCTACCAATTTCAGAAGCAATTAATAAACTTTTAACTAAAAAAGTTGAAAATATCATAATCTTACCACTTTACCCACAATATTCTAATTCTACTACTGCAGTAGTGTTTGATATGATCATTAAAATATTAAAGAAATATCAGATTATACCAAGAATTAATTTTATTCGTAGCTATGCTGATCATCCTTATTATATTGAAATATTAAAGAAATCAGTTGAATTAAGCTTTAAAAAATATGGTATACCTGAAAGATTAATACTTTCTTATCATGGTATACCTAAATATTATGAAAAAAAAGGTGATATTTATCCAAAACAATGTGAATTAACGACTTATTTATTTAGTAAATTAATTAAATTTCCTACTCATCAAATAATAATGGCTTATCAATCAAAATTTGGTTATAGAAAATGGACAAAACCATATACAAATACTATACTAAAATTTTTAGCTAAAAATAATATCAAACATGTACAAATTTTGTGTCCTGGTTTTTCAGTAGATTCTCTAGAGACATTATGGGAAATATCTATAAGAAATAAAGATCTATTCCTCAAATATGGTGGTGAACAATTTCATTATATACCTGCATTAAATGCAACAAAAAATCATATTATATTAATGACTAAATTGATTATAAATAAAATATAAATAATTTATTAATTTAATATTATTAATATTTGTTAATTGCTATAAACTTAATAAAAATAATTAATTATAAAATTATAAAATTTCACTAAATTATACTATTATTTTTTTAGATAAAATAATTAATATTTTTATTATATGATATCTATTATATTTATTTTATTATTTTTAATTTATTAGAATTTCAATATTTAATAATTTTAAATATCTTAAAATATTATATTTCAATAACTATTAATAAAAATATCCATTATTTAATTAATAACAGAAACTATTTATGATAAAATTTTATAAAAATAAAATATTTTTATAAAATTTTAATTGTCAGTCAAAAAATGCGCCATAGTCTTAGCAATTTCATGTTCGCAAACTACGATATGATTTGCACCACGTTCGCTAATATATCTAATTTCATCATCATAATGGGCTCGCACAATAATGGTAAGATCAGGATTTAATAATCGAGCTTTTTCAACAATTTGTCCTGCTTCATAACCATTTGGGATAGTTAACAAAAGTGTCTGAGCACAATCTATACGAGCCAACCTCATTAAAGTTTTACTTACAGCATTACCAATTAATGAACGAAACCCATTTCTAGATAATTCCTCAAATCGTGCACGTGTATTTTCAATAATAACTAATGGAATATTTTTTTGACGTAACTTTTTAGCTAAAATAGTACCAACACGGCCATAACCTACTATGATAGCATGACCACAAATATCGACAGGAATTTGTATAACTTTAATTTCCTCTTGACTTTCTTCTAATAATTCTTCATCTACTGTTTCAGTTTTCTTTAAGTAACGATCTAGTAAACTAAATAGTAATGGATTAATCATAATAGATATTATTGCACCAGCAATTACTAAATTTAAAGCTTTATTATCAAATACATGAAGAGTAAATCCAATACCAGATAAAATAAAAGAAAATTCGCCTATTTGTGCTAAACTTATAGCAATAGTCAAAGCATTACAATGACTATGCCCAAATAATCTCATTAAAATTAATGCTGCTAATGATTTACCAATAGTAATAATAGCTAATACAGCTAATATAGCAATAGGAAACTCTATCAATATAATTGGATTAAAAATCATACCAACTGATACAAAGAATAAAACAGCAAATGCATCCCGTAAAGGTAAAGTATCTTGCGCAGCTCGATGACTTAATTCAGATTCATTTAATATCATGCCAGCAAAAAATGCTCCAAGGGCAAAAGAAGCGTTAAATAACGTAACAGCAGTATAAGCAATACCAAGAGCTAGTACTAACACAGCTAATGTAAATAATTCACGAGAGCCAGTTGCTGCAGTACGGGCTAACATCCATGGAATAAGTTTTCTCCCAATAAGAAGTGTAATGATAATAAAAATAATGACTTTACTTACTGTAAAAATTAATTTTATTATTAGATCATTAAAACTAGAATTATTACTATCTACAATATCAGAAATACACGGTAGTAATACTAAAGTCAAAACCATCACTAAATCTTCTACAATTAACCAACCAATAGCAATTTTACCGCGTTTACTATAAATTAATTGACGTTCTTCTAACGCTCTTAAAAGAACTACAGTACTTGCTGTTGATAGACAAAGACCGAAAACAGTTCCAGCAAATAATCCCCAACCAAATATCATTGCTAAAGCTAACCCTAATAATGTTGCAGTAATTATTTGAGCTATTGCTCCAGGAATAGCAACTGATTTTACTGATAAAAGATCTTTCAAAGAAAAATGCAATCCAACACCAAACATTAATAATATTACACCGATTTCAGCTAATTCACTTGCTAAATTAGTATTTGCAACAAAACCAGGTGTAAATGGGCCAATAATTACACCAGCTAATAAATAGCCTATTAAAGGTGATACTCTTAATCTTTGTGCTATCATACCAAATAAATAAGCAAGAGTTAAACCACCAACAATGGTAGTAATAAGCGATGATGCTGAATAATCCATTAAATTTCCTCTTTTTGGATTACATGATAATTTACTTCTAAAATATAAATTTATTTTACAATTGATATTTTTATATTATACCATTATATAAATTCTGATTACTAATATTTATTAGTGGATCTATTTCTTAGAAAAAATTTAGAAAAATTATGAATGTCAAAAATAATTTTTTAAAATAATAATTTTTTAAAATTAATAATAAATCAAACAATTTTATCCATTCATAATATTATTAAAATATTATGAATGGATAAATAATAATATTTTAATTAAATATAATTTTTATCTATTAATATTTAATTAAATATTAGATTTAATCTCTGCTTTATATAAAAAAGTAAATAAAATTAATATTTTTATTTTTAGTTTTTAATTTATTTAAAATTTTACTAGCCATTATAAAATTAATAAATATCAATTTTTAATATTTAAATTTTTATTAAAAATTTAAATATTAATTTATTATTAATTCATATATGTATATATTGTTATATAACAATATGAAATATTGTATTATTTATAAATATTTACTATAGTAAATTTAAAATAGTTAAGATTAAATATTGTATATAAAATATTAATTAAAGTAATCAATATATATATTGACTATTTTGTTATTAATTTTTTTTAAAATGTATTTTTTATTTATTTTAAATTCTTTAATCTATCTATTTATAAAAATAATTTTTTAGCAAAAAACAAAAGTATTTTTGTACTAAGATTGAGATGTATTATAATACAATATATAATATATATTAATTAACATTAAACTATTATGGATAGTTTAATGTTAATTATGAATAATATTACAAAAATAATTAAATATAACTATTAATATAGTTAATCTAATTAATAGTCAATCTAATTAAGTTTAAAATAATATCTATTATATTATAAATAATTTTCAATTATTAATACAATCAATCATTATTTTATCCTATTTATCAAATAATTTTATATCTTCTGTTTTAATAGAAATATATAAAACATAACTAAAAATAAAAATCAAATAGCTCTATAGATTTAGATGTAATTTTTATAACTGAACCATTTTTATGCCATGCACCTAATACTGCTCTATGTAATATTTTACCATTAATATTTATTTTATGAATTGCCGGTCTATGTGTGTGACCGTGGATTATCCAATCAACTTGATATTTTGTAAATGTTTCAATTACTGTTTGTTTATTAACATCAGTGATATTTAATGATTTAATACTGTTATTATATTGACTCTTTTCACGTATTTTTTTTAAAATAAAATAACGAATTGATAATGGAAGAGCTAAAAATAATTGTTGTAACCAATGGTTATATACTCTTTTTCGATAGCGTTGATATGAAACATCATCAGTACAAAGTACATCGCCATGTAAAATAAGAATATTATAAGAATATAATGTTAAAACTTGTTCTGTTGGTAATAACAACATACCACTATTATTAGCAAATTTTTTATTTAATAAAAAATCATGATTACCTGGTATAAAATAACAAAAAATACCTTTAAATTTTAATTTTTTTAGTTCTTTTGCTATTAATAGATATAATAAATTTGAATCATCATCACCAATCCAATAATCAAAAAAATCACCTAAAATATATAAAGAATCAGCTTTAATCGCTTGTTCTCGCAAAAAACGCAAAAAACCATGAATAACATCTGGTTTCTTTTTATTTAAATGTACATCAGCAATAAATAAAATCATTCTTAATATTAATACACCTTTTTACCAAAAAAATTAAATAATTGTAAAGATATAATTTTTTATATCTAATTTAAATTAGATATTTAAATTTTCAATTAAATAATTTAATTAAATTTATAAAAACTTGTCTATTATATAGATAATTTAATTTATTAAAAATAGATATAATATATTTATATTATTTAAATTTAAAATAATAAAATACATTAAAATTAATAATACAATATATATTTATTAATTTATAATTATAATAAATAATTTTTTGTAAATTTTTAATTTACTAATTTATTTATAAATAGAGAATTTCTATTTTATATTAATTTAAAATAAAAAAATAATTAAATATATATTACTAATAATGGAAAATCACAATGTTACAAATTTTTAATACAATAAATAATAAAAAAGAAATATTTCAATCAATTAAACCAGGAAAAATTGATATGTATGTATGTGGTGTTACTGTTTATGATTTATGTCATATAGGTCATGGAAGAACTTTTGTTTTTTTTGATGTAATCAACCGTTACTTACGATACCTAGGTTATGATTTAACATATGTACGCAATATTACTGATATAGATGATAAAATTATTAATCGAGCCTTAAAAAACAAAGAACCATATAATTCTTTAGTATCAAGAATGTTAATAAAAATGTATCAAGATTTTGATACACTCAATATTCTTCGACCAGATTTTGAACCAAGAGCTACACACCATATTAAAGAAATGATTACATTGATTAATCAGCTACTTATAAGAGGACATGCTTATATTGCACATAATGGTGATGTAATGTTTTCTATTAAAAGTTACTCTAACTATGGATCACTATCTGGTCAAAAAATCGAATATTTACAATCTCAAACAAATATTAAATTTTCTAAAAAAAAAAATAATCCATTAGATTTTGTATTGTGGAAAATGTCTAAACCAAATGAACCAAGTTGGGCCTCTCCATGGGGAGATGGACGTCCAGGATGGCATATTGAATGCTCAGCTATGAATAATAAACAACTAGGTAACCATTTTGATATTCATGGTGGTGGAATAGATTTAATTTTTCCTCATCATGAAAATGAAATAGCACAATCAACATGTGCTCATAATGAAAAATATGTAAATTATTGGATACATACAGGAATGGTCATGGTTGGTAAAGAAAAAATGTCAAAATCATTAAATAATTTTATTACAATCCGTGATCTTTTAGTACATTATGATGCTGAAACAATACGTTATTTTTTATTATCAGGACATTACCGTAGCCCGATAAATGTCACTAAAGAAAATTTAAGACAATCACGCAAAGCACTTGAAAGACTCTATATAACTTTAAGAAATACTGATATTAATAATAATATTAAATATAGTGATAATATATTTAAGTGGCGTTTTATAATAGCTATGAATGATGATTTTAATATACCAGAAGCTTATTCAGTATTATTTGATTTAGCAAAAGAAATTAATAAATTAAAAGCTAATGATAAATTAATGGCAAATAAATTTGCCACAGAATTACGCCAATTAGCTAATATATTAGGATTATTAACTCAAGATCCAGAAGAATTCTTTAGAAGAAAATCAGATGTTACTAGCAATATTGAAGATAAAATAAAAGAATTAATTAAACAACGTAATGATTTAAGGAAAATTAAATCATGGTCACAAGCTGATTCAGTACGTAATAAATTAAATGAAATGGGAATTTCACTAGAAGATACGCCATATGGTACTATATGGCGTTACAAATAAAAATATTTTTTAAAAATAAATTTTATAAAATTAGAAATAAAATTTAGAAATAAAATTAAATTAGCTTTAGAATAAATAATTAATAAATATTATTCATATATTTTTATTTTTATATGAGTCAGTCATTCTGACTAAATAATAGGAGCATCTAATGTGTTTATGATAGAACAATTACGAAGAATAACAAATAGTTATTTATTTAAAACATTAATAATAATTATTATTTTTACTTTTATATTTCAAAATATTAGTGGCTATTTAATTAATAATTCAAATAATCAAGCTGCAATAGTAAATGGAACTGTAATTAGTCAACTTCAATTACAACAAGCTTTTCAAAAAGAAAAAATAGCATTAAAAGAACTAATGGATACTTATTCAGATGACAGTAATAATTATAATGATAATATAAAGATATTAAAAAATAAAACTTTAGAGCGTTTAATTATAAAAACATTACTAAATCAATATTCCAGCAAATTAGGTTTAACTGCTAGTGATAATCAAATAAAAAAAGATATTTATAATATGGAAATTTTCCATACTAATGGAAAATTTGACAATGAAAAATATCGTGCTATTTTATATAAATATAATATTAAAGCAAATAATTTTGCTAAAGAAATAAAACAAAATTTAATGAATCAACAAATTTATAATATATATATAAACGATGAATTTGTTTTACCAGAAGAAGTTAAATTCTATACTAAATTAGTAGTACAAAAACGTCAAATAAAAACCGCAACTTTATTAATTGATAATTATAAATCTAAACAAATTATTAAAAATAAAGAACTACAAGATTATTATAATAAGCATCAAAATGATTTTTTATCACCAAAACAGGTAAAGGTTAGTTATATTAAACTTGATATTGATTCTCAGCGTAATAATATAGTTATTTTAGATGAAGAAATAAAAAAATATTATGAAGAACATATAACGAATTTTATTCAACCGTCCCAAAAACATTATAGTATGATTCAATTAGCAACAAAAAAAGAAGCAAATTCTATTTTGCAATTATTAATTTCTGGAGCAGATTTTAAAAAATTAGCTAATGAAAAATCTACTGATAAATTTAGTGCATTAAATAATGGGGCTATAGGATGGATGGATGAAGCAACAACACCAAATGAAATTATTAATGCTAAATTAACAAAAAAAGGACAATTTTCAGAAGTAATAAAATATAATACACACTATATTATATTTCGCTTAGATGAAATTAGGGATGAAGTAATAAGACCACTTAAAAATATTAAAAATGAAATTTTTAATATTATAAAAAATGAAAAAGCTATTAATAAGTTTTATTCGCTACAAAAAACTATAAATAATATTGTAATGAATACAAACACATCTCTTACAGAGATTGAAAATATTACTGGCATTAAATCAATAAAAACTAATTGGTTTAGTAAATATACTATGCCTGAAGAAATAAAATTTAAGAAAATTTCTAATATTATTTTTGAAGACAATTTATTAGAAATAAATAATACAAAAAATATTCCTCCACATATTATTAATATAAATAATAATTGTATGATTGCTATTCAGGTACAAAATTATAAACCACAAGTAATACAAAAATTTGATGATGTCAGAAAATCAATAATTAATTTAATTACACTTAATAAAGCTAAAAGTGAAATGGAAAATGATGGCAATAAATTAATTAATTTATTAAAAAAAGGAAAAGGGGAAGATGATTTAAAAAAATTAAGCGTTTATTTTAGTGATAGTAAAATCATTAATCGTTTTGAAAATAACTCACTAGTTAAATTAATTTTTAAAATGGAAATACCTAAAAATAATATACCTACTTATATTAGTGTTAAAGATAACAAAAATAATCTAGTTATTGTACAATTGGTAAAAATTATCGAAGAACAATTAACAGAAGAAGAATTAAAAAATTTTTCTCAACGTTATAAAGCTATTTTAGGTAATGTTATGATGGAATCATTAATATTACAATTACGTAATAGAGCAAAAATAAAATTAGGCACATTTAATGAATATATAACATAAAGTGAAAATAAAGTAAAAATTTTATCAAAAATATTTAATAAATTATTAGTCGTTAATATTTTTTAATTATAAAATAATTTTATTGCTATCAATATATTTAAAATAATTAATAATTGTACATCATACATATGATGAATAATGCTATAATAATTATTATTATTTAATTGTATTTTATGTATAGAATATTCATTCTTTTCAAAGTTACTTATAATAAGTAAAATTTGTATTTAATTAATTTAAATAACTATTTAATATAATAGGTAAACAAAACATATATAAGCAATATAATAATACTATAAATATTTTATTATATTTATAGTATGAAATGAAATATAAATAATTGTTGATATTAATCATATAATTGTAATATAATATCACTTGACAGAAAATTTTATAACGGAGTTCTGTAAGCTTTTTTATATTATATCATTTTTTGTTAACAGGTCAGGTTTGGAAAGAAGCAGCCATAACAAGAAATTAATATATAAAATGATATTGTTGGCAGAACTCCTTTTCTTTCTTTACTTTCTTTATATGGATGGATTATATTTTATCTGAAAAATAAAATGAATTATTAAACTACTATCTTTTTTATTTCAGTTATTTTTTGCAAGATCTTTGATCTTAAGTTTGCCGGGAGTTACTAAGCTGGATATAGCTAGTATAAATATTTGATTAGCGAACATATTAGCGAACATACTTCCAAACTGATGAAGGAATTTTATCGTATAACTTATTCATTGTAAGTTCTGCTAGTCTATGGTCAGCAGCAGAATAAAACAATTCAAGCTCTTCTTCAGATAATTCATATTTATTTTTTTCAATCACACGCTCTAATGTTTCTATAGTAGTACATTTTCTTAAGCGCATTAAATAATCAATTTTAGTCATAATTTCCTTCTTTAAATTAAATTTATATGATTTCTATTTATACTTAAATGATATTAAAATTAACATCTTTATAACATCTTTATCTTTATTTATAACATTATTATATAATAACACAATATTATTAGTGACTTCATATTTAAATTATTGTTTTTTTTAAGCAAAATTTATCATAATTTTACTAGATTTAAAATAACAGTAATTTACTATATATTAAGTATAATATACAACATAAAAATACCACTTGATTTAATTATTATTTAAATGTACAGACTTTATTATTTACAAAAATAAAACTATTATATGCTTAACTATTATATAGTTGAATTAAATACTTCAAGTAATTAGTATACTTATATAAAATAGAAAGTCACTATATTTTATATATTTTTTAATATTCTGTTATTTTTAAATAATATAAAATATTGTTGTATATTAATTATCTATTTTTAATTAAAACTAATAATCTAAATTATTTTCTGAAAACATTGAAATAAGTAATTTAATAAAAACATTAATAATTTATTTAAATAAACAAAACAATATTTTTTTAATTATTAATAAAATCTTATAATTTAAAACTAAAATGTCGAAATAATCACATCGATATTATATCTTTAATATCTGATATTTTATAGTATAATATCTATTTAAAAAATATATCTATTTATTTTTTGAAAACTAAGAGAATAAAAATTAATAGTATTATTTAGTATACTAACTGGTGCTGATAGGAAGATTCGAACTTACCGACCCCACCCATACCAAGGGTGTGCTCTACCGTCTGAGCTATATCAGCAAGAATTTTTTTTGGAGCGGGAGACGGGAATCGAACCCGTATCATCAACTTGGAAGGCTGAGGTAATGACCATTATACTACACCCGCGAATATTAAATTTAAGTTTATAATTTTAATGGTGGGAGAAGGATTCGAACCTTCGAAGTCAATGACGTCAGATTTACAGTCTGCTCCCTTTAACCACTCGGGAATCCCACCTTTTATTTGTTTTATGTGGTGCCGGCACCAAGATTTGAACTAGGGACCTACTGATTACAAGTCAGTTGCTCTACCATCTGAGCTATACCGGCATCAAATATTCAAGTATTTTACTTATTATAAAATATTTTTATAATAAAATTATTTATTTTTATTTATAAAATACTAATCTCCACATTTTTTATTTTAGTATAATATATATTAAAAAAAATCTCAACTTTAAATATTAGTATGACTAAATATTTAAATTTAAAAATAAATTTTTTTAAAATTCAAATTTATTTTTCAATATTAATTTATATATCTAAATTTATTTTAATAAAAATGCTTACAAAAGTAAAATACACTTTAAATATTTGACTAATGAAAAAATTAAAAAAAATTACAATAACCCCTTATTTAAAATTCACTCGTAAACGTTGGAAATACTTAAGTAAGTCTATTCCATTAGAGCTAATAAGAAATAAAGATATATCAAAATTCAAAAAAATTGATGATGAAATATCAATAAATGAAATAAATAAAATTTATATTCCTATTTCAAAATTGATAAATTTTTATGTTAATGCAAATTTAAGTAGACAAATAGTTCTAGAACAATTTTTAGGCACTAATAACATCAAAATACCTTATGTTATAGGTATTACTGGTGGTGTTGCGGTAGGCAAAAGTACAACAGCTAGTTTATTAAAAATTTTACTAAGTAATTTGTCAAAACATCGCAAAGTGGAAATTATTACAACAGATGGTTTTTTATATTCAAACCAAATTTTAAATGAACGCAAATTAATGCAAAAAAAAGGATTTCCTCAATCTTATGACATGTATAGTTTAGAGAAATTCATTTCTGACATAAAATCAGGAGTTAAAAAAGTAACTGCTCCAGTGTATTCACATATTACTTATGATATTATTCCAAATAAAAAAAGGATAATTATCCAACCTGACATTCTTATATTAGAAGGTTTAAATATATTACAAAATGGTATTGATTATCAAAATTCTAATAATCATTTTTTTATATCTGATTTTATTGATTTTTCTATTTATGTTGATGCTCCTAAAAATTTATTAAAAAAGTGGTATATTAATAGATTTTTAAAATTTTGTCGTAGTGCATTATCTAATCCACATGCTTATTTTTATCATTATTCTCAATTAAATCAAAAAAAAATCATTAAAATAGCTCAAAAAATATGGAATAAAATTAATAAAATAAATTTAGAAGAAAATATAATACCAACAAAAAAAAGAGCTAATTTAATAATAACTAAGGGTTATAATCATTCAATTACACAAATTCAATTAAGAAAATAATTCTGTATTAATTAATATATAATTATTAATTTAAATATTTTAAATATATTTTCGTAATGAAATATTATCACCAAAGTAAGAAATAATTTTTCCATGTTGCTCTAATAAAATAGCACCATCTTGATTAATACCTTTTTCTATACCTATTTCAAAATGATTACCAATATTTAATTTTACTTTTTTGTGCAAAAATATATCTAAAATCATCCATCTATTAATAAAAGGTGAAAGACCATATTTCTCAAATTGCACTAATTCACGACGTAATGCTAAAATAATTTGCCCAGCAATTAAATTCCTTTCTAATTGAATACCAGTTTGTTCAAAATTAATCCAATCTTGATCAATATTTTCTTTATAATGATAATTCATAGAAATATTAATACCAATACCAATAACAATATGAATCTTATTACTAACTTGACCTTTTATTTCAATTAAAATGCCAGCAAGTTTTCTCCCATTAAGATAAATATCATTAGGCCATTTAACTTTTATGCTATTTTGACATAATTTATTAAGGGTTTCAGCAATTACAATGCTAGCAACTAAACTTAATCCCTTAGTTGCATTAAACCCATGATTTAAATACCAGTATAATGATAGGTAAAGATTACAACCAAATGGAGAAATCCAATATTTACCAAATCTACCTCTACCAGCAGTTTGATATTCTGCAATACAAACATCACCAGAACGTAATTTTTTAATTCTTTCAAGTAAATATTGATTAGTAGAATTAATAATAGGTTTTAAAAAAATATTTCCCTGGTTACCCTGTTTAACTAAATCATGAATTATTTTATAATCTAATAAATTGATTTTTTTCGTAAGCTGATAACCGCTTCCCATGATATTATTAATATCAATACCCCAATTAAATAATACATTAATGCCTTTATTAATATGATAATGCTTTATGCCAAGTACTTCACACAACTCATTACTTGAGTGTATATTACCATCTGATAGTATTTTAATAAATTTTAATAAGATAGTTATATCGCTCATGAAATTGCATCCTTAGCATTTATTTCACCATATTTACCAATAAAACGTACTTCTGGTTCTAATTTGATATCAAATTTCTCTATAACTTTTTTTTTAATATAACGAGCTAAATTTATAACATCTTTTCCAGTAGCATTATTTTTATTAATTAACACCAATGCATGGTTGTTGTGTATAGCCGCACCACCATATTGGTAACCTTTTAAATTACATTGTTCAATTAACCATCCTGCAGATAGTTTCACGTCACCATTAATTTGAGGATATTTAGGACATAAAGGATACAGTAAATTTATTTTACTTGCATATTTGCTTGAAATAACAGGATTTTTGAAAAAACTACCAGCATTACCTACCAAATAAGGATCAGGTAATTTACTTTTTCTAATTTTACAAATAAAATTAAAGATAGTTTTTGCAGTTATTTTTGTATGTGTAAAAATTAAAGATGTTAAATTAGAGTATGTTAATATTGGTTTCCATAATTTTTTTAGTTTTAAGCCAACTGAGACAATAGCAAAATTTTCACGATATTTATGTTTAAATACACTATCTCGATAACCAAATTCACACTCATGAGAATTTAGACGATATTGTTTACCATTAATTAAATTAATTATATCAACGTAATTACATACATCTTTAAATTCCATTCCATAAGCACCAATATTTTGTATAGGGGCTGCTCCCACAGATCCTGGAATGAAAGCCATATTTTCTAATCCATAGATGCCATTTTTTATAAGTTTTTTAACTAATTTATGCCAATTATTTCCTGAACCTACATGAATATACCATTCTATTGATGATTCAGTTATATTTAATGACGTAATACGATTTAAAATAACTAGACCATCAAAATTATTAACGAATATAACATTACTACCTTCACCTAATAATAAAACAGAACACTTATTCAGTCTAGCATTTTTACATAACATAATCAATTCATTAACTGAATAAATTGAATATACTGCTCTTGCTATAACATTAAGACTAAACGTATGATATTTTTTTAATTTATTATGATGATTATAGTTCATAAATTTATTATTTATTTATAGTGATAAACATTCTTTTACTAAAAGTGATAAACATTCTTTTACTAAAATAAAAAATATTAGCAATATATAATTAAGATAATTTATTTTAATTATGTAATAATATAAATAAAATTTAGGTATTTTTGATTAATTATATTAAGTATTTTTATAATAGAATATCTTAGACTAAGAAAAATTTTTAAGATTTAAAGGCAATTAATTAAATTTTATAATAATCTTACTATATAATAATAGTCTTCCCTATATATTAAAAGTAAAAGAATAAAAATATTTTTACTAACATTTAATGTTACATATTTAACATTATAAATAGTTTTACTGATTACATAGTTATATTGGAAATTATTTAGAATAAATTATAACAGATAAAAATATAATTTTTGCAAAAAAATGTAATACACATATCAAGAATTATTTTCTTCGTTTATGAATAATTAGTAAAAAATATTCTATTTTGGTTATATTTTATTACATTATTTTATTACATATTATAAAAAATATTAAAATTTAGTGCATAAATTTAGTGCATAAATAAAATATAAATAAAAATTTAAATACATGTGCATAACTTTTTAAAGTTTATATATTAACTAGTAAATAACAAGCAAAATAAGTTTATAATATTAATAATATTTATATTTAATCCCAGCTTATACTAGTTAATACATACTGTCATTCACAGCTAAACACAACAAACAACATAATGATCTTGTTATGATATTTGCATTTATCCACAGATATTAGCCACGCTAATAATATTAATTATTATGTTTTATTTTTATTATTATATGTTATATTAATGTTTATGAAAACCATATATAACTTAGTAAGTGTATACTTTTTTTAAAAAAAATACAAATTTGTATTTGTTAATAAAGCAATCTTGTAAAATATTGGAAAATATTATGTTTTACCCAAAGAAATTTGATGTTATTATTATAGGTGGTGGACATGCAGGTACTGAAGCAGCTATGGCATCTTCTCGTATGGGACGCCAAACTTTACTGTTAACTTATAATATTGATACATTAGGTCAAATGTCTTGTAATCCTGCGATAGGTGGAATAGGTAAGGGTCATTTAGTTAAAGAAATTGATGCCTTAGGTGGTATTATGGCTATTGCAACAGACAAAGCAGGAATACACTTTAGAAAACTCAATACCAGTAAGGGGGCAGCAGTACAGGCTACAAGAGCTCAAATTGATCGTTTTGTGTATAAGCAATTTATTAAAACATCATTAGAAAATCAAAATAATCTTGTTATCTTTCAGCAAGAAGTTGAAGATCTAATAGTAGAAAAAAATTATATTATTGGTGTAAAAACAAAAATAGGATTAAACTTTCAAGCAAAATCTGTAGTACTAACTACAGGTACATTCTTAAACGGTAAAATTCATATAGGATTAGAAAATTATAGTAGTGGTAGAGCTGGTGATCCTCCTGCTATTAGTTTATCAAATAGATTAAGAGAATTACCTTTAAGAGTAAATAGATTTAAAACAGGTACTCCTCCAAGAATAGATAAAAAAACTATTAATTTTACTCAGTTAACTGCTCAAATTGGAGACAATCCAATACCAACTTTTTCCTTTATTGGATCTACAGAGAACCATTTAGATCAACTAGCTTGCTATATTACTCAAACAAATGAAAGAACTCATCAAATTATTCATGATAATTTAGATCAAAGTCCTATTTACGGAGGCATTATTCAAGGAACTGGTCCTCGATACTGTCCTTCTATTGAGGATAAAGTTACTAGATTTAAAGATCGTGTATCTCATCAGATATTTCTAGAACCAGAAGGCATAACAAGTAATGAAATTTATCCAAATGGTATTTCTACTAGTTTGCCTTTTAATGTACAAATGGAAATGATAAATTCAATCAAAGGGTTAGAAAATGCTCATATTATTAGACCTGGATATGCTATTGAATATGATTTTTTCGATCCACGAGATTTAAATCTAACTTTAGAAAGCAAATTTATCAAAGGATTATTTTTTGCTGGTCAAATTAATGGAACAACTGGTTATGAAGAAGCAGCTGCTCAAGGTCTATTAGCTGGAATTAATGCTGCCCTTTATGCTCATGAACAAGCAGGATGGTATCCTCATCGCCATCAAGCATATATTGGTGTTTTAGTTGATGATCTTTGTACTTTAGGTACAAAAGAACCTTATCGAATGTTTACTTCAAGAGCAGAATATCGACTTATGTTACGTGAAGATAATGCTGATCTTCGTCTAACAGAAAAAGGATATAACCTTGGTTTGATTGATGAAAATCGTTGGCAAAAATTTTGCCATAAAGTAGAATCAATAGAAAAAGAACATCAACGTTTACGTAGTTTATGGTTGAATCCTAATTCAAATGAAATTAATAATATTAATAAAATATTAAATATTTCAATTTCTAAAGAAGTGAATGGTGAAGATTTACTTAAAAGGCCTGAAATAAATTATAAATTACTAACTTCATTAAATTACTTTTCTCCTGGAGTAAGTGATCATCGAGTTAGTAATGAAGTTGAAATACAAATTAAGTATGAGGGATATATTATTAGACAACAAAAAGAAATTAAAAAAAAAATTCGTAATGAGTTTATGATTTTACCAACTAATTTAGATTATAATAAAATTATTGGTCTTTCTAATGAAGTTAGAGCTGTACTTAATAATCATAAACCAAAATCTATAGGTCAAGCATCGCGTATATCTGGTATTACCCCGGCAGCTATATCAATATTATTAATTTGGTTAAAAAAAATATTTAATACTAATTAAAAATGAGTTTAAGAAAATATTTTAAAATTTAGATTAAACAGATCTAAGTTTAGTAAGTTAAGCAATTAATTACATATGTTATGTTATTAAGTAAATAGAGTAAAATAATTTAACTTTTATTAAAGCACCTAAACAAATAGTCATTGTTATATTTTAGTAGGCAGTATTATTGCGGATAAATATCTTGTCAGTAAATTGTTTACCGATGTTGGTATGGGACAGAATTACTTAGTATTATAATATTTGCTATTATTTATACTAATGTCTATTTCATATTATTAGATAGTTAGGAAGAAGAGTTAGATTTTTGTATCAAATTAAAATATTAAAAACCATAGATATTATACAAAAATAATAGATCAATATCAACCCATAGAAAAATTTGATACTCAATAACTAGGGTATTTGCTATATTACATGATATATTTATATTATATCAACATGTTATAAAGTAAATTATGGGAAAATTCTATTCATTAAACAGTAAGAATATTAGTAATAAGTTATTAACGATATTTAATAATAACTTTAGATTAAAAAATTATTTCGTTAAATATACCTTAAGAAACAAGATATTTAGTTTTTTTTTGATAAAAATTAATATTTCTTTTAAAAAAAGTATTAAAGTCGTACTCTAAATATATAAAAGCAATCTGTTATTAGATGCAAATTTTTATTTATTGATTTCATTAAATTTTTTTATTCTGCAAATAACATTTAAACACAAGTATTGATTTATAAATTATTTTATTTTTTAAATTTTACATATTTTTTGTTATAAAATAATTAACATTTTATGTTTAATGTTTTTAAATAAAGATCAATAATCTTTAGATATTAATAATATTTAGATTATAAAATAGCAATCTAATAATATTTAGATGACATATCAATAATAATTCAAATTATATTATTAAGGTTTATAAGTATTGTACTAATTATTAAGGTTTATAAGTATTTTATTAATCAAAATAACATATGTGACATTATATAATGTATTTCATTATAAAGAATTTTAAATTATGTTATAATATGTCATTATACTATATATATGGTAAATAAATACTAAAGCTAAAAATTCATTCTTAACTTATATGAATAATTTAAAATTAATTAATTAAATAACTCTATTATTTTTACAAAAGTAACCATTTACATGTTGCTATATATAATATTATTTATTTATAATAATATATTATTATAATTTTATTTACAATTTTACATATTAAATTAAAAAATTTATTATTTTAAATCACATTATATATACTAATTTTTAAAAGTATCTTTATAGGTAAATATTATAGATTTTTATATTGTTATTAACACTGCATCAGTAATCAGATTTTTTATATTTAGATGTCAATATATCTTAATATGTATTGATAATTATTATAATATAAACTATTAATATTTATATAAATATAAAGAATTATTTCATTGAAGTATTTCGATGATTTTTTTATTTAGTCAATTTATTTAGATAAATTGGTTATCTGAAAATATAATTAATTAAAAATTTTGAAAACATATGATATTTCTCAATTAGATTATTTGATATATATCTTGAGTATAAAACGGTTATACTTTTGTCAAAGTATCTATAAATTAGATACAATAAAGTGTTTGATTATTATAAAATTGATATCAAATATATCTTATTATTAATTTTTATCGATTTATAAAATATACAGTCTAAATATTTTTTATGTTTTGAGTTTGTTATTAATATGATCTATATAATATTTCTTATAGAACAATTATTTTGTAATTTATTTTAATAAACTTAAGATAGTACAATACAAACATTAAAATAAGTTGAATTATTAATTCATATGTTATTATGTATTATATGTTTTTTAAAAAACAACAAAAAATTAAATAATTATTATAAAAATATTTTATTAAAAATAATAAGTTACATAATAATAAATAGATATTTTTTAAATACTTTTTTAAATAATATTAATCAGGTTTTATATATATGAGTATAAAAAGTGTTGTAATTCTTGCTGCTGGTAAAGGTAGTCGTATGTTTTCTAAATTACCAAAAGTTTTGCATTTATTGGCAGGCAAACCTTTAGTGCAACATGTTATTGATACTTCTTTATTAATTGGAGCAAAAAATATTCATTTAGTATACGGGTATAATGCTGACTTAATTAAAATTGCTTTATCTAAGCAACCAGTTAATTGGATTTTGCAGAAAGAACAGTTAGGAACAGGACATGCAATGCAACAAGCAGCACCTTATTTTTCTGATAATGAAGATATTATAGTGCTTAATGGTGATTGCCCGCTCATCACAAAAGAAACACTTGAACGTTTAATATCAGTAAAACCAGATGGAGGAATAGCATTATTAACAGCTATTATTAATGAACCAATAGATTATGGACGTATTCTTCGTAAGAATGGTGCAGTAATTGGCATTGTTGAATATAAAGATGCAAAAAAAGAACAAATAAATATTAATGAAGTTAATACAGGAATATTAGTTGCTAATGGTGGTGATTTAAAAAGATGGTTAAAAAAACTACATAATAATAACATACAAAATGAGTATTATATCACAGAGATAATTGCTTTAGCCTATCAAGAAGGTTGTAAAATTAATACTATGCATCCAATAAAATTGACCGAAATACAAGGAGTTAATAACTATTTACAACTTTCAATACTTGAACGTATTTATCAAAAAGAACAAGCGGAGAAATTATTATCATCTGGTGTTAGGATATTAGATCCTAGCCGTTTTGATTTACGGGGCACATTGAAATATGGTTATAATGTAATTATTGATACAAACGTTATTATTGAAGGAAATGTTATTTTAGGTGATAATGTATATATACATACTGGATGCATATTAAAAAATTGTATTATTAATGATAATTCTTGTGTTAATCCTTATTCATTAATAGATGGATCAGAATTATCTACTTATTGTACTGTAGGCCCATTTGCTAGGTTACGTCCTGGGAATAAATTATCTCATAAAGTCAATATTGGTAATTTTGTTGAAGTTAAGGAATCTATTATAGGTAGAAGTTCTAAAGCTTGTCATCTTAGTTATTTAGGTGATGCTGATATTGGTTGTAATGTTAATATTGGCGCAGGAACAATAACTTGTAATTATAATGGAGTTAGTAAATTTAAAACTACTATTGGTGATAATGTTTTTGTTGGTTCTAATACTCAGTTTATTGCTCCTATTACGATTGCTAATGGGGCAACAATTGGGGCAGGAACAACATTAACTAATAATGTTAATGAAAATGAACTTGTTATTAGTCGTGTGAAACAAAAACATATTTTAAATTGGAAAAAACCTATAAAAGATCAGAAAACGTAAAAGAACGATATTTAATTTATATATAACATTAGTAGTATAATACTCCTCTATATATTGGTATAGGACTAAATATATGTGTGGAATTATCGGTGCAGTATCACAACGTGATATAGCTGGGATACTTATTGACGGCCTACGTAGACTAGAGTATCGTGGTTATGATTCTTCTGGTTTAGCTATGTTAGATGATAAAGCAAATTTAATTTGTTTACGTAAACTTGGTAAAGTTCAGTTTTTAGTTAATGAATTTAAAAAACATACTATTATTGGTAGTACTGGTATTGCTCATACACGCTGGGCTACTCATGGTCAACCAAGTAAAAAAAATGCTCATCCACATATATCTGAATATATTGCTGTAGTTCATAACGGAATTATTGAAAATCATCAAAAATTGCGGACACAACTTAAAAAACTAAAATATGTATTTACTTCAGAAACCGATACTGAAGTTATTGCCCATTTAACACACTGGGAATTACAAAAAGGCGGAACGTTACTTGAAGGTATACAGCGTGTTATCCCTCAATTACATGGAACTTATGGTGCAGTTATTATGGATAGTCGTACTCCTGGTATACTCGTTGGTGCTCGTTCTGGCAGTCCTTTGATTATAGGTTTAGGTAAAGATGAAAATTTTCTTGCATCTGATCAGTTAGCTTTAATATCTATTACACGTTGTTTTATGTATTTAGAAGAAGGCGATATTGTTGAAGTTACTAATAGAAAAGTTCGTATTTTTAATCAAAATGGTATTGAAATTAAAAGAAAATTAATAAAATCAAATATTCAATATCAAGATAATATTTATGATAAAGGGATTTATTGTCATTATATACAAAAAGAGATCCATGAACAACCTGATGCAATTAAAAATGCTTTAGCAGATCGTTTAGATAATCATAATCGTGTTATTTTAAATGAATTAAATAAAAAAGCTCAAAATCTACTATCTAAAATTGAACATATTCAAATTGTTGCTTGTGGTACTTCATATAATGCTGGTATGGTTGCTCGTTATTGGTTTGAATCCTTATCTGGCATACCTTGTGATGTAGAAATTGCCTCTGAATTTCGTTATCGTAAATTAGCACAACGTAAAAATAGTTTATTCATTACTATTTCTCAATCTGGTGAAACAGCAGACACTTTAGCTGCATTACGTTTATCAAAAAAACTTAATTATTTATTATCTTTAGCAATATGTAATGTTATAGGTTCATCGTTAGTACGCGAATCAGATTTTTCATTAATGATAAGAGCTGGAATAGAGATTAGTGTAGCTTCTACAAAAGCTTTTACTGCACAATTAACAGTATTATTATTATTAGTTGCTTATCTTTTGCGATTAAAGAATAAAAATATTGCTTTAGAGCATGATATTGTTAAAGCATTACATGTTTTGCCATTTCGTATTTCTAGTGTACTATCATATAAAGATATTATTGAAGTTTTAGCAAAAGATTTTTTTGACAAAAATTATGTTATTTTTTTAGGTAGAGGAGATCAATTTCCTATTGCTATCGAAGGAGCTTTAAAATTAAAAGAAATTTCTTATATTCATGCAGAAGCATATGCTGCTGGTGAGTTGAAACATGGCCCATTAGCTCTGATTGATAATCATGTTCCAGTAATAATTACTGCTCCTAATAATAAATTACTAGAAAAGTTAAAAGTAAATATAGCAGAGATTAGTTCTAGAGGTGGTATATTATACGTTTTTGCTGATAAAGACGCAGGTTTTGTTAATAGTAAAAATATAAAAGTAATTTCATTACCATATGTAGAAGAATTAATTGCTCCTATTTTTTATATAATACCTCTACAATTGTTATCATATTATGTAGCCTTAATTAAAGGTACTGATGTTGATCAACCAAGAAATTTAGCTAAATCTGTTACAGTTGAATAATATTTAACTTAATATTTTTTTGATATTTATTTTAATATTAATTTAAAGTTTTATCCACAGTTCTTTATTGTTCTTTTATTAAGAATAATTTGTTAAAATATGTAAAAATATAGATTTGCTGTAAACTAATTTTAGTTATATTATTTTAAATAATACTATATAAAATAGTAATACATATTTTATATAAATATTAATTGGCAAATAAATAATAACTTATCAATTAAAAATATGATGGCATTATCTTAATAATTTATTAAAATTTAATAATGTTATTATATTATTTTGTATATATAAATGTATTTAATAAATATAAATGTTGCTTAAGTTTTTTGAAAAATAAATTTTATAATATGAAATATTTTTATTAATATACTTAATAAGTAAATATTTTAAAATTCTTTATTTAATCTTGATTTATTAATCATAATACTTTTGTCAAAATTTAAAAAAAATAACTTTAAAGATTATTTATGCATTTTAACATACATATTAATACTTATTAATAATTTTTAGATGGTATAAAATGAAAACTGTAGGATTTATTGGTTGGAGAGGTATGGTAGGTTCAGTACTATTACAACGAATGAATGAAGAAGGTGATTTTAATAATATTAATCCCGTATTTTTTACTACTTCTCAATATGAAGAAATTGCACCAAATTATGGTCAATATCAAAAAAAGCTTTTAGATGCCTTTTCTTTAGATATTCTTAAGGAATTAGAAGTAATAGTTACTTGTCAGGGAGGTAATTACACTAATCAAATTTATCATAAACTTCTTGATATCGGTTGGTCAGGGTACTGGATAGACGCATCATCTTCATTAAGAATGAGAGATGATAGTATCATTGTTTTAGATCCAGTTAATCGTCAACATATTGATAGAGGTTTAAATAGCGGCATAAAAACTTTTGTTAGTGGTAATTGCACTGTTAGTTTGATGTTAATGGCTTTAGCTGGTTTATTTGTTGAAAATTTAATTGAATGGATTTCAGTTTCAACTTATCAAGCTGTTTCTGGTATAGGTGCGCGTAATATGAGAGAATTACTATTACAAATGGGTGAATTATATTCAAAGGTTTCTGATGATTTACAGAATGTAGCGATATCTATTTTATCGATTGAGAAGAAAATTACTACTTTTATTCGTAGTGGCAAAATGATTGCAAAAGAATTTAGTATACCATTAGTTAGTAATTTAATTCCTTGGATAGATAAAAAATTAATTAATGGTCAAACTTATGAAGAATGGAAAGGACAGGCTGAAACTAATAAAATTTTAAACACTCATACTATCATTCCTATAGATGGTTTATGTGTTCGTATTGATGCCTTAAGATGTCATAGTCAAGCTATTATATTAAAATTAAAAAAGAATATTTCTATTAGAAATATTGAACAAATTTTAGAATCACATAATGATTGGGTATGTGTCATTCCTAATGAACCTGAATTAACTATTAAAAAATTAACCCCAACTGCAGTTACAGGAACTTTGAATATTCCTATTGGACGGTTACGTAAATTAAATATGGGGAAAAGATATTTATCTGCTTTTACTGTTGGTGATCAATTATTATGGGGGGCAGCTGAGCCGTTACGTCGTATGTTAAAATTATTATAATTATATTTATATATGGATTTAATTTTTAAATATCTATATTTTCTGCTTTTAATGCATTTTTTTCAATAAAAATTCTACGTGGTTCAACAGCATCACCCATTAAAGTAGTAAATAGTTGGTCAGTTTGAATAGCGTCTTTAATAGTGACTTGCATCATATTTCTTTTATTTGGGTCCATCGTTGTTTCCCATAATTGTTCCGAATTCATTTCTCCTAATCCTTTATAACGTTGAATTATTAGTCCTCGACGAGACTCTTTTGATAACCAGTTTAATACATCTTCAAACGAAGTGACAGATTTTCTAATTTCACCTCTTTCAACATAAGCACCTTCTTTAATAAGGTTTTTTATTAATCTACTTATTTTTGTGATTTGAGTATATTCTACACCATGAAAAAAATCAAAATCTAAATTATAATAAGTTTTAATTTCATGAGTTTTAATACATAAAACAGGTTCAAACACTTGATGTTCATTATTTTTATTAATATAGTAGTTATAACTACCACCATATTTTTCATGATCTGTTAGACGTTTAACTAAGATGTTAATCCAATTTTCTACTTTCTTTTGATCTTTTAAATCATCTATTATTAAAGTAGGTTGATAAATAAGATGATTTAATAAAGAAAGTGGATAGATACGTTCTAAATGTTTTATAATTTTTTGTGCTGAATTATATTCAGCTATTAGCTGTTCTAATGGTTTGCCTTTTAATCCTAAATCTTGATGACTAGTGTAAAGTGTAGTATTTTCTAATGCTATTGATATTAAATATTCACGCATACATTCATCATCTTTTATATATATTTCCTTTTTACCATTTCTTATTTTGTATAAAGGTGGCTGGGCAATGTACAGATGTCCTCCTTTA
The DNA here is from genome assembly GCF_001534665.1 of Candidatus Arsenophonus lipoptenae. NCBI lineage: Bacteria > Pseudomonadati > Pseudomonadota > Gammaproteobacteria > Enterobacterales > Morganellaceae > Arsenophonus > Candidatus Arsenophonus lipoptenae. The sequence goes on along the minus strand of NZ_CP013920.1, from coordinate 433,558 downwards.
ATAATTTCCGGCATCTGACGATAAAAGAAAGTTAACAATAATGTTCTAATATGAGAACCATCAACATCTGCATCAGTCATGATAATAATGTTATGGTAACGTAATTTATTTGGATTATATTCATCTATCCCAATACCACATCCTAAAGCTGTTATTAAAGCAGCAATTTCTTGAGAAGATAACATCTTATCAAAACGAGCTTTTTCTACATTAAGTATTTTACCTTTTAATGGTAAAATAGCTTGATTTTTTCGATTACGAGCCTGTTTTGCAGATCCACCAGCAGAATCACCTTCTACTAAATATAGTTCTGATGTACTAGGATCACGATCTTGACAATCAGCTAGTTTTCCTGGTAATCCAGCTAAGTCTAGTATTCCTTTGCGACGAGTCATTTCACGTATTTTACGAGCAGTTTCACGTGCACGTGCAGCATCTATAACTTTATTCACAACTATTTTGGCATCATTAGGATTTTCTAATAAATAATCTATCAATTTTTCATTCATTAATGTTTCTACAATATTTTTTACTTCTGAAGAAATTAGTTTATCTTTTGTTTGTGAAGAAAATTTTGGATCTGGAACTTTAATTGAAATTACAGCAATTAATCCTTCACGTGTATCTTCACCAGTAGCAATAATTTTTGTTTTTTTTTGATATCCTTCTTTGTCCATATAATGATTTAACGTACGTGTCATTGCTGTTCGAAAACCTATAAGATGTGTCCCTCCATCTTTTTGCGGTATATTATTTGTAAAACAATATACGTTTTCTTGAAAGCTATCATTCCATTGCATAGATATTTCTACATTTACTCCGTTTCTTTCTGAAGAAAAATAAAAAATATTAGAATGAATAGGATTTTTATTTCTATTTAAATACTCTACAAAAGCTTTAATACCACCATGATAATGAAAATGATTTGTTTTATTATCTCTTTTATCAATTAAACTGATTGATATACCTGAATTAAGGAAAGATAGTTCCTGTAATCTTTTTTTTAAAATACTATATTCAAATTCAGTGATAGTTTTAAATATTTTTAGACTTGGCCAAAAACGAATATATGTCCCAAATTCATTTGTATGTCCTATAGTTTTTAGCGATGATTGTGGAATACCTAATAGATAAGTTTGTTCGTGTATCTTTCCATCACGTTTTATAATTAAATATAATTTTTCTGATAAAGCATTAACAACAGAAATACCGACGCCATGTAAGCCACCAGAAACTTTATAGGAATTATCGTCGAATTTAGCTCCAGCATGCAGAACTGTCATTATTACTTCTGCAGCAGAAATTCCTTCTTCTTCATGTAGATCTGTAGGAATACCACGCCCATTGTCGATTACAGATATTGAATTATCAGTATGTATTGTTACAACAATTTTTGTACAATAACCTGCTAAAGCTTCATCAATAGAATTATCAACTACTTCGAAAACCATATGATGTAGTCCTGTGCCATCTTCAGTGTCTCCGATATACATCCCTGGACGTTTACGTACGGCATCAAGACCTTTTAATATCTTAATACTTGAAGAATTATATATATATGACATCAAAATGTCTCACTAGTTTCTAGTGCTATAGTTAAATATTAATTTTTTTATTTTACGTAAATATCAAATATTCGATTATTTGTAAAATATAATATTGATTAATATAATTAATTATTTTAAATATAAATTATAGCTTATTTTTATTAAAAAATCTAAGTAATTATACTACAAATATATTGTATTGAAAAATTATTTAGTTTTTAATCAAAATAAATAAGCATAATATATGATATTAAAAAATATTATATATATTAAATACTTTAGAGACGCATTGGCATAATAATATATATTGCAGAATTATTAGCTATATCTTCAATTTGAATACTAGAATTAGAGTCAGTTAATAATAAATGAACTTGATCACATTTTAAAGTATTTAATACATCAAGAATATAACTAACATTAAATCCTATTTCTATTTTTTGATTTTCATAATGTACATCAATAATTTCTTCTGATTCTTCTTGTTCCGGATTTTTTGCTGTAATTTTAAGTTGATTTTTACTTATATAAAGTCTAACTCCGTGAAATTTTTCATTTGATAAAATTGAAGCTCTCGAAAATGCTTGTTTTAATTTATCACAATTTGCTATCATAATTTTATTTGCGTTTTTAGGCAAAACACGTCGATAATCAGGAAATCTACCATCAACTAATTTAGAGGTAAAAATTAAACTATCAATATGTACTCTAATATTATGACTACTAATTTGTAATTTAATAACATCATCACTATTATCAATTAATCTCATTAATTCTATTATCGCTTTTCTAGGAACTATCACTGAATAGTTTTGTAAGTTTTTATGTATAATATTGCGTGAACAAACAGCTAAACGATGTCCATCAGTTGCTACAGTACGTAATTCTTTTCCTTTAATTTCAAATAACATGCCATTGAGATAATATCTCACATCATGATTTGCCATAGAAAATTGAGTAACATCAATTAAATATTTTAAAGTTGACCTTGGTAATTCAAATTCAACTTCACTTTGCCAATTATCAAGATTTGGAAAACTAGTTGCAGGCAAAGTAGAAAGTGAAAAACGGCTACGACAAGAACGTACAAGTAGTCGATCTCCTTCTAAAGTTACACTGATTTTTGAATCATTTGGTAATCCACGCCAAATATCACAAAATTTACGAGCAGGAACAGTAATTGAACCATTTTGAGATTGTTCAGTTAATATCACTTTAGCAACCATTTCTACTTCTAAATCTGTACTTGTTAATAAAAGTATTTTTTTATTTACTTGCAATAATAAATTACCTAAAATAGGTAATTTAGGTCTACTAGATAATGGGCCACTCACTTGTTGTAATGGTTTAATTAATTTTTCACGTTCAATAGTAAAATTCATAATATTACTAATATTACGATGATAATATTTTTATTAAGTTATGTAAATCTTCCTTAATATCATTATTTTCTGCCTGTAATTGTTCTATCTTTCTATAAGCATGAAGCACCGTGGTATGATCTCTTCCGCCAAAAAAATTTCCTATTTCTGGTAAGCTATGGTTTGTTAACTCTTTTGCTAATGCCATAGCTATTTGCCTAGGCCTAGTTACAGAACGAGAACGTCTTTTAGATAACAAATCAGAAACTTTAATTTTATAATATTCTGCAACAATTTTTTGAATATTATCGATAGTTACAAATTTTTCCTGTAATGCTAATAGATCACGTAATGCCTCTCTTACAAAATCAACGGTCATAGAACAGCCAGTAAATTTAGCATTAGCTATAACTCTATTTAGAGCTCCTTCTAATTCTCTGACATTTGATCTTAAATGTTTTGCAATAAAAAAAGCAACTTCATTAGATAATTGTACTTTATTTTCATCTGCTTTTTTTATTAAAATAGCAACCCTAGTTTCTAATTCAGGAGGATCAATAGCAACCGTTAATCCACATCCAAAGCGAGATTTTAATCTTTCTTCGACACCATTAATTTCTTTAGGATAACGATCTGATGTAAGGATAATTTGTTGATTACCTTCTAGTAATGAATTAAATGTATGGAAAAATTCTTCTTGAGAACGTTCTTTATTGGCAAAAAATTGAATATCATCAATTAATAATGCATCTACTGAGCGATAATATTTTTTAAAATCTTCAATAGTATTATTTTGTAATGCCTTTACCATATCTTGTACAAAACGTTCAGAATGCATATAAACTACCTTTGCATTTTTTTTGTTATTAATAATACTATTACCTACGGCATGAAGTAGATGAGTTTTTCCTAATCCTGTCCCTCCATAAAGAAATAGTGGATTATAAGTCTTACCAGGATTGTCTGCTACTTGTATAGCAGCTGCGCTGGCTAGTTGATTTGATTTTCCTTTAATAAAATTATTAAAAGTATGTTTATAATTTACATTCGATTGATATGCAATTTTAGTTTTAATTTGTGTATTTCCCCAACTGTGACATATAGTTGAGTTTATTTTTTTTGCCATTGTTTGATTTTCTGTGGTATTAGTTAAATTATCACTTGATATTATTTGAGGTTTATTCCCCACTTCTAATTTTAAATTAGGTATCTCTGAACCACAAAAATTACTTAATAATTCATTAATATTATTGATGTATTTATCTTTTACCCAATCTAATACAAAGCGATTTGGGGCATATAGTGCTAATGTATTATTACTTAATTCTGCTTGGAGAGGGCGTATCCACATACTAAATTCTATTGCAGGTAATTCATCCTGCAATCTGGCAAGACATTGCTGCCAAAGTGAAAATGACACGACGTACTCCATTAAAACAAGACTAATTAAAAATGATTTTATTTAGTAGATAATAAAAACTGTTAGTACATTTGTAAGGTATAACTAAAATTTATAAAATAAACTATAATATATTATAAAAAATATAATTTTTAGTATACTTAAAAGAGATCATATTGTAAAACTTGAATGATATTTCTTTTTTATTTTGTAAAGTTTTTCTAAATTTTAATTAATTTGATAAAATTTAAGATAGATATAAAAAATAAGAATTAATTAATATTCTAACATATATTTATATATATTAAATATATTATATTAAATACTAAAGTATTTTTAAGTATAAAATCTAATTATTGTGTAATCTGTAAATTGAGATTAAGATTGTTGATATATTTTTATCTTAAAAAATAATGTTTATATTTAATTATTTGTCGTTTATTGTTATTTTTACATTATAGAATCTATTTCATTTTATAATTTTTATGTGCTATTATTATTTCATATTTTATTTTAAAATCTAAATTTTATATTTAAATTATTGAAAAAATTTTATTTTAAATTTCGTAAATCATCTTTTATCATGTATTTATTACTTAGTTTATTTATTGATAAATACACTAAAAGTAAAATTATTAAATATAAATACTTAGATTTTGTTAAATATAGGTAAAATTAATATGAAACGCACTTTTCAACCTTCTATATTAAAGCGTAATCGTTCTCATGGTTTTCGAGCACGTATGGCAACTAGAGGTGGTCGTCATATTTTAGCTCGTAGGCGTGCTAAAAAACGTGCTAGATTAGCTATTTCTTCAAAATAAATCAATGTTTGTATTCTAATTTAGTTATGATGTTTGTTTTTTCTAGAAATTTAAGGTTATTAAAGAGTAGTCATTTTGATTATGTTTTTCAAGAACCAAAGTTAGTTAGTTCTTCAACGATAATAATCGTTGGTCGTTTAAATGAAAAAGGGCATCCTCGTATAGGTTTTGCTATTGCGAAAAAAAATGTAAAATTAGCTCATGAGCGTAATCGTATTAAAAGATTAATAAAGGAATATTTTCGTTTGCATCAAAATAAATTTCTTTCAATGGATTTTGTTATATTAGTTAAAAAGGGTATTGTTGATTTAGATAATCAAGAAATTATAAAAATATTAGGAAAATTATGGCTACAGTATTATCGTTTGGAACGTGGTTATTGATTTTAATAATAAAATTTTATCAATTAATAATAAGTCCTATATTGCAACCTAGTTGTCGTTTTGATCCAACCTGTTCCCAATATGGAATAAAAGTATTATATCAGTATGGATTGGTAAAAGGTAGTTGGTTAATATTGAAACGTATATTAAAATGTCACCCATTATATGATGGATGATTAAAATTTTTCCGTTCTACAGAAATTAAATAACCATAATAGAGAATATTAACTATGGATGCCCAACGAAATCTTTTATTTATTTCTTTGATATTTGTTTCATTTCTAATTTGGCATACTTGGGAAAGTGATAAGATATTATTTATGAAAAATAATCAAAAAATAAAATTAGATATGCTTACTTATGATAATAATGAAGGAATTAATATAAATAATAATCCAGATCAGTTTATAAAAGTGAAAACTGATGTACTAGAATTACTTATTAATAAAAGAGGAGGTGATATCAATACAGCAGATCTGTTATCTTACCCAAAGATATTACATTCATCTGATCCATATAGGTTATTGTATACAAGTAAAGATTTTATTTATCAAGCACAAAGTGGATTGATAGGTAAAGATGGTCCAGATGACTATGTTTATAACAATGGATTACGACCTTTATATAAATCTAATTCAAATAATTATATTTTGCAAAATGGTCAAAATAAACTATGTATTTATCTCGATTTTATTGATAAAAATGGTGTTCTTTACAAGAAAATTTATACATTAAAACGTGGTCAATACGACATATTAGTTGAATACCATATTTATAATAACAGCTCCAAATCATTGGTAATGGAATTTTTTGGTCAGTTAAAACAAACTATAGAGTTACCTAAAACACGTGACATAGTAAATAATGATTTATATTTTCATAGTTATCGAGGAGCAGTATATTCTTCTGATGAAATTAATTATAAAAAATATAGTTTTAATGATATTATAAATAGTGATTTAAATATTAATACTAAAGGTGGCTGGATTGCAATGTTACAGCAATATTTTGCTACTGCCTGGATTCCAGATCATCAAAGTAAAAATACTTTTTATACAATTAATTTAGATAAAAATATTGCTGTTATTGGATATAAAAGTTCTTCAATAAAAATAGATGCTAATAGTAATAAAAAATATATTTCTACTTTATGGATTGGTCCTGAATTACAATCTGAATTAGCAGCAATTGCACCATATTTAGATCTTACTGTTGATTATGGTTGGTTTTGGTTTATTTCTCAAACTTTATTTAAGTTACTAAAATTTATTAATAATATTATAGGAAATTGGGGAGTTTCTATTATAGTTATTACTTTTATTGTTAGAGGTATTATGTATCCTTTAACTAAAGCTCAATACACTTCAATGGCAAAAATGCGCTTATTACAGCCAAAAATAACAGCAATTAAAGAAAGAATTGGTAATGATAAACAACGTATGAGTCAAGAAATGATAGATTTATATAAATCAGAAAAAGTTAATCCATTAGGTGGTTGCTTACCTTTATTAATTCAAATGCCTATTTTTCTTGCATTATATTATATGTTAATGTGTTCTGTTGAATTACGACATGCACCTTTTGTTGGCTGGATCGAAGATTTATCATCCCAAGATCCGTATTATATTCTTCCTTTATTTATGGGTTTTACTATGTATATTATACAAAAGATGTCGCCAACTACAGTAACAGATCCTATACAACACAAAGTTATGGTATATATGCCAGTTATTTTTGCAGTATTTTTTTTATGGTTGCCATCTGGTTTAGTTTTATATTATATAATCAGTAATCTAGTAACAATAATTCAACAATATATTATTTATCATGGATTAGAACGTCGTGGTTTACATAAATGATACAATCATTGCACAAGCAACCCCACCTGGTCGAGGAGGAGTTGGTATTTTACGAATATCAGGTCCAAAAGTTATTGAAGTTATTAAAATTATTTTAGGTAAATTACTTCAACCTAGATATGCAAATTATCTTCCTTTTTATGATATGGATGGCAAAGTATTAGATGAAGGAATTGCACTTTATTTTCCTGGACCTAATTCATTTACTGGAGAAGACGTTTTAGAATTACAAGGACATGGCGGGCCAATTATTATTGATTTATTACTTAAGCAAATTTTAAATATTGATGATATCAGGATTGCTAATCCTGGTGAATTTTCTGAACGTGCTTTTCTTAATGCTAAAATTGATTTAACACAGGCAGAAGCTATTGCTGATTTAATTGATGCTAGCACTGAACAGGCAGCCCGTTCAGCAGTAAAATCATTACAAGGTGTTTTTTCGAAACAAATTGATGATATCATAAAATTGCTTACTAACTTACGTGTTTACGTGGAATCATCAATTGATTTTTCTGATTCTAATATTGATGTATTATCCAATATAGATATTAAATCAAAGTTAAATGATATAATATCACGTTTGAATAATATATGTTTAAAAGCACATCATGGTAGTATTTTACGAGAAGGTATAAAAATTGTTATTACAGGTTGTCCTAATGTTGGTAAATCTAGTTTATTAAATGCTTTATCTGGTCGTGAATCAGCTATTGTTACTAATATTCCAGGCACAACAAGAGATGTGTTATGTGAACATATATATATTGATGGTATACCAATACATATTGTAGATACAGCTGGGTTGCGTGAAGCAACAAATGAAGTTGAAAAAATAGGTATAAAACGTGCTTGGGATGAAATAGAAAAAGCAGATCATATATTATTTATGTTTGATGGCACTATAATAAAAGAATTTAAAATTGAAAATTTTTACTCTGGATTTGTAGCTAAATTATCAAAATATATACCTATTACATTAATTAAAAATAAAGTAGATATTACTGGTGAGCCAATAATAATAAAAAAAGTAGGCCATTACTCACTTATTTTTATGTCTACTTATAAAAATAAAGGTATTAATTTATTACGACAATATTTAAGAAAATCAATTTTATTTAATCAACCTATTGAAGGAGTATTTTTAGCTAGACGACGTCATATACAAGCTCTCAATATTTCTATTGAACATTTAAAAAAAGGATATCAATTATTTTTATTAGATCATTCTATTGATCTCTTAGCAGAAGAACTTCGTCTAGCTCAACAGTCTTTAAGTGAAATTACTGGAGAATATAATTCTAATGATTTGTTAAGTGATATTTTTTCAAATTTTTGTATTGGAAAATAAAATTTAAACCAAGATAAAAAAGAGTCTTTTGATGAAGATTTTTATCTTGATTTTATTATACTTTTAATAAATAATAAATCATCATTATAATTATAAATAAAATTAAAAATTACAAAAATAGATAGTTTTATATACTAAATCAAGAAAGTTGATTTAGTATTTTATTATATATTAAATGTTTAATGTGTTATTTAAATATAAAAATTTTTTATTTGTGTTATAAAAAGTACTTTTATTTTTTATCTTTGCCGAAGTGGCGAAATTGGTATACGCAGATGATTCAAAATCATCCACTATTTTAGTATGCCGGTTCAAATCCGGCCTTCGGCAAAATATATTTTGTATATATTAATGTAAAATTATTTTTAATATAAAATATATCAATCATATAACTAAAATTTATTGTGATATTATAAGAAGATATAACATATATATAATATATATAAGAAATATAACTAAATTTATATAATCTTAATTTAATCTAAGATTATTTTTGTAATTAATAAAATTAATATTTTTCTGAGTATGATTGTAAAAATCAATTAGTAGATGTAAAAACTTATGAGGATGAGAGATAAATGGCACATGTGCAGCATATTTTATTATTACAGAAGATGAATTTGGTAACCATTTATCTATTATAGATACTATTTTTTTTGGGACTAAATTATCTAGTTCACCATAGATACGTAAAAAAGATATCTTCAACTGTGACAAAGGTTTTCTTAAATCATTTGTTAATAAAATTTCTAAACCTTTATTTAATACAGAAATTGAAGGTAACGGTTGACTCATAAATGTTGATTTTAAAAAATTTATATCATTATGTGGTTTTTTTATTCCTAATGTTTGCAGTACTAAAAAAGATTTTATTGTACGATGAAAATCAATTTTTAATTGTTGTTTAAAATTTATTAGCAACACAGGATTAATACCTGGCCAATTATCTTTTTGTATGAAAAAAGGAGATGATGCTATCGTTATTAATCCAGATATTTCAGATGTATGTTGAAGAGCTATAGTACTAGCAAGTAATCCACCTAAAGACCAACCAACCCAAATAGCATATTTTGGTGCTTTATGCCAAATAATTTCTGACATTTGTTGTAATGTCATTGGTGGAAATATATTATTTCTCCCATAACCAGGTAAATCAATAATATGAAAACAAAAATATGGATTGTATAATAATGCAATATTACGCCAAACTTCTGCATTTGAACACCATCCATGTAATAGAACAACATCTTGTTTTCCTTTTCCTAATCTTTGCCAAAATAAATCATTCATTGTTATTTTTTTTAAAAACAAGAGTTATATTTTATATATCAATGTATTAATAATTAGTTATTTAAGCATATTTATATAACATAGAAGAGTAAATATTATAATAATTATAATATATTATATCAATAATATTTATATTATAATAGATTCGTATCTTTTAATTACATTAAAATTTAATTTTTATATTTTGTTTTAATATATTGTATAGGTATATCAATAATACTTCGATTTAGTAATTAGTTATTCACTATAAAATTAAATTAATTTAATATGATTTATAAATTAAATAGCATATAAAAGTATAGTATACTTTTATTAAGATAAATTTATTTGAGTATTTAATCATGATTACTATTACTAAATCAGCGCAAGATCATTTTATAAAATTATTAAAAAATCAAATACCAGGTACACAAATTCGTGTATTTGTCATTAATCCTGGCACCCCGTTTGCTGAATGTGGTGTTTCTTATTGTGCCCCTGATTCTATTGAGGAAAGTGATATTGAACTGAAATTTGATAAGTTATCGGCATATATTGATTCAGTCAGTGCGCCTTTTTTAGAGAATGCTGAAATTAATTTCAGTATAGATAAACTAGGATCTCAATTAACAATAAAAGCACCAAATGCTAAAATAAAATACGTTAATAGCGATGCTCCATTAATTGAACGTATAAATTACGTAATTAAATCACAAATTAATCCACAATTAGCTATTCATGGAGGTTCTGTTTCATTAATAAAAATTACTAATGATGGATATGTAATTTTACAATTTAGTGGAGGATGCAATGGCTGTTCAATGGTTTCCTTGACATTAAAAAATGGTATTGAAAAGCAATTATTAAATATGTTTCCAAATGAACTTAATGGTGTTAAAGATTTTACTGAACACCAACATGGAGAGCATTCTTTTTATTAATATTATAAAAACATTACTTTACTAAAATTATAAAAATTAATATGAAATATTTAGTAAATAAATATCTTTTAATAAAGTATAATAATTATTATATATTTAGTTAGCATACATAAAATGTTTGTTTTAATTGGTTATCTGTTTACTTGAATATATTAAATTATAGTTAAAATTGCTTTTTAATTTAATTAATATGCTATTAATATGACTAGATCAATATACTATTGATATATGGATAATTTATTTAGCAATATATGATTAAATATCATATATTTTAATATATTAAAATCACTAATTGTTATAAGTATAGTATATTTAATTTTAATATTTTATTTTTTAGTAAAAATGTATCAAAAATATTTTTAAATTAAATATATAATCATATACTTCTTTAATATTTAAGTTTATTCTACTTATCATAATAAGTAGAATAAATAATTTAATTATTTTTAATTAATAAAATATACACATATATGCTTATTTAAAGCATAAAACCATATATTATTTGTTTTTTTACTTTAATTTTATATTATATATCTTTATATAATATTATATATTTAGGTAAAATTTTAAATAAAATATGTATTAATTCATACCATAAATAGAAGTTATACATTTAATTAATATAATTTTTTTGCCATATCTAACCAATCTTTTTTAAATTTACGTTGCATATTACTTACTACATCAATTATATCATGATGAACTAGTTGATCATTTTGAATTCCTACACAACGTCCACCATATCCTTGTAAAAGTAATTGAATAGAATAGGCCCCCATACGAGATGCTAAAATACGATCACTTGCTACTGGATTACCCCCTCTTTGAATATGACCTAATACAGTAGCTCTTGTTTCGTGTCCAGTTATTTTTTCAATATATTTTGCTAATATATTAATATCATAAATATGCTCGGTAATAGCAACAATAGCATGTCTTTTGCCTCTGTTTAAACCTGATTTAATTTCTATTAATAATTCATCTTTATTAAAACTTATTTCTGGCAATACTATAAATTCACATCCAGCTGCAATTGCTGCTGATAAAGTTAAATCACCACAATAGTGCCCCATAATTTCAACTATCGAAATACGTTTATGAGAAGTGGATGTATCACGTAATCGATCAATTGCTTCAACAATTGTATTTAATGCTGTAAAATAACCGATTGTATAATCAGTACCAGCTACATCATTATCAATAGTTCCTGGTATCCCTATACAAGGAAAACCAGATTCAGTGATTTTTTTTGCCCCATGATAAGAACCATCTCCTCCTATTACAACTAATGCATCTATATCATGTTTTTTCATGTTATTAATTGCTTGTATTCTTACTATTTCATTGTCTCTAAATTCAGGGAACCGAGCAGAACCTAAAAAAGTACCTCCTCTATTAATAATGTCAGAAACACTAAAACGATTAAGTTTTTGTATTTTATTTTCATAAAGTCCTATGTAGCCATCATAAATACCATAAATTTCTAAGTTTTCATGGAGTCCCATACGAACAACACTACGAATAGCAGCATTCATTCCTGGCGAGTCACCTCCACTAGTTAACACACCAATTTTTTTTATCCTACCTTTATTCATATTTACCTCCTATTACAATATGTATTATAAATACATGTATTTAATTATTTTTAATTAAATTTGATTTAATAGATTTATTCTATTATAATTAAAATTTTTAAAACCTTATCACTTAATTTAATTATAAATTTTAAAATATATGAATATTTTTGTATGTGTTTATTGTTAATTCTATTTTAAAAAAGAATTAATTTCCAAAATATATATGTAAATTATATAGGAATTTATTATAATTTATCTTTAATCTTTTTTATTTATATTATATGACTAGAATATATAATTCTATGAGAGTTTTAATTTGTTTAATGATATTAATTTAAGTTTATTTAAATTTATTAATGCTAATCCTATGACATCTAGTAATATATTAGGCATAGCTACTTTTTTTGCAAAAAAATTGATTTTTATATTTCCTTCAATCACTATCATATCTTGGATTTGGGGGCCATCAAAAAATTTATCTTATCAAAGAATTTTTGTATGTAAAACTACTTTTTCATTAATTATTGTTATATGTTCAGTCATTTCAGGTTTTATTAGTATACTTTTCCCTCAAGAAAGACCTTTTATTTTAGGTATAGGTCAGCAGTTTTTATATCATGATCCAACACCATCATTTCCTAGTAACCATGCTACTATTGCTTTTACATTTACACTTAGTTTTTTTTTTGGTTTAAAATAAGAATTGGATTACTATTATTTATACCAGCAATTGCTATTATTTGGGCTAGAATTTTTTTAGGTGTACATTGGCCATTAGATATGGTTGGGTCCTTTTTTATTTCTCTTATAGCTTGTGGTATTAGCCAAATAATTTGGATTATTGGTGGTTATAAGTTACTCCCATATATGATAAAAATATATAAATTATTATTTTTATCTTTGATAAAGAAAGGTTGGATTAAAGGTTAAAAGATCTATATTTATTTTTTATTGTATATTTAGATATCTAAATAAATTATCTTAATGACATAATTATATTATATTTTTGATTTTTATCATTAACTATTAATAATATATGTATATATGTGATGTATATTTTATTTTTTTAATAAATCATATTTATATTTATTAATATAAAATTAAGTCATGTTTGATATGATAATTTTAAAAAATATTTAAATTATTAGTTTGTAGTAATTAAATTGCATTAATTTTAATATTAAATATGACACAACAGTATTGTTATAAAATTTTTATATGAAAATATAATTTCATGTAATACTATTGATAATAATTAAATTGTCCATTATTTAAATATTGTTTAACCATATAAAATATAAATTATTGATAATAATATTAATTTATATATTATATAATCAAATAATTATAAAAATATAAATATTATTTAATAGTGAAATGTAATATATATAGATAAGTAGTAAATAATAAAACCATTATATTTTTATATATAAAATATATTTATAAATTTTGAATAATTAAATAGTACAACTGTATATATAAAATACATGCAATTCCTAATTAGTTAGGAGGTTTTTTGAATAAATATTTTGTTAATGAAGCAACTATTGAATTACATACTATTCAAGATATGTATCGTTGGGTAATTAGTCAATTTAATGTATCCAATATTTTTTACGGTCATGGAACAGATAATTGTTGGGATGAAGCATTACAATTAGTTTTACCATCACTATTTTTACCATTATATATTCCTGATCAATTATGGCATTCTCGTACAACTATAAGTGAACGTCATCGTATTATTAAACGAGTAATTCGTCGTATAAATGAACATATCCCTGTAGCTTATTTAATTAATAAATCTTGGTTTTGTGGGCATGAGTTTTATGTTGATGAGCGTGTTTTAATACCCAGAACACCTATAGGTGAATTAATTGATAAACATTTTATTGATATCATTGATTATGAACCCATGTATCTTTTAGATCTATGTACCGGAAGTGGATGCATAGCTATATCTTGTGCTTATATATTTCCTACAGTACAAATTTATGCTGTTGATATTTCTATTAATGCATTAGATGTAAGTGAACAAAATATCATCACTCATGGATTTTCTGATAGAATAAAACTTATTCAATCAGATTTATTTTTAAATATCCCATCTATTCAGTTTGATTTAATTATCACCAATCCCCCATATGTTGATTCTAAAGATATGTCTAATTTACCACTAGAATATTGGGCAGAACCTAAATTAGCTTTGGAGGGTGGTCCTGATGGTTTAAAATTTGTTAGACGAATTTTAGCTAATGCCGCCCGTTTTTTAACAGAAAATGGTATACTTATTTGTGAAGTTGGAAATACTATGTTACAACTTATTAAACAATATAGAAATATCCCATTCACTTGGTTAAAATTAGATTATGGCGGTCATGGTGTATTTATGTTAACAAAGAAACAACTCCTTGAACATCAAGAATTTTTTAAATTATTTATCGATTAAATGAATAAAATATTTTATATTATACAATAATTTATTTTTATAATGTAGATATTATGATAAATAATAATGCCTTATTCATAATAACGAAGGATAAATACTAGTATGCCTGGAAACTCTATTGGACAACTTTTTCGTGTGACGACATTTGGTGAATCTCATGGCTTAGCTTTAGGTTGTATTATTGATGGGTTTCCTCCTGGCATGGCATTGTCAGAAAAAGATTTACAAATAGATTTAGATCGCCGGAGGCCTGGTACTTCTTCTTATACCAGTTCTAGATATGAACAAGATCAAGTTAAGATTTTATCTGGTGTTTTTAATGGGATTACGACAGGAACATCAATTGGTTTATTAGTTCAAAACGAAAATCAACGTTCACTAGATTATAGTGACATCAAAGATGTATTCCGACCTGGCCATGCAGATTATACTTATCAAAAAAAATATGGTATACGTGACTATCGTGGTGGTGGCCGAGCTTCAGCTAGAGAAACAGTTATGCGTGTAGCTGCTGGAACTATTGCAAAAAAATATTTACGACAACAATTAGGTGTAATTATTCGTGCTTATTTAAGTCAATTAGGAAATATTTTTTGTGAATTAAAAGATTGGGATTTAGTAGAACAAAATCCTTTTTTTTGTCCTGATATAACAAAATTGGATGCTTTAGATTCATTATTGTCTTCTTTAAAAAAAGAAGGTAATTCTATTGGTGCTAAAATAACTGTTATTGCTGAGTATGTCCCAGTTGGATTAGGAGAGCCTGTTTTTAATCGATTAGATGCAGATATTGCTCATGCTATGATGAGCATAAATGCAGTTAAAGGTATTGAAATAGGTGCAGGTTTTAAAGTAGTTACATTAAAAGGAAATGAAAATAGAGATGAAATTACTAATAACGGTTTTATTAAAAATAATGCAGGCGGTATATTAGGTGGGATAAGTAGTGGCCAACAAATTATTACTCATTTAGCATTTAAACCAACTTCAAGTATTAAAATACCTGGTAAAAGTGTCAATAATGATGGCGATGAAATTGAAGTTATCACTGAGGGACGTCATGATCCGTGTGTCGGTATTAGAGCTATACCAATAGTAGAAGCAATGATGGCAATAGTTCTTATGGACCATTTTTTACGTTATAGAGCACAATGTAACATTAAATTTTAAATTTGCATTTTTGTAGTGTATATAAATATAAGATATATTTTATTTTTAATAATATTATAATTTAATGAATGATTATTATTGCAAATATGATGAAATATTATTCATCAATTAATCTTAATATAATAATAAAATTTTATTAGTTTAATTAGTACAACTTAAATTTTATATTAATTCTTAATATAATTAAATAATGTGATTAAAATTAATTATATAATTTAATAATTTTGGAGGAGTAAAAATACTTGTTATTTTAAAATTAAATAAATCTAGATAATATCTATTAATACTAAATAATAATTAAAAGATAATTTACTATTTTTATATTTATTTTAGTTATTAATAATTAACTTTTTATTAAAGGTTAATATTTAATTTTTAATTTTAAAATTAAAATAAAAAGTATTGAATTGGTTATAAATAAAATTTTTTATAAAATAAATTAAATAAAATAATTATATTTTTTATTTAATTTATAATTAATTAAAAAAAATTATTTATTAATATGATTATAATAATATTTTTATTTTATAAAAATATTTATAAAATATAGTTAATATATCAATAATTGATATATTGTGATTAGTATTAAAAAGATAAATAAAATTATATTTTTCAGTTTTTTCATTCCTTATTTTCATATATTTATCTAAATTATTTTTTATTTTTATAACATTAATTAGTTCTAATAAACTTATTTTTAATATTTTATATATAAAATATACAACAAAAACAAATTCTACCTATTTGCCTCATTGTACTTTTCAGCGTACAAGTGTACTCTAAATATCAGGATAAAATATCAGCAAATGAATTTTAATTATGAGGTAAGATAATTAATGAAACGTGCAGTTATCACTGGTCTGGGGATAATTTCCAGCATAGGTAATAACCAGAAAGAAGTACTTGGTTCTTTGAAAAGAGGGCTTTCTGGTATTAGGTTTTCGGAAGAATTTAAAAAAATGGGTTTACGTAGTCATGTTTGGGGAAATATTAAGATTTCAGAAGATTACGTTAGACAAAGAATTGATCGTAAAATTCTACGTTTTATGAGTGATTGTTCTATATATGCTTATTTAGCTATGGAAGAGGCAATTTCAGATGCTAAATTAACTGAAGATCAGATTTCAAATATTCGCACCGGTTTAGTAGTTGGTTCTGGGGGTGGTTCTCCACGCAATCAAGTTGCTGGTTCAGATGGTATGCGTACAAAAGGATTAAGAGGTGTAGGTCCTTATATGGTTACTAGAGCTATGGCATCAGGTATTTCCGCGTGCTTAGCCACCCCATTTAAAATTAGAGGTGTTAATTATTCTATTAGTTCAGCTTGTTCTACATCTGCACATTGTATTGGGCATGTCGTAGAGTTAATTCAGTTAGGTAAACAGGATATTATTTTTGCTGGTGGTGGTGAAGAATTAAGTTGGGAATTAACTTGTGAATTTGATGCGATGGGGGCATTATCTACAAAATATAATGCAACCCCAGAAAAAGCTTCTCGTACTTATGATCAAGGAAGAGATGGTTTTGTTATTGCTGCTGGTGGTGGTATTGTTGTTGTAGAAGAATTAGAGCATGCTTTAGCTCGTGATGCACATATTTATGCTGAGATTGTTGGATATGGTGCAACTTCAGATGGTTATGATATGGTAGTCCCTTCAGGTGAAGGAGCAGTAAGATGTATGAGAATGGCATTAGTAGATGTAAAACAAATTGATTATATTAATACCCATGGTACTTCAACTCCAGTGGGCGATACAAAAGAATTAGAAGCTATTACAGAAGTATTTGGCAGTAATAATACACCAGTAATTTCAGCTACCAAAGCAATGACTGGGCATTCTTTAGGAGCTGCTGGAGTTCATGAAGCAATTTATAGTTTATTAATGCTAGAGCATGGATTTATAGCACCAAGCATCAATATTGATAATTTAGATAAAAAAGCAGAAACAATGAATATTGTTACTAAACCAACTAATAAAAAATTAAAAACTGTGATGTCTAATAGTTTTGGTTTTGGAGGGACTAATGCCTCATTAGTGATGAGTAAATATAATGAATAATAATGAATGCATAATGATTCTAGAATAGAATTAAAATTCTATTTAATAAAATATTTAATTAATAGGTTTTAATTTATTTAAAATAAAAATAAATATCATTTGTAAAGTTTAATTTTTGAATTTATAATAAGGTAAAATTTTTATTTTGTAAAATATTTTTACTTATATTAATTAATATAAGAACTTTTATAAGTAAAATAAAATGCTAAATATTAAACTAATTATGCTTTAATACAAAATAATTAAGTTTTTATATTTATATCATACTTCAAATAGTATTTGATTTATAGCGGTGCAATTTTTTATTTAAAGATTATAAATAAATTTTCAAAACAAGCAATATTCTATAGGATTAAAATTAATTAATATTTAATTGATAAAAAAATCAATACTTTTATGATATATATTCTATACTTTTTATAAAAATTTTACCAATTTTTTATTTTCTGTAATTATTAATGTAATGTATATTTATTTTTAATATTACATAAATTAGTTAATTAATAACCAAATTTGGTCTGTAAATCAGTGAATATATTATTAGATAAAAATATACCTTGCGCAACTGAATTATTTAAAAATATTGGTGATGTCAAGTTAGTTTCTGGCAGATCAATTTCATCTTCAGATTTAGTAGCAGCAGATGCTTTAATTATCCGTTCTATTACTCAAGTGGATGAAGCATTACTTAAAAATAGTAATGTAAAATTTGTTGGTACTACAACATCTGGATTTGATCATATTGACATAGAATGGTTAACTCAATCAGGTATAGTTTTTTCTGCTGCTCCAGGTTGTAATGCAATTGCTGTAGTAGAATACGTTTTGTCATCTTTACTATTATTAGCTGAACGATATTGCTTTGATTTAAGAGAAAAATTAGTAGGTATCATTGGAGTAGGTCATATTGGTAGCCGTCTTAATAAAAGTTTAAAAGCTTTAGGAGTAAATACAATATTATGCGATCCTCCTAGAGAAAATTCTGGTGATAGTAGTGAACTATTTTGGCCACTAGAAAAATTAATCCATGAGGCAGATATTTTAACATTTCATATTCCATTAAACAATAAAGGACTTTATAAATCTTATCATTTATTAAATGACGAATTAATTTCTATAATTCGAGATAGATGCATATTAATAAATACTAGTCGTGGTTCGATATTTGATAATCATGCTTTATTAAAGGCATTGGAAAAAGGTAAAAAATTATATACCGTATTGGATGTTTGGGAAAATGAGCCAAATATTTCTTTACCTTTATTAGCTAAAGTAAAAATTGGTACGGCACATATTGCTGGTTATTCTTTAGAAGGTCAAATACGTGCTAGCATACAAGTTTTTGTGTCATACAGTAAATTTTTAGGACAAATACAACAGGTTAAATTAAATGATATGTTACCTATTCAGACATGTAATGAAATCAATTTTTCAGGAACATTAACACAAACTAATTTAAAAAATTTAGTACATTTTATGTATAATGTTAGTTATGATGATGTCCTTTTAAGGAATATTATTCATGTTGACAAAGAATTTGATAATTTACGTCAATTGTATCCAAAGCGTAGAGAATGGTCTTCTGTTAAAGTTAATTGTTATGATCCAAATATATCTTATATATTAAAAGTATTAGGATTTAATACGAATTTAATTTAATAAAATATTGAGTATTTTGTTTTGTTTAGTGAAATAAAAATACAAATTTTGTGTATAGTAATTAATTAATTTTTTAGTTAACTAAGTAGGTCGTTTTTTATTTAAAAATTAAATTTTAATTAAAAGGTTTTTAATAATTAAATAATTTATCACGTAAAATATATAACTTAGATGTATATTTAATATATTTATATTAAATATAAAAATATAATATATAGTTAATTAGTATTTTTGTAAAAATAATGTTTATTTACATTAAATATGGTATAGTTATTTGTAAATGATTAAAATTGCATTAGGTATTGAATATAATGGTAGTAATTATTATGGATGGCAAAGTCAACAAACTGTTAAAAGTATCCAGTTTTGTGTAGAACTTGCACTTAGTAAAGTTGCAAATGAATTTATTCAAGTTTACTGTTCAGGTCGTACTGATGCGGGTGTTCATGCTATAGGACAAGTAATACATTTTGAAACATCTGTTATACGTCAAGATTCTGCTTGGATTCATGGTGTTAACAGTAATTTACCATCTGATATTGTAGTACATTGGTATAAATTAGTTAATTCTGATTTTCATGCACGATTCAGCGCTACTGCTAGGAGATATATTTATGTTATTTTTAATCGTAAATATAGATCAGCAATTTTAGCTTCAGGTATCACTCATTATCCTAAACTATTAGATGCTGAAAAAATGAATATTGCAGCACAGGTGTTAGTCGGAGAGCATGATTTTACTTCATTTCGATCTATTAAATGTCAATCTAAATCACCTTGGCGTCATATAAAACATATTAGAGTAAATCGTTATGGTAATTATATTATGATTGATATTAAAGCTGATTCTTTTGTTCATCATATGGTTAGAAATATTGTAGGTAGTTTGTTTTCTATAGGATCAGGTGATCAGGATATTAATTGGATAAAAAATCTTTTAGAATTAAAAGATAGAACAAAGGCAGCTGCAACAGCAAAAGCAACAGGTCTTTATTTAATTTCTATAGATTATCCATCAAAATTTGATTTACCTAAAACAATTGAATTGCCTTTTTTTTTATATCCATTTAATAAAATTATTTTATAATTAAATATATTTATATCATTTAAGTTAATTATTATTAGATTTTTATAAAACATATTAATATTATTCTAATTTTTTATTTAGTTCTATTTTAGTCAGAAATTAAATAAAATAACTTACTATATATATTTTATAATAGATTCTATACTGGATGAGTGTTATATTGTTTAAATTAATTAAAAT
The DNA here is from genome assembly GCF_001534665.1 of Candidatus Arsenophonus lipoptenae. Classification (NCBI taxonomy): domain Bacteria; kingdom Pseudomonadati; phylum Pseudomonadota; class Gammaproteobacteria; order Enterobacterales; family Morganellaceae; genus Arsenophonus; species Candidatus Arsenophonus lipoptenae. The sequence goes on along the minus strand of NZ_CP013920.1, from coordinate 412,442 downwards.
TAAATTGATATTAATTTTAATTATTAATTTATTATTTCATTCTATCTAATAATGTTATTATTTTATAATTCTAAAATTTATTTTTAAGTAATTTCGATTCTAAAATTTTTCTTCATACCTAGTTTAATAAGATTTCTATTTTAAACTATATATATTTATGTCTTATTATATCGAATATATTATTTTTATTATATTTATTAGTTATAAATATAGTATTGTAAAAATTACATTTTTTGATACTAATTAAAAATCAATAATTTTTACATAAAAGTATTTTTAATAATTAATATTATAAATATAATTTAATTTTAGCTAGAAGGGATTCTTAATGAGCTGGATTGAAAAAATTTTTAATAAGAGTAATATCACTAAAACTACCCGTAAAGCAAATATTCCTGAAGGAATATGGACAAAATGTGATAATTGTAGGAAAGTACTCTATCGTGCTGAATTAGAAAGTAATTTAGCTGTATGTCCAAAATGTGATCATCATATGAATATTTCAGCGCGTCAAAGGTTAATTTCTTTTCTAGATCAAAACATTACAACAGAATTAGGTAGTGAACTAGAGCCAAAAGATATTTTGAAATTTCGCGATTTAAAAAAATATAAAGATCGTATTGCATTAGCACAGAAATTAACACATGAAAGGGATGCCTTAATTGCTATGAAAGGTACTCTTAAGGGTATGAATGTTATTGTAGCAGCGTTTGAATTTAGTTTTATGGGTGGTTCAATGGCTTCAGTTGTTGGAGCAAGGTTTGTATGTGCTGTTGAGCAAGCATTAAAAGATCATTGCCCCTTAGTTTGCTTTTCTGCTAGTGGTGGGGCTAGAATGCAAGAAGCATTAATATCTTTAATGCAGATGGCAAAGACTAGTGCAGCACTTGCTAAAATGCAGGAAAATGGAATTCCATATATTTCGGTACTTACAAATCCAACTATGGGTGGCGTATCAGCAAGTTTAGCTATGTTAGGTGATATCAATATTGCTGAACCTAAAGCGTTAATTGGTTTTGCTGGACCACGAGTTATTGAACAAACAGTTAGGGAAACGTTACCACCTCATTTCCAACGTAGTGAATTTTTAATTGAAAAAGGTGCTATTGATATGATTATTAGGCGTCCTGAAATAAGAGATAAATTAGCAGAAATATTAGCGATGTTAACTGATCAAACTATTATCGAAGTAAATTAAGTTTATATTATTAAATAATTTTCTGATATTTATTATTAATATAATATTTTCAAATAAGATATTCATTAAAAATGAAAGAGATATATAATAATTTTATTAAACCTGGAGTTAATTCTTCTCTGGATACATGGTTAGTTTATTTATCAAATCAGCATAATAAAATTATTGATTTAGGATTAGATCGATTAAATATAGTTGCCAGTAAATTAGATATTTTAAATCCAGCACCTATAGTTATTACTGTTGCAGGAACAAATGGTAAAGGAACTACTTGTCATCTATTAGAATTAATTTTAATTAATGCAGGATTAAAAGTAGGTGTTTATAATTCACCACATCTTTTACATTATACTGAGCGTGTTAGAATTCAAGGTAAAACATTACCTAAAGAATTATTTTGTCGGGTTTTTTTTGATATTGAATCTAAAAAAGGTACAACAAAGTTAACTTATTTTGAATATGCTACTTTAGCAGCCTTGCAATTATTTAAAGAAACTAAACTAGATGTTGTTATTCTAGAAGTTGGTTTAGGTGGTCGTTTAGATGCTACTAATATTGTGAATTCTAATATTGCCGTTATTACGAGTATTGCTTTAGATCATACAGAGTTTTTAGGCAGTAATCGCGAGAAAATTGGATATGAAAAAGCTGGTATTTTTCGCCCAGGATGTTACGCTGTTATTGGTGAGATGGATATACCAAATTCGATTTATAGTGTAGCCCAAGATATTGGATCAAAATTATTTTTTTGTGGAATAGATTGTCAATTTAAATTATACAATGATTATTGGAACTGGAAATCTCATGATTACTTTTTTAAAAAATTACCTATACCCAAGATTCCAATTTGTAATGCTGTTACAGCATTAGCAGTTATTAGTTGTTTACTCAAAGAAGATAGTATTATTAGACGTAATATAACCTTACAAGCTATTAAGCTTGGATTAATAAATGCAAAATTACCAGGCAGATTTCAAATTATTCATAAAAATCCTTATATAATTTTAGATGTTGCTCATAATCCACATGCTTCAGCATATTTAGCTGATAAAATATCTTGTTTACCAAAACATAGAGATACTAAAGTATATGCAGTTGTAGCTATGTTATCTAATAAAGATATAAAAAATACTTTATCTTATCTGATTCCTCATGTAGATATATGGTACTTAGCTTCATTGAATGAAATACTTGGTGCATCTTCTGATAAATTAGCTCAATATGTTAATTCATCATATAAATTTAGTACAGTAGAAGATGCTTGGTTAAAAGTAATAAAAAGAATAAATAAGCAAGATATTTTATTAGTTTTTGGTTCATTTCACACAGTTGCTAAGGTGATAGAAATTGAAAAGTTTAAAAGTAACCTAATTTGATTTTTAATTTTTAATAATTATTTTTAATATAACGTTAAAAATTTTAATTAATAATATTTATAGATAAAATGAGCATATCAGTTATAAAACTGCTTTCATTATAAAATATATTTATTATAAATATTTATATTCGCTATTATGATTTATTTTATAGTTTTAAATTTAAATTTAAGTTTTATAAAAATATTTCATAATTGATCGCTATTTAATCATTTGAGAAAAATTTATGATTTGGATTGACTATGGTATAGTTGCCATTATTAGTTTTTCTACTTTTATTGGTTTAATTCGTGGTTTTATACGAGAATTAGTATCATTAATTACTTGGTGTTGTGCTTTTTTTATTACTAGCGAATTTTATTCATATATAGCAAGTTATTTTACTAATTTTTTCGATAATATATTAATAAGTAATATTATTACTATTTTATTTTTGTTTATATTTATTTTAATTATTGGATTAATAGTAGGTAATATCATTAGTTTATTAATTAGTAAAACTGGATTAACAGGTATCGATCGTGTTTTAGGCTTCTTTTTTGGTATATTAAGAGGTGTAATAATAACATCAATTATTATATTTTTTATTGATATCTTTACACCAATTTCACAAAGTGACGATTGGAAAAAATCAGAATTAATATATAAATTTATTAATATTGTTAATTGGTTTTTAATTATCTTAAAAGAATATTTAATTTTCAATTAAAACTATCACTATGTTAAATTAATAAAGTATCTGTATTGTTATTATAATTTCTGTATTTTATATCAATTAATTATTTACTTTTGTGAAGTATTAATAAATTATTATAATATAATAAAGTTATAATAATAAATATTATTTTAATTATTACTAAAATTAATTTAAATTGTATACTTAAAATAATTTAAAAAATTCAAACTATATTTATAATATTAAAATATTACTTGTAATTTTTTGCTAATTTAGATTATTTGTTGATATGTATTCATAGCTATATTTATATTAATTAATATTTTAAAAAATATATTTAAGTAAAAGTATTTTCTTTATTTCAAAGAAATAATATTAATCAATTTTATTAAAATTTTATATACTTAATTTATTTATGATTATATCTAGTATTATATAAAATTAAAGAATAAAAAATTATATGATTGCAAATAAGAAATTTATTATTAGTATGTTAAAAATTATTTAATAATATATTTAAGATATTAGCAACTGAGCTATAAAACTATACAATATAATTAATTAAAAATAATTTACATATTATTTAGTTAAAATTAAACCATTTAACTAAGTAGATCAGTTTAACTAGAAGAGTAGTGTATATATTTTTAATTGATTATGATATATTAGAAAAATAATATATAGATTATTTATAAACGGTTTTTATATAATTTTATAAAAATTGTATGATAATATTAATATTATAAATTTATTTTTAATTCTTAATTATTTTTAAATTGTTTATATAATTACAATATATCAGAAATTATTGATATTTTAATATTAAATTTAATTTTTATTAATTTAAATGATAGAGAAAATTATTGTTGGTTTAACAGGTGCTAGTGGTGCTATTTATGGTATTAGATTATTAGAAGTTTTATATGATATTGATTATATTGAAACTCATTTAATTATTAGTTCAGCAGCTAAACAGACATTGTCTTTAGAGACAAATTATAGTTTGCGCGATGTGCAAACACTAGCAAATGTTGTTTATGATAATAGAAATATAACTGCAGCCATTTCTTCTGGATCATTTATTACCTCTGGTATGATTATTATGCCATGTTCAATAAAAACATTATCTGGTATTGCTAATAGTTACAATGATACATTAATTGTTCGTTCGGCAGATGTAATTTTGAAAGAGAGACGTAAATTAATATTGGGAGTTAGAGAAACACCTCTACATTTAGGTCATTTAAGGTTAATGATGAATCTTATAAAAATTGGAGCAATAATTTTTCCACCTATGCCAGCTTTTTATCATAAACCTAAAACTATACATGATATTATTAATCAAACTATTAACCGATTATTAGATCAATATGGCATAAATATATCTAAGAGTTTATTTACCCGTTGGGGTAATATGAATTAATTTATTTTTATGATCTTGCTATATTTTTTATAAATATATATTTATAGATAATTATCTGTTTCTTATTTATGCTAAAACATAATAGTAACCAATTTTATTAATTCCATAAGAATTATTCTTATTTTAAGAATTATTCTTATTTTAGTAAAATTATATTAATATTATTTTTTATACAAATATATATAATTATAGTGTGTATCTATATTATTAAATAGGTGATAAAATATTTCATCTATTAATTTTATTAAAATATATTAATTAATATAAAAATAATTAATATGTAATTATTATAAATAATATTATAATATAAATATTATTTATAAAAGTTATTTTAAATTGTGTTCTCATATTAATTAAAATTTTTATCTATATGATAATATATATTTATATATTTTATAATAGCTTTATTTAGTAAAATAAGATTTTTTAAAAGTAAGTTTGGAATTGTTAATATAGATAGATATATTTTAATAAATTTAATGCATTTATCTGATCATATTAAACTTAATCTTAGTAAATAAAGATAGTTTTGCAGTTATTTAAGAAATTAAAATAACTATATACTTATTATATGTTAATAGCAAAAGGTGAAAAATAGATAACATTGTTATTTTTAAAAATCTGTACTAATAATTATATGTTTATTTAATAATAGAGAATTATTAGTTTATATTAGGTTTATATTGAGATATCAAATAAATGAAATAGCAATTTAGGAGGTATATTGGTATATAATGCAAAATCATAATAATAGTAATATTTAATAAATTTATATTATATGTCATATATATATAGGGAATATATTATAAGATAATATAATAATGTTAATAATTAGTGAATTTACAGTTTTAAAACTATTCTTTTGTTCGCTTTAGATTATTCTATTATGATAGAATAAGAATTTTTTTTTGCGCTATTAATAAGTAGAATGAAGCTTTCTATATTTATTAGTTAATTTATCATTAATTTTATTTTAATATAATAAAAACTTAATAAAATCTTAGCTCATAGAATTCATTTATTATTAATGAATAAAATATAAATAAAATACAATTACATTATAAAATCATCTACATTATTTCTCAGTTTTAAAAAAAATTTCGTAAAAATTAATTTTTAATTTTAAATTTTTTATTTTAAAAAGATTTATTAAAAATAAATTAACTAATTGAATATTTTATTAAAATATTTTTATTAATTAAATGATAAAACAATATTAATGGTTAAAATAGGTCATTTTTCAAGAACTATTTTAATAATAAAAACATTTATCGAATAAAAAAATTACACATTATATGTGTTAGTCAAAAATAAATAAACATATTATGACTATAATAGAGTGTTATATGAAACCAAATAAATATAAATGCCTAAAATTATTTCTTAATATAGTATTAAAAATACAAATAAGTTCCTTATCTTTAAGAATTAATAGAAACATACTTTGTCATAATTATGACATGAGTCATTATTAATATGCATGTAGAATGCTATTCTACTGGTTATAGCAACCATTAGTTAAAAATTAGTAGTTATGTATAAAAGATTACTCTAAGTTTTAAACTTATATAATAGTTTACGTTTAAAAAAAAGAAATTTTAAATGTCATGATTTTATAAAATCATAAGTGGCGATTATTTATAAATAATCGCCACTTATGATAAGCTATGATTATATTAAAAATAATAAGTGATAGATTATCTATTACATCTAGTTTGCCAGTTTATAAATAAAACCATCAATATTAATTGTCATACTTATAAAGTATAAATTAATTAATTTAATAATTAATATTATTATGTGACAGATCAAATATGTAATATTTTTGTTTAAATGTTATTTTTTATCTTAAAAATGTAGTTTAATTTAATAAAAATATAAAATACTAAATATTTTTATATATTGCCTATGAAGATTATTTATAGTTAATTTATTTATTAATATTTTTTCAAAATTTAATTTTGATATTATAATTTGCTAACACAATCTATATGTGTTGTATTATTTTTTATAATATGTAGTATATGATTTGATATTATTTCAAGTAAAAAACACATGATAAAATATATTAAAGCAACAAATAAAAAAATTTCTAAAGGATAAATTATTTCTCTACTATTAACTTGAGTCGCTAAAAATGACAACTCTGCTACCCCTATAATATAAGCCAATGAAGTATCTTTAATTAAAGTAATCCATTGATTAATAAATGATGGAATCATCATTCTTAATGCTGGTGGTAGTATTATGTACCATAATACCGATAATTTATTAAAACCTAATGACATTCCAGCTTGCCATTGTTCTTTACTTATTGCTAAAATTCCTGCCTTTACACCATGAGCTAAATAAGCTGATGTTATTAAAGATAGAGAACAAATTACTGTCATTAATGCAGGAATATCTATTCCTATTAACATAGGCAATAAGAAGTAGATCCAAAAAATTAACATAATAACTGGTATAGCTCTAAAAAAACCTAATATCATTGCTAATATATTTGCCCACCAACCACTTAATATTGTTAAAGCTATTCCGCCAGCTATACCAAGAAAAATAGAAATACTTCCAGATAATACACTTATGAAAAGTGTAAGTATTGCTCCTTCCAATGGTCCATCTGGAAACGCACCAAATAATAGATATTGCCAATTTTCTAGAATAACTTTAAAGTTCATGTAAATTTTCCTTTATTTATTAAGTGTTGTTTCCGGCATTGTTCTAAGGCTTCTATTATAGCAATAATAGTAATATAAAGTATTGTCGTAATGCCAAATGCCATAAATGTTTGTAAACTTTGACTTTCAATTTGACGAGAAATATATGAAAGTTCAGCAACACCAATAGCCATAGTAAGTGAAGAATTTTTTACAATATTCATATATTGTCCCAATAATGGTGAAAATGAAATTTTTAAAGCTTGAGGTAAAATAATGTAACGCATAACTTGCCATCTAATCAATCCTAATGCTAATGCAGCAAATTTTTGTTCATATTTTACAGCATAAATTCCAGATCTTAATTCTTCAGTAATAAAAGGTGTGGAATATAGTATTAGGCTAATTAATCCAGCTAAAAATTCAAATGATGGCCATGTTATTTTTAAGCTAAATATAATTAATTGATGTGATGTATTTAACCATTGTATAATAGATACTGGTAAAATATTACCTATAGCAAAATACCAAAAAAAAAGCTGTATTAATAATGGGGTATTACGAAATAATGAGATATAAATAATTGTTAACCAACGCAATAACAGAATACGACTTTCTCTAGTAGCAACTAAAATACAACTCAAAATAGTGGAAAAAATTATAGTTAAAAATGATATCCAAATAGTAATAACTAATCCTTGCCAAATCCAATCAAGATACTCCTTTGTTAATTGTTGGTTAGAAAAAAAATATTTAAACATTGATTTAACCTGTTTATTAAATTTATATATTTTTATAAAAATTTTTATTTTTTTGATATTGTAAATTGAAAACTACCTCTGGGTAGTTCTGCTTTAGTTTTTGGACCAAACCAACGATCATAAATTATTTTTGCTTGACCATTGTTTTCTAGATTTAATAAAATATTATTTATTGCATTAATCAAGTTAGTTTCACCTTTAACTGCAGCTAAAGCTTGATATTCGTGTGTAATACTAAACGGTGAAATTTCATAATTTCTTTTTATATTTTCAGGTAAATTACTTAATAGACCAATTAACTTTGCATCATCTTGTGTAATAGCTTGTACATTCCCATTTTGTAATGCAGCAAATGCAAATGGGGTATCATCATAAGAAATAATTTTTATATTTGGGTAATATTTTCGTAATGTGATTTCTTGTACAGTGCCTTTATCTGCTCCTATACGTAACATAGTGATATCATTAATTGTTTTTAATAATCCCTTACGGGCTATAAATTTTTGCTCTGTAGAAAAAATAGGAATAGAAAAATGAATTTGTTTAGCACGTTCTGATGTAATAGTGAAATTAGCTCCAATTAAATCAACTTTACCTGATATTAAAAGAGGTATCCGATTTGCTGGATTTGTTGGACGTAATATTAATTTAACATTTAAATTATTGGCAATTTTTTTAGCTATATCAATATCATAACCTGCTAATTTTTTAGTGTTGGGATCAATAAAACCAAATGGTGGATTGCTATCAAATACAGCAATACGTATTGTTTTAGTTTTTTTAATATCATTTAATTTATCTGCATATGATATTTCACTAATCAAATTCAATGCTGTATATAATATAATTATAAGAAAATTAAATATCATTTAATTATTATCCTTTGTATTAATATTACATATAATATTTATATATTATATTTATTATTACATTTTAATCATAAATTCTTATTTCATAATAAATAAGATATGAATTTTTAATTGTTCCAATTGATAAAATTTAATAATGGAATATTATTTATTAAATAATTAATTAAAATTATGTACATATAAATATGTTAATTGCCTTTTTTAGTATATTTATATTGCATAATATAATAAATATTATACTAATATGATTATAAAAAACAAATTTTAATAACTCTGAATAATTATTAATCATTTATATTATTAATTATTCTATAGGATATATATATTGATATATTTAGTAATATTTACAAAAAAATGAATTGTATTGATATATATTATTAGAATTTAAAATAACTATTAAGAATACAATTGATAAGATAAAATATTTAATTAGATAAATACAAACTTTTATTATTATATATACTGATATAGTAATTTAAATTTATAATTCAATATTGTTTAATAAGTAAAAAATCATTAGTAATATATAAAGTTAAAGTAAAGTACATATGATTTTTTTTGAAAATAATTTAATAGTTTGATTGATAGCATCAAATATATTTATACAAATCAAAAAACTAAATTTTATTGATGATTTTATTAATTATATAATTGATAATGAATTAATATTAAATTTTATATTAAGAATATTTTTTATATTAATAATATTGTTTATTTCTAAATAAACTTTGATGTAGTAAACGAACTAAATTAGATGTTTTAGTTGTATGTAAAACTGCCACTAAACTTATTCCTTTATTAGAATGCCAAATAAATTCAACAGGTTGATCTTTTAATTGTTGATAAAATAGATGAGTATTTATTGAATTTTTTATAATATCAGATCCTATTATAGCAATAATGGCAAAATGATGACGTAATACAATTTTTTCTAATTGTACTTGTTGTAATAAATTTAGGCTAGCATTAGCAATTTCTGATGTATAACATAATTGAATTAATTTTTTATCTGAATTTAATCCAGTAGCTAACGGCAGTATTTGATTTTTATTAAGAAATAAATTTATATTCTTATAAGTCTGGAAAAAATTTTGTCGATTCATAAGGTATAGTTCTATAAGACAAATATCTTCATGACTAGTGATTATTTTAACTCCAGTATCTTGAGTGAAGAAATGCCCTATTTTTGTTGATCCTTGTTCTGGGTTATAACTACATTTTAGTTGTAAATCAATATTATTAATAGCTAATGGTTGCAATGTTCTAGGATGAAGTACTGGTGTTGATAAACGTGCTAGTTCATTAGCTTCATTAAATCCCAAGATCGGCAGTAAAGAAGCATCTTTAACTTTGCGTGGATCAGCGTTATATATACCAGTAACATCACTCCAAATAGTGACTTTATTAACTTTTGCTAATGCTCCTATTTGTGTTGCTGAATAATCACTTCCATTACGTCCTAATAATACCATTCTACCTTGTTTATTTTGTGCAATAAAGCCAGTAATTACTAGCCATTTATTAGGATATTTTTGTAAAAAATGTTGTAATAATGGGCGCGATAAATTTTCATCAATTTTTGGTTGACCAATAAATTCTGTACGTAAAAAAAGTCTTGCATCTAACCAATAGCTTGATAAACCAGCATTTTCTAACACTGCGGACATTAAACGTGCAGACCAAATTTCTCCATGACCAACAATTTCTGAATAAATATCATTATTAATTGATTTATTTATTAAGTTATTTAATTTTTTGAGATCTTTTAAAAACGCCATTTTTAATATTTTACTTTTATTATTTGGTAATAAGCCATCTATTAGTTCTTGTTGATAATTTGAAATAGATTTTAATAATTTATTAGCTACAATATGATTAGTATGACTATAATTAATCCAATTTATTAATTTGTTAGTAGTTGTCCCAGCAGCGGATACAACTACTAAATCACCTGATTTACTATAATTTGCCATGATATTAGCGACCATTCTATAACCTTGTACATTAGTTAAGCTACTTCCACCAAATTTATGTAATTGACGATGGTTATATTTTGTTTTTTCTGTTATCACTATATTCATGCTAAAAAATACCTCTTAAATTTTTATTAGTTAATAAATATTATTTATATTTTATTTTGTTATTAAATTTTTTAATAAGTTTAATTATTATTTTCTGTAATTATAGAAAATAATACATTTATATAAAAATGATTTATGTTATCTTATATAAAATTATTTATTAACTAATTGAAAATTATAATCATTTAAAATAAAATTATCATAACTATATTAGTATATATGAAATCTAAATTTTATAGATTTTAATAAAATAATGATGATTTTTTAAAAGAAAAGAGTGCTATAATATGTTAATTTTAAAATGATAAATTGATAATATATTCTAAATATATTTTAAATTTAATAAATTATATTAGGATAGTTTTTAGTTTTCAACTACTACATTAATCAATAATATATTCTATATAGAATATATTATTGATTAATGTAGTAGTTGTTCATTTGTTGTCTTTTATTCTAGGTATATTGAATCTTTGATTAAATTTATTAACACGGCCACCATAAGCTAAATCACGTTGTTTACCAGTATAAAATGGATGACATTGACCACATACATCTAAATGTAGATTATGATTAACTGTTGATTTAATTTTCATCATATTGCCACAAGAACAAATAGCAATTATTTCCTTATATTCTGGATGTATATTTTTTTTCATATAACTCCTTTAATTATAGTAAAATACTATTTATTATTCAATATTGAAATATAATTTTTAATTATTAAAAATTGTTCTTTTAATAAATGACTAATAAATTATATCGAAATATATTTATTAAATATGAATTATATTTTTATATATATGATATATAAGGTAAATAATACCATATTAAAGAAAATAATAATACAATAATTATTAGGAATAATTAACAATGAATATTGTTAAAGTTGCCTTACCTATTCCAGTAATGCATGCTTTTAATTATCAATTACCAAGTAATTTTTTATCTCCTATCAAAGGTCGTCGAGTATTAGTTCCTTTAGGAAAACGTATGATTTTAGGTATTGTATTATCAGATAATATACATGTCAAATGTAGTTATAGACAATATAAAATTATTAAAGAAATTTTAGATTACGAATCATTATTCTCCGATAATTTATTGTCATTACTTATTTGGTCTTCTAAGTATTATCACTATCCTATTGGTGAAGTATTATTTCATGCATTACCAAGTCTATTGCGTCAAGGTAAGGGTACTATTTTTTCTCCTTTGCAGCAATGGCAAGTTACTTCGTATGGTAAAAATACTTCTATTAATCAATTAAGAAGATCACCAAAACAACAAAAAGCACTAAAATTATTACAAGAAAGAAACCTTTATCATCATCAAATTAATGAATTTGAATTAAGTAAAAATACTTTAAAATTATTAAAAAAGAAAAATTTAATTCAATTGTTATATGTGCAACCTCAAATGGAAAATTGGTATCCTAATTTTTATTTTTTTATTAAAAAAAAAGAACTTAATCTAGAACAAAAAACAGTAGTAAGAATACTAAATTCTAAATTAAAATTTACTACTTTTGTATTAGTTAGTAAAAACAGTTTTAGTAAAATAAAAGTTTATCTAAATGTTATTGGTAATGTTTTAAAAACAGGCAAACAAGTATTATTATTAGTTCCAGAAATAAAATTAATTTATAATTTTATGGATATTTTTAAAAAACGATTTAATGCCCCGATTGACATATTACATTCTAAATTAAATAATAATGAAAGATTAGCAGTTTGGTTGCGAGCTAAAAAAGGATATAGTGCTATCGTTATAGGTACAAGATCTGCTGTATTGATTTCATTTATGAATCTTGGATTAATTATTCTTGATGAAGAGAATGATAATGCATATAAAGAACAATATGGATGGCGTTATCATGCTCGAGATTTTGCAGTTATGCGTGCGAAAAAAGAAGATATTTCCATTATTTTAGGTACAGAGACACCTTCTTTAGAAAGTCTTAAAAATATTGATGAAGGAAAATATCAACGGCTAGATCTTACTGAACAAACTAAAAGTAATAAAAAGTTAAGTCAATATTTGTTAGACTTGAAATGCCAACCATTAAAACATGGTATATCACGTATATTAATTCAACGTATTGAGGATCATTTATTAGCAAATAATAAGGTTTTGTTGTTTTTAAATCGTCGTGGTTATTCGCCAATATTAATTTGTCATAATTGTAGTTGGATTGCAGAGTGTTTAAGTTGTAATTATTATTACACATTACACTATTATGATCGTCAAATGCATTGTCATCGATGTAATAATCAATTACCAATGCCAATACAATGTTTAAAATGTGGTTTAAAATGTTTAATTACTCTTGGTTTAGGAACTGAACAATTAGAAAAAATTATTAACAATATTTTTCCTGATGTCCCAGTTACTCGTATTGATAGCGATACTATTTATGATAAGAAAGAATTAAAAAAGAAATTAGAAATTATATATAAAAATGGTGCCAGAATTTTAATTGGAACACAAATATTGGCTAAAGGATATATTTGTCCTGACATTACTCTGGTTTCATTACTTAATATAGATTCTGTACTTTTTGCTAGTGATTATCGTGCAATAGAAAAATTTGCTCAATTGTATATTAAAATATCCAATAATATTATTGATCGAACAAAGAATAGTGAATTAATTTTACAAACATATTATCCAGAAAACCCCTTATTATTGACATTAATTAAAAAAGGCTATAATGCATTAGCAATAGAAATGCTTGCTGAACGTCGTGATGTTTCTTTGCCACCATATAGTAATCATATCATTATTCGTTCAGAAGATTATAATGACAAATCTGCAGCTAATTTTTTAGAGAAGTGTCGACAGTATATAGAACAACACAGTATGCGTGACTCTAAACTTTGTTTAATAGGACCTATCCCAGCAATTAAATTTAAATGTGCAGGACGATTCCATTGGCAATTATTGCTTCAACATCCTTCTCGTTATTATTTACAACAGTTTTTTTCATGTGTGTTACCTAAAATTATGAAATATCCTGAAGGTAGAAAAATAAAATGGAATATTGATGTTGATCCAATTGAAAATTAGATATGATAATATATCATTGTTATAGTAATTATAAATAAAATTAGCGTTTATATTCTATAATTTATAAAAATTATTTTTTATTTTAAAAGCTAATAAAACTATTTTAAATTAATATTTTATATTTTTATTAAATGTTTTATATAAATGCATTGAAAACAATAAAATTGTTAACTATATTAAATAGTTGCTAATTATTTTAATAATATTATTTATTAACGAAATTATTAGTATAATAATATGTTGTGTATTTAATTTATTAAATATTATCTAACATGGAATACCATTCCAGTTCTTTTTAATAGAATTAATTATAATTAAATTTTAATTTTTAATATTTATTGTTATATTTATATAGTTATATAATTTTTTTTTGAAATAATTACGTATTATTATAATTAATTTAATAATTTTTGTTGTTCTTATTTTAAAAGTGATACAAAAAGATTATGTAAGACGAAAAACGTCAATTACAAGAAAATATTTAGAGAAAAAAAAATCAAACGAAGTGTTTATGACAATCTCTTTGATTGTATTTATCATTTGTATTATATTAATGAATAGGTTACATTATTTTATTCCAAATAAATATATTTTAAATTTAGAATTATTTAATAATAAAACCCGAATAGTTAATAGTCTACCTCCTAAACCAAAAGAACGTTGGTTTTATATAAAAGCTCTAGAAAAGAGTAATATTTACTCACAGGATATAGAATACAAAAAATTAACATCTGACATTATTGTAAATAAATATATTAGATCTTTTAATCATTTTAATAAAAATATCAATATAAAAGTGGATAATTATATAGTTAAAAAACCCGTTAATAGCAATAAAATAAAATAATGTTATTATAAATATTTTACATTATTAAAATATGTTAATAATTTGGGAATATAAGATTTATTAAAGATAATTTAATTTTTTGTATTATAAAGTAATTACTAGTTCATAAAATATTTTTAAGTGTTTTTATAGATAAAAAAGAATAGCTAAAAATTATAATGGAAAATCTTATCATAGCTTATAGAGTTATTTGCATATTGGTTTATCTATTTTTTAGCATAAATTATCTAGGTTATAAAATAAGGGTTGAAAAATGATTTTTTTACTCCATTTTCATAATTACTAACGTCATGTAGTTGACTTTTTATATAAGATAAAAATCTTATTTCTTAATAAGAATAATTAATGGATAAGTCATGACTACAATTATAAGTGTTCGTCGTAATGGTCAGGTTGTCATTGGTGGTGACGGACAAGCTACTATTGGTAATATTATTATGAAGGGTAATGTCCGCAAGGTACGTCGCCTTTATCATGATAAAGTTATAGTTGGATTTGCAGGTGGTACTGCTGATGCATTTACATTATTTGAACTTTTTGAACAAAAACTAGAACTGCATCAAGGACATTTAACAAAATCAGCTGTTGAATTAGCCAAAGATTGGCGTACAGATCGTATGTTACGAAAACTTGAAGCACTTTTAGCTGTTGCAGATGTAAATAATTCATTAATCATTACAGGTAATGGAGATGTTATTCAACCAGAAAATGATTTAATTGCGATTGGTTCTGGTGGTGCTTATGCACAAGCTGCTGCCCGTGCTTTATTAGAAAATACAGAAATGAGTACCCGTGAAATTGTAGAAAAAGCGTTAAATATAGCTAGTGATATCTGTATTTATACCAATCATAATTTTAACTTTGAAGAACTATCTTCAAAATTTTAAGGATTTAAACATGTCTGAAATGACACCTCGTGAAATTATCAATGAATTAGATAATCATATTATTGGTCAAAATAAAGCAAAACGTTCTGTTGCTATTGCATTGCGTAATCGTTGGAGACGCATGCAGCTAGATGAGACATTACGTCATGAAGTAACACCAAAAAATATTTTAATGATTGGTCCAACTGGTGTAGGAAAAACTGAAATAGCTCGTCGTTTAGCAAAACTTGCTAACGCCCCTTTTATTAAAGTAGAAGCAACAAAGTTTACTGAAGTTGGATATGTAGGTAAGGAAGTTGATTCTATTATTCGTGATTTAACTGATGCTGCTGTAAAAATGGTACGACTTCAAACTATAGAAAAAAATCGTTATCGTGCAGAAGAATTAGCAGAAGAACGTATTTTGGATGTTTTATTACCACCTGCTAAAAATAATTGGGGACAAACTGATACAAATATAGAACCATCTAACGCTCGTCAAACTTTTAGAAAAAAATTAAGAAAAGGAGAGTTAGATGATAAAGAGATTGAAATTGAAATTGCTACTCCACCAGTGGGGGTAGAAATTATGGCTCCTCCAGGTATGGAGGAAATGACTAGTCAATTACAATCTATGTTTCAAAATTTAGCAAGACAAAAACATAAATCTCGCAAAATGAAGATTAATGAAGCTTTTAAAATATTAATAGAAGAAGAAGCTGCAAAATTAGTTAATCCAGAAGAATTAAAACAGCAAGCAATTGATGCTGTTGAACAGCATGGTATCGTATTTATAGATGAAATAGATAAGATTTGTAAACGTGGTGAAACATCTGGTCCAGATGTTTCACGAGAAGGTGTGCAACGTGATTTATTGCCTTTAGTTGAAGGTTGTACAATTTCTACTAAACACGGTATGGTTAAAACTGATCATATTTTGTTTATTGCTTCCGGAGCCTTTCAAATTGCTAGTCCTTCTGATTTAATTCCTGAATTGCAAGGTAGATTGCCTATCAGAGTTGAATTACAAGCTTTAACTGCAGAAGATTTTAATCGTATTTTAACTGAACCTAATGCATCTCTAACAATACAATATAAAGCATTAATGGCTACTGAGGGTTTAAATATTGAATTTACCAGAGATGGTATTAATAAAATTGCTCAAGCAGCTTGGCAAGTCAATGAAAAAACTGAAAATATTGGTGCTCGTAGATTGCATACTGTACTTGAGAGATTAATGGAAGATATCTCTTTTGATGCTAGTGAAAGAAATGGTCAACATATTATTATTAATGCTGATTATGTAGCTAAACATTTAGACGAATTAGTTGCTGATGAAGATTTAAGTAGATTTATTTTATAATTTTTTAATATTTAAATAGTTATTTAATTAAATAAAAACTATTTTATCATTATTTTATTTTACATTTTTATTAAATATTAAATTAATCAATACAAGCATGAATATAAAGATGTTAATCTCGTCATTTTTTAAAACTATTTTAAATGCCTTAGGTAAAAATATAAAAAGAATTTTAATTTAAATAATATAATTGTATATGTATTTTATAATGAAATACATATAAATATAAATTAAGAAAATTACTTATTTTTGATTTATATTTATACTGAGATGTTTAATTAAAATTTATTATACTTCAATAAATATATAATAATATATTACATATTAATTAATTAAATTTTTATGAGAATATATATCATAGCAATATTAATATATTATACGTAAATATTTTTAAATATTGTATTTTTAAAATGGTATTTTTTTATCTTTTATGCTATACAATACTAGTATTGTTAAATAAATATATTTATATATGTAGTAATTTTAGATGCTGTGTTTTAATTTTTGTAACTTGTAAATAATAAAGATATGTATTTTTCTTCTAACGTTATATTTTATAACTGATAATACATTCATTTCATAATAAAGCCACTGGTTTAAATTTTATGATAAATGTATTTGCTAATTTAGATTTTTATACTACTGTATTGCTAATAATAGCATTGTTATTTGTATTATTTTACGAAATAATTAATGGATTTCATGATACATCAAATGCGGTAGCAACTGTTATTTATACTAGAGCAATGAGAGCTCAATTAGCCGTAGTTATGTCTGGTATATTTAATTTTTTAGGTGTTATTTTAGGTGGTTTAAGTGTAGCTTATACAATTGTACATTTATTGCCAACAGATCTTTTACTTAATGTAAGTTCTACGCATAGCTTAATAATGGTTTTTTCTATGTTATTAGCAGCCATAATCTGGAATCTTGGCACTTGGTATTTAGGTTTACCTACTTCTAGTTCACATACTTTAATAGGAGCTATTCTTGGTGTTGGTTTAACTAATGCTTTAATAATAGATTCTTCTATAGTAGAGGCGTTAAATATTCCTAAAGTAATTGAAATTTTTATTTCTCTTATCTTTTCTCCTGTAATAGGTTTTATTATAGCTGGATCTTTGATTTTTTTATTGCGTCGTTATTGGAATAGTACCAGAAAACGCATGCGTATTCATTTAACTCCAGATGTAAGAGAAAAGAAAGATGGTAAAAAAAAACCCCCTTTTTGGACTAGAACTGCATTAATTTTATCTGCATTTGGTGTTAGTTTTTCCCATGGAGCTAATGATGGACAAAAAGGTATTGGTCTTATTATGTTAGTATTAATAGGAGTAGTACCATCTGGATTTGTGCTTAATATGCATGCTAGTGATTATGATATAACTCGTACTCATGATGCAATAATACATCTACAACATTACTACGAAGAGCATCAATCAGTAGTGAATCATATTATTCGTAAATCAAAGCATGAATCTGGATTAAAAATTATAGATGAAAAATTTTATTGTGATAACTCTAGCCCTATGAAAGTCTTAAAACAGACATCTAAAATATTGATACAAATTCAAAATTATTCAATGTTAAAACAAGAACAACGCAATCAAATGCGTAGATTGTTAATATGTTTATCTGATACAGCATTATATGTAGCTAAATTACCAGAAATATCGTCTTCTGATACACGGTTTTTACGTAATTTAAGTAATGATTTATTAAATACAGTTGAGTATGCACCATTATGGATTATTATTGCTGTCGCATTATCTCTTTCCATTGGAACTATTATTGGTTGGCAGCGTGTTGTTATAACAATTGGTGAAAAAATTGGTAAGAGTAGCATGACTTATGCACAAGGAGTTGCTGCTCAATTAACTGCAGCAATTTCTATTGGTATTGCTAGTTATACTGGAATGCCAGTATCAACAACACAAGTCTTATCTTCTGCTGTAGCAGGTACAATGGTTATTCATGGTGATGGTGTACAAACTAAAACAATTAAGAATATATTATTAGCTTGGTTTTTTACATTGCCCATATCTATCATATTTTCTAGTTTATTTTATTGGTTATCATTAAAGTTAATATAATATTATGTGAACTTTTTATATTCGAAAATAATTATTAAAAGCATTTATTTTATATTATGTATATTTAGTACACTTAAATCATAATAATATTTTAAATTATCAAGATAAATATTATTAATATTCAATAATATGAAAATAAGAAATATTTTTTTATAGTTTTTGCATATTAAAATAATAGAAAAATAATGTTAATAACTTAAATAAATATATTTACTTAATTATAGATTTAGATACTTATTTTATAGTATTTAAACTACTAATTTAAATAGTATATAAAACGGTTGTTGAATTAAAAAATATTATTATATATAAATACATAATAATATTTTTTTAATTTATTAAAATATGGTAATTTTTAAAAATTCTTAAAATTAAATTTATAATTTTTCTGATTTTTATTTATATATAAACGTTTAATATTTTATAATGGATCTTTTAAAAAATGATTAAAAAATCTGATTTTAATGTAGCAGTTATACTGTCTGGATGTGGTTATTTAGATGGATCAGAAATTAGCGAAGTTATTCTTACGCTTTTTTCTTTAGAAAGGAAAGGAATAAATTATCAATGTTTTGCTCCTAATATAGAACAATGTGAGGTTATTGATCATTTAACTGGTAAGCAAATATGTGAAAAAAGAAATGTTTTGCTTGAATCAGCTAGAATAGTAAGAGGAAAAGTAAAATCTATTACAGAATGTAATGCTTTATATTTTAATGCATTAATTGTACCAGGTGGTTTTGGTGTAACTAAAAACTTATCAGATTTTGCATCATTAGGTATTAATTTTAAATTAAAAATAGATATTTTAAAAATTTGTCGAAGTTTTATAGGAAAAGCTGTTGGTTATATTTGCATTGCTCCTATATTATTACCACTAATTTATGGTAAAAATATAAAATTAACAATAGGTAATAATCAAAAAATAAATGATATTGTAAATAGTTTAGGTGGAGTTGCCATAAATTGTACTGTTGATGATATTATTGTTGATATTAAAAATAAAGTTATTTCTACTCCTGGATATATGTTAGCTAATAATATTAGTGAGGCTTATCGAGGGATAGATAAATTGGTGGGAAAAATATTAGAGTTATCAGATTATAAATAGCATATGTAAAATATGTTTATATATAATAAATAAAATATTTGATCAATAATCATTAATAATAATTTGTATCATAAGTACAATTCATTACAGTTATTAATATATAAATATTTAATTTATTTAATTATAATTAATTAATTAAATATTTTTTAAAATTATGTAATCTTAATACTAAGATAGCAAATACTTAATTTATATATAGTTTTATGTATATTTTGTGTCTAACAATAAATGATTAAATTAACATCTACTAAAATTATTTTTAATATTAACTAATTTATAGCATCCAATGTAATGTTGTATTAAAAATAAAATCAATATTAAATAATCTTGACGTTCATAATTTAAAATAAGCTGTATGGTTTTGTTTTTTAAAAATTACTATATTTGTGAGATTTACTTTAATTAAAAACCCTTGCTATCCAGCATTGCTTTTATATTAGGTTTTCGGCCAAGAAAACGATTAAAAAGTATTGAAGGGTTCTCAGCACCACCTTGGCTTAAGATATTATTAAGGAATGATAATCCAATTATACGATTAAAGATACCTTTATCTTTAAATTTTGCAAACACATTAGCTGCTAAAACATCTGCCCATAAATAACTATAGTAGCCAGCGGCATAATCATCAGAAAAGATATGACTAAATGTATTAGGAAACCGATTCCATTCAATATATGGCATTATAGAAAATTGTTTTTTAATTAAATTCATAGTAGATAAGACATGATTATTTTCATGATCATTATATTTAATATGTAAATTAAAATCAAATAAACAAAATTCTAATTGACGCATGAAAAACATACCAATATGATATTTTTTATATTTTAACATATTTTTTAATGTTTTTTTTGGCAATGGGTTTCCAGTTTTGTAATGACCTGATAAAAAAGTTAATACTTCAGGTTCCCAGCACCAATATTCCATAAATTGACTAGGTAATTCAATAGCATCTAATGGGACCCCATTAGTACCTGAAACATCAGCTACATCAATTTTAGTTAATATATGATGTAAGCAATGTCCAAATTCATGAAACAAGGTAATGACTTCATCATGATTTAAAAGAATCTGTTTATCGAAAGATTTATTGAAATTACATATTAAGTAAGCAACTGGTTTTTGATAACTATTATCAAGGTGTTTTAATCTACTAACACAATTACTCATCCATGCACCCTCACGTTTATATTCTCTACTATATATATCTAAATATAATCCACCATATAAATAATTATTTTTATGATTATATAATTCAAAAAAACGTACATCTGGATGCCATATATCGATGTCATAACGTTCTTTAACATCTATATTGTAAATTCTATTTATTAGTTCAAATAATCCTTTTATAACTAATTCTTCTGGAAAATAAGTACATAATTTTTCATTTTTAATGGAAAATTTATGCTGTTTTTGTTTTTCACAGTAATAATCTAAATCCCATGGTTTAATTTGTTTAATTTTATAGTAATTACGAGAAAATTGTGTTAATTCCTCCAATTCTTTTTTAGCTTTTTTATAATATATTTTTATAAGATTATTCAAAAATTTTAAAACTTGTTTAGGTGATTTAGCCATTTTCGTGGCTAATGATTTTTCAGCAAAATTATTAAAACCTAGTAATTTAGATAATTCATAACGTAAGGATAAAATTTCTTCCATAATATCACCATTATCCCATTTTCCAGCATTAGGTCCTGTATTAGAAGCACGTGTATTATAAGCATAATACATTTCTTTGCGTAACTCACGATTATTAGCATACTTCATAATTGATAGATAGCTCGTTGTATCTAGTGTGAATAACCAACCTTTCCCCCCTGTTTTTTTTGCTAATTCTTTTGCCGCTAAAATATATTTTCCTGGTATGCCATCAAGATGGCTATTATTTTGAATTAGTTTTGTCCAGCCCATTGTTGAATCTAGTACATTATTACTAAATTGATTTTCTAATATTGATAGTTTAATCATAATGTTCTTATGACGTCTTTTTTTTTCTATTGGTAAGTGAATACCTGATAATTTAAAATTACGTAACTTATTTTCGATAGATTGACGTTGTGCTTGATTTAATTTATTAAATTCAGCATTACATTTTAATGCTTGATAAGCCTTGTAAAGGCCATTATGATGCATAATCCAATTATTAAATTCTAATATCATAGGTAAGCATTTATCATAAACTTGTCGTAATTCATTACTATTTTTTACTGCATTAAGATGATTAATTGTTGACCAAGCTTTAGATAAGTTATTATTAGCTTCTTCTAATGGACGATATAAATTATTCCAATTAAAAGTATTATTTTTTCTAAGTACAGAATCAATATCCTTTCGATAATTATCTAATATTGTTTTTATTGCTGGTATTATATGTTCTGTTTTAATTATTGAAAAATGAGGTAATGTAGACTGTGTTAATAATGGGTTTCTTTTCATAAAATTATTATATTATTTTAATTTTATTTAAAACTATTTATTTTATAAATATATATAATAAATTATTATATATATTATATTATAACTTAATTAATTTATTATAAAAATATTTTTTGATCTATTAAATTTATTTTATCAGTATATTTAGTTTTAATCATTTTTATATGATATTTATCAAAGTTATAAAGATAAAAATCTGTTTGAACTATTAAAATATAACGTTAATATTATTAAATATGATGAGATCAAGAATATCTTTTTGTATACTATATTTTTATTAAGATATAGTATATTGTATTTATGATTTTTATATAATATTAAAAGTAATATAAAAAGTTTAAAAATTACTTAGTATTAATGTATTTATTTGATATCGACTAAATTTTTTACATATTTAGCAATATTCACTAAATTACGAACAGTTTTTACACCTGCTTTTTCTAAAGCAATAAACTTTTCTTCAGCAGTGCCTCCACTACTATCAATTATTGCACCAGCATGTCCCATACGTTTGCCTTTTGGTGCTGTTATACCGGCAATATAAGCAACGACTGGTTTAGTAATATTATGCATGATATAATCAGCCGCTTCTTCTTCAGCTGTACCTCCAATTTCACCAATCATTACAATAGCTTTAGTTTCTGGGTCTTTTTGAAACATTTTTAAAATATCAATAAAATTTAATCCAGTAATGGGATCACCACCTATACCAACACAGGTAGATTGTCCTAATCCAATATCAGTAATTTGTTTAACTGCTTCATAGGTTAAAGTACCAGATCTTGATACAATACCTATTTTACCAGGTTTATGTATATGGCCTGGTTGAATACCAATTTTACATTCTCCTGGAGTGATAATACCAGGACAATTTGGTCCAATCATTTTTATTTTAGTTTCTTCTAGTTTATATTTTATGATTAGCATATCTAAAATAGGAATTCCTTCCGTAATAGTAACAATTAATTTTATACCGCTATTAATTGCTTCAAGAATTGAATCTTTGCAAAATGGAGCAGGAACATAAATTACCGATACCCTTGCCCCAGTTTTTTGTACAGCTTCATGTACTGTATTAAAAACAGGTAATCCTAAATGTATTAATCCACCCTTACCTGGTGTTACTCCACCGACCATCTTTGTACCATAATCAATAGCTTGTTTAGAATGAAAAGTTCCTTGATGACCTGTAAATCCTTGGCAAATAACTTTAGTATTTTTATTAATTAAAATAGACATCCTTATTTTACCTCTACTGCTGCAACTACTTTTTTTGCTGCTTCCTGCAAACTAGTTGCAGTAATTATTTTTAATCCACTATTAGATAATTTTTGATTACCTAATTCAGCATTGTTACCTTCAAGACGGACAACAATAGGAATTGTTGTTCCAATTTCTTGTAGTGCTTCAATTATACCATCAGCAATTAAATCACATAGAACAATACCACCAAAAATATTAACTAAAATAGCTTTAACATTTGAGTCCGATAAGATAATTTTAAATGCTTCTTTTACACGTTCTTTGGTTGCACTCCCCCCAACATCAAGAAAATTAGCTGGAGTACCACCATTTAACTTGACAATATCCATCGTGCCCATAGCTAAACCAGCACCGTTTATCATACAACCAATATTACCATTTAAAGCAACATAATTTAAATCCCATTCTAATGCATGTGCTTCATTTGGATCTTCTTGAGAGATGTCCCTCATTTGAGATAATTTTTTTTGTCGGTATAAAGCATTATTATCAATATTAATTTTACTATCTAAACATATTAAATCTTTTTGATTAGTAATAACTAACGGATTGATTTCGATTAACATTAAATCATATTTCAAAAAAATATTCGCTAATTTAATAAATATTTTGCTGAATTGCTCAATTTGTATATTATTTAAATCTAACTTGTAAGCAAGTTCCCTACCTTGATAAGGCATTGGGCCAGTTAAAGGATCGATAATGATTTTGTGAATCAGTTCTGGTGTTTTTTTTGCTACTTTTTCAATTTCAATACCACCTTCAATAGATGCTAGAAAAATAATTCTATTGGAACTACGATCTATAATAGCACCTAAATAAAGTTCCTTTTCTATTTTTGTCATTGATTCTACCAATATATAATTAACAGGTTGTCCATTAGAATCTGTTTGGTATGTTATCAGTCTTTTTCCTAACCAATATTCAGTAAATAATCGTATTTCATTCATATTATTAATAATTTGTACGCCACCAGCTTGTCCTCTACCACCAGCATGTATCTGACATTTTACAACCCAAGGACTATTACCTAATTTTGATGTTGCTTTGTATACTTCATTTAGTGTTGTACAAACATAACCTTTTGGTATTGGTAACCCATGATATGAGAGTAACTGTTTTGCTTGATATTCATGTAAATTCATAATAATTAATCCATAATTTCTTTAAATAAATTAAATACATAAAATTTTTATGTATTTAATTTATTTAAAGATTAGCTAATAAAAATTTATATTTTACGTAATATCTAATTTAGATTAAATATTTTATAATTTAAAATTTATTATTTAGACATCTAATAATAAGCGAGCTGGATCTTCTAACATATTTTTTATTGTTATTAGAAAACTAACAGATTCACGTCCATCAATTAAACGGTGATCATAAGAAAGAGCTAAATACATCATAGGTAAAATTTTCACCACACCATCAACGACCATTGCTCTATCTTTAATAATATGCATTCCTAAAATACCACTTTGAGGTGGATTAATAATTGGTGTTGACATTAAGGAACCAAAAACACCTCCATTAGTAATGGTAAAATTACCGCCAGTTAATTCATCTATTGTTAACTTGCCATCGCGACCTTTAATCGAAAATTCTTTTATCTTTTTTTCGATTTCTGCCATACTCATTAGATCTACATTGCGTAATACTGGGGTTACTAATCCTCTAGGTGTAGAAATAGCTATACTAATATCAAAATAATTATGATAAATTATATTTAAATCATTAATAGATGCGTTAACTTCAGGATAACGTTTTAAAGCTTCAACAGTCGCCTTTACATAGAAAGACATCAATCCTAAACGGATACCGTGTCTATTTTCAAAACTTTCACCATATTGCTTTCTTAAATCTAAAATAGGTTTCATATTTACTTCATTAAAAGTAGTTAATATAGCAGCATTATTTTTTGCTTTAAGTAAACGTTCTGCAATACGTCGACGTAAAGGAGTCATTGGTATGCTCTTTTCATTTCTATTAGAAACAGATGATGATACTTTTATATTTGTATTATCTTTTTGCTCAGTTAATATATTTTTATTTTTTTTATCTTTGATATGTTTATTAACATCATCAGGTATTATGCGATCTTTTATACCACTGCCTTTAATATTAGATGGATTTAACTCATGTTTTGCAATTAAACGACGAACAGCTGGTGTAAGTGTATTATCATTTTCTTTTTCAAGATTAATGTCATCATTATATTTAGGTGGAATAATATTTTTTATATTAGTAGTTTTTTCTACTTTATCATTGGCAATAATGTAACCCAATAGTTCTTTAGATAAAACAATAGCACCTTCTTTTTTTACAATAGATTCCAATACTCCTGAATCTACTGCTGGTATTTCAAGTACAACTTTATCAGTTTCAATTTCTACTAATATTTCATCTCTTATTACCTGATCACCTGGTTTTTTATGCCAATTTACAACTATAGCATCCATAACTGATTCAGGGAGATCAGGGACAAGAATTTCTATTCTCTTCATTTTTATATCCATTTATTATTTTAGTGCACCTTCGATTAATGTTTTTTGTTGTTCTTGATGCATTGATATATAACCTACGGCAGGTGAAGAAGATGCAGGTCGTCCAACATAACTTAATAATGAATTTTTAGATAGTATATCCTTGATATTTTGTTTACTATAATGCCATGCACCTTGATTCATAGGTTCTTCTTGACACCATATAAAATCCTGAACATGCACATAAGGCTTTAATATTTTTTCTAACTCTTTAGATGGAAAAGGATATAATTGTTCAATACGTATAATAACAATATCATTTTGTTTATTTTTGCGACGGTGTTCAATTAAATCATAATAAATTTTACCTGAACATAAAATTACACGTTTGGTGTTTTCTGATTTTATTAGATCTAATTCATTAATAACCGGTAAAAATTTACTATTTGCTAATTCTTCTAAGCTAGAAACTGCCATAGGATGACGTAATAATGACTTAGGTGTCATTATAATTAATGGACGTCTAGTATTACAAAGTATTTGACGGCGAAGTATATGATATATCTGAGATGGAGTAGATGGAATACACACTTGTATATTTTGTTCTGCACACAATTGTAAATAACGTTCTAAGCGAGCAGAAGAATGTTCAGGACCTTGCCCCTCATATCCATGAGGTAATAACATTACTAATCCACACATACGTCCCCATTTTTGTTCACCTGAGCTAATAAATTGATCTATAACTACTTGTGCTACATTAGCAAAATCACCAAATTGAGCTTCCCAAATAGTTAGAACACGAGGTTCTGTTGATGCATAACCATATTCAAAGGCAAGTACAGCTTCTTCAGATAGTACTGAATCCCATATTTCAAATATTCCTTGATTTTTACTAATATTAGCTAAAGGTATATATACTAATCCATTAGTTTGATCATGAATAACTGCATGACGATGAAAAAAAGTACCGCGTCCTATATCCTCACCAGATAAACGAATGTTTATTCCTATATCCACTAATGTTGCATATGCTAAAGTTTCTGCTGCTCCCCAATCAAGCATTTTTTTTCCGTTAGCCATATCTTGTCTATCACTAAAAATTTTTTTTACTCTAGGATGCATAATAATTTCTACCGGAATAGTAGTTAATATTTTTATTAATTCTCTTAATCTTTGTTTATTAACTGGAACTGGATTATATTGATTATTATTCTGCTCATGATTTAAATAAGGCTTCCAAATTAAATTATTTATTTTTACGGAATCCCAATTATTCATCAAGTAATCATTGTTATCTAATTTATTACGGTAAATATCAATCATTTCTATAACTTGATTTTTATTAATAATTTTTTCAGATATTAATTTATCTGCGTAAATTTTACTAGTTGTAGCATGTTCTTTAATTTTTTGATACATTACTGGTTGAGTAACACTTGGTTCATCAGATTCATTATGACCATGACGACGGTAACAAACTAAATCAATAACTACATCACGCTTAAATTTATTACGAAAATCTAATGCCAGTCTGGTAACAAAAATAACTGCTTCTGGATCATCTGCGTTAACATGAAAAATAGGTATTGATATCATTTTCATAATATCTGTACAATATTGTGTTGAACGTACATCTTTAAGATTAGATGTGGTAAATCCAATTTGGTTATTTATGACAATGTGTATAGTGCCACCAACTTCATAGCCTCTTACTTGCGACATATTAAGGGTTTCTTGAACAACTCCTTGAGCTATCAAAGATGCATCTCCATGAATCGTTATTGGTAATACTGCGTTATTATTAGTATTAGTTTTTCCATGTAATCGATCTCTTCGTGCACGAGCAGAACCGATTACAACTGGATTAACTATCTCTAAATGCGATGGATTAAAGGCTAATGTTAAATGAACTAAAATATTTTTAATTTTATAATTAGCAGAATATCCTTGATGATATTTAACATCTCCAGTACCTGAATTATTTCTATGTTTGCCTAAAAATTCATCAAATAATTCTTTAGGATATTTACCTAAAACATTAACTAGCACATTCAATCTTCCTCGATGAGCCATACCTATTACTATCTCTCGAGTTTCTTTTTGACTTGAATATTGAATTAGATTTTTCAACATTGGAATTAATGAATCACCTCCTTCTAAAGAAAAACGTTTTGCCCCAGGAAATTTTCTTCCAAGAAAATGTTCTAGCCCCTCAGCCGCAATTAATTCTGATAAAAATTGTATTTTTTCTTCTGCGCTAAATGTTTCATTAATTGGTGTATTTATTTCTATATGTTGTTGCATCCAATGTTGTTCTTCAATATTTGTCATATGCATATATTCAATGCCTATTGAAGAACAATAAATTCGTTTTAAGATAATATATAGTTCACTTAATTTAATATTGGTTTGTTTGCCAGCAAACAAACCAATATTAAATGTATTTTCAAGATCAGTTTTAGTTAAACCGTAAAATATAGGATCTAAATCTGGAACAATTGGTTGTTTCCATATACCTAGAGGATCAAAATTTGCATTTTGATGTCCTTTAAACCTAAAGGCATTTATTAGTTCAATAACTTTAGTTTGTTTTTCATAATTAAAAAATGCCTTCTTGATAGAAGTTTGTAAAGGTGTAGATCTTTTTGCTAATGAACGAAAAATGGTACGTATCTCAGAATGTGAGTGTTCAAAATTAAATATCTGTGCATTTGATAGTTTATCAAAAATATTTCTCCAATCTAGGTCTACAGAATTATGATCAATTAAATACTCTTCATAAAGTTGCTCAATATAAGATTGATTCGCACTACTTAGAAAACTAGAATCTAACCATTCTTCCATTATGCTTTTTTGCATCATGATCCTTTAAAGTTTATATATTATTTTAACTAATTATGTTATAATATTTTTAATATTATTCTTAACATTATTAGCTGCAATTAAGTTTTTAAGTATTTTTATGTTCGTTTAAGCTAAAATTTTGTTAAATATTACAATTAAATTTTTAAAATTTTTTGATAAAAACACAATCATTTATGTATTTTTAATCTGAAATTTATGTTATAATCAAGTTATATTATTATTTATAACTTGATTATTATAACTTGATTTATTTTATTATTCAAATATTTTAATTAATATTTATTGAAATGCATTTATTTTAAAATTTAATGTAATATATTTTTTTATTAAATGATCTTGGTATATTTTTAAAAAGTTAATAGTTATTGAATCTTTAATTAATAGTTATTGAATCTTTAATAATTTTAATAGATTAATGAACAATAATTTTAATAGATTAATGAAGCTTATCTAAAAGATAAAATAATATAGTTAGTAAAATAATATAGTTAGTATAAATAAGTTTAAATATATTTAATTGAATTAAATATATTTAATTGAATATGAATTTAGTTCATTATACCGGATTATTTATATCTATGAAAATAACTTGAAATCCATAATTCTTATTTAACCATTCACCTAATAGTTTTACTCCAAATTTTTCAGTTGCATGGTGACCTGCAGCATAAAAATGAATTTTCATTTCTCTAGCAATATGAATTGTTTGTTCAGAAACTTCACCTGTTACAAAGGCATCAGCTCCGGCTTCTGCTGCTTTTTGAATCAAATCTTGGCTACTACCAGTAGACCAAGCAATTTTATGTATTTTTATTGGCCCATTATCTCCACAGTATAATGGTTGACGATTTAGTCTATTGCTTAAACGAGATATCAGATTATCAGCAGTTATAGATTTTGTAAATTTACCTATTGGTAAGAATGGAGTAATATAACTTTCTATCTCCACTTCCATAAGATTTCCTAATTGTATATTATTGCCAATTATTGGATGACAATCTAGTGGTAAATGATAACTATATAAATTCATGTTATTACATAGCAATGTTTTTAATCTATTACGCTTCATATTAAGAATTACTTGTGGTTCATTTTTCCAAAAATAACCATGATGTACAATGATAGCATCAGCTGATAATTTTATTCCTTCATTAAGCAGTGCTTGAGATGCCGTAACTCCAGTTACTATTTTACATATTTCTGAGCGACCTTCTACCTGTAGACCATTAGGTGAATAATCTTGATAATTATCAATCTTTAAGTATTGATTGATTATTTTTTCTAATTTAATATTATTCATACTTATTTATCCAATTTGCAATATTAATTTAGTTAAATTTATAAATTTAAAATTAGTTAAAAACTACTATTGTATTAGTATTATCTTATAATTAAACTTTAATGATATATTTATTAATATATTGTTTATATTGTTAAAGTATAATTTAATCTGTAATATTACTATCTAATAATTAATAGTTTTATATTTTATTATTAAATATTTTTATTTAAATAGCATATTAATTTTTGTAAAAATTTTTACATTATATTTAATATTTGGAATAAAATATTAAAATTAAAAATTACATAATATTTTAATTTTGGTTAATAAAAAATAATTTCATACTTCTATATGAAGTATATTATGCTTCTTTACTAAAAGAGATTTTTTTTCTAAAAATTATCATAGGAAATAAATAAGTAATTGCATTTTCTTTAATTTTTTTTAATAGATTATTATCTATTATACTAAAAGCACGATTAATATAACTATCTTGAATTTCACCTGGTTGATTATGCGTACCTTGTATAGATTGTATAAGGTACATGTTTGCTTTAGATAATATTTTATCTGATTTAAAATCAAATGTATTATTTTTTTTATTGTAGCATGATATTAACCATTTCCAACTACTTTTATTAAAAAGTGCTAATGGTGAGTTCATACCTTCTTTATAGCCATTAATTAATTGTTGTAAATATAATTTAGCTTGACATTTATCTATAGAATTGAAACACCATTCACTATTATTTTTCCCCCAATAATAACTTTCACCAACTCCAATAATTAAACAAAAAATTAGATGCTCTATCCATAGAGATAAACCATCATTAATTGTAAGAATAGCAGGTCGATAACGAATAATACCATTTTGTTGCAAATTACTTAATTGTCCGTGTAAATAAGTATTTTCTAAAAATTTAATAATAAATGGTTTATTAATAACTTTGTGATAATTTATCTTAATTTTATTAACTAACGGCTGCATATCTTTAATCTGTTTTTCCCAATAAATTTGCCCAAAATATTTTACAGGTAATTTTCCGGTTGCGCGTACTATTGTTAATAGATTTTCTATTGATTCCTCATTAATCATAGCTTTCATTAATTGTTCATTAATTTTATATTTTTCTAAATTATCTACAATAAATGGTTCATTTTCAGGTAAATGTACTTCTTTATTAAAAAAATAAACTTTTAATCTTTTTTGAAAAAAATATTTTATCGGATGGCGATAAAAACTAATTAACTGTTCTAATGATATTTCATTAGAATATTGTTCTATTGGCATTAGTGATGATTTACAAAAAAGTATTTGTTTTTTTCCTTTTTTTTTAGCTGTTTGTAACCATGCAGTTGAGTAACTTTGATGAATACTATTAGATAAATAATTTTTTATTGAAAATGGCACTCTAGTATGTTTAGTAACTAAATGTTTTTTTATTTTAAAAGAACTGAAATCAATATTTAAATGTTCATCACCTTCTAAGCAAAAATTTTGACTTATATAATCAAGTAATTCATTTATTAATACTGATGGATTATTTTCTTGATTATCATTAATATTATATCCAATATAACTAAGATAAAATATTTGAGAAGCAGAATTTAAAGCTTCTAAAAATAAAAAATAATCATTATCTCTATAATTTTGATCACCAAGTTGTGGATTATCAGTTATTAAATCAAAATTTAATGTAGGTATTGAACGTGGATATATTTGATCATTTAATCCTAATAAACATACGACTTTAAATGGAATAGAATGCATAGATGTAAGATTACAAATACTAATTTTATCATTAAATAAGCGTTGTTTTATTTTTTCATCATTAAAGCTTTTCTCTAATTCATTACGAATAATTGATATAGAAACCATATCTTCATACTTTGCTAATATGCCAGTATTAATAATCTTTTTCCATTGTTTTAAAATAAATATAAATATTGATTCAATATTTTCATTAATTTCAAAAAAATCATTTAATATGATCTGACCTATAGGTAACCATTCTGATAATTTTTTTTTCTTATTTAGTATATTTTTCCAGTTAGATAAATAATCAATAAAAACCGCAAGATGACCAACTAATTTAGCTGATAGTCCTGTACATTCATTATAAGGGGAAATATTATTCCAAGTACCTATATTGTTATGCATAACATAGCCTAACATCATTCTATTTAAACCGAAACTCCATGTATTTTGCTCTGTTATAGGCAAGTCTAACATTGAAATATGTTCATTATTTAATCCCCAGCAGATCCCTGATTCATTAATCCATCTTTTTAATAAAGGTAATTCATTTTCATATATAGAAAATTTTCTAGCTAATGCTGGAATTTCTAAAAATGTAAATATTTCTTCTCCTGTAAAACGAATATTAGGTAAATTAAGTAATAAAATAAAAGTTTGTAGAATAGAGTAGTCACCGTGTTCTATTTTATATGCTGATATAGAAAAGGGAATGCTATGATTAGCAGATACATTGTTAAATACAGCTTTTATGTAAGGCATATACTTATTAATATCAGATACCATTACAATAATATCTTTTGGTATTAATGTTGGATTTTCATCAAATAATTTTAATAAATAATCATGTAAAACTTCTAGTTCACGTTGGGGGCTATGGCAAGAATGAAATGTCAATGATTTATCTTTTTTATTTAATTTTCTTTTACTTAAGCTATTAAAATAGCTATTTTTTGTTAAACGAATATTGTTTAGATTTTTTGAGTTTAGAATATCTCTTTGAATGTGATGTAATAAAGAATCAGATGGTATATCTATAAATTTATGAATTTCGTTAGATTGCTTAAATTGAGAAAGTAAATATAAATTATCAATTCCTAATTTTCCCCAAGATTCTAATAATTGATTATTTAGAAATAATTTTTTTTTATTTATATTATATTTTGCGCATGTATCAATATTTGTTTTTAAATTATTACCTTCTTGTATGTCGTAATTATATTTATAACATTGATTCATCATCATTAAATGAATATCTATATGTTTACTAAGAGCATTAAATAATTCTAAATATATTGGAGGAAATGAGATAATACCACATATAAATATACGTTTTGGCAAATTAATATTAGAAGATAAGGGTAAGTCTAATGTATTTATAAATTTTTTATAAGGATTTGTATAATACCAATGATGTTGATTAAGTTTTTTATAATATTCAATGAATTTTAGCCATAGTATTTTTTGCCAATGTTGATGATTACTTAATCCATTAATTATTTGTTTATTATACCAACATTCTAACCATTGAGGACGATAAATTAGATATTTTTTAAATAAAAAAGCAATACGGTATGATAATTGATGTAATTTTCTGTTATCTATATCTTTATTTAAATATTGTTTAATTTCTTTAAATTCTGGTTCATCTAATAAAGATGGTAAAATTTTCATAAATTTCCAACTCATATTTTCTTTACTAAAAGTATTTTTTTTTGGAAAAGAAGAAAAAACTTGAATAAAAATATTCCAAATAAAATTAGATGGTAAAAGAAAAGAAATATTAGCCACAACTCCTATACTGTATGCAAGTTCTATTTGTAACCATTGCGACATGATTTGACTTGGCACTAAAATAATTTCTTTTTCTATTGGATTAATTAATGGATAATTTTTAATTAAATTAGAAATTATGTTTTTGTGGACATTTAATCGATTAGAATGATAAATATATAACATAATATCTCGATAAATTAATATTTATATTAATTCAATGTTTTTGTTATACTGCAGTATTTGATATAATTTTAAATTATTTTTTTACAAATGTTTTTAATTTTATTAAAACAATTCAGTATTAAAACTTAAGAAAATATATTATAAATATATATATAAATGTCAGCAAATATTAAGATATTTGTTTTATAATTTTCTATTATTTTTATTTGTAATTAAATAAACAACATAAATTTTAAAATTTAGTGATTATTTGATTATTGATATATATTTTTTATATATATAGTTTTACTATATATTAATAAGATTTAATCTTTTACAGTTTTAGTATGGTTTAATTTAATTATATTAAAAATTTTTATGATAAATTTGTCATATAAAATTTCAGTCAAAATTTATATTTTATATATAGATTATATATTAAATTATATCAAAATAACTATTTATTTTTTTTAAATATTGATTATTAGAGCATAAATTAAAATGATGAGATATTATTATATCTGTAAAATTTTTTTTTAGATAAAATCCACGAGGTAAAGTCATTATTTGTTGGCCCTTTCTTCCTATTCCTTTTGTTAATGACTTACTATTAGCTGCTTTTGGCCGTATTTGCAAAAATTGCCCATGTCTTGATGTAATATCTTCAATATTACCTAAAACGATCATATCCATTAATTCTTCCCAATCTTGTTTTAACCATTGTTCTTGGATTTTACTTGGACTCCATAATATTGGAGAAGCTATTCTTCGTTTTGCTAATGGAATTCTTTGTTCACCTTCAATTGGTATCCATAAGATACGTGATAATTTATAACGTAAGTAACTAGATATCCATGTTATTCCTATATTATTAATTAAAGGTACTACACAAATAAAAGTTGTTTCTAATGGTTTACCATAATAGTTAATAGGAATAGTTTTTAATTCGATACCAATATGAGCAAAGTCTTGTTTTGCTGTATTACCACCACTAGCACCTAAATAATATTCTAATAATTTCCCAATCCAACCTTTGTTACATTTAAGGTTATTAGGCATAGATATATTTATATTATTTGCTAGTTCTTTTATTGTATATCCTGCTAAATTTTTAGCGTTATTAAGCAATTTTTCTTCATTTTCAGGAGAAATAGGAAATTTTTTAATCATCAATCATATCCAATAAATAAAAAATATTAAGTAATTCAAAATTTATTTTAATTACTAAATAAAATATCAATAAGTTAGTGTTAATTCAAATAAATTATTTTAGGATAAAAAACAAATAAAAAATTACTAGAAATGCCATTAACTTAATATTATAATTAAAGTATAAATATTAATGTTTTAAAATAATATTTTAAAAAATAAGGTAATTAAATACTTATGACCTCACATTTATTTACTTCTGAGTCAATATCAGAAGGTCATCCTGATAAAATTGCTGATCAGATTTCTGACGCAGTTTTAGATGCAATTCTTGAACAAGATACAACAGCTAAAGTTGCATGTGAAACTTATGTAAAAACCGGCATGGTAATAGTTGGAGGTGAAATTACTACTAATGCCTGGATTGATATTGAAGAAATTGCTAGATCTACTATACGTGAAATTGGTTATACTAGCTCAGATATGGGTTTTGATGCTAATTCTTGTGCTGTTATTTGTGCAATAGGGAAACAATCATTAGATATTTATCAAGGTATAAATCATAAAAATGTGTTAGAACAAGGAGCAGGAGATCAAGGAATTATGTTTGGTTACGCTAATAATGAAACTGATGTTTTCATGCCAGCTCCAATTATTTATGCACATCGTTTAGTTAAACGTCAATCTGAAGTTAGAAAAAATGGCACCTTACCTTGGTTACGACCAGACGCTAAAAGCCAAGTTACTTTTCAATATGAAAACAATAAAATAGTTGGCATAGATACTATTGTATTATCTACTCAGCATTCTGAAGAAATCAAATCAAAAATATTATCAGAAGCTGTAATGGATGAGATTATTAAGCCGGTATTACCTACTAAGTGGTTACATAAAAATACTAAATATTTTATAAATCCAACAGGTCGTTTTGTTATAGGAGGCCCAATGGGTGATTGTGGTTTAACTGGACGTAAAATTATCGCAGATACTTATGGTGGTATGGCTCGTCATGGCGGTGGTGCTTTTTCTGGCAAAGACCCATCTAAAGTTGATAGATCTGCTGCTTATGCTGCCCGTTATGTGGCGAAAAATATTGTTGCTGCTGGACTTGCTGATCGTTGTGAAATTCAAATTTCTTATGTTATTGGTATTGCTAAGCCAATATCAATTATGATTGAAACCTTTGGTACTGAGAAAATATCTAATGATATTTTTATACATGTTGTCAATGAAATCTTTGATTTACGTCCATATGGTTTAATTAAAATGTTAAATTTATTGCGACCTATTTATCAGCCAACTGCAACATATGGACATTTTGGTCGTTCTCAATTTCCATGGGAAAAAATAAACAAAGTAGCTGATCTTCGTTCTGCTGTTGGTTTTAATTAATTAAGAATCCATAAATTATAGAATGTATATTAAATTTTAATATTTTATTTAACGTATTTAAATCTATCTTATATTAAGACAGATTTATTGTAATAGTTTTTCAAATATTAATAAGTAATAAATAATATCTAAAAAATAGATATCATAATAGTTATCATTAAAATATATTAAAATTTAATTTTTTATATTTTTGCATTTATTAATATATTGTTTTATCCATGTTATTTTTAATATAAATAATAAAGATTTACATGATAACAATAGAGGAATTAATATTATGGAGCAGCTTCAAATAATTATTGAAAATGCTTTTGCACATCATTTAAGACTGACATCAGTAAATGATGATTTTAAATTAAATACAGCAATAAATCAGGTAATTAATCAACTTGATAATGGAACTTTAAGAATTGCTGATAAGATCAATGGAAAATGGATTACTCATCAATGGTTAAAAAAAGCAGTAATACTTGCTTTTCGTATCAATAAAAATAAATTAATAAATGGTGCAGAAAGTAAATATTTTGATAAAATAGATATAAAATTTGCTAATTATGATTACACTAGATTTCAAAAAGCAGGTTGTAGAGTTGTCCCATCAGCAATAGTTAGAAAAGGTGCATTTATAGCGAAAAATACAGTATTAATGCCATCTTATGTTAATATTGGGGCTTACATTGACGAAGGATCTATGATTGATACTTGGGCCACAGTTGGTTCTTGTGCACAAATTGGTAAAAATGTACATTTATCAGGTGGGGTTGGAATTGGTGGCGTGTTAGAACCAGTACGATCAAATCCAACTATTATCGAAGATAATTGTTTTATTGGTGCTCGCTCTGAAATAGTTGATGGTGTTATTGTAGAAGAAGGTTCAGTTATATCTATGGGTGTATATATTGGCCAGAGCACCAAAATTTATAATAAAAATACTGGCGAAATTATTTATGGTCGCATTCCAGCTGGATCTGTTGTTGTGTCAGGTAATTTACCTTCTAAAGATGGTAATTATAGTTTATATAGTGCAGTTATTATTAAAAAAGTTGATGATAATACTAGAAAAAAAATTTCTATTAATGAATTATTAAGAATAGTAGATGAAATTTGATATTTTATCGAAATAATATGCAATAGTTTTATTAATTATATATTTAACAAATATCTTATATAAGATATATCATTTGTATTATTTACAAGATCACGTTATGCTATCTATGTATTATAATTTAGATATTTATTGATATGTGTTAATGATTAATTTTATAGTATTTAGAGCTATTTGTTTTCTTTAAAAGGACAGTTTTGTAACGCAATAAAAAAAACTTCCTCAATTGTTTTGACTGGATAGATTTTTAAGTTTGCTACCACATTTTGAGGTATTTCTTCTAAATCACGTAGATTATCATTAGGAATTAGTACTATTTTTATGCCACCTCTATGAGCAGCTAATAGTTTTTCCTTTAAACCACCAATAGGTAATACTAATCCACGTAGTGTTATTTCTCCAGTCATAGCGACATCTGCTCTAACAGGATTTCCTATCAAACAAGAAACTAATGCTGTACACATTGCAATACCAGCACTAGGGCCATCCTTTGGTGTTGCTCCTTCAGGAACATGTACATGAATATCTCTTTTCTCGTAAAAATTACTGTTTATACCTAACTTTTCTGCACGTGCACGTACTACAGTTAATGCTGTTTGAATTGATTCTTGCATAACTTCACCTAAGGATCCAGTATAAGTTAATTTACCCTTACCAGGAATACAAGCTGTTTCAATAGTTAATAAATCTCCTCCCACTTCAGTCCAAGCTAATCCAGTTACTTGTCCAATACGGTTTTTAGTATCAGCACGACCATAATCGACTTTACGAACACCAAGATAATTTTTTAAATTTTTATCATCAATAAAAATATGTTTTAAGGATTTATCTATTATTAGTTTTTTTACTGCTTTTCTGCATAATTTGGAAATTTCACGTTCTAATCCACGAACGCCAGCCTCACGAGTATAATAACGAATTATACCTATTATTGCACTAATATCTATTGTTAATTCATCTTTTTTTAAGGCATTTCTTTGTATCTGTTTAGGTAATAAATGTTTTTTTGCAATATTACATTTTTCATCTTCAGTATAACCAGAGAGACGAATAACTTCCATACGATCTAATAATGGTGCTGGTATGTTCATTGAGTTTGAAGTTGCGACAAACATAACATCAGAAAGGTCATAATCAACTTCTAAATAGTGATCATTAAATACAATATTCTGTTTTGGATCAAGCACTTCAAGTAAAGCAGATGATGGATCTCCGCGCATATCTGATGACATTTTATCAATTTCATCTAATAAGAATAGTGGATTTTTAACACCAACTTTCACCATTTTTTGAATTAGTTTTCCAGGCATAGAACCAATATAAGTTCTTCTATGTCCTCTAATTTCTGCTTCATCACGAACACCACCTAGTGCCATACGAATATATTTACGACCTGTTGCTTTTGCAATCGATTGTCCAAGTGATGTTTTCCCAACTCCAGGGGGTCCTACTAAACATAAAATTGGTCCATCAATTTTAACGATACGACTTTGTACAGCTAAATATTCAAGAATACGTTCTTTTACACGTTCTAGTCCATAATGATCGTTATCTAGTATTTCTTGAGCTTTTACCAAATCTTTTTTAACTTTACTTCTAGTATTCCAAGGTACTTGTACCATCCAATCAATATAACTTCGTAAAACAGTTGCTTCAGCAGACATAGGTGACATCATTTTTAATTTTTGTAATTCTGATTCTATTTTTTGTCTAGCATCTTTTGGCATTTTAATCTTTTCTATTTTTCGTTTGAATATTTCACATTCATCAGGTATATCTTCCATTTCACCTAGTTCTTTTTGAATTGCTTTCATTTGTTCATTTAAGTAATATTCACGTTGACTTTTTTCCATCTGTTTTTTTACACGATTACGAATACGTTTTTCAACTTGAAGTAAATCAATTTCAGATTCCATTAATGCCATTAAATATTCGAGACGTTCAACTACATTAGACATTTCTAGTACACGTTGTTTATCAGCTAATTTAAGTGGCATGTGTGAAGCTATTGTATCTGCTAATTTATCTGATTGCTCAATATTATGTAATGATGTTAATACCTCTGGAGGAATTTTTTTATTTAATTTAACATAACCTTCAAATTGATTTATAGTTGTTCTATTTAGTACTTCTTGTTCTTTTTCATCGATATTAGGAGAGTTAAAATGCTCAGCTTGGGCAAAAAAATATTCTCCATTGTCTGTTAACATAGTAATTTTTGCACGGCGTAAACCTTCAACTAATACTTTAACAGTACCATCTGGTAGTTTTAACATTTGTAAAACAGAAGATACTGTTCCTACAGAAAAAAGATCATTTATACTTGGTTCATCAGTTGATGCTTCTTTTTGAGCTACTAGCATTACTTGTTTATTATGTTCCATTGCTGCTTCAAGACAGTGAACTGATTTTTCCCGACCAACAAATAATGGGATTACCATATGTGGATAAACCACTACATCTCTGAGAGGCAGTACAGGAATTTCAATGCGTTCGGAACGCTCAAGATTCATAAGGTTTTCTCTTCGTTTATCTTAAACCAATTTTAGGGTTTCCTTAAAAGTTTTGAGAAACCTCAATTTTAATATAAGGTTATATAGGAATAAATTATTGACATTCAATATCCTGATTTATTTTTGTACAAATAAAATAGGAAAAATATTTTATTTTTAATCAATAGTTATTAATATTTATTTTTGCATGATGCTTGCATATCAGATTTACTATAAATTACTAGAGGTTTCGTTTTCCCGTTTACAACCATTTCATCAATTACTACTTTCTTAACATTGTTCATAGATGGTAAATTATACATAGTATCTAGTAAGGTATTTTCGACAATTGAACGTAAACCACGAGCTCCTGTTTTTCTTAATAAAGTTTTTTTTGCAATTGCTTTTAATGCTTCTTCACGAAATTCTAGATTAACACCTTCCATTTCAAAAAGTACTTGATATTGTTTAGTTAACGCATTTTTAGGTTTTTTAAGAATTTGAATTAATGCTGCCTCATTTAATTCTTCTAAAGTAGCTATTACAGGTAACCGGCCAATAAATTCAGGAATTAAACCAAATTTAATTAAATCTTCTGGTTCAACTTGAGAAAATAATGTATCTATTGTTATTTTTTTAGATCCTGATTTTATATCAGCTGAAAACCCAATTCCTGAACATGTATTTAATCTTTGCCTGATAATTTTATCTAGCCCTTCGAATGTCCCACCACAAATAAATAGAATTTTTGAAGTATCTACTTGTAAAAATTCTTGTTGTGGATGTTTTCTACCACCTTGAGGTGGTACAGCAGCAATAGTGCCTTCAATAAGTTTTAGTAAAGCTTGTTGAACTCCTTCTCCTGAAACATCTCTTGTAATTGATGGATTATCGGATTTACGAGATATTTTATCGATTTCATCAATATAGATAATACCTTTTTGAGCTTTTTTTATATCATAATTACATTTTTGTAAAAGTTTTTGAATAATATTTTCAACATCTTCTCCAACATATCCAGCTTCAGTTAATATTGTTGCATCAGTTATAGTAAATGGGACATTTAAGTATCTTGCTAAAGTTTCCGCTAATAATGTTTTACCATTACCTGTCTGACCAATAATTAAAATATTACTTTTTCCTAGTTCTACTATTTTATTATGAGTATTTTCATCAGAAATATTGCGCAGACGTTTGTAATGATTATATACACCTACTGATAATATTTTTTTAGCATTTTCTTGCCCAATTACGTAATCATCAAGATAATTACGAATTTCATGTGGTTTAGGT
This sequence comes from Candidatus Arsenophonus lipoptenae, assembly GCF_001534665.1. Taxonomy (NCBI): domain Bacteria; kingdom Pseudomonadati; phylum Pseudomonadota; class Gammaproteobacteria; order Enterobacterales; family Morganellaceae; genus Arsenophonus; species Candidatus Arsenophonus lipoptenae. The sequence continues at coordinate 370,586 of NZ_CP013920.1, read as the reverse complement.
AGTAGTATATTTTGTTCCTTATGTTGTTGTGCTATATCTTTTATTTCTTCTCGTATGATATCGTTACATAATTCAACACATTCATCACAGATATAAACTGATGGACCAGCAATTAATTTACGAATATCATGTTGGCTTTTTCCACAAAATGAACAGTGCAGTAATTTTTCTGAACTATCTTTGTGTTGATCTGTCATTCAGATAACCTCACTTTGAAAAATAATTATTTATTTTTGATATATAGATAATAATAATTTTTAATTATGTATAAATTATAATCAATATAATTATATCATATATTATATGATGTTATATATTTATATGTATTCATTACGATTATTACGATTAGTATATATTTTGTCTACTAACCCATAATTAACTGCTTCTTCTGCTGATAAAAAGCGATCTCTTTCAGTATCTATCTCAACTTCTGTTATTTTTTTTCCAGTATGTTTAGCCATTAATTTATTGATTCGATGTTTTATTTTTAAAATTTCTTTAGCATGAATTTCAATATCAGACGCTTGTCCTTGACATCCACCTATAGGTTGGTGTATCATGACACGGGAGTTAGGTAAACAATACCTTTTTTGTTTTTTGCCAGAAGAAAGTAAAAAGGCAGCCATTGAACATGCTTGGCCTATGCAAATAGTACTAACGTCAGGTGTGATAAATTGTATAGTATCATAAATCGACATACCAGCAGTAATAACTCCACCAGGTGAATTAATATAAAGGCATATATCTTGATCAGGATTTTCTGCTTCTAAAAATAGCATTTGGGCTACTACTAAATTTGCCATATAATCTTCAATATGGCCAGTTAAGAAAATAATTCTTTCTTTAAGTAATCTAGAATAAATATCATAAGAACGTTCACCTCTTGAGGTTTGTTCAATGACCATTGGCACTAATCTTAGATTAGGTAAAATTTGATTTTTATTATTAATATATACCATTTAAATTCTCCTAATTAAATGTTAATATTTTAATTATATTTTAATTAATATATCTAATGTCTGGTATTAATATAATAACTATTATAATAAATATTGTTATTTTACAGAAATAATTTTTCTATATAAATATAAATATAAGTTATAAAACAATATATACAGAAAATTATTAGGAGTTATATTTTCATAAAAATTTTTAAATAAATACATATATAATATCAATATATTAATATTACTAATAGCAAAATATTAGATTATTTTCTTCGTTGTTATGTTTTTATTAATGTCAAATGATTTTATCTAATTTTAAATTACTCTAGTTTTAAATAACTAGATACTAGATCTTCTAGTAAAATTAATTAATGTTAGGTGATTTAGTAAGCTTACTGTAAGAAAAATAATAGTATTTATTTGTACTTGATTTAATTTAAATTATCATATTAAATTAATTGATGTACTATAAAATAGTATAAAAATTCAATTAATTAAATATGTATTAGTAATTATTTAATTTTAAAAATTAAAATTTTTGAATAGTTATTAAAAATTTAAATAACTATATTTATAATAATGGATAATATTCATTAATATTAAGCATAAACTCATGAAATTGTATTTCTTTTTTTATTATCTTAACTTTTTCTAAAAGAATGTTAAATACTTGTTCTTCTAGTGCTAAATTATGTACATTTTTCATAAAATTTTTATTTTTTTTGTAATGTTCAATCATAGTTAATGGATTTTCATAAGATGAAGCTATATCTTTGATTATTGATTGAATTATCAAATCATCCGCTATAAGTGAGTATTCACTTACAACTTTTGTTAATAACAATTTTATTATAATACGATGCTTTGCTTGTTTTTCAAATGTGCTGTTAAAAAAATTTGATGATTGTTTTCCATTATTTATTATTTTTTGTTTAACTTGTTTCTGTAGTAGTTTAATTTCATTTTCAATAATAGTATTAGGTAAATTTATTTTATTTTCTTTAATTAAACCATCAAGTATTTGCATCTTAATTTTATTTTTAACAGCATTGTTAAGTGCACGATGCATATTTTTATATATTTCTTTTCTTAAACTTTTTATTGATCCATCATCAATGCCTAATTTTTGTATGAATTCTTTGTTGATTTCTGGTATTATTAGTCGTTCAACTTTTTTTAAATTTATATAAAAATTAACTAATTTGCCTCTCAATTTTTTTGAATAATAATTTGAAGGGAAATGAACATTAATATTGAATTTTTCACCATGCGAATGTCCTAATATGCTATTTTCAAAACTTGGTATCATATATCCTTTACCTATCACTAACTTTATATTTTTGCCATTGGAATTTTTAAATATTTTTCCATTAATTTTACCTTGAAAATCTATAGTAACTCTTGAATTTAAAATTGCTTTTTCTTTACTTTCCTTCCAAAAAGCTTGTTGTTTACGTAACTTTTCTAACATTAAATCAACATCTTTATCTGTTATTACGACAATAGGTTTTTCAACTTTAATATTTTCTAATTTTTTTAATTCAATTTTTGGATAAATTTCAAATGAAACTATATAGATAAAATCTTCACCAATTTTAAATTGTTTATACTGATATTCAGGTACTCCAGCTAGATTGATTTTTTTTTCTTTTATTGCAGTAGTAAAATTACTTTGCATTAGATCATTTAATACATTTTTTAATATAGAATCACCATATATTTTCTTTACCATATTTATGGGCACTTTCCCTTTACGAAAACCATTAATGTTTACTTTTTTTGATATATTAATTAATTCACTATTTATTGCTTTTTCAATATCGTTATTAGGAACAGTAATTGTTATGCGACACTTTAGATCTTGGATTTTTTCGACAAAAAATGGCATATTGTTACCTCAACTAATTTTTAGTTTGTTTTTTTATTTATTATATTAAGAATAGACATATTCAATATGAGTAATTTATATCAATTTAATTATTTTATTTATATTAATTTAATTGTTTTACTTAAGTAAAAAATATTATCTTTTAGTTTTAAAATTTTTTGACATAATTAACAGCATGTAGAAAATTTATAACACATTTAGATAAAATATTAAAATTATTAGATTAACAAATTGAATAATTAATAACATTTTGTTATGAACAATAATTTTTTACAATAAGATAGAAATAAATTTTTTAAAAATTTCAACTATAAATCAATTAAATATTTTAAAATAATTATGGTCATTGAATATTATAATTTGAAATTTAGATATATCTATTTATTTTATAATTTATAGCAAGGAGGAGAAAAATAAACTATTTTTTTACGCTGTTTCCATTCAGTTGGAGTATAAGTATTTAACATTAACGCATGAATTTTACTATATAATTCATTCGCTAATAGTTGATAAACTATTTGATGACGAACGATCATGTTTTGTGAAAAAAATTTTTTAGTTACTATAATTATTTTGAAATGACTTTCTGTGTTGCAACTATTATGTTTGTTACTTTCATCAGAAATCGACAAATATGTTGGTAATAAGTGATTTTTAAGTTTTTTTTCAATTTTTTGATAAATAGTCTGCATAAATTATGTATACCTGAATTTATTGTTGAATTAATTAATATTCAAAGAATATATCTTATATATTTTATAATCAAATTAGATTTATCATAACAGTATTACTTGAAAAGTATGATTTATAATCTATATTAATAGATTCATAAAAATATTTTTATAATATTATTTAATTATTACCTATATCTTTTGTCAAAGAATTTGATTCTTAATCCATTAATTATTTGTTTATTTTAAAAATATATGATTCAATACAAAAGTATATAAAAATAATATATTTAGCAATAGGTTTTTATTTTAATAAACTAAATTTAATATATCATCATTAATATTTTTATTACTAAACTATATATTATTTTAGAAAATAATCTTATTTATGTTATTTTTTATATAAAATTTATAAAAATAATAATTAATTAGGACAAAATATAATATCGATTATTTATAAGATATTAGAAGTATTTTTAAAATAAATTGCATTTGATGTATAGTAAATATATCTTAAGTATTATTAAAAATATTTTTAAAAAATCTAATTATTTGATCTATTATCGCCTTTTTTGTAAAAATTTCTTCTAAATTATAATCCATTATATTTATTATAAGCACTTTGTATATTTTGTTATTATATTTTATTCTAAATATGTATGGATTCTTTCCAATTTTGTGAGTTCATATTTATTAACATGAAAGTTATTGTTTAGCTTAATTAAATTATTTTTTGTATTGATAGATAAGTTATCTAACTTTAAATATTAAATAAATATACTTATTTAATATTGTTTATTTTAATTATTTTAGATGACTAAAATATGTGTATATTTAACTTAAAATTTTAATAAAACTATATTTAAATTTATTAAGTAATTAAACTTTAATTAATAAAACTAATTTCAGAAAACTTATTAGTACTATATATAGTACTATTAATAATAGTATCTTACTAGAAATTTTATTTTAATTTTGATTATGATAATTTTATAAATTAATATAGTGTGCATATTATGCTTTTTTATGTATTTTAACTTTAAATTTAATTATTTTTAACTGTAAGTATTTATGATATATTAATTTTTGTATTTTTAATTAAGTTTATAATTATCATAAATAAATGATCTGAATAGTATCTTATTTTTATAAGATAGAAAGTTTCTATAATTAAAAAAGTTAAATTCATTATATAAAATATTAATTAAATTAATATTTTATATAAAATAAAAAAATTAATTATCAATATAAATTATTTAAATAACATACTAATTTTTAAAAATATTTTTTACATAAATATTTTTTACATAAACATATTTTTATTTCAAAAAAATATGTTTTTTAGTTAAATTTTGTTGTTTGGAGAAATTCATGTCATCAATAAATCAAGAAGTTATTCTTGTTCGCAAAGCACTTGAAGATCACGGTCTTGAAACGCCATTTTTAAGTAAATGTATTAATTCAAATACATGTAAACAACAAATTGAAGAACATATTGGTGCAATGATGCGATTGCTTAATCTAGATCTTAGTAATGATAGTTTGGCTAAAACTCCTAAACGAGTAGCTAAGATGTATGTTAATGAAATTTTTTCCGGTTTAGATTATAATAATTTTCCTAAAATTACTTTAATTAAAAATAACATGGCTTTTGATGAAATGGTAACAGTAAGAAATATAACGTTAACTAGTGTGTGTGAACATCATTTTGTTACTATAGATGGTAAAGCCACAGTATCTTATATTCCCAAAGATAAAGTTATTGGTTTATCTAAAATTAATCGTATTGTTCATTTTTTTTCTCAACGTCCTCAAGTTCAAGAACGTTTAACTCAACAAATTTTAATCGCATTACAAACTTTGTTAGGTGCAGCAAATGTTGCAGTTTCAATTGATGCAGTTCATTATTGTGTTAAAGCTAGAGGTATTAGTGATGTAAATAGCAGCACAATGACAACATCACTTGGCGGTTTATTTAAATCCAGTAAAAATACTCGTCAAGAATTTTTGCGTAATATTTCTCGTTTAAGTAATATTTAAGTATAAATATATACTATGTTTAATATGAAATTTTTTCATAATTTATTATTTTATAATAATAAATTGTTATTTTTATAAAATAGATACAATTATAATATGCTATAATTTTAGTTTAAAAATATAAAAATTTTTAAGTATTGATTATTTGTTTAATTGCAATATTAATGTAATTATAAATTTTAATAATTTTATATACTGACATATATATTTTTTTGTTACATAGCAATAGAATTATTAAAGCGACATTAAAAATATTTTAGGTATTTAAATTAAAATAATGATATTTATATCAAGTTAAATCTATAATTATTTTAATTAACTATTGATTTATAAAATATTATTATATTAAATTATAAGATTTTAAGATATAAAAGATTTTAAATTAAAATTGTTTTATAATTAATATTTATGATTATTAATAAATATGGTTAATTTTTATTTTATGAACGTATCTAATTTAAATAGACTACTAGTGAATAACTTCAGTATATATATAGCACACATATATTAAAATAATTTATACAATTTTATTGTAAATCAATTATTTTTATCGGCGGTTATATTTTTATTAGATTTTTCTAACATAAATGATATTTTATTTATATCTATTCTTTTGAATAGAGTTTTAAATGGTGTAATTTCATGATTTAATAAAGGTTTTTTGATATCATCCCACTCTAGTGAAATATTTAAAAACATCTCTGTTTTATCAATAAGTCCAGGTAATATAGGTTTTAAATATGTCATGATAATACGAAATAAATTGATGCCCATGGAACATACGTTATGTAAAATATTTTCACATCCCGTTTGTTTGGCTATTATCCATGGTTTCTTATCATCAATATAATGATTAGCTATATTAGCAAGCAATATAATTTTATTGGTCGCTTTATTATATTCACGATTACAAAATAATTGACCAATTTTTTTTGATGCAGTAATAAATTTTTGATAAAGTTCTGGTTCTGCTATATTAGATGATAATTTATTATTAAATTGTTTATTGATAAATCCAGCATTTCTTGCTGCTAAATTAACTATTTTATTAACAATATCACTATTTACTTTTTGAACAAAATCTTTTAAGTTAAGATCAATATCATCAATACTAGAAGAAAGTTTAGTAGCATAATAGTAACGTAAACAATCGCTATCAAGATGATCCAAATAATCTCTAGCTGTAATAAAAGTGCCCTTTGATTTGGACATTTTCATCCCATTTATGGTTATATAACCATGAACAAAAATATTAGTAGGTTTACGATAACCTATACCTTCCAATATTGCTGGCCAAAATAGAATATGAAAATATGTAATATCTTTGCCAATAAAATGGTAAAGAGCTACAGTGGAATTTTTATTCCAATAACTATCAAAATCTATATTAGGTTTTTTTTTACATAGGTTTTTGAATGTTCCTATGTAACCAATAGGTGCATCTAGCCACACATAAAAATATTTTTTAGGTTCATTTGGTATTTCAAAACCAAAATAAGGTGCATCACGAGTAATATCCCATTGCTTTAAACCTGTTTTAAACCATTCCTGTAACTTATTTACTACTGGCAATTGTAATATACCTGATAGTGTCCATTTTTTTAGCATATTGTAAAATACTGGTAAATCAAAGAAAAAATGCTTTGTTTCCCGCATCTCAGGTGTGGCACCCGAAATTACTGATCGTGGATTTACTAGTTCCATAGGATTATAAGTTGCTCCACAAATTTCACAATGATCTCCATATTGATTACTTGCTTTACATTTTCGACAAATTCCTATAACAAAGCGATCAGGCAAAAACATCATTTTTTGAGGATCATAAAATTGTAAAATAGTTTTACTTTTAATAAAACCATTCTTTTTTAAAATTAAATAAATTTGTTCAGATAACATCTGATTTTCTATACTATGAGTTGAATAATAATTATCATAACTAATTGAAAACTCAGCAAGATCTTTTTGGTGTTCTTTATTGATTTTACTAATTAATTTTTCAGGATTTATACCTAATTGATTAGCTTTTAACATTATTGGTGTACCATGAGCATCATCAGCACAGATAAAAAAAACTTGCTTGCCTCTCATTCGTTGATAACGAACCCAAATATCTGCCTGAATATGTTCTAACATATGTCCTAAGTGAATTGCACCATTAGCATAAGGTAATGCACAAGTTACTAAAATTTTTTTCGCGGTTATGTTCATATTTTATATTATATTTTTATATCTAGAATTAAGCAAAATTAAATTTTGATGTATAGTCATTATTATTAATAAATTTATGTTTAAATGAATAAATTTTTAATTTTATGTTTTTTAAAATAAATATTTTTTGTTAATTAGATTATAAATTATTTAAATAATTAAATATTGGTTATATTTATATATAAAAACATAAAATTTGAAAAATAATTAAGATGTTAAATAGATTTTCTGATTTAATACTTAAATATCAGTATTTATATTTAAAATATTGTAAGTTTCATATAATTAATCTGTTTTTTATTAATTAATTATTTTTTGTATAAAAAATCTTAATTTATTATATTTAATATTTACTAAATAGTATAGTTACTATATAAGAAAAAGATATTTTTTAACAATTTTAATAGTAAGTAATAAGTTAAAATATCAAAAAAATTTATATTTAATAAATTTTTTTCTGATATTAATTATATTCTTAAATATTATATAAATATATTACAATGGTGAATAAATATTTATTTTTTAATTTATTGTTTTTATTAATAAAAAATTATATAATATTTACTTATTAATATTTCATTTTTTATATTATAAAGTTATTTATTTTTTTACTTAAAACGAAATACTTATAATTAAAATTATTTGATAAATCATGCCATTATTAATATTAATGATTTCATATGCTAATTAAGAACATTATTTAAAAATATTAAATTTGATTTGTATAATATTAAATTTGCTTATAAATATATTTATTATATTTTTTATTAGATATCTCTTTCAATTAATTATTTTACTTAATTGTTTTTTAATTTTAGAATTTTATAAAAATATATAAATAAATTATTATATTTTATATGGTTATAATTATTAGTTGATTGTTATCCAACATAGTTTGATTAAAAAATTTCAGTTAATTATTAAATTTTCTTATTAAAAAATTTAATATTAATTAATATATATTATATATAACCACAATTTTTATTGATTTTAATTTTATTTATATTTTATCAATTTATGTTATTAATGATAAAATACTAAAATTTATATGAATAAATTTTAGTATTATGAATTCCTATTATAAGGAAATAAAATAAGGAAATAAAAAATGCGACTTTGTGATCGTGATATAATTAAATGGCTTGATGAAAAAAAAATAATTATTGATCCCCGTCCATCAATAGAACGTATTAACGGTGCTACAGTGGATATCTGCTTAGGTAATAAATTTAGAATATTTCAAGGATATTCTGCTCCTTATATTGATCTGAGTAGTCAAAAAAATGAAGTTGATTTTGTATTAGATCGAGTAATGAGTTCTGAGATAACTGTAAACTGTAATGATATGTTTTTTTTACATCCAGGTGAATTAGTATTAACTGTTACTTTAGAATCGTTTATATTACCTGATAATATTGTTGGTTGGCTAGATGGTCGATCCTCACTTGCTCGTTTAGGTTTAATGGTACATGTGACAGCTCATCGTATTGATCCTGGTTGGTACGGGAAAATTGTATTAGAATTTTATAATTCAGGAAAATTACCATTAGCATTACGTCCTGGTATGTGTATTGGCGCATTAAGTTTTGAAGTTTTATCTGGTTCTGCAGAACGTCCTTATAATCGTCGTCAAACTGCAAAATATAAAAATCAATATGGTGTGATAGAGAGTAGAATTCATTCAGAAATGTTTGAATAATTATTTATAAATATATAATTTATTAATTAATTTAATGTAAATTAGTTATTTTTTAAAAAGTAATTTAATAATTAATTATCTTTTAAAAATTAGAGATTAATTATATTGTGTCATATTTTATATATATCAAATATGTTTAATAGAAATATTTTATTTTAAAAATAAAAATTTTAGTTATTATACAAACTGATTATTTTTTAAAAGTAAAAATTTTTATGAAAATATTACATTAGAATATCAGTTTATTATTTTTGATAAAAATTATATTTGATCTTTAGTTTTAATGTTATGTAAAATGCTTGTAGTGTCAAAATAATTCAGTAATAATTAGATTATTAATATTAATTGTATTAAATAAATTCTATTTTATTTTTTTTACTTTAGTTATTTTGAATGTATTAGGTGAATTATTTTTTAATATAGTTATGGAATATTATTAGTTATAAACTATTAGGGAATATTCAGTAAATTATAATTGCTATGAGATAATAAAGTATCAAACAGGAGTTGTTATGTTAAAACAACAAATTGGTGTAGTTGGTATGTCTATTATGGGGAGAAGTTTAGCACTTAATATTGAAAGTAAAGGTTATTCTGTGTCGATATTTAATCGATCTAAAGAAAAAACAGATGAAGTAATTAAAAATAATTTAGGTAAAAAATTAATTCCTTTTTATGATGTTAAAGAATTTATTAATTCATTAGAATCCCCTAAACGTATTCTATTAATGATAAAATCTGGTAAAGCAACTAATAATATTATAAGTTTATTAATACCTTATTTAGATAAAGGTGATGTTTTAATAGATGGCGGTAATAGTTATTTTCAAGATACCATACGAAATAGTCAACAACTGGAGGCAAAGGGAATTTTTTTTATTGGAGCAGGTTTTTCTGGTGGTGAAGAAGGTGCGTTAAATGGACCTGCTATTATGCCTGGTGGATCTAAAGAAGGTTATGATTTAATCGCACCTATATTACATCAAATTTCAGCTAAGGTAAATAGTGAGCCTTGTGTCAATTATATTGGTCCTGATGGAGCAGGACATTATTTAAAAATGATACATAATGGTATAGAGTATGGTGATATGCAGCTTATAGCTGAGGTATATGCAATATTAAAAAACATATTAAAGTTAAATAATGAAGAATTATCTAATATTTTTACTGAATGGAATAAAGGTGAATTAAATAGTTATCTAATTAAGATAACTGCTGATATTTTTCTTAAAAAAGAAACAAAAACTGGTCATTATTTAATTGATAAAATACTAGATGAAGCTGATCATAAAGAAACTGGTAAGTGGACTAGTAAAAATGCTTTAGATCTAGAAATATCGCTTACGCTTATTACTGAATCAGTATTTGCACGTTATATCTCTTGTTTAAAAAAACAAAGAATTATAGCATCAAAAATTTTAAGTGGTCCAGTTATAAATTTATTTAAAGGTAATAAGTATGAATTTATTGAAAAGATAAGACGTGCACTTTATTTAGGTAAAATTATCTCTTATGCACAAGGATTTCAGCAATTAAGAATTGCATCAGATAGTTATCAATGGAATTTGAATTACAGTAAAATAGCCAAGATTTTTTGTGGTGGTTGTATAATTAGAGCTCAATTTTTACGAAATATTAGTGAAGCTTATAGTAATAATCCTTTTTTGGATAACTTGATATTAGCACCATATTTTAAAGATATTGCTGATAAATATCATTTGTCATTAAGGGATATTTGCTGTGTTGGTATACAAAATGGCATACCATTAGCTGCATTTAATTCAGCAATTGCTTATTATGATAGTTATCGATCATTTAATTTGCCAGCTAATTTAATTCAGGCACAACGTGACTATTTTGGTGCTCATACTTATAAAAGAATTGATAAGAGTGGTTATTTTCATACTAAATGGATATAAAAATTATATTTAATAATACTTAATAATTATTGTATGAAGTAATTTTATTACTTTTCAAATACGTCTTATTTTTATTATTTAAAACATGAATTTATAATATAATAATGTGTTTTAAATAAATCATAAAAAATATTTTTATATATGTATTTAATAGATTATTTAATAGACTAACTAAACTAGTTTAATGATAAATTTTATAAAATTGGATTATTTAATATGAATAAATTAAATCCATTAAAACTTTTGCCGGCTATTATTGCTATTATGGTGACTTTAATAATTTGGTTTGCTATTCCTGCTCCTAAAGGAATAGCTGTAAATGCTTGGCAGTTGTTGGCTATTTTTAGTGGTACTATAGTAGCAATTATTGGTAAAGCTTTACCAATAGGGGCGATATCTATTATTTCAATTACTTTAGTTGCTGTTACTAAAGTGACTAATCCTAATAATCCTGTTGAAGCAGTTAATGATGCATTGAGTGGTTTTTCAAATCAACTTATTTGGTTGATAGGTATTTCAATAATGATTTCTGTTAGTTTAAGTAAAACAGGATTAGGTACTCGAATTGGTTATTATTTTATTTCTTTATTTGGCAAGAAAACATTAGGGATTGCTTATTCATTAGCAATTGCAGAAACAATATTAGCACCAGTTACACCAAGTAATACTGCACGAGGTGGTGGTATTATTCATCCTCTGATGAGATCTATTGCGACCAGTTTTGGTTCTGATCCCACATTGGGCAGTTCACAAAGAATTGGTTGTTATTTATCATTAGTTAATTTTAATATTAATCCTATTACATCTGCTATGTTTATTACTGCCACAGCACCTAATCCATTGATTGTTAATTTAATTATGGAAAATATAAAACCTCCATTTGAAATTAGTTGGGGAATATGGGCTATAGCTGCATTTGTACCTGGAATAATTTCTTTATTAGTTATGCCATTAATTATTTATTGGATATATCCACCTGAAATTAAAAGAACGCCAGATGCACCAATTTTTGCAAAACAAAAATTGCATACTTTGGGAAAAATTTCATCAGAGGAGAAAATAACTTTATTGGTATTTTTTGTATTATTATTGATGTGGGCTGATGTTCCAGGAATGATTTTTGGTAGTTATTTTAGTGTTAATCTTACAGTTGCAGCTTTTATAGGGTTATCTATATTACTTTGTGCTAATATATTGGATTGGAATGATGTTTTAAAAACTAGAGGGGCTTGGGATACTATTACTTGGTTTGCTGCTTTAGTTATGATGGCATCTTTTTTAAGTAAGCTTGGTTTGACTAATTGGTTTTCAAAAACAGTTGGTAATGCAATTAATTATGCTGGTATTAGTTGGATTTGGGGCACACTACTACTTATTTTAGTATATGTTTATTCTCATTATTTTTTTGCTAGTACTACAGCTCATATTATGGCAATGTTTTCTGCTTTCTTTAATGTTGGATTAGAACTAGGAGCTCCACCTATTTTATTTGGTTTAATTTTAGCTTTTTCTTCATCGTTAATGATGTCATTAACACATTATTCAACAGGTACTGCTCCTATTATTTTTGGATCTGGTTATGTTGCTTTATCTAAGTGGTGGAAAATAGGTTTTATCTTAAGTATAACTAATCTTTCTATTTGGATTCTTATCGGTAGTTTATGGTGGAAAGTATTAGGATATTGGTAAAACATATAATTGAAATAATATAAAATAAATATTTTTATTTTATATGTTATAGTGTGTTTTTGTTTTAGATAATTATCTTAATAATTTTTATCTAAAATAATAATATATTTTACTAAATTTAATAATTAATTAAATGCTATTTTTTATAGGATTATAAAAAAATCCAATTGCATCATAAACCTTATTCAAGGTAATTTTAGCTTGCTTTTCTGCTCTATTAGCCCCATCTATAATAATATCAAGTAATAATTTTTCATTATTACGAAATTCATAAAAGCTACTTTGTATATTTATTAATAAATCTGAAATTGCTTCAGAAACTGTATTTTTAAGTTCAATATATCTTTTGCCAGCAAATTGTTTTTCTATTTCAGAAATAGAAAGATCTGTCACACCTGAAAGAATATTTATAAGATTAGAAATACCAGGTTTGTTTTCTAAATCATAATACACTAGTGATGATTTATCAGAATCAGTAACAGCACCTTTTATTTTTTTGTATATAGATTTTGGATTTTCTAATAACGTTATTATATTATTATAATTAATATCTGATTTTGACATTTTTTTGTATGGTTCTTGTAAAGACATAATTTGTGATCCTATTGTAGGAATTACTGGATCAGGTATAGTAAATATATCACCGTATAAAGAATTAAATCTTTGAGCAATATTTCTGCTTAATTCTAAATGTTGTTTTTGATCTATACCCACTGGTACTTGATTTGTTTGATATAGTAAGATATCCGCAGTCATTAATACTGGATAATTAAATAATCCAGTATTAATGTTGGTAAAATTGTTTTTTAGTTTCTTTTTAAATTGTGTCATACGTTTTAATTCACCAAAATAGGTATAACAATTAAGTATCCAACTGAGTTGACTATGTTGTGGAACATGAGATTGAATAAAAATAATACTTTTTTTAAAATCAATTCCACAGGCTAAATATAAGGCTAATGTATCTAATATACGCCTTCTTAATTCTTGTGGTTTTTGACGAGTTGTAATGGCGTGTTGATCAACAATACAATAAATACAATTACAGTAATTTTGCATATAAACCCAATTACGTAATGCACCAATATAATTACCAATAGTGAATTCTCCAGATGGTTGTGTTCCACTAAATACTATAGATTTTTTATTTTTATTATTTAATTTTGCAGTATATATATTCATATGTGAATTCCATAATAAATGCAGTAATCTTAAGTATAAAATTATCTAGATATAATTTATTTTATTTAGTAAAAAATCAATTATTATATATATTTAATTTACAATTAATGTATAAATTAAATCATGAATTTTATTTATATAAATTATCGATCAGTTTTATTATTATTAATTTAAAATAATGTTTTTATATTTTATTGTAAGATAATTTATAGTTTTATTAATTTAATATTTAACATGTTAAGTTGTTAATATTATAAAAAAAAGAAAAATTTTACGTAAGTTATAAACAAATTAATAAATTATTTAGATAAAATCAGTAAAATTATTTATAAAATCGCTTATTAATTCTAGAATATTAAAATTATACATAAAAATGTTTTAATATTAAATATGTGTTTATTTTTTCATAAATAAACTTGATTAAGATAATTTTTTACGTATCGCATTAATTACTGATTTATAGTCTTTTGTATTGAAAATTGCGGAGCCAATGACAAAAGTATTAGCACCAGCATTTACAACATTAATAATATTATTAATGTTAATACCACCATCTACTTCTAATAAAATATTATAATTGTTATCTTTTATTACTTTGCTAACTTTCTGTAATTTTTTTATAGTTTGTGGAATAAAAGTTTGTCCACCAAAACCAGGATTTACTGACATAATTAATATTATATCTAATTTATCTATTATATAATCTAAATAATGTAATGATGTTGTTGGATTGAATGCTAAGCCAGCTTTGCATCCATATTCTTTAATTAATTGTACAGTATAATCTATATGCTCACTAGCTTCAACGTGAAAAGTAATATAAGTTGCTCCTGCTTTAGCAAAATTAGGAATAAGTCTATCTACTGGTTTTGCCATTAAATGCACATCAATTGGTATATTAATACCGTAATTTCTTAATGATTTGCATATTATTGGGCCAAATGATAGATTTGGTACGTAATGATTATCCATAATATCCAAATGTATAATATCAGCACCGGCTTGAATTACTTTTTCTATCTCATCACCTAGACATGCAAAATTTGCAGATAAAATAGATGGTGCAATTAAAAATTTTTTCATTATCTATTTCCTCTAATCTATTTTTTTATTTTTGCTATTATATTTTTAATCAGTTGGATTATAAAATGCTAAAATTTCATTTACTTTTTTTCGAGTCAGACTATTACAACTGATTAGTCTACGAGATTTAACTGGATTGAGTTTAGCATTATGATACCATTTTCTAGTATATGGTGTATCATGATTTGATATCAATACTGGTATTCCTCTTGTTGAAGATAATAGATAAGCAATCTTAGCTAGTATGTATTGTTCCTGTTTTCCGAATCTATCTTTGCTATATTCCATAAATTTGGCAGTATTTGAAAGTGGTGTATATGGAGGATCGCAGTAAACAACAGAATTATTGTTCACTGATAAAAGTGTTTTTTTGTAATGTTGACAAATAAAAATAGCTTTTTGTGCTTTTTCAGCAAACGCATATAATTCATTTTCAGGGAAATAAGGGTTTTTATGACATCCAAATGGAACATTAAATTCTCCTTTTGCATTATAGCGACATAAACCATTATAGCAGTGACGATTAAGATATAAAAATAGTATACTACGGCGTTTAGAATTACTTGATAGATTAAATTCAGTACGTAGACGATAGTATTGTTCAGCTGTATTAAATTTGTTATTAAACAGTTTACGTGCATGTAGGATAAATGAATCATTGTAATATTTTACAGTATTGTATAAATTTATTAAATCATTATTAATATCTGCTAAGATATAATTATTGTAATTAGTATTTAAAAATATAGAGCCAGCACCTACAAATGGTTCTACTAAACAATTAGCTTCTGGTAAATATTTTTTTATTTCTTCTATCATAAAAAATTTACCACCAGCCCATTTTAAAAAAGCACGTTTTTTCTTCATGTTTCATATTTTACTTAAATATTTTAGAAAATTTTTATAAATATTTTTATTTATGGATGTTATATTATTAAATAATAATTTTATTTTTTGATAGATAAGAATATATATTACTTAGTAAATAATGGTATATTATTATGGTTTATTGTATTTGTATTTAAATTAATGTGTCTTACTTTTTATAAAGTTTAAAAATATTCAAAATCAATATTCATATAAAAGGTTATATAATATTAAATAGTTATCATTCAGTTAATTATACATTGTAGTATATAATTATCACTATTATAATAGATTTGTATCTAATATTATTTTTTTATTTTTTACATTAAAAAATAAAAATTTTACTGTTATTATCTGATTATTTTATTTCATTGAAATATTTCCAAGTTTTATTAAATACTAGTAATATAATTGATTGTTATATTAAACTTATAATTTTAAGGAGTAATTATATTTTAATTAGTAAAAATATGTTTTTATATCTATGATATATTAAAACATAAATTTAATAATAGATTATTTTATTAACTTATATTTATTGTGATTTTTTTTATAAAAGGCATTGGTTTATTGCTTGTAAAACAATTTTTTTATTTATGTCAGTATAGAAACCAGCTTTGCCAATAGAGCTTGGTAATACTAAATTAAATTTATTTTTTTCTGTTTTTTTATCCCTTATCATATGAGCTAAATAATCTTTAGCATGCATTTTTGCCGGCCCTTTAGTAGGTAGATGTGCTTTTTTAAATAAATTTACAATCCTTTCAGTATCATTGAAATTTAGTAGTCCAATTAATTCTGCAGTTTTTGCGGCCATCACTATACCTGCTGAAACTGCTTCACCATGCAACCAGAAACCATATCCTAATTCAGTTTCAATAGCATGACCAAAGGTATGTCCTAAATTTAATAATATACGTTCCCCATTAGTTTCTTTTTCATCTTTTGCAATTATTTTTGCTTTTAGTTCACAACAATGACGAATACAATAAGTAATTATTTTTTCATCACAATGCAAAATATAATTAATATTTTTTTCTATCCAACAAAAAAAATTATAATCTAAAATTATCCCATATTTAATGATTTCTGCTATACCTGAAAAAAATTGACGACTTGGTAAGGTTTTTAAACTATTTAAATCTATAATAACTGATATTGGTTGATAGAATGTTCCTATCATATTTTTGCCTAATGGATGATTAAGTGCTGTTTTTCCACCAATAGATGAATCTATTTGTGATAAAAGAGAAGTTGGTATTTGGATAAAACGAACTCCTCTTTTATAACAAGAGGCAGCAAATCCTGTTAAATCACCAATAACACCACCACCTAGGGCAATAAGAGTGGTGCTTCGTGGATGATTTTTTCTTAATAAAGCAGTAAAAATAATGTTAACAACATCTAATGTTTTATATTGTTCTCCATTAGGTAAAATAATTTCATCTACTTTAACACCCATTTGAATAAGAGTAGATTTTATAATTTTTGCATAAAGATGATGTATATCTTTATTTGTCACAATCATGGTATATTCACCACTTTTAAGAGGTGAATATATATTTTTAGAATTAAGTAAACCAGAAGCAATACTTATTGGATAACTTTTAGAACCTAGTTTAACTATTAATTTTTCCATATTAATTTATTTTTTATATATCAATATAAAATAATAATCAGTTGAAATTCACTTTTTTTAATAAAATCAATATTTGATTAGCGATTATCTTAGCGGTTTGATCTTCATTGTGAATAGTAATATCTGCAATTTCTTCGTATAGTGGATTACGTTCATTAGCTAGATCTTCTAAAGTTTTTAAAGTAAATTTTTCTATTTGTAATAAAGGTCTTTTTTTATCATGTTGTGTTCGTATCATTTGTTTTTTAATTGTAGTTTTAAGATAAACAACTACTCCACGTGCAGATAATCGATTGCGTGTTTCTTTTAATTTTATTGTTCCTCCTCCTGTCGCCAAGACAATACCTTGTTTTTTTGTAAGCTCGTTAATTATTTTTTTTTCACGTTCTCGAAATCCTTTTTCTCCTTCTAAATCAAATACCCAACTTATATCAGCACCAGTACGTCGTTCAATTTCTTGATCAGAATCAAAAAAATCCATATTAAGTAATTGTGCTAGTTGGCGCCCAATAGTGCTTTTCCCAGCACCCATAGGACCAATTAGAAAGATATTACATTTTGCTGCCATTTTTATCTAATTTAAATTAATTGTTAAATAATACCCCATATTGCAAATGGGAACTATAGGAAACTAGTGAGTTTAATATTCATTTCTTTTTTTTATACAAAATTTAATATAATATTAAGAATATTTTGATAATTTTAAAACTTAAAATGTATTGTTATACTTGATATTTTTTATAAAATTAAAATATAAATATTTTAATTTTATTTTTATGAACTAATTTTAACATTAATAAATTTTTAAACAACTTTTTACATCCAACAGAAAGAAAAGATATTATCAAATTAACTATTATTGATATTATATGAGGAATAAATTAATAAAATCATATTAGCTTATAATATAATTATGATTTTGTATAAATTAATATTTTTTATTTAGTGATTATTCATGATTTATTAATATTTTAAAAATATTAATTTGCAATTTAATTTTATCATAAAATTAAAATCAAATATTTAAATCATACTATTTTAGTGTTTGATAAATTATTTCTATCTATAACATTAATTAATTTTTATTAAGTTTATTTTTTATATAGTATTATGTAGTTAATATAATTATAATCAATTATATCTTAAAGATAACTAAAATTTTAAGTATAATATAAGTACACTATTAATATATTTTATATATTAAAATAATTTAACATTAAGACACTAAATATTATTTTTTTTATTTATATATAAAAATATAAATATTTATAAAAAATACTATTTTTATAGAAAAATTTTAATATTCATTATACATGAATAATGAATAAATATATATTTGATTTTATATTTAAAATTTAATGATTAATCTAAATATGAAATTGATTTTGTTAAAAATATATCTATTTGATTGAAAAAATAGTTAATTTAAAATATAAATTAATATTTATTTGTTAATCTTTTTAAAATTACTTAATAAATTAAGATTTATTGACTCTTATTTTAATTAAATATTCAGATTAAATAATCTGTTTTATTGTTTTATCTATTTTATAGATAATCTTTATATTTTTAATTAAAAAATTTTATACTTATGAAAGTATATCAATAAGTACAATTATTATATTGATATTTAAATTATTATTAATTTTTTTATTGTAATACTATAACAATTGAACGGTATATATAAATTATAATTGTTAGTTAATGATATATTTTAAAGATAGCACACACACTATTAATTGATATAAAATGTAAAAATCTTGTTAATGATGAATAATATATCTGCAGTGAATTAAAAATTCAATATAATTAAATATTTTAAAAATAAACATAGATTCATAGTTAATTGTCTGTAGTAAGTAATTTTTTTTAGTAGTAAAAAATGTAAAAACACAAAAAATAAAGTGGATTAATTTTTAAAACAGATAAAATGAGTAATATATTTTAAATAGTTAAAAATATTATAAAAGTTTATTTATAATTTTTATGATAAGTTATATAATTTATAGTTACAGTATGTAAAGTACATTGTAATTATTTAAATAATAGTTTTTTATAAACTTTAGTATTATTATTTTTAATTATTAATTTTATTATTTTTGTTTATATTAACTAAATAAGTTCATTATTTTACATTATTAATAAATATAAAATTCTAATTTAATAGATATGTAATATATACATTTGTACTATCAGTACATGTACTGTGTATGATTATTTATAGTATAACCGGTATTTATAGTATAAATTTAAATATTTTTTTAGATAATTAAAAATGATTAATAACATAATATTTATTTTAAATAATGTATAATTTTATAGGGACACTTTAAATTAAATAAAATTTATTAAAATAAATATAAAGTATAGAGTATATAATAAAAATTATTTTTATTTATAATTAGATTAAAATTGCAAAAGGTTTTCATAAAGTTTTTTATAATGAACAGGATAAATATCCTAAAACATTATAATTTAATACAATAATTAATATTATGAATAAATTAAGTAATTTACATAAAAGTAAAAATACTTATAATGATTCTAAAAAATCATTAACTTACTGTCTTTTAGTAACAGGACCAGCTTATGGGACCCAACAAGCTATAAATGCATGGAAATTTGCTAATACTTTAGTTATGGAAGGACATATATTAAAAACTATTTTTTTTTATCAAGAGGGTGTATACAATGGTAATAAATTTATTTCACCTGCTAGTGATGAATTTAATTTACTTATTGGATGGAAAACATTAGCACAAAAAATAGGATGCAAATTAAATATTTGTGTTACTGGTGCCCTTCGACGAGGTATTATTAACGACATAGAAGTAAAAAATAAAAACCTTACTTTTGCTAATTTAGATAAAGATTTTGTATTGAGTGGTTTAGTTAGTTTAACTAATGAAATGCTTATTTGTGATCGCACTATCCAATTTTGAGATCATATATGAAAAAAATAGCTTTTGTGTTTATGAAAATACCCCATGGTACTTCTAGTAGCCAAGAAGGACTAGAAGCACTACTTGCTAGTTTTGCTTTAACTAAAGATATTGGTGTTTTTTTTATTTCTGATGGTGTATGTCAATTGTTGACAAAACAAAATCCTAATAAAATATTGACACGTGATTATATAGTAACTTATAAATTATTGGAATTATATGATATTAATACTTGTTATATTTGCCAGGAAGATTTAGAAATAAGAGGGTTTTCTATTGATAGCTGTTTTATCCTACCAGTAACGGTTATTTCT
The DNA here is from genome assembly GCF_001534665.1 of Candidatus Arsenophonus lipoptenae. NCBI lineage: Bacteria > Pseudomonadati > Pseudomonadota > Gammaproteobacteria > Enterobacterales > Morganellaceae > Arsenophonus > Candidatus Arsenophonus lipoptenae. The sequence continues at coordinate 349,498 of NZ_CP013920.1, read as the reverse complement.
GCTAATGTTCTTAGACGTAGTTTAGCAGAATATGATGTGATTTTAACTTTCTAAAAAAATAGAAAATGATATGCTATGCGCTATTTCTGCTTCTCCTTATTACAATGATTTTAGTTCATTGATTAATTTATTAACAAAACAAGATGAGGTTTTATTATTACAAAATGGTGTTTTGATGGGACATAAAATATATTCTAAAAATAAAGATAATAAGTATGTAACACAATTAAGAAATAAAGGAATTCATATTTTTGCTCTAGAAGATGATGTAGATGCAAGAGGATTAACGTTATACATGTCGTCTTATATCCGTCAGATATCTTATATTGATTTTGTACAATTAACAGTAAAACATCAACAATATTTTTCTTGGTAATAATATATTATTTTTTCTTATAATAAATTATCCCTATTCTTTCAGAATATATTCTCTATTTTCATGTCTCTACTTTATGTTTTATTAATTCATAATAAAAATTATTAATGTTAGAATTATATTTGTATTTATGTATTTATATACAAATATTATTAGTTAACTAACTAGGAGTGTATTAAAAATGGGCACTATTAATCAACTAGTTCGTAAACCACGTATTTCAAAGATTATAAAAAGCAAGGTCCCAGCACTGGAATCTTGTCCTCAAAAACGTGGGGTATGTACTCGTGTATATACTACTACCCCTAAAAAACCTAATTCAGCACTACGTAAAGTATGCCGCGTTCGTTTAACTAATGGTTATGAAGTATCTGCTTATATTGGTGGTGAGGGACATAATTTACAGGAGCACTCAGTAGTTCTAATTCGTGGTGGTCGTGTTAAAGATTTACCTGGAGTTAGATATCATACAATTAGAGGTGCATTAGACTGTTCTGGTGTACAAGATCGAAAACAAGGTCGATCTAAATATGGTACAAAGATGTCTAAGTCTTAAAAGTATTTATTTGTTATGGTTTTATCAAGCAAAAAATAATAGTTACAATTTATAATTGTATTAAATACTTTTATTATATTGTTATATTGTTATATTGGTTTCATTTCATAAAATTAAAAATGGAGTATATCCATGGCACGTCGTCGCGTAATTGGCCAACGTAAGATTCTCTCGGATCCTAAATTTGGATCAGAGTTGTTAGCCAAATTTATTAATATTTTAATGGTAGATGGTAAAAAATCTATTGCAGAAAAAATTGCATATAATGCACTTGAATTTTTGGCTAAACGGGTTGGTAAAGATCATTTAGAAGCTTTTGAAATAGCTCTAGATAATGTTCGTCCAGCAGTTGAAGTGAAATCACGTCGTGTTGGTGGTTCAACTTATCAAGTCCCTATTGAAGTAAGATCTATTCGTCGTAATACATTAGCAATGAGATGGATTGTTGAATCTGCGCGTAAGCGTAGTGATAAATCAATGTCTTTGCGTTTAGCTATTGAGTTATATGAAGCATTTGAAAACAAAGGTACTGCTGTGAAAAAACGTGAGGATATACATCGTATTGCAGAAGCTAATAAAGCATTTGCACATTATCGTTGGTAAATTTGGCATTAGTTATATTAATATATATTAGTAAAATAATATAGTGTGTTTTTTTCTCTTACATTAGGTATAATAAGAATTATGAGAGAGGGCAAGATGGCTCGTAAAACTCCTATTACACATTATCGCAATATTGGTATTAGTGCCCATATTGATGCTGGTAAGACCACTACAACAGAACGTATTTTATTTTATACTGGTGTCAGTCATAAAATTGGTGAAGTTCATGATGGTGCAGCAACTATGGATTGGATGGAACAAGAGCAGGAACGAGGTATTACAATAACTTCAGCAGCTACTACCGCTTTTTGGTCTGGTATGGGTAACCAGTTTGATGAACACCGTATTAATATTATCGATACACCAGGACATGTTGATTTTACTATTGAAGTAGAACGTTCTATGCGTATTCTTGATGGTGCAGTAATGATTTATTGTGCAGTTGGTGGTGTTCAACCTCAATCCGAAACAGTATGGCGTCAGGCAAAAAAGTATCAAGTACCATGTATTGCATTCATTAATAAAATGGATCGTATGGGTGCAAATTTCTTAAATGTTGTTAAACAAATCAAAACACGCTTAGTAACAATACCTGTTTTACTCCAATTACCTATCGGTAGTGAAGATTCATTTACTGGTGTTATTGATTTAATTAAAATGAAAGCAATTCAATGGGATGATAGTGATCAAGGAGTCACTTTTGTTTATAGTGATATTCCTAAACATATGAAAAGTGAAGCTGAACAATCAAGAACTAAATTAATCGAAGCTGCAGCAGAGGCATCAGATGAGTTATTAGAGAAGTATTTTTCTGGAGAAAAATTACTTGAATATGAACTTAAAAAAGCATTGCGTAAGCGTGTAATAAACAATGAAATTATTTTAGTTACATGTGGTTCAGCTTTTAAAAATAAAGGTGTTCAAGCAATGTTAGATGCTGTTATTGAATATTTACCTGCACCTAATGATATTCCGGCAATTAAAGGAATGTTAATTAATGATAAAAATAAGCTATTAGAACGCAATGCAAGTGATGATCAGCCTTTTTCAGCTTTAGCATTTAAAATTGCAACAGATCCGTTTGTTGGTAATTTAACTTTTTTTAGAGTTTATTCTGGTTTAGTTAATTCAGGAGATGTTATTCTTAATTCAACCAAAAATAGAAAAGAGAGATTTGGTCGTATTGTTCAAATGCATGCAAATAAACGTGAAGAAATTAAGGAAGTTAGAGCTGGTGATATAGCTGCTGCTATTGGTTTGAAAGAAGTTACTACCGGTGATACTTTATGTGCTATAAATTTTCCAATTATATTAGAGCGTATGGAATTTCCTCAACCGGTAATTTCAATTGCTATTGAACCTAAAACTAAAGTTGATCAAGAAAAAATGGGAATAGCATTAGCTAGATTAGCTCAAGAAGATCCATCTTTTCATGTATCAAATGATGAGGAATCTGGTCAGACAATTGTTTCTGGTATGGGTGAGTTACATTTAGAAATTTTAGTTGATCGTATGAGGCGTGAATTTAAAGTTGAAGCAAATATTGGTAAACCACAAGTAGCATATCGTGAAACCATTCGTAAAATTGTTGAACAAGAAGGTAAATTTATTCGTCAATCTGGTGGGCGTGGGCAATTTGGTCATGTATGGATACGTATTGAACCTTTAGAAATTGGTCATGAAATTGGTTATGAGTTTCATAATAAAATAGTTGGTGGTTCTATACCTAAAGAATATATACCTGCAGTAGATAAAGGAATTCAAGAACAAATTAAAAATGGTGTTTTAGCTGGTTATCCTATTGTTGATGTTAAAGTCGTATTGTATGATGGTTCGTATCATGATGTTGATTCTTCTGAACTAGCATTTAAAATTGCTGGTTCTATAGCTTTCAAAGAAGCTTTTATGAAAGCAAATCCAATTTTATTAGAGCCAATTATGAAAGTTGAGGTTGAAACTCCTGAAGATTATATGGGTGATGTTATTGGTGATTTGAATCGTCGTCGTGGTATAATTGAAGGCATGGAAGATATAACTACTGGTAAGATAGTGCGTGCACAGTTACCATTATCGGAAATGTTTGGTTATGCTACAAATTTGCGTTCGCAAACTCAAGGTCGGGCTTCTTATTCCATGGAATTTTTTAAGTATAATGAAGCTCCAATTAATGTTGCTCAAGCAATTATTGAATCTCATAAATCTAAGTAATGAGATTTAGGTGTAACTATTTTAACTAGTTCTCTCTTTTAGTTTTAATTTGAGAGAATTCTATTTAAGGAATAGAATTGTGTCTAAAGAAAAATTTGAACGTAAAAAACCACATATTAATGTTGGTACAATTGGTCATGTTGATCATGGTAAAACAACTTTAACTGCAGCAATTACTACTGTATTAGCGGAAGCCTATGGTGGCAATGCTCGTGCATTTGATCAAATTGATAATGCACCTGAAGAAAAAGCTCGTGGTATTACCATTTCTACTTCTCATGTAGAATATGATACATCTACTCGTCATTATGCACATGTGGATTGTCCAGGTCATGCTGATTATGTAAAAAATATGATTACAGGGGCGGCACAAATGGATGGCGCTATTTTAGTTGTTGCAGCAACAGATGGTCCAATGCCACAAACTCGTGAACATATATTATTAGGTCGTCAGGTAGGAGTTCCTTATATAATTGTTTTTTTAAATAAATGCGATATGGTTGATGATGAAGAATTATTAGAATTAGTGGAAATGGAAGTACGCGAGTTGCTTTCTCAGTATGATTTTCCAGGAGATGATACACCAGTAATTAAGGGTTCAGCATTAAAAGCATTAGAAGGTGCTAAAGTATGGAAAGAAAAAATTTTTGAATTAGCTAAAGCATTAGATAATTATATTCCAGAACCTAAAAGATCAATAGATAAACCTTTTTTATTACCAATTGAAGATGTATTTTCTATATCAGGTAGAGGTACTGTTGTAACTGGTAGAGTTGAACGTGGTATTATAAAAGTTGGTGAAGAAGTTGAGATAGTTGGAATTAAAGAAACATCTAAGACTACTTGTACTGGTGTAGAGATGTTTCGTAAACTTTTGGATGAAGGTCGAGCTGGTGAAAATATAGGTGTATTATTACGAGGTACTAAGCGTGAAGATGTAGAGCGAGGACAAGTTTTGGCAAAACCAGGTTCAATTAATCCACATACTCAATTTGAATCAGAAGTTTATATTTTAAATAAAGATGAGGGTGGGCGTCATACACCGTTTTTTAAGGGTTATCGTCCTCAGTTTTATTTTAGAACTACTGATGTAACTGGTACAATAGAATTACCGGAAGGTATAGAAATGGTAATGCCAGGTGATAATATTAAGATGAAAGTAACGTTAATAGCGCCAATTGCAATGGATGAAGGATTACGTTTTGCAATAAGAGAAGGAGGTCATACAGTAGGTGCTGGGGTTATTTCAAAAATAATTATTTAATCTTTAGGTAAAGAACTAAAAGGGCATCCTAAAAAATGATGCCCTTTTAGTTCTTTACCTAAAGATTAAATAGGTTTAATCCAAAAACTAAAAACAATACTATTGTTTTGTTGTTTTTTTATTATATAATTTTTTAATATATTATACATATTAATTTTTATATCATTATTAATGATTATGATTCATAATATATTATATGTATATTATAATAATATAAAGTATATAAAACTTAAAAATCTTGTAAAGATTTTATAAAAATATTTTAAAGGTTTAATTTATGAACGCTAATAGTAATACTAAAGAAAAAGGACGTAATTTTGATATAGCAAAATGGATATTAATAACTGTTCTTATAGTTATTGCTATTGTTGGTAACTATTATTTCAGGCAATACAATTCTACATTACGTTTTATATCAGTTGTTTTTATTCTTTTTCTTGCAGGTGGTATTGCTTTATATACATCAAAAGGAAAGGCAACGTTAGAATTTTCTCGTGAAGCTCTTGTTGAAATACGTAAAGTTATTTGGCCTACACGTCAGGAAACATTACAGACAACATTAATTATTACGATAGTTACTATTGTAATGGCTCTCATTCTTTGGGGATTAGATGGAGTATTAGTACGTTTAATTTCATTTATTACAAGCTTGAGGTTTTGATATATGTATGTAACTTCTAAAAAACGTTGGTATGTGATTCAATCATTTTCTGGCTTTGAAACTAAAGTTGCTGAATCATTACGAGAACATATTAAATTATATTCTATGCAAGATAAATTTGGTGAAGTTATGGTACCTACTGAAGAAGTCATGGAAATTAGAAGTGGCCAGCGTCGTAAAAGTGAGCGGAAATTCTTTCCTGGATATGTTCTGATTCAAATGACTATGGATAATGATAGTTGGCATTTAGTACGTAGTGTACCTCGTGTTATGGGGTTTATTGGTGGCACACCTGATTGTCCATCTCCAATTAGTGATAAAGAAGCTGATACCATTATGCATCGATTGCAAAAAGCTGGTGATAAACCTCGTCCAAAAACGTTATTTGAACCAGGAGAAATGATTCGTGTTAGTGATGGCCCATTTGCAGATTTTAATGGTGTAGTGGAAGAAGTTGATTATGAAAAAAGTCGTCTAAAAGTATCTGTATCTATTTTTGGTAGAGCAACACCAGTAGAGTTAGATTTTAGCCAAGTAGAAAAAATGTAGAAAAATATAATTAATAAATCAATAATTTTATTTTTATCATAAAATGATAAAATGATGGTAAAATAGTATTTTTACTTTTAATTATGGTATAAAAAATTCTTACTTATATGATTAATAACATAAAAAATTAAAAATAAAATTAATAAATTAGAGGAAGTTATATATGACTAAAAAAAAAATACAAGGTTATGTTAAATTTCAAGTTGCAGCAGGCATGGCTAACCCTAGCCCTCCTGTTGGCCCCGCATTAGGTCAACATGGTGTGAATATTATGGAATTTTGTAAATTATTTAATGCAAAAACAGATAATTTAGAAAAAGGATTACCAATACCAGTTATAATTACGATATTTTCAGATCGTTCGTTTACATTTATAATAAAGACTCCTCCAGCTTCTGTCTTGCTTAAAAAAGCAGCAGGCATTAAATCAGGCTCTGGAAAAACAAAAAATAAAGTTGGCACAGTAAATTATATGCAAATTCGTGAGATAGCGAAAACTAAATCTGCAGATATGACAGGATATGATATTGAATCAATGATGCGTTCTATTGAAGGAACTGCTCGTTCTATGGGTTTAGAAGTGGAGCATTAATTAATGGTTAAATTGACTAGACGTATGCGAAAAATTTATGAAAAAATAGATATAAATAAAGATTATGATGTAAATGAAGCAATTGCTCTTTTAAAAGAAAGAGCTACTGTTAAATTTGTAGAAAGTGTTGATGTTGCTGTCAATCTTGGTATTGATGCACGTAAATCTAATCAAAATATTCGTGGTGTTACTATTTTGCCATATGGTACAGGTCGTTCTATTCGTATAGCTGTATTTACTCAAGAAACAAATTTTAAAGCAGCAATAGATGCTGGTGCTGAATATATTGGCACTGAAGATTTAGTTAATAAAATTAAATCTGGTAAAATAAACTTTGATGTTGTTATTGCATCTCCAGATGCCATGCCTATTATTAGTCAGTTGGGTCAAGTTTTAGGTCCTAAGGGATTAATGCCTAATCTTAAAGATGGTACATTAACATTAAATGTTGTGCAAGCTATACAAAATATTAAATCAGGACAAATTAGTTATCGTAATGATAAGAATGGTATTGTGCATGTTACTATTGGCAAAATTAACTTTGACGATGGTAAATTAAAAGAAAATCTAAAATCACTTTTAATTTCATTAAAGAAATCAAAACCATCTTCTGCTAAAGGTATTTATTTTAAGAAAATTAGTTTATCTACTACTATGGGTATAGGTATTAGTGTTAGTCAAACAGGATTAATTAAGTTAATTTAGTTTTGAATATCATTTTTATCTTTACCTTTATAAAAATTTTATATAAAATAGACTAAAAGTAATCACTAGTTTGATAAAAGAAAATATAAATTTAGATTAATTACTACTAGTATTGGTATATTATTATAAATAATAGATATAATTAATATTTTTTATATTACAAACTAGATATTATAAATATTAATTTTAAATTATATACAGTTTGTGGATATTTAAAGTGATATAATTCCAGGAATAACCAAATAAGTCCAGGAGTGAAAGCCAATGTCACTAAATCTTCAAGAAAAAAAAACCATTGTTACTGAAGTCAATGATGTAATCAAAGATGCTTTGTCTGTAGTTGTAGCAGATTTTCGTGGAGTTTCTGTAGAGAGAATGACTAAGTTACGTAAATCATGTCATGAATCTGGTGTTTATGTTCGTATTATCCGTAATACACTAGTTAGACGTGTTGTTGAAGGTACAAATTTTGAATGTCTTAAAAATGTGTTCATTGGTCCAACTTTGATTGCTTGTTCTAAAGTACATCCAGGTTCCGCTGCACGTTTATTAAAAGAATTTAATAAATATAATCCATCATTCAAAATTAAAGCCGGATCTTTTGAAGGTAAGTTGATTACAGCTAAAGAAATTGATAATTTAGCAGTTATTCCAACTTATGAGGAAGCGATTATTCGTCTTATGTCAGTTATGAAAGAAGTTTCTATAGGTAGATTGATGCGCATTATGTTAAGACTACGTGATCAAAAAAAGGTATCTTAAGTCTATTTCAGTCATTGTTTTTAAATGTAAAAATATTTCTAAAATTTAGGAACTCTTGTTATGTCTTTAACTAAAGAACAAATTCTTGATGCTATAGCAAAGATGTCTGTTATGGAAGTTGTTAAATTAATCAGCTTGATGGAAGATAAGTTTGGTGTTTCTTCAATAGTTGAAGTTGCTTCACATGGTATATCTAGTGAAGTTGAAGAATCTGAAGAAAAAACTGAATTTGATATTATTTTATCTGATATTGGTGTTAACAAAGTTGCCGTTATTAAAGCAGTTCGTAAAGCTACTGGTTTAGGATTAAAAGAATCTAAAGATATGGTTGATTCTGCACCTGTAACAATTAAAGAAGCAATAAGCAAAGAAGATGCTGAAATTGTTAAGAAATTGCTAGAAGAAGCTGGCGCTTCTGTTAAAGTTAAATGAGTTTTACTTTGACTTGGCAGTCTAATTACTAATTATAGGCTGACAGCTGGTGATTTTTAGTCACCAGCTTTTTTGTATTGTAATATAAAGTGTATATATATTGTTAGTTTAAGTATTAGTAATATTTTACATTGTTTAATTACTGAGCTATTCTTATATAATATTTTATGCTTTTTATTTTTATTAATGATTTAATAAACTATATTTGTAATTATAATGACCAAAGTTGATAGTTAATAAATCCATTGCATTTATTTCAGAAAATAAAATAGCAATTAAATGTTTTATAAATTAATTTATTTTCTATTTTTAAAATAGAATTTCAGATTCTGTCCTTTAGGACAGAAAAGTTAGGCCACTGATCAGTAAGTTGAGGAACCAATATGGTTTACTCCTATACCGAAAAAAAACGTATTCGTAAGGATTTTGGCAAACGTCCGCAAGTCTTAGATATTCCTTATTTATTATCTATACAACTTGATTCATTTGCTAAATTTATAGAACAAGATTTAGAAGGATTGAATGGTTTGGAAGCAGCATTCCGTTCCGTGTTCCCAATTCAAAGTTATAGCGGTAATGCTGAACTACAATATATTAGTTATCATCTTGGTGAACCTGTATTTGATGTCAAAGAATGTCAAATTCGTGGTATTACTTATTCTGCTCCTTTACGCGTTAAATTACGTCTTGTGATTTATGATCGTGAATTTATAGATAATGTAGTAAAGAATGTAAAAGAGCAAGAAGTTTATATGGGTGAAATTCCACTTATGACAGGTAATGGTACTTTTATTATTAATGGTACAGAGCGTGTTATTGTTTCTCAATTACACCGTAGTCCTGGTGTATTTTTTGATAGTGATAAGGGTAAAACTCATTCTTCAGGTAAGGTCTTATATAACGCACGTATTATACCCTATCGTGGTTCATGGTTAGATTTTGAATTTGATTCTAAAAATAATCTTTTTGTTCGTATTGATCGTAGACGTAAATTACCAGCTACTATGATTTTACGTGCTATGGATTATGATACTGAAGAAATTCTTGCTATGTTTTTTGAGAAAACAATTTTTCAAATTAATGACAATAGGTTATTAATGACGTTAATACCTGAACGGTTACGTGGTGAAACAGCTTCATTTAGTATTGAAGCTAAAGGTAAAATATATATTGAAAAAGGTAGGCGTATTACAGCTCGTCATATTAATCAGTTAAAACAAGATAATATTACTAATATTGAAGTTCCTATTGAATATATCGTAGGCAAGGTGATCGCAAAAGATTATATTGACAAAAGTACTAGTGAAGTTATTTGTACAGCTAATACAGAGTTGTCTTTAGATATTTTAGTACTTCTAAGACAATGTGGTTACAATATAATTGAGACTTTATTTACTAATGACTTAGATCATGGATCATATATTTCAGAAACTTTACGTATTGATCCTACTAAAGATAGATTGAGTGCGTTAATTGAAATTTATCGTATGATGCGTCCAGGTGAACCACCTACACTTGAATCAGCAGAAAATTTATTTGAAAATTTGTTTTTTTCTGAAGAACGTTATGATCTTTCGGCTGTAGGACGTATGAAATTTAATCGATCATTAGATCGAACATCAATTGATGGGGCTAGTATTTTAAGTAAAGAAGATATTATTGATGTTATGAAAAAACTCATTAATATTCGTGATGGTAAAGGTGAAGTTGATGATATTGATCATTTAGGAAATCGTCGTATTCGTTCAGTAGGTGAAATGGCTGAAAATCAATTTCGCATTGGTTTAGTTAGAGTTGAGCGTGCTGTGAAGGAACGATTATCATTAGGTGATTTAGATTCATTAATGCCGCAAGATATGATCAATGCTAAGCCAATTTCTGCAGCAGTTAAAGAATTTTTTAGTTCTAGTCAATTATCGCAGTTTATGGATCAAAATAATCCACTTTCTGAAATTACACATAAACGTCGTATTTCAGCATTAGGTCCAGGTGGATTAACACGTGAACGAGCTGGTTTTGAAGTTCGTGATGTACATCCAACTCATTATGGGCGAGTATGTCCAATTGAAACTCCTGAAGGGCCTAATATAGGTTTGATTAACTCGTTATCAGTTTATGCGCAAACAAATGAATATGGCTTTTTAGAGACACCTTATCGTTTAGTAAAACAAGGCATTGTAACTGATGAAATTCATTATTTATCAGCAATTGAAGAAGGTAATTATATTATTGCCCAGGGTAATACTGTTCTAGATGATAATGGTAGTTTTGTTGAAGAACTAATTACGTGTCGTAATAAAGGTGAAGCAAGTTTATTTAGACAAGATCAGGTAGAATATATGGACGTTTCAACACAACAAGTAGTTTCTGTTGGAGCTTCATTAATTCCATTTCTTGAGCATGATGATGCTAATCGTGCATTAATGGGTGCAAATATGCAACGTCAAGCAGTACCTACGTTATGTACAGATAAACCACTTGTTGGAACTGGTATGGAACGTGCTGTTGCTATTGATTCTGGAGTAACAGTGATAGCTAAACGTGGTGGAATTGTTCAGTATGTAGATGCTTCACGTATCGTAATTAAAGTTAATGAAGATGAGATGTATGCTGGGGAGGCTGGTATTGATATATATAATCTTACAAAGTATACACGTTCTAATCAAAATACTTGTATTAATCAGATACCATGTGTTTCATTAGGTGAATTAATTGAGCGTAGCGATGTTTTAGCTGATGGCCCATCCACAGATCTTGGTGAATTAGCACTTGGTCAGAACATGCGTGTAGCATTCATGCCATGGAATGGTTATAACTTTGAAGATTCTATTTTAGTATCTGAAAGAGTTGTACAAGAAGATCGATTTACTACTATTCATATTCAGGAATTAGCTTGTATATCTCGTGATACTAAGTTAGGTCCAGAAGAAATTACTGCAGATATCCCTAATATAGGAGAAGCTGCGTTATCTAAATTAGATGAATCTGGTATTGTTTATATAGGAGCTGAAGTAACTGGCGATGATATTTTAGTTGGTAAGGTCACTCCTAAAGGTGAAACACAGTTAACACCAGAGGAAAAATTATTACGTGCAATTTTTGGTGAAAAAGCTTCGGATGTTAAAGATTCCTCTTTGAGAGTGCCAAATGGAGTCTCAGGGACAGTTATTGATGTTCAAATATTTACTCGTGATGGTGTAAAAAAAGATAAACGTGCATTAGAAATTGAAGAAATACAATTGCGTGATGTAAAAAAAGATTTAACTGAAGAATTACGTATTTTTGAAACTGGTTTATTTACTAGAATTAAAACACTATTAATTAATAGTGGTATTAAAGAAGATAGGTTAAATGAATTACGACGTGAACAGTGGTTAGAATTATCACTATCTAATAAAGAACAACAAAATAAATTAAAGCAATTGACTAAACAGTATGAAGAACTTAAAAGTAAATTTGAAAAAAAATTAGAAGATAAACGTCGCAAGATTACCCAAGGGGATGATTTATCTCCAGGAGTATTAAAGATTATTAAGGTTTATTTGGCAGTAAAACGTCAGATTCAGCCAGGTGATAAGATGGCTGGCCGACATGGTAATAAAGGTGTTATTTCAAAAATTAATCCTATTGAAGATATGCCTTATGATGATAAGGGTAATCCAATTGATATTGTATTAAACCCACTTGGTGTCCCATCAAGAATGAATATTGGTCAGATTTTAGAAACTCATTTAGGTATGGCAGCTAAAGGTATTGGTGATAAAATTAATACGATGTTGAAACAACATTGTGAGATATTTAAATTAAGAGAATTTATTCAAAAAGCTTATGATTTAGGAGATGATACTAGACAAGTATTTGATCTTAATGCCTTTTCTGATAAAGAAGTATTAAGATTAGCACATAATTTAAAAAAAGGTATGCCAATTGCTACACCAGTATTTGATGGTGCAAAAGAAAATGAAATAAAAGAGTTATTAACTTTAGCTGGATTACCTACTTCTGGTCAGATTACTTTATATGATGGGCGTACTGGTGAGAAGTTTGAAAGGCCAGTAACAGTTGGTTATATGTATATGTTAAAACTAAATCATTTAGTTGATGATAAAATGCATGCACGTTCAACGGGTTCTTATAGTCTTGTTACTCAACAACCATTAGGTGGTAAGGCTCAGTTTGGTGGGCAGCGGTTTGGTGAAATGGAAGTGTGGGCTTTAGAAGCATATGGTGCTGCTTATACTTTACAGGAAATGCTTACAGTTAAATCTGATGATGTTAATGGACGTACTAAAATGTATAAAAATATTGTGGATGGAAATCATCAAATGGAACCAGCTATACCAGAATCTTTTAATGTATTATTAAAAGAAATTCGTTCATTAGGTATTAATATAGAACTTGAAGATGAGTAATAAAGTAATATTTAAATTTTAATTTTTCATTTTATACTATAAATTAATTTGATACTATAAATGTTATTTTGGGTTGTTAAAAAGTGATTTTTAATCACTTTTTAACAATTTTAACTCCGACAGGAGCTATTCCATGAAAGATTTATTAAAATTTCTAAAAATACAGACTAAAAACGAAGAATTTAATGGCATTAAGATTTCTTTAGCTTCACCAGATATGATTCGTTCTTGGTCATTTGGTGAGGTCAAAAAACCAGAGACTATTAATTATCGAACGTTTAAGCCAGAACGTGATGGGCTTTTTTGTGCACGTATTTTTGGTCCAGTTAAAGATTATGAATGTTTATGTGGTAAATATAAAAGATTAAAACACAGAGGTGTAATCTGTGAGAAATGTGGTGTTGAGGTTACCCAAGCTAAAGTACGTCGTGATCGTATGGGTCATATTGAGTTAGCTTCACCTATAGCACATATTTGGTTTTTAAAATCATTACCTTCACGGATTGGTTTATTACTTGATATGCCACTACGTGATATTGAGAGAGTTCTCTATTTTGAATCTTATGTTGTTATTGAAGGTGGTATGACTAGTTTAGAACGTGGACATATTTTAACTGAAGAGCAATATCTTGATGCTTTAGAAGAGTTTGGTGATGAATTTGAAGCAAAAATGGGAGCTGAAGCAATTCAATCTTTACTAAAAACTTTTAATTTAGAAAAAGAATGTGAAATTTTACATGAAGAATTAAGTATCGTTCATTCTGAAACTAAACGTAATAAATTAACTAAACGTATTAAACTATTAGAATCATTTATGCATTCTGGCAATAAACCTGAATGGATGATTTTAAATGTATTACCGGTTTTGCCACCTGATTTACGTCCACTTGTACCTTTAGATGGTGGTCGCTTTGCTACTTCTGATTTAAATGATTTATATAGACGGGTTATAAATCGTAATAATCGTTTAAAACGTTTATTAGATTTAGCTGCACCAGATATTATTGTACGTAATGAAAAACGTATGCTTCAGGAGTCTGTTGATGCATTATTAGATAATGGAAGACGAGGACGCGCTATTACAGGATCTAATAAACGCCCCTTGAAATCTTTAGCTGATATGATTAAAGGTAAGCAGGGTCGTTTTAGACAAAATTTACTAGGTAAACGTGTTGATTATTCAGGTCGTTCTGTTATCACAGTTGGCCCATATCTTCGGTTGCACCAATGTGGATTACCTAAAAGAATGGCGTTAGAATTATTTAAACCTTTTATTTATGGTAAATTAGAATTACATGGTTTAGCTGCCACTATTAAAGCAGCTAAGAGAATGGTTGAACGGGAAGAAGCGGTGGTTTGGGATATTTTAGATGAAGTTATCCGAGAACATCCAGTAATGTTAAATCGGGCACCAACATTGCACCGTCTTGGAATTCAAGCATTTGAACCTATTTTAATTGAAGGTAAGGCTATTCAGTTACATCCTTTAGTATGTGCTGCTTATAATGCTGACTTTGATGGTGATCAAATGGCTGTCCATGTTCCATTGACTTTAGAAGCTCAATTAGAAGCACGTGCTTTAATGATGTCGACAAATAATATTTTGTCTCCAGCTAGTGGTGATCCAATCATCGTGCCATCTCAAGATGTGGTACTTGGTTTATATTATATGACTCGTGATTGTGTAAATGCTAAAGGTGAGGGCATGGTGTTATCTGGTCCAAAAGAAGCAGAGATAGTTTATCGCTTAGGTTTAGCAGCATTACATGCTAGAGTGAAAGTACGTATCAAAGAAGAAATACGAGATATCAATAATAATATTAAAATTAATATTAGGTTAGTTGATACTACAATTGGTAGAGCTATTTTATGGATGATTGTACCTAATGGACTTCCATATTCTTTAGTAAATCAATATTTAGGCAAAAAAGAGATTTCCAGAATGCTGAATACTTGCTATCGTGTTTTAGGATTAAAACCAACTGTTATTTTTGCTGATCAGATTATGTATGCAGGTTTTGCTTATGCTGCTCGTTCTGGCGCTTCTGTTGGTATTGATGATATGGTAATACCTCAAAAAAAAATTAATATTATTGAAGAAGCTGAATATGAAGTCGCTGAGATTCAGGAACAATTTCAATCTGGTTTAGTTACTGCTGGTGAACGTTATAATAAGGTTATTGATATTTGGGCTGCTGCTAATGAGCGTGTTGCAACAGCCATGATGGAAAATTTATCAACTGAAACTGTTATTAATAGTAATGGTCAAAAAGAACAACAAGTTTCATTTAATAGTATTTTTATGATGGCTGATTCTGGTGCTAGAGGATCTGCTGCACAAATTAGACAATTAGCAGGTATGAGAGGTTTAATGGCTAAACCAGATGGTTCTATTATTGAAACGCCAATTACAGCTAACTTCCGTGAAGGTTTAAACGTATTACAATATTTCATTTCAACGCATGGCGCAAGAAAAGGTTTAGCAGATACTGCTTTGAAAACAGCTAATTCTGGTTATTTGACTAGACGTTTAGTTGATGTTGCACAAGATTTGGTAGTTACTGAAGATGATTGTGGTACTCATGATGGAATTTTAATGACACCAGTTATTGAAGGTGGTGATGTAAAAGAACCATTACGTGAACGTGTTTTAGGTAGAGTAACAGCAGAAGATATATTAATATCAAATACATTGGATGTTTTAATTCCACGTAATACATTGTTAAGTGAACAATGTTGTGATAAATTAGAAGCATATTCCATTGATAATATCAAAGTACGTTCTGTTGTAAGTTGTGAAACAGATTTTGGTGTTTGCGCGAAATGTTATGGACGTGATTTAGCTCGAGGGCATATTATCAACAAAGGTGAAGCCATTGGTGTTATTGCTGCTCAATCAATAGGTGAGCCAGGAACACAGTTAACAATGCGTACATTCCATATTGGTGGAGCAGCATCACGTGCCGCTGCAGAATCTAGTATTCAAGTACGTAATAAAGGTAATATCAAACTATTTAATGCTAAATTTGTAAAAAATTCTAATAATCAACTAGTTATTACTTCTCGTCATACAGAATTAAGAGTAATAGATAATTTTGGCAGAATAAAAGAAAGTTATAAGGTCCCTTATGGAGCCCACCTTAATAAAGGTGATGGTGATAATGTGAATGGTGGTGAAATTGTTGCTCATTGGGATCCACATACTATGCCAGTAATCAGTGAGGTTATTGGTATTATTAAGTTTTCTGATATGGAAGACGGTCAGTCTATTATACGCCAAACTGATGAACTAACAGGTGTATCATCAATTGTTGTTTTGGATACAGCTGAGAGAACTGCTAGTAGTAAAGATTTACGTCCTGCATTAAAAATTATTGATTTTAATGGAAAAGATGTATTAATTCCTGGCACGGATATGCCAGCACAATATTTTTTACCAGGAAAAGCTATTGTTCATTTAGATGATGGTGTAGAAATTAATATTGGTGATACTTTAGCTCGTATTCCTCAAGAATCTGGTGGAACTAAGGATATTACAGGTGGTTTACCTAGAGTTGCTGATTTATTTGAAGCACGTAAACCTAAGGACCCAGCTATTTTAGCTGAAATTAGTGGTATTATTTCATTTGGCAAAGAAACAAAAGGAAAACGTCGATTAGTTATTACACCGATCGATAAAGATGAAACATATGAAGAAATGATTCCTAAATGGCGTCATCTTAATGTATTTGAAGGTGAATTAGTTGAACGAGGTGATGTAATTTCCGATGGTCCTGAATCATCTCACGATATTTTACGGTTGCGTGGTACACATGCTGTAGCTAGTTATATTACTAATGAAGTTCAAGAAGTATATCGTTTACAAGGCGTTAAAATTAATGATAAACATATTGAAGTTATTGTACGTCAAATGTTACGTAAAGCGACAATTGTTAATTCTGGTAATTCCGAATTCTTAGAAGGTGAACAAGTAGAGTATGCTCGTGTTAAAGTGGAAAATCGTAAATTAAAAAATGAAGGAAAAGTTCCTGCTTCTTTTAGGCGTGATTTACTTGGCATTACTAAAGCGTCTTTAGCTACTGAATCCTTTATTTCAGCAGCTTCATTCCAAGAAACAACTAGAGTTCTTACTGAATCGGCAGTTGCTGGAAAACATGATGAGCTTCGAGGATTAAAAGAAAACGTTATTGTTGGTCGTTTAATTCCTGCAGGTACAGGATATGCATATCACCAAGAACGGATACGTAGGCGGCATATGGAAAATACACATATTACTTCATCAACAATAAGTGTTGATGAAGCAACAGCTAATTTAGCAGAATTACTAAATGTTAAATTTAATAATAAAGATTAAATTAACAAAATTATAGTAATGTAATTTATATAGTAAATATGTTCACTAGTAAATATATTTATATTACAAATTATTTAATAATGAGCATTTATATATGATATTATTTTCATACAAACATATAATTAAAAATTATATGTTTGTATGAATTTTATCGTTTAATAAAAAAATTATTAAGATAATCTTTATTTAAGATATGATTAATAATCAGTTTATTAAAACTATAATATTTATTACATATAGTAATTATATCTCTATGAAATTAGATATTAAAAATGATCTTTTTGTATACCATAAAATAATATTAATTATCATAACTATGATATTTATAAAATGTTATATGCTTTCTATTAATTAAAATTTTGATTTATATATAAACAATGATTACAAAAATTTATATTTTATGTTTTAGATTCTTGTAGTAATAATATATAGGATTAAGCGCATGATTTTCGGTAAACCACAAACAGACACTACTCTAGAATGGTTTTTATCATATTGTCATGTTCATAGATATCTATCTAAAAGCACTTTTATTCATCAAGGTAAAAAAGCAGAAACACTTTATTATATTTTAAAAGGCTCTGTTTCTGTTTTGATGAAAGGTAAAGATGGAAAAGAAATTATTTTATCTTATTTAAATCAAGGAGATTTTATTGGTGAACTAGGATTATTTAATGAAGCACAACAACGCACTGCTTGGGTTAGAGCCAAAAATACTTGTGAGATAGCTGAAATTTCTTATAAAAAATTTCGTCAGTTAATACAGATAAATCCGGAAATTTTAATACGCTTATCAGCACAAATAGCTAACCGATTACAAATAACTTCTGAAAAAGTTGCTAATTTAGCTTTTTTGGATGTTACAGGCCGTATTGCACAAACATTATTAAATTTAGCAAAACAACCTGATGCTATGACACATCCAGATGGAATGCAAATAAAAATCACTCGTCAAGAAATAGGGCAAATAGTTGGTTGTTCTAGAGAAACAGTTGGACGTATCTTAAAAATGCTAGAAGATCAAAATATTATTTCTGCTCATGGTAAAACTATTGTTATTTATGGAACGCGTTAAAAAGTTTAAATAGTAATCATTAAATTTTGTTAAAGTTTTATTACAATGTGATAAAATATATTTTTAAATTAAAATAATAATATTACGTGTATTAATACATAATAAATGTATTTAGTAGCTTATGCCCTTGTTCACTTAAAATACTTTCTGGATGAAATTGAACCCCTTCAATAGCTAGTGTTTTATGTTTGATACCCATAATTTCATCAATATTTCCATTGTTTGATGTCCAGGCAGTAATTTCAAAAATTTTAGGTAATGTTTTTTCTTCTACGATTAAAGAATGGTAACGAGTAACATTTAATGGATGATTTATTTTTTGAAAAATGCCTTGCTTATTATGGTAAACTGTTGATACCTTGCCATGCATTATTTTTTTTGCTCTAATAATAGAAGCACCGAAAGCTTGAGCAATTATTTGATGTCCCAAACAAATACCTAAAATAGGAATTTTTCCAGCAAAATATGAAATTACACTTAATGAAATACCAGCCTGGTTAGGAGTACCAGGACCTGGCGATATAATTAAATGTGATGGTGACAATTTTTTGATTTCTATAATACTTATTGCATCGTTACGTTTAATAATTACATCAGCTCCTAATTCACATAGATATTGATAAATATTGTAAGTGAATGAATCATAATTATCTATCATTAAAAACATTATTAATATATCCATATGTTTTACAGTTATTTGATTTTCAATATTTTTTAAATAAAATATTATTGATGATTAAAATTAATTTTACCATAAACTAAATAATTATAAAAATAATATTCAATTTTAAATTTGTTATCATTTTATTAAATATTTTTGTATTTAATTATATTTTATAGTTAATATTATTTATTTTTAATTAATTATTAATTAATTTAATATTATTAAAGTAATAAAATATTTATATTTTTATCTATTTTAAATATTCAATAATATGAAAAGTATCATTTATTTAATAATTTATTTTTATAATTTACATAATTAAAGTTAATATCGATTTATTTTAATATATTAATTATTATAATTAATATATATTATATTTTAGTTAAAAACTATTTATAATATATATTATAAAATATATATAAAATATTAATTTAGTTTAAATTAATGTCATTAATATTATTAAAAACCTTTAGTACATTAAATTTATGATTTTTAATCATAAATCAAACTTTTAATTAGTTTTTAATAATTATGTTTTAAAATATAAAAAATAATTAAGAAACTAAAATTAAGAAACTAAAATAGTTATTATTTATTAAATAATTAATATATTTTTTGTTTAAATAATTTGAATAAAATAAAAAAAATTTATTAATTTTAAATAAATTATTTTTGTTAAATTTGATTATAAGTTTTAATAATAATTTTTGTTAAATCAGTATATAAAAATTATGTTTTGTAATATTTTTATATTAAAAGTAATAATTACTAGACTTTAACTTTATAATTTATTTCTTATTAATTAAAATGTAACTAATAACTCATAATAATCCATTGATTAGTATAAATTAGTATTGTGAATTTTAATATTCATGTTATAGTTTATTATAAGTAGTTAAAATTACTATTTTTTATTTTTTGAATTGTAATAAATATTACAATAATATTTGTTTTTATATTCTTTATATAATAAAGTTTAAATGCTATTTAATGAATATTGTTAGTTATTGATTAACTAACATTTTCTCAGTTTAATATTTATTTAGGTTATATTTGGATGTCATGTATTTTAAATCAAAAATATAAAACGTTATTACCAATATTATTATTGATCCTTGCAATGCTATCAATACAGAGTGGTGCTTCATTAGCAAAGCATTTATTTCCAATTATAGGTGCATTTGGTGTTACTGCTTTAAGATTATTTTTAGCTACAATTATTCTTTTTATAATTTTTAAGCCTTGGCGAAAAAAACTACACAGTCAATTACGTAGTAAATCATTAAAACATTTACTTTTATATGGTATTTCTTTAGGTTCAATGAATTCACTATTTTATCTATCCTTAGAAAGAATTCCATTGGGAATTGCTGTTGCATTAGAGTTTACTGGGCCTTTATCAGTAGCAATATTTGCATCTCGCAAAATTATAGATTTTATTTGGATAATGATGGTTATCATTGGACTATTTTTTTTGTTATCTATTGGCAATAGTATGAATAATTTAGATTTTATAGGCATTATTTATGCTATATTTGCCGGTGTTTGTTGGGGCATGTATATTGTATTCGGTAAGTTAGCTGGTTCTGGATACGGTACAGCAACAGTACCTTTAGGTTCTTTTGTTTCTACATTAATTTTTTTTCCAATTGGCTTATATACAGTTGGTATAAAACCATTATTTGATTTATCAATTTTGCCAATTGCATTTGCAGTAGCTATCTTATCTACTGCTTTTCCTTATACACTTGAAATGTTTGCTTTAACACGTATGCCAGCAAAAAGATTTGGTACATTAATGAGTTTAGAACCTACTATAGGAGCTTTTATAGGTATGATATTTTTAAATGAACAGTTAACACTAACTCAATGGTTTGCATTATTTTGCATTATTGCCGCTTCTATTGGTTCAACATTAAAAATACAAATAAAGACTGATAAAATAAAAAATTAATTGAATTAATTTTTTATTTTAGATGAATTTGACGCTTAATTTATTTAGATTTATTTTGAGTCTTTTGTTAATTTTGTTTACTTAGTAAAGTATAATATATCATAATAAAATTTATATATTAATTAAAATTGATTTTTCAGATATTTAATAATAAGCATTTATTATTTTAAATAAGAATTAGCAGACAGAGTATTAAGAGATAAAATATTTATTTAAATTATTTGGATAATTATTGTTAATTATTTATAATTAAATAGCGTATTTTATAAAAATTTTACTATTTTGATTAATATAATTAAAGTTTAAGTAAATAGAGATTATTATCTTATATATACTTGTTGTTTTTACATTAAAAAGCAAAAATTTCCATAATTATATATTATTTTTATGAGAATCTTTAATTATTATTAAGGTATTTTATCTGCTTCTTTTTATGTAATATACGAATATTATAAATATTTCATGATATATTATTTAATAAATAAAATTTTTTATAATTATTAGATTTTTATCTCGTAAGTCAATCATTAGTTTAAATACAAGATTTAATGCAAAATTATATATTTTTGTTTTTTAATATCTAAATTTTTATTTTTTATTACTTTATTTATGATTTTATCATTTTTTGATAAATAGTATTAATATATTATATTTCAATGTAATATTTTTATATTGTGATCTTTTTTATAAAATATATTTTTTAAATCACGAAGATAAATTAAATTTCTTTGATTAAATAATATTTAATTGTTTGTTTTTAATTATTTTTATTTTTTAAATGTAATTAATGATTTCATTATAGGAAATAGTTTTAATTAATAATTATTTTAGGCTTAAATATCCTTTTTTATCTAAATCTAAGATTTTTATCAAAAATACTCTTTGTAATATTTAATTATTTATATAATAATTTTAATATATATTAATTATATAATATTTATATTATTATTTTATCTAATTTGATAAAATTGCCAATAAAATTAGTTTTCCAATGTGGTAAATGAGGAATAATTCCTAAACATGGGGCTGGTATTTGCTGATATAATGTTTTTAAGTAATTTTGTTGGTATTGATTTGGTAAAATAACTTCATTAGCTATCCATCCAGCTAATGTTAAACCACTTCTAATTATTGCTTTAGTTGTTAAAATTGCGTGGTTAATACAACCTAGTTTAATGCCAATTGTTAATATTATTGGTAATTGATGTTTTATAACCCAATCAGCCATAGTATAGCTACTATATAGTATTGTATACCATCCACCAATACCTTCAATAATAATTAAATCAGCTAATTTTTTTAATTTATGCAACCCATCACACATCAGTGACCAATTAATAATTTTTCCTGTTAGTTCACTAGCAATGTGTGGTGATGTTGCTTGAGTAAAAACTATTGGATTAACATCATTATAATTCAGTTTTACACTGCTATTTTTTTTTAATAATTGTGCATCTAAATTTCTTAATTCTATATTTAATTGTTCACTACCTGAAGCTACTGGTTTGTACCCTGCTGTTTTGTAACCATATGCATTGGCTGCTTGTAGTATTGCACAGCTGACTATGGTTTTACCTACATTAGTATCAGTTCCAGTTATAAAAAAACATTTATTCACGATATAGCATTCCGTATACTAAATTATAAGTTAATGGAAATTGTTTATTACTATGAGGATAGTAATCAATTAATTTTTCTAGTTGATTTTTTGTCATTAAACCTTGTTGTTGACGTCCATTTATTAAATAAGTAGCACCAACACCTTTTATAGATCTTAATAAACAAATGAATGATGGATATGTTAAAAGCCATGATTGTTTTTTTAAACTATATTTCCAACTATGACAGGTTTGCTTAATTTGTTGAAAAGTCATAAAGGAATTAATATGCTTATTATTATCAATTTTTTTCCAACACTGTTGTAATTCTTTTAATGAACCATCAATTAAAGTAGAAAAACCAATAACACCTCCTTTTTTGGTGATACGATATAACTCACTTAATGGAGTGTATAAATTACTACACCATTGTATAGCAAGATGACTAAAACATAGATCAATACTTTCATCAGCTATTGGTAAATATTCCATATCAGCCTGTATATAAATTTTAGCAACTTTTTTTTGTTGTGCAATTGCTAACATTGCAGCAGATAAATCAAGAGCAATTACTTGTTTTCCTGTTAATCTCCATTGATCACTAAAATAACCAGTGCCACATCCAACATCTAAAATAATATTACTTGGTATTGAAGATAAACAATTAAACAAATACTGCCCACTTTGTTGTTGAAATAGAGCAATATTATCATAATTTTTAGCTGCCCTTCCAAAAGCATGAGCGATTGCCTGTTTTTTAGTTAGAATAGTTTGCATAGTTATTTAGTTTTATTAAAAAATTCATTTAATGTTTCCAGTAGTTTTGAAATATCATTTAATTCATGATTAGCCATTAAAGTAATTCTTAATCTTGCGCTACCTGGTGATACTGTTGGTGGTCTTATAGCTTGTACCCAAAATCCACGCTGACGTAAGAATTGAGATAATTGTAAACAACGTTTGTTATCACCAATAATTAATGGCTGAATCGCACTATTAGAATTTAATAATGGAAATTTATATTCACGCGATACTTGACGAAAATAGTTAATATTACGCTGCAAATTAGCTCTTAATATATCGTTTTGTCTAATTTGTTTTACTGCTTCAGTTAATGCTACTGCTTGAGCTGGTGGCATAGCTGTACTATAAATTAAATGTTTGGAATATTGTAAGAAATAATTAGCAGTAATTTCATCACAAAGTAATGCTGCCCCACTAAGACCAAATGCTTTACCAAATGTTATTACAAGTAATTCAGGTTTTATATTATATAGATAACAACTACCTTTTCCTTCTTTTCCTATCACACCAATACCATGTGCATCATCAACTAATAACCATGCTTGATATTTCTTGGTAACTTTTTGTAATTTTTTTAAAGGAGCACTATCACCATCCATACTAAATATTCCTTCAGTTGCAACTAATAGTTTACCAATATTTTTATTGTTAGATAAAAAACGATGTAAGGATTCAATATTATTATGTGTAAAGCGTTGCAATGTTGCAGGTGATAATATACTAGCTTCCAATAAAGAAGCGTGACTTAGTTTATCTGCAATAATATAATCATTTTTACGCATTAATACCATTATGATACTATGATTTACAGCATAACCAGAAATAAATAATAAGGCACGAGGATAACCTAACCAATCAGCAAGTTGTTGTTCTAATTTAGCATGAGCATCACTATAACCAATAACATGTCCAGAACCACCACTACCCGTGCCATATTTATTTAATCCAATTTGCCAAGCTTTAATAATTTCTAAATGTTGACTCAAACCTAAATAATCGTTACTTGAAAAATTAATGTATTGGCGTTTATCAAAGATAATAGTACGTGCATCATTATTTTTTTCAATAATCACTCTTTGTCGCCATAAATTTTGTTTTTTGCGTATATTCAGTTGATTAATTAAAAATTTTGACCAATTCATAATATTGCTGCATTATAAAACTGTTTAGTATCAATTTGCATTATTGCTTGTTCTAATGTCTCTACTTGTTCCTGTGTAGTTAAATTAGTTTCTGTTGATTTTTGATTGATATTTAGTTTATTAAATAGTATTTGATCTTTTTCTTGTGCTGGATTATTAGCAGTTAATAACTTACAACCATAAAAGATAGAATTAGCACCAGCCATAAAACACATCGCCTGTGTTTGTTCGTTCATATCTTCACGCCCAGCAGATAGTCTAATAAAAGACATTGGCATCATAATACGTGCAACAGCAATAGTACGGATAAAATCAAAATGATCTACATCTTCATTATTTTCAAGTGGTGTGCCTTTTATTTTTATTAACATATTAATAGGTATACTTTCTGGCACTTGTGGTAAATTAGCTAATTGAACCAATAATGCTGCTCTATCAGTAACTTTCTCACCTAATCCAACAATACCACCAGAACATACTTTCATACCCGCTTGACGAACTTTATCTATTGTATCAAGTCTATCTTGATATGTTCTAGTAGTAATAATAGATTCATAGAATTCAGGAGAAGTATCTAAATTATGGTTGTAATAATCTAATCCTGCATCAGCTAATTGAAATGCTTGTTGTTTATCTAATATACCTAAAGTCATACAAGTTTCTAAACCTAATGCTTTGACTTCTTTAACCATAGTTTCCAAATAAGGCATATCTCTTTTATTGGGATTTTTCCAAGCAGCACCCATACAAAACCTTGTTGCCCCTGCTTTTTTAGCTAGCTTTGCGGCTTTTATCACATTTTGTATATCTAATAATCGTTCAGCTTTTAATCCAGTTTTATAACGACTGCTTTGTGGGCAATATTTACAATCTTCTGGACATTTACCAGTTTTAATAGATAGCAAAGTACTCATTTGGATCTGTTGAGGATCAAAATTTAAACGATGTACTTTTTGAGCTTGAAAAAGTAATTGAAAAAAAGGTAAACCAAACAATGATTCTACCTCGTTAAGTGTCCATGTTTTTTTCATCTTTATTATTCTCTATATTAAAATAAAAAGTATTGCCAGTTTAAATAACCACGCTATCATGTCAACTAAAATAAATTAAATTAATAGATAAAATATTATGAAACTATATGATATTAATTTTGATTCTAAACATATTTGGCATCCATATACGTCAATGACTAGCCCAATGCCAATTTATCCTATAGTAGGAGCATCAGGTGTAGAACTTGAACTAGCTGATGGTAGAAAATTAATTGATGGTATGTCTTCATGGTGGTCAGCTATTCATGGTTATAATCATCCAATACTTAATCAGGCAGCTATACAACAATTAATGAAAATGTCTCATGTTATGTTCGGTGGTATTACTCATCCAGCTGCTATTAATTTATGTCGTAAATTAATAGATATTACTGATAATAAATTAGAGTGTATTTTTTTGGCTGACTCTGGTTCAGTAGCCGTAGAAGTAGCATTAAAAATGGCACTACAATATTGGCAGTCTTTAGGTAAAAAAAAATGTCATTTTGTTGCTTTAGAAGGCGGATATCATGGTGATACTTTTGGTGCTATGTCAGTTTGTGATCCTAATAATTCAATGCATAGTTTATATGAAGGTTACTTTTCTAAAAATTTTTTTATTCAAGCTCCAAAATATAGTTTTTATGAGAAATGGTATCCAGATGATTTAATTTCGTTAAAAAAAATATTAAATAAATATGCAGATAAAATTGCCGCGATAATTATCGAACCTATAGTTCAAGGAGCTGGTGGCATGAGAATTTATAATTCAAATTATCTTGCTTCAGTTAGGAAATTATGTAACGATTATCATATATTATTAATTGCTGATGAGATTGCCACTGGATTTGGTCGTACTGGAAAATTATTTGCTTGCGAACATAGTAAAATTACTCCAGATATTTTATGTTTAGGTAAAGCACTAACAGGTGGTTATTTAACATTGTCAGTCACTATCACTAATCGTCATATTGCAGATACTATTAGTAAAGGTAAAGCAGGTTGTTTTATGCATGGACCAACTTTTATGGGTAATCCATTATCTTGTGCAATTGCTGCAGCTAGTATAACATTATTAATGAATAGTCCATGGGAAAAATTAGTAAAAGATATAGAAATTCAATTAATGACTGAACTTTTTCCATTAAAAGATCAACCACAAGTTGCTGATGTGAGAGTATTAGGTGCTATTGGTGTTGTTGAAATGAAAATGCCAGTTAATGTTCCTGAATTGCAGCGTTATTTTGTTGCTAAAGGAGTTTGGATACGTCCATTTGGTAAATTAATTTATCTGATGCCACCTTATATTATTACTAATAAACAACTTAGTAAATTAACTCAAGCAATAAGAGATATAGTAATAAAACAAAATAATAAATAAACAAAATAATAAATAAATATTTATTATTGAATTAAATGAGTTGTAATCCATGATGGTTCATTACCAACTTTATAACGATCTAATGCTTGTAATACACCAGTAATTTTATGTATTTTATAAACTATTACGTGATTGGATTTTTGACCAGCTACTATCAAAAAATTATTAGTTTGATCTATAGTAAAACTACGAGGTTGATACTCTGTTATATAATAATCCATAGGCAATAATTCAAATCCATTATTTATGATTTTAAAATGACGAATAATGCTAGTAGAACGTTCGCTGGCATAAAGATACTTACCATTTTTTGTAATATGAATATCTGAAGCCCAAGGGTTACATTTTAATTCATTAGGTAAAATATTATAAATTTTCAATTTTTTATAAGGTTCAAATGCTGAATAAAGAATAATTGTTGCATTTAATTCATTTAAACAATAAAGAGTTGCTTGGTTTGGTGAAAATATTAAATGACGTGGTCCTGAACCATTTTTAGTAAAAAGTCTATTAGCAATTTTTTCATTTAAATATCCATCATTACTAATGGTATAAATACGAATATAATCTTCCCCTAAGCAAGATACAAATAAATGTAAATTATCAAAACTAACTATTGATCCATGTGGATTTTTTAAATCATTAATAACTTGAATAGCTGGTTCAGGTATTCCGTATTGATTAATTGGTAATACTGATAAATTTCCTTGATGATAAGACGGAATAAATAACAAACGATTATATTTATCAATTTCAATATGAGTTGGTATTCCTGGAAGATCTGTAATTTTTTCTTGAATAAGAGTCCCGTCTACAGCAATAAGATATGTAATAATTGCTGAATTAGGTCGAATACCAACATAAAGATGATTACCATCCTGACTAATTTTCATTGGTTGTACTTCACCTGGTACTGTCAAATTTTGTAAAAATGTTAACTTTCCTTGTTCATTTATTCTCCAAACGTGAATTTGTTTGCTTTTAGCATTTGAAATATATACCACTTGTTTCATTAATTAGCTCCTAATAATTTTTTTTAGTTATTTGTGATAATACTATTCTTCAACATATTTATTTTGCTATTTTATAATAGCGGAGAATTTTTTTATTTTTATATAAAAATAATTTGATTGATAAATTAAAAATTAATATTTTAATATTACTCTTGTTTATTTTTTATAAAAATTTTCAATATAATAATTATTATTATATTAATAAAGTTTTATTATTATGTTAATTATATATTTTAAAGTATATCGTTTTTAAAAATAGTTTTTCTAAATATTTTAAATGTTACTTATGATAATATATTATTATAATAATCTTATTTTTATGCTGAAAATATTATTACTTTTATAAAAAATTTTAAAAAATTTAATTTTCTATAAGAATAGAAAAATTATCAATTAGATTTTTTGTTTAGCATTTTCATATGTATATTATGGCGGTCTATTGTGATATTTTCAGATCAAATATTAAGTCATATGGGAATTACACAATGGATATTACGTGATTCTTCAGTACTTCAAGGAGAATATTTATTCTCTATTCCTAAATCTATTCAATTAGTTATTATTTCAGAGGAAGTAATTGATTTAAATAATCTTTTAGTTAGAGATATTCTACAGGCAATGATAATTGATAGTTTGCAAGTATGTTGTATTTCAAGTAAAAAAGCATTTTTATTACCAAAAGAAATTATTTGTCCTTGTTGGATTTTAGGTTATCCTTTATCTATTAATTCAAAAAAATGGATTATTAACACTGTATCATTGAGAGAACTTTTTTTTAATCCTGAGTTAAAACGTACTTTATGGATGCAAATATGTCAGCATGTATATAAAATATAAGATCTATAATATTTTTATTTAGTACTTTATTTGGATAGCATTATTAATATAATGCTCGCATAATATTATTCTATTTATGTTTGTAAAAGATTAGTTTTAATTCTAAAATAATTATTATATTTTTATATTTTAGTGTATAACTGTATCATATCATAGATTTCTAAATCTACAGATATATAATATCTATTATATAGTTCTATAAATTAGAAACATTTTGTAAAAAATAATTTTTATCATCCCCTTGATGAATCTTTTTATGTCCCCATAATTAATGTAATACGTAGTTATTAAATAAGTTAATTTATTAATTTATCCAGTGTAATTAGTTAATTAGATTTTTAAGATTAAAAAGAAGATTACTTAAAATTTTTTCGTTAAATTTAATTCTAAGTTGGTAAATAGATTAATTAAAGAATTTCATTTGGAGGTTGTTTAGATGGGTAAAATTATAGGGATTGACCTGGGTACAACTAACTCTTGTGTAGCTATTATGGATGGTGGGAGTGCTCGAGTATTAGAAAATAGTGAAGGTGATCGTACCACACCTTCTATTATTGCTTACACCCAAGATGGTGAAATTCTTGTTGGCCAGCCAGCAAAAAGGCAAGCAGTTACAAATCCGCAAAATACACTTTTTGCAATTAAACGTTTAATCGGACGTCGTTTTGAAGATAGTGAAGTTCAAAGAGATGTCTCTATTATGCCATATAAAATAATAGCTGCAGATAATGGTGATGCTTGGTTAGATGTTAAGGGGCAAAAAATGGCTCCACCTCAAGTTTCTGCAGAAGTGTTAAAAAAAATGAAAAAAACAGCAGAAGATTATTTGGGTGAAGCTGTTACTGAGGCTGTGATTACCGTACCTGCTTATTTTAATGATGCCCAGAGACAAGCAACTAAGGATTCTGGTCGTATTGCTGGATTGGATGTAAAGCGTATTATTAACGAACCAACAGCAGCAGCACTTGCTTATGGTTTAGATCGCGAGGTAGGAAATCGTACAATTGCTGTTTATGATTTAGGTGGTGGTACTTTTGACATTTCTATAATTGAAATTGATGAAGTTGATGGTGAAAAAACCTATGAAGTATTGGCAACTAATGGTGACACTCATTTAGGTGGTGAGGATTTTGACAATCGTTTAATTAATTATTTAGTAGATGAATTTAAAAAAGAGCAAGGATTTGATTTGCGTAATGATCCTTTAGCTATGCAACGATTAAAAGAAGCTGCAGAAAAATCTAAAATTGAATTATCCTCTGCTCAACAAACTGATGTTAATTTGCCTTATATTACTGCAGATTCAAGTGGGCCAAAACATATGAATATTAAAGTTACCAGAGCTAAACTTGAAGCATTAGTTGAAGATTTAATTAAACGTTCTATGGAACCATTAAGAGTTGCATTACAAGATGCTGGATTAAATGTTAATGATATAAATGATGTAATTCTAGTTGGTGGTCAGACAAGAATGCCAATGGTTCAAAAAGCAGTTGCTAATTTTTTTAGCAAAGAACCACGTAAAGATGTTAATCCAGATGAGGCAGTTGCTATTGGAGCGGCGGTGCAAGGCGGTGTATTAGCTGGTGATGTAAAAGATGTTTTATTACTTGATGTAACTCCACTATGTTTAGGAATTGAAACTATGGGTGGGGTAATGACAACGTTAATTGCTAAAAATACTACTATTCCAACTAAACATAGTCAGATATTTTCAACAGCAGAAGATAATCAATCAGCTGTAACTATTCATGTATTACAAGGTGAACGAAAACGTTCAAGTGATAATAAATCATTAGGTCAATTTAATTTAGATGGCATTCAGCCAGCACCACGTGGTATACCTCAGATTGAAGTTACTTTTGATATTGATGCAGATGGTATCTTGCATGTATCTGCTAAAGATAAAAATACTGGTAGAGAACAAAAGATTACAATTAAAGCATCTTCAGGTTTAAAAGAAGATGAAATACAAAGAATGGTAAGTGATGCAGAAGCAAATGCAGAAGCAGATATAAAATTCGAACAATTAGTTCAAATACGTAATCAAGCTGATCAATTGATTCATAGTACACGTAAACAAATAAAAGAAGTAGTTGATAAATTATCTGCTGATGATAAAGCTAGCATAGAAAAAGCTATTTCTGAATTAGAAATAGCTATAAAAGGTGAAGATAAAACCATTATTGAAGAAAAGATTCAAGCTTTAGTTAAAGGTTCTACCAAATTGCTAGAATTAGCTCAAGCACAATCTAAAGCAAGTGGAACAGATACAAGAACATCACCTAAACCAGATGGTAATGTAGTTGATGCTGAATTCGAAGAAGTCAACGACAAAAATAAAAATAAAAAATAATAGCCCTTAGTGGGTAAAGTAATGGTATTTTAGGAAGTGTATAATTTTTACATTTCTTATGTTACTACTAAAAACCAAGTACGGGCGTTGAGGGTTACTCTACGCCCGTTTCCGTATATTACGGGTAAATATGAATATGGCAAAAAAAGATTATTATCAAGTTTTAGGCGTTATTAAAACCGCTAATGAAAAAGAGATAAAAAAAGCATATAAACGTTTAGCAATGAAGTATCACCCAGATCGTAATCAAGGAGATAAACGAGCTGAAAGTAAGTTTAAAGAAATTAAAGAAGCTTATGAAATTTTAACTGATGAACAAAAACGTGCCGCTTATGACCAATACGGGCATGCAGCTTTTGAACAAAGTGGTATGAGTGGTGGTGGTTTTAGTGGAGGTTTTTCATCTAGTGGTGATTTTAGTGATATTTTTGGTGATGTATTTGGTGATATCTTTGGTAGTGGTCGTCGGCAAAGGTCATCTACTCGTGGAGCTGATCTTCAATATGAAATGACATTAACTTTAGAAGAAGCAGTTTATGGTGTTAGTAAGGAAATTCGTATTCCAACATTAGATAGATGTATTGTATGTAATGGTAGTGGAACAAAAGCAGGAATTAAACCAGAAACTTGTTCAACTTGTCATGGTGTAGGTCAGGTTCAGATGCGACAAGGATTTTTTGCAGTCCAGCAAAGTTGTCCTAGTTGTCATGGTAATGGTTTTATTATAAAAGAACCTTGTATTAAATGTCATGGTCATGGTAGGGTAGAAAAATATAAAACTTTATCAGTAAAAATACCTAAAGGGGTAAATACCGGAGATCGTATTCGATTAAATGGTGAAGGTGAAGTAGGAGAAAATGGTGCCCCAGCTGGAAATTTATACGTCCAGGTAAATGTAGCAAGACATGCTATATTTGAACGTGATGGTAATAATTTATATTGTGAAGTTCCAATTAATTTTAGTGTAGCTGCTTTAGGTGGCGAAATCGATGTGCCTACTCTTGATGGTAGGGTTAATCTTAAAATTCCTGCTGAAACTCAAACTGGAAAAATTTTCCGTATGAGGGGGAAAGGTGTTAGAGATGTACGTGGTGGCATTATTGGTGATCTAATGTGTCGTATTTTTGTGGAAACACCTGTAAAACTAAATGATAGACAAAAATTATTATTACAAGAATTTGGTGAATCTCTTAATTGTGACAGTAGTAGCAGAAATAGCCCTCGTTCAAAAAGTTTTTTAGATAGTGTAAAAAAATTTTTTGATGATCTAACTAAATAGAATATTTATATTATGTTTATTGATTTATTTATAAATAAGTGAATAAATGTATAAAAAATACTAAAAGGCAATACAATTTTTGTCAATTATGTATCATATACATGATGATAAACAGGTAATTAAATATCTGTATAACTATATAATAAATAAATCTTTAAAACTTTATATCTTTATTTTTTATGTTTAATTAATTTTATCACTTATAAAAAATAACTAATCTAATAACACCTAATAACTAATCTATTTTAAGATCTTTATTCTTTATCAATATGATTTAACAGTATAACTGACTATCTTAGTATTAATTTAAAGTAATTTATTTATAATAATTTTATTTGTGCTGTTAATTTTGATTTATGTCGTGCAGCTTTATTTTTATGGATCAATCCTTTGCTAGCATAACGATCAATAATTGGTTGCATGTTGTTAAATGCTGTTTGCGCTGCTACTTTATCGTTAGAACTAATTGCAATATAAATTTTTTTTATAAAAGTTCTTAGCATAGAGCGGCGGCTAGAATTATGTCGACGTCGCTTTTCTGACTGTATTGTACGTTTTTTAGCTGATTTTATATTAGCCAACGTCAAACCTCCAACCGTATTTAATGTTAATTTTTATTTTAAGTAATATCGTAGATTATATAACTCTTGTATCTCTAAATGTCAACAATTTATAATTAATAAATTTATATATGTTTTAAATATATTAGATTTTTATAATATATTTATTTTTAATATTAAGTTGTTAAATTTGGTAAATTTATTATGTAATGCTTATTAAATGTATATTTATAAATAATTATGTTTATATATACAAATAATTTTGTTGACATCATATGATTTTTCTAAAAATTAGTATTATCATACTATAATAAATGCTTACAATGTAGTATTTATTTTTAATAAAAAATTATGTAATATCTTAATATTAAATTATCTTAATATTCAAAAATAATTTTGATTAACTTTTGAAAAACATTATGTAATAATTTTTATTATGCGAGTAGATAGTAAATTATGAAGTTAGTGCGTGGTATACATAATATACGTGCATATCATCGTGGCTGTGTGTTAACTATTGGCAATTTTGATTCTGTTCATAAAGGACATCAATTTTTATTAAAAAATTTAAAATTACAAAGCAAAAATTTAGGATTGCCAATGATAGTCATGTTTTTTGAACCTCAACCTTTAGAATTTTTTTTAGGTATAAACGCTCCAGCTCGTTTAACATGTTTGCGAGATAAAATAAAATATTTTATAGAATATGGTGTTGATTATTTATTATGTATTAAATTTAATTTAAAATTTTCTATTTTAACTCCAAAAAAATTTGTGACTAACTTATTAGTTAAAAAGTTAGGAGTTAAGTTCTTAGTAGTTGGTGATGATTTCCGTTTTGGAAAGAATAGATTGGGTGATTTTCAATACCTAAGTAAAGCAGGAAAACAATATAATTTTACAGTATCAAATAGTATAAGCATTTGTAATGAAGGAAAAAGAATTAGTAGTACAGCTGTTAGGCAAGCATTATTAAGAAATAATTTTATTTTAGCTGAGAGTCTTATGGGTCATCCATATAGATTTAGTGGCCGAGTAATTCATGGTAGTCATCTTGGTAGTTTTATTGGTTTTCCAACAGCTAATATATTACTTAAATGTTTAGTTATGCCTATTAAAGGTGTTTATATTGTAGAAGTATATGGATTAATTAATCATCCATTACCAGCAGTTGCAAATATTGGTACGCGACCTACAGTTAATGGAATTAATCAACAAATTGAAGTTCATTTAATAGATGTACAAATGAATATTTATGGGTGTTATATCGATATTGTATTTCATAAAAAATTACGTAACGAGCAGCAATTTTCTTCTATTAATGAATTAAAAAAACAAATTAAAAGAGATATAATTGCTGCAAAAAATTTTTTCAATCTTAATAAAATATTTAATGATATCAAAAAATTGGATTAATAATTTAAATGAATAATTATAAAAATACTTTAAATTTACCAAAAACAGCATTTCCTATGCGTGGTAATTTATCTAAAAGAGAACCAGAAATATTAGATCGTTGGTATAAAGATTGTTTATATCAATCTATTCGCCAGGCTAAAAAAGATAAAGAGATGTTTATATTGCATGATGGCCCCCCTTATGCTAATGGAGAAATTCATATTGGCCATGCGGTTAATAAAATTTTAAAAGATATTATTATAAAATCTAAAGGACTTGCAGGATTTGATGCTCCATATATTCCAGGTTGGGATTGTCATGGATTACCAATTGAACATAAAGTTGAACAGATTATTGGTAGACCAGGAGATAAATTATCAGATTCCAAATTTCGTGATATATGCCGTCAGTATGCTAAAAAACAAATTGAAAGACAAAAATTAGATTTTATTAGAATGGGTGTACTTGGTGACTGGGAACATCCTTATTTAACAATGGATTTTAATACTGAAGCTAATACTATTCGTTATTTTGGCAAAATAATTGAAAAGGGTTATTTGGTAAAAGGAGTGAAACCTGTTCATTGGTGTACTTCATGTGGTTCTTCTTTATCGGATGCTGAAGTTGAATATTCAAATAGATCAACACCTGCTATTTACGTATGTTTTCGTGCGGTAGATTCTCAATATGTTTATGATAAATTTGGTTTAAAAGCTATTAATTTACCAATTTCAGCTGTAATATGGACCACAACACCTTGGACATTGCCAGCAAATAGAGGAATTGCTGTTAATGCTAACTTTACATATCAATTAGTTAAAATTAATAATTATGAATGTTTAATTTTAGAAAAATCATTTGTCGAAATAGTAATACAACTCATTGCAGTAACAGAATGGCAAGTTATAGCAGAATGTAATGGCTATGAATTAGAATTATTACAGTTTCATCATCCTTTTATGGATTTTAATGTACCTATTATTTTGAGTGATCATGTAACTTTAGATATTGGTACTGGACTTGTTCATACTGCACCGGCTCATGGTCAAGAAGATTATATTATTGGACAAAAATATAACCTTGAAATAGCTAACCCAGTAGATTTATATGGTTGTTATTTGCCTAATACTTATCCTGGTTTAGATGGTATTTTTATATTTAAAGCTGATGATTTTATAATAGAAATTTTAAATGTAAAAAATAAACTTTTATATAAAGAAATATTTCAGCATAGTTATCCTTATTGTTGGAGACATAAAATACCAGTTATTTTTCGGTCAACACCTCAGTGGTTTATAAGTGTAGAAAAGCATAATTTACGTGAGCAAATATTAAAAGAAATAAAAAATGTTAAATGGATTCCAAATTATAGTGAAAATAGGATTAGATCTATGGTCACCAATCGTCCAGATTGGTGTATTTCGCGTCAGCGAAATTGGGGTGTTCCTATGGTATTATTTATTAATAAAAAAACACAAGAATTACATCCTAAGACATTAGAATTAATTGAAAAGATTGCTAAACAAGTTGAGAAATCAGGAACTCAAGCTTGGTGGGATTTAGACCCAGTAACTATATTAGGATCCGATTCTCTTAATTATGTTAAAGTTTTTGATACTCTTGATGTTTGGTTTGATTCTGGTTCTACAGATTTTACAGTTGTAAATATTCGTCCAGAATTTAAAGGTAATCCAATTGATTTATATTTAGAAGGTGCTGATCAACATCGTGGTTGGTTTATGTCTTCTCTTATATTATCAACTATTGTAAAAAATAAAGCTCCTTATAAAGAAGTATTAACTCATGGGTTTACTGTTGACGGACAAGGACGTAAAATGTCTAAATCATTAGGTAATACAATTAGTCCACAAGATGTGATGAATAATTTCGGTGCTGATATTTTGCGGTTATGGATTGCCTCCACTGATTATACTAATGAAATTGCTATTTCCAATGAAATCTTAAAACATTCTGTTGATAATTATCGACGTATTCGTAATACAGCACGTTTTTTATTAGCAAATTTAAATGATTTTAATCCTAATTTACATCAAATTATTCCAAAACAAATGGTGTCATTAGATCTTTGGGCAATAAATAGAGCAAAGTCCGTGCAAGAAGAAATTATTATGCATTATGCTAATTATGATTTTCATGCAGTTATTAATTGTTTAATGAAATTTTGTTCAGTTGAAATGAGTTCCTGTTATTTGGATATTATAAAAGATCGACAATATACTTTGAAGTATGATAGTTTAGCTAGACGTAGTTGTCAAACTGCAATATTTCATATTATAGAGTCATTAGTACGCTGGATAGCTCCTATACTTTCTTTTACGGCAGATGAAATTTGGCAACAATTACCAGGCAAACATAATAAATATGTTTTTACAGAAGAATATTACGTTGGATTGTTTAATAGTAATAAGATAGTTCATGATAAATTATGGGATACATTATTCATTGTTCGTAATGAAGTTAATAAAGTTCTTGAGAAAGCTCGTAGAAAGAAAATTATAAATAGCTCATTAGATGCTTCAGTGACTTTATATGTGAATACAGAATTATATAAAAAACTTAATGAGTTAGGTGATGAGTTACATTTTATATTATTAACATCTGATGCTAAAGTAATGAATATTACTAAAGCTCCAGTACAAGCTCATAACGGTGAGCTTAATGGATTAAAAATTACTTTTAAAAAAGCTGAAGGTAATAAATGTCCTCGTTGTTGGCATTATTCAGTAGATATTGGTTCAGATGTTAATTATCCGGAATTATGTGCTCGTTGTATTTGTAATATAAATGGTAATGGTGAAATACGTAAATTTGCTTAATAAAAATTATATTTTTTCAACCGGTTTAGGTTGGTCATGGCTAATAATTGTTATATTGATTATTGATTTTTTTAGTAAGCAATTCATTATAAATAATTTTCAATTATATGAAACATTATATCTCCTTCCTTGTTTTAGTTTGACTTATGTTCAAAATACTGGAGCTGCATTTAATTTTTTATCTAATCAAAATGGGTGGCAATGTTGGTTTTTTATATTTATTACTATTATTATTTGTGTTATACTCGTTCTTATGATGTATGCAAAAAGTTTTAATGAAAAGTTAAGTAATATTGCTTATGCAATGGTTATTGGTGGTGCCTTAGGAAATTTATGTGATCGTATAAATTATTGTTTTGTAATTGATTTTATTGATATATATATATATAATTTGCATTTCCCAATATTTAATATCGCTGATTTTATGATTTTTATTGGCACAATATTTATTGTAACTATTAATTATAATAAAAAAAGTTTTTAAAAATGTTTTAATTATATAAATCATTAATAATTACTCTATTGTTTTAAATAAATATGATTTAAATATAACATATAACGTACTATCTTAGTATTTCTTTATTTTGAGAAAAAATTAAAATTGAAGAGAAATAATTTATTATTATAATATGAAAATCTTACTGGCTAATCCTAGAGGTTTTTGTGCAGGTGTTTATCGAGCAATTAGTATTGTTACGCGTGCATTAGATATTTATGGTGCCCCAATTTATATTCGTCATGAAGTTGTCCATAATTTATATGAAGTTAATAAATTACGTAAACGTGGAGCAATTTTTATTGAAAAATTGTCAGAAGTACCTGACGGTGTTATTTTAATTTTTTCTGCTCATGGTGTTTCTAAGGATATTCTTAGGGAAGCTAAAGAACGTAATTTTACTATGTTATTTGATGCAACTTGTCCATTGGTTACAAAAGTACATTTAGAAGTATCACGTGCTAGTCGTAATGGCAAAGAAGTAATCTTAATTGGACATATGGGACATCCTGAAGTAGAAGGTACAATTGGTCAATATGATAACAAATCAGGTGGTATATATTTGGTTGAATCATCGGATGATGTTTGGAAATTAAAAGTAAAAAATGAAAATAACCTTTGTTTTATGACACAAACTACTTTATCTATATATGATACTGCTTATATTATAAAAGCGTTAAACAGTAGATTTCCAAATATTGTTGGTCCACGTAAAGATGATATTTGTTATGCTACTAGTAATCGACAACACGCCGTACTTAAATTAGCCGATAAATCTGATATTATATTAGTTATTGGATCTAAAAATTCTTCTAATGCTAATCGCCTATTAGAATTAGCACAAAAATTAAGAAGGCCTAGTTACTTAATTGATTTTGCTGACGATATTCAAGAAGATTGGTTAAAAAATATAGAAGTTATCGGACTTACTGCTAGTGCTTCCACTCCAGATATTCTTGTGCATCAAGTTATCGAACGTTTAAATATTTTAGGTGCTAGTGAAATCAATGAAATTCCTGGTTATAAAGAAAATATTATCTTTGAATTACCAAAGGAACTACGTTTTACATTTTAAAAAATGTAGTAATATTAAAGTAATAAAAATAATATAATATTTAATATTTTATTATCATAAAATATTAATTTTTTAAATCTTAAACCTTTTATAATGAAACTTATCTTTTTTGTTTTTTATCTTAAAAATAAGAGAAAATGATGATTAATACAGATATTCGTGTTGCTATTTCTGGTGCAGGTGGTCGTATGGGGCGTGATTTAATTAAAGCAATTTCACAACATGATAGGGTTGTTTTAGGAGCTGCTCTAGGACGAAGAGATTCAGAAATAATCGGCATTGATGCTGGTGAATTAGTTGGTATTAGTCGTTTAAATGTTAAGATTACTGATAATTTGGTTAATGTATTAGATAAATTTGATATTCTGATTGATTTTAGTGGTCCAGAAAATTCGAAATATTGCTTATCAATATGTGAAAAATATTTCAAATCAATAATTATTGGTACTACAGGTTTTAATGAAGTTGAACAACTTTTTATAAAAAAAGCATCAAAAATAATACCTATTATACTAGCAGCGAATTTTAGTATCGGAATTAATTTATTGTTAAAATTATTAGAAAAATATATAAAAGTAATTGCTGAATATAGTGATATTAAAATTATTGAAGTACATCATAGAAATAAAGTAGATGCCCCTTCAGGAACTTCATTAATGATACGTGATGTTATATCTAATTCAATTGTTAGTTATTTAAAAAATTGTAGTTCAAATATATATATTAATTCTAATAAACAAGATGATGATATTAATATCACAACGATTAGAGTAAATAATATTATAGGTGAACATACAATTATTTTTGCTAATAATAATGAAAAAATAAAGATAACTCATAAAGCACTAAATCGTAATGCTTTCGTAAATGGAGTTCTTAAAGCTTGTTTATGGTTAAAATGGCAAAAAAATGGATTATATAGTATGAAAGATGTATTAAATATATAAATTTATTATTTTTTATAAAGTTAATTACATTTTAATTTAATAATATATTTTATGATAGTAATAGTTTATTATGCAATTTCTATTTATTTTTGTTTTTTATTAATTAAATTTATATTTATATGTATCGTATTAATTATTTTTATAATATAAAAATAATTAATTAAATTGGTAACTATTTAATTTAAATTATGGTATGAATTAAAATAAATTTTTCAATATTTTTAAAAAATAAAATTAGAAATTAATAGTTGTAAATTTTTATTAATAAATATTTAATAATTTTATCTTATTTTAATAAATTTAGAGAACAATGTACTATTACTAAATATCATATCCACATTTTAATAATGTAAGTAAATATAATGTAAGTAAATATATTAAGTATATAATGATATTGATAATTATATTTTACAATATATGAATCTTTATTTACTATTCTTAATAGTGTGATTTAATCTAATGTATATTTATTTAAAATAATAATCGAAATAAAAACCTATAAATTTTTAGTTAATTATCTCAATATTTTTTTAAAACTCTTAAAAAATTTATATAATATTTTATTTTAATGATAATTATTCTAATTTTTTTGGAGGTGTTTTGATTAAGCCAGCAATATTGATTTTAGAAGATGGAACACAATTCCATGGCCATTCTATGGGTGCTGAAGGAATTGCTGTAGGAGAAATGGTTTTTAATACATCAATAACTGGATACCAAGAAATTCTAACTGATCCATCTTATTACCGTCAAATTATCACGTTTACAAATCCACATATTGGAAATACAGGTATTAACTATGATGATTCAGAATCTGCTTTTGTATATGCTAAAGGAATAGTTATACGTGATTTATCATTAAATTATAGTAATTTTCGTGGGAAAGAAAGTTTATCTTCTTATTCAAAAAAGCAGAAAATAGTGGCTATTACTGATATTGATACTCGTAAACTTACTAGATTATTAAGGACAAAAGGTTCGCAAAATGGTTGTATTATCACTGGTAATAATTTAAATCCATATTTAGCTTTGAAAAAGATCAAATCATTCAAAGGAATACAAGGATTAGATCTGGCTAAAGAAGTGACAACAAA
This sequence comes from Candidatus Arsenophonus lipoptenae, assembly GCF_001534665.1. Taxonomy (NCBI): domain Bacteria; kingdom Pseudomonadati; phylum Pseudomonadota; class Gammaproteobacteria; order Enterobacterales; family Morganellaceae; genus Arsenophonus; species Candidatus Arsenophonus lipoptenae. Next base: position 308,483 of record NZ_CP013920.1, on the reverse strand, counting down.
ATTTTTTTATACTTGGACTCAAAAAAGTAATCAAGTAGTAACTGATCAATTATTACCTATTAATGATAAGATAAATAAAATACTGCCTTATCATATCATAGTTTATGATTTTGGTATAAAAAGAAATATTCTAAGATTATTAGTTGATCGTAATTGTTCATTAACTATTGTCCCTGCAACAACATCGGCTATTGAAGTATTAAAAATGATACCTGATGGTATTTTTTTATCTAATGGTCCTGGTGATCCAGCAGCATGTCATTATGCAATAACATCGATAAAATACTTTTTAACAACAGATATTCCTATTTTTGGTATATGTTTAGGTTATCAATTACTTGCAATAGCTAGTGGGGCTAAAACTATTAAAATGAAATTTGGACATCATGGTAGTAATCATCCAGTAAAAGATTTAGTTAATAATAAAATTATGATTACCACTCAAAATCATAGTTTTACTATTGATAAAGTATCATTAACTGATAATTTATTAATTACTCATAAATCACTTTTTGATGATAGTATACAAGGTATACATCGTATAGATAAACCTGCATTTGGATTTCAAGGACATCCTGAAGGCAGTCCTGGTCCTAAAGATGCTGAGTACTTATTTGATTATTTTATTAAATTAGTAGAAAAATATCGTTTAATAAATTTAGCCACTAAAGTAGGTTAATTGGTAATCAGAAATGGTAAAACGTACAGATATTAAAAATATTTTAATCTTAGGTGCTGGTCCAATTGTTATTGGACAAGCTTGTGAATTTGATTATGCAGGTGTACAAGCATGTAAAGCCTTACGCGAAATTGGTTATAGAGTTATTTTAGTTAATTCTAATCCAGCAACAATCATGACTGATCCTAATTTAGCTAATGCTACATATATTGAGCCAATTAATTGGAAAGTGGTACGTAAAATTATTGAAAAAGAGCGCCCTGACACTATCTTACCTACTATGGGTGGTCAAACAGCTTTAAATTGTGCTTTGGAGTTAGATCGTCATGGTGTATTAAAAGAATTTTCAGTCAAAATGATTGGAGCTATAATTGATTCAATTGATAAAGCAGAAAATCGTCATAGATTTGATAAAGCAATGCAAAAAATAGGATTAGAAACAGCACGTTCAGGAATTGCACATTCATTTAAAGAAGCATTAGAAGTAGTAAAAAAAGTAGGGTTCCCATGTATTATTCGTCCTTCATTTACTATGGGTGGTTCTGGAAGCGGTATTGCATATGATTATATAGAGTTTAAACATATATGTCTGAATGCTTTGGATCTTTCACCAATACATGAATTATTAATAGATGAATCTCTTATTGGTTGGAAAGAGTATGAAATGGAAGTGCTTCGCGATAAAAATGATAATTGTATCATTATCTGTTCTATTGAAAATATTGATTCTATGGGAATACATACTGGAGATTCTATAGCTGTTGCACCAGCTCAGACATTAACAGATAAGGAATATCAAATTATGCGTAATGCATCTATAGCTGTATTGAGAGAAATTGGTATAGAAACAGGTGGTTCAAATGTTCAATTCGCAGTAAATCCTAATACTGGTCGTTTAATTGTTGTAGAAATGAATCCTAGAGTATCTCGTTCTTCAGCATTAGCTTCAAAAGCAACTGGGTTTCCTATTGCTAAAATTGCTGCTAAATTGGCAGTTGGGTATACTCTTGATGAATTAATGAATGATATTGCTGGTAGCAAAATACCAGCTGCTATTGAGCCTGTAATCGATTATGTTGTAACTAAAATTCCATATTTTAATTTTGAAAAATTTCCAGGTAGTAATGATCGTTTGACTACTCAAATGAAATCCGTTGGAGAAGTAATGGCTATTGGAAGAACTTTTCAAGAATCTATACACAAAGCATTACGAGGATTAGAGATTGATGCTACTGGATTTGATTCTAAAATTAATTTAAATGAGTTAGATTCATTAAAAAAAATTTATAGAGAATTAAAGGAAGCTGGTGCAGATCGTATTTGGTATATAGCTGATGCTTTTCGTGCAGGGATGTCTGTAGATAAGATATTTTATTTAACTAATATTGATCGCTGGTTTTTGATACAAATTAAAGAATTGATCATGTTAGAAAATAAGGTTATTGAATTAGGTATTGATGGCCTATCGTTTGACTTTTTACGCATCTTGAAAAGAAAAGGTTTTTCTGATATTCGTTTAGCTAAATTACTTAATATTTCTGAGTCTAAAATTCGTGAATTACGTTATAAATACAAATTACATCCTGTTTTTAAGAGAGTTGATACTTGTGCTGCAGAATTTGCGATAAATACCACTTATTTGTACTCTACTTATGAAGATGAATGTGAAGCTAATCCAGACAGTAATAAATTAAAGGTTATAATTTTAGGTGGAGGACCAAATCGTATTGGCCAGGGTATCGAATTTGATTATTGTTGTGTTCATGCTGCGTTAGCTTTAAGTGAAGATGGTTATCAAACAATAATGGTAAACTGTAATCCTGAAACAGTATCTACTGATACTGATATTTCTGATCGCCTTTATTTTGAACCAGTAACTTTAGAAGATGTGTTGGAAATAGTTAGAGTGGAACAACCGATAGGTGTAATTGTTCAGTTTGGTGGCCAAACACCATTAAAATTAGCTTCCCTTTTGGAAAGGGAGGGTGTTCCTATTATCGGCACTAGTCCAGATGCTATTGATAGGGCTGAAGATAGAAACCGTTTTCAACAAGTAGTTGTTAATTTAGCTTTAAAACAACCAAAAAATGCTACTGTTAATACGATTGATGAAGCTATAGAAAAAGCAAATAGTATTGGATATCCATTAGTTGTACGTCCATCTTATGTTTTAGGTGGCAGAGCTATGAGTATTGTATACAATAAAATTGAATTGTATAAATACTTTAATATAGCAATTAGCGTTTCTAATAATACCCCAGTCCTACTTGATCATTTTTTGGATAATGCTATTGAAGTTGATGTTGATGCCATATGTGATGGTAAAACTGTTTTTATTGGTGGTATTATGGAACATATTGAACTTGCTGGTGTTCACTCAGGTGATTCTGCATGCTCATTGCCATCTTATACATTAACTGATAATATACAAAATATTATTCGCGATCAAGTAAAAAAATTAGCCATTGAATTACGAGTTAAAGGATTATTAAATGTTCAATTTGCTGTTAAAGATAATGATATTTATTTAATAGAAGTTAATCCTAGAGCTACACGTACAGTACCTTTTGTATCAAAGGCAATAGGAATACCTTTAGCTAAGGTAGCAGCTCGTGTTATGATAGGTCAATCTTTAACTAAACAAAAAATGACGAAAGAAATTATTCCACCTTATTATTCAGTAAAAGAAGTAGTACTACCTTTTAATAAATTTTCTGGAGTTGATCCTATTTTAGGACCAGAAATGCGTTCTACTGGTGAAGTTATGGGTATTGGACGTACATTTGCTGAAGCATTTGCTAAAGCTATATTAAGCTGCTCTTTTATAATTAAAAAATCCGGTCGAGTTTTGCTTTCAGTAAAAAAAAATGATAAATTAAAAGTTGTTGATTTAGCAATTAAATTACTTGAATATGGTTTTAAACTAGATGCCACTTATGATACAGCTATTATGTTAGGTGAAGGAGGAATTAATACTTGTTTAGTAAATAAAATAAATGACAATTATCTTACTATTCACGATAAAATAAAAAATGGAGAATATACTTATATTTTAAATACAATAGATGGTAGTAATGAAATAGAAATTTCAAAGATGATACGTCTTAATGCTTTAAGGTATAAAGTATATTATAATACTACTATTAATGGTAGTATTGCAACTGTGATTTCACTTAATGCTGATCCTACAGAAAAAGTAATTTCTATTCAAGAAATGTATAAAATGATTAATTATTAATTATACATTAATTGTATAATGTAAAATAAAATATAAAATTAAATATTTTATTTGAACATTGATTTTATGATATAACAATATAAGTAAAATTATATATTTGACTTTAATATTTAAAATAATTTAATTTTAATATGGTATTTGAGATATTTAAGTTTATAAAATCATTAATTTTGTAAAATAATCATTATATTATATACTACAATCATTATATTAATTTATAAAATTTACATATTATCAAGGAATATCTTACTAAAAATATTACTTTTAAAAAGTAGCTTTTAATTTTAAAGAATTATAATCTTACTTATAATACTAATGAGATAATACTAATGAGATAATTTATTATTTTTTGATGAATTTATATTTTATAATATTAATAATATTGATTAATATTTTTACTTAAAATTAGTCTTTAACAAGACATTAATGATAATTATGAGATATAATTTAACATATAAAGATATTTTTGCATTAGGATTTATGACTTTTGCGCTATTTGTAGGAGCTGGAAATATTATTTTTCCTCCTATTATTGGATTACAATCAGGCGAAAAAGTATGGATAGCTGCAACTGGATTTTTAATAACAGGTGTTGTATTGCCTATTACTGCGGTGATTGCTTTAGCAAAAGTAGGTGGTGGAATTGATCAACTTAGTATTCCTATTGGGAAAATACCAGGATTATTATTATCTTTTACTGCTTATATAGCAATAGGCCCATTATTTGCGGTACCTCGTACTGCAACTGTATCTTATGAAGTTGGACTTGCACCATTGTTAAGTATTTCTTCTTCCGGCTCATTATTTATTTATAATTTTATTTATTTTTTTATAGTAATAGTTGTTTCATTTTATCCTGGAAAATTATTAAATAGTATAGGATATATTTTAGCTCCAATAAAAATAATTGCTTTAGCAGTTTTAAGTTTTACTGCATTAATTTGTCCAGCTGGTAAATCAATTGCACCAATAGCATCATATGCCGATATGGCTTTTTTTAATGGTTTTATAAATGGTTATATGACTATGGATACATTAGGTGCAATGGTTTTTGGTATTATTATTGTTAATGCGGCACGCTCTCGTTGTATGGAAAATTCTGCCATGTTAATTCGTTATATAACATGGGCTGTACTAATAGCTGGTGTATTAATAACTTTAATTTATATTGCATTATTTAAATTAGGTAATAGTAGCGGCACTTTATTGCCTAATGCTAGTAACGGTACAGATATTTTACATGCTTATGTACAATATATTTTTGGTGATTACGGTAGTTTTTTCTTAGGTATATTAATTTTTATTTCTTGTATAGTAACTGCAATAGGACTTATTTGTGCTTGTGCTAAATTTTTTATTAATTATATACCTATTTCTTACCGTCTATTAGTGTTAATATTTAGCATATTTTCTATGATAATATCAAATTTAGGATTAAGTAATTTAATTAAATTCTCTATACCAGTTTTAATGACTATTTATCCTCCATGTATTATATTAATTATAATGAGTTTTACTTTAAAATGGTGGAACAATTCATTCATAGTAGTAACACTACCTATGTTGACTAGTTTACTATTTGGTTTTTTAGATGCTATAAAGTATTCTAATTTTTTGCAACCTTTTGTTTTTGATATTTTAAAGAAATTACCATTATATGAATATAATGTATCTTGGTTAATTCCTACATTAATTGTTTTATTTTTTTTATTATTATTTGATTACTTTAATTATAAATTATAATAATTTATAATTAAATACGTAAAAATTATAAATTGTTAGTGGATAATATAACATTGATTTATTATTAGGTAGGTTATGATCTTTATAAATTACAATCATAATTGTAAAAGTTATTTATATTGATAAAATGTAAATATTATTTAATTATTAATTAAACTTTTAGTTTTTATAATAAAAATTATATTATATATATAATATATATGTTAATAAATCTTAATTTAATTTATATTTTTACTTGTAATCATTTTTATACAAAATACATGTTTTGCTAATTTTTAAATAAAAATAACTAAACAAAAATTTTAACTACGGTATTACATTAATTAATATAGTAGAAATATAAAATCAAAAAAAAGTGATTTATATTAAGCATCTCATGATAAAAAGTAAAATATGTTCTACTTAAAAAATTAATAATATAGTTCATATCATTGATAACTAATATCTTAATAATTTTTATTGCATGCTGCTGAGCTAATAATTACTATACCGCTAAATTTTATTATTTAATGAATCTTTGTTGATAAAGAAACCAGATATCATTATTATAATAGTATAATAGTTAATCTATAATTATCCTTAGTCATAAAAGCAAATACTAAAAATACCACAGGTAAAATCCTAATCTAGGATATTGATATTAATTTTGTGGAAATTTTAATTAGTTTTAATAACTAAAAATGTAATGATATACAATCATCAAGCCATATTATTAACATCAGATCTAACACATTATGATTACCAATAGGAAATATTAAGGCTGTTGGAATAAAAATAAAAATAGAATATACGAAATATATTTTACTGAATAATATTTATAGTAGTAGCTAGCTAGTAAATTAAATAATCGTTTTTCATAGTAGAAAATATATAACTAAATACAATAGAAAAATTAGCATAATCGAATATTATTTGACTAATATTATTTATTTAATCCATATTACAATTTTTTAAAAATTACGAATATTAAAGTAAATAAAGCATTGTTTAATTATTTCTTTACAATATTTTTCTTGTTAATGTTTGCATATAACCAGTTTTATCTAGTTTCCTGGAGTGATTTAAAATTTAAAAGTATTAAATATATAAAAGTAAATAATATTGTATAATAAAATAATAATATTAATATTTTATTTAATATAAACACCAAATTCTATATCGATATTCTAACAACCAATCTTCACGATCTGGAGAATAGGATTATATAAATTTTTTAGTTAAGTAAAATATGATTTATTATAAATTTATATAAAAGGCGAAATATAATTTTTTAATTATTTTTAATAAATATTCAAATTCTATTAACTTAGATATCATTTTAATTTCAGTAAAAATAGTATAAATAGGCATTTTTTACTTTTATCGGCATTATATTAATAATAAAGTTACTAGATTTTTTATCTATAGCTTACAGTATTAATAATTTAATCATAAATTAATAACATCATTAGCATTGTATAATACATATTATATTTTTAGATAAAAAAGAACAAAAATTATATTAACAATCAACTAAATGCAAAATATTCTTTTGCTTTTAGTACATACATTTTTCATTATCTTGTTCTAAGCTGGAACTGATGAATATTTAACGGAAACTTCAATGTCGTTTTCAAGCTTATTTACTCCTAATTTTATTGATTTAATCAATTTTAATTATTTATCTATTATTTTATCAAGATTGATAATCCAATATATGTATCCAAAATTATTGACTTTCATTAATTTGTTTGTTTTATATAATTTTTTAAATCATTAGCTATTTTTCTATTTAAAATGTAATAAGCTAATATAATACTTTGACTATATATTGATATGGCATTCTATTTTAATATTGTAATATAAATACTTAAGATTAAAAAGACACAATTATAAATGAGGTTTCATGTTATCTAGTCATATAGTAATGAAACCAGTTTTTAAATTTTATATTTTTTTGCATTTTTAAAATATAAAGTTTTATCAATAGTTCTCTTCATATTTAATAATTGATTTTTATTTCAGTAAGCAATCAGCACTTTTAATATTCGGTTTACTATATTTGATATCTTGATAATTACTTCTATAATGATAATTGTATTCAGTTATTTTAAATCTAACAAATGGAGAAACCATTTCATATAAAGTATGTTTTTCAAAAATATTAATTTTAATATATCAGCTAATTTTGTAATACTAGCTTTATTATTTTATATTGCCGATATTAATATTTTTATTTATTACATTATTCATTGTTATTCTTAATTATAGCAAATATAGCTTTTATGCTATCCTTAATATTAATATTAGCAAAATTTTATTTGATTATTTACATCGATTAATTTTATAAAAGATCATTTGATTAAATTTAAGGTTAGTCGGTTAATATTACTTAATCAATCGTATACTATAAATACGTTTAAAATCTAAAAAATTAAATTGTTTAAGTAAAGTAAATTTTAACTAAAATTAAGTGCCATTTTCCTAAATACAATCTAATAATTTTTAGAACTAAAATAAGTTTAATATTTGTTATTAATTTAATTAATAATAACATTATAAGAATTTTATTAAATTCTTTATTATGAAATATTTCATATATTTCAGATATAGATAGAAAGATGATACGTTTGTTATATTTGAATAATATATTATTTTTTTTAAACTTCCTTGAAAATTTAATTTAAATACTTTTAATAGTTTATATTTATATTTAAGTAGTGTAAAATTAGCAATTAATGTTAGCATAACATTACATTTATATAATATTTAATCTAATATTTAATCCAATCATTATATGAATAATGATTCGCCATGAATAAAATAGAAAATTTACTGATTACTTAAGCTGGAATTTGTTAATAAAACATAAAAAGAATTAATATATAATTTATATATGTTAAAATATCTTTTAGATAATAAAAATCTAATTAAATAATTTCCAATAGAAATATTTACTTCTTAATATTAAAATATTAATTTAGTTTTTAAAATATATTCTAGTTTGGATACTGATCCATTTATTTATTAAAATTCCTAATTCATTTGCTAAATATTTTTTAATATCTTAGCAGAAAAATAAATATTTTATTCTTAATTTAGGAATAACGTGATATTTAATGTTCTTATTTATGCTATTTATTATTTATAGCATATTTAGATCGATCTATTAAATAATTCTTAGTAAATATTAAAATAAAGTAATGTTGTTTTATAAAGATTATCTATCTTATGCAATTGCTGAATAATTACCTACTTTTGTTAAAGTGCATTATTTAAAAGTTTACTTGTAACTTGACAATTGTTTATGTAATCACAATGTGATGTATGTTAAATTAACAGATAATTTTCTTGAGCAAAAGTATCGCTAGTATATTAATTTAGATATTATTTTATATAAAAATTACACCAATTTTTATTTCATTATCTAGAATAGTTAAATTAATTGATGCTTGTGTTACTTATGTTTAGATAGTAAAAACTATATAAGTTCAAAAATCTTTTAATTACTAATTTTAATAAATCTTGACTTAATATTTTACTATAGTAAAAAGAAGAATAAAAATATATTATATTTTCTTAATACATTTAATTTATAGTAAATTATTAATATTTTAATTTGTCAAAACAAGAGTTTCTATATGAATTCCAAATTATACTATCTAAGAAATTAAATAATCTTTTTAAGATTATTTATATAAGTAAAATAGCTTAAATTTTAATTTTCGCCTTTTTTGATATTTGTAATCCCATATGTCCAATGTAATGATAGACAAAAATAATAGCTTTCATTACTTTTTTGATTCTTATTTTTATTATAATTAATTTTAATGATTTTTATAAAATAACTATGTTGAATCTAGTATAAAACTATATATTCGCTTCTATAGCGCTTTTAAAATAAACTAAGAACTAAAAAATATACATTATAAAAAGTTATGAAAACACCACCTATAGCTGATGTAGCACTAAAATAATGCTTAAATAATTAATATAAGACTAATAAAATCTATTAATTTATGGACAAATGTTACTATTAACACTTAATAAACTGAATCGAATAAATGTTAGACAAGTAATTAAATTAAATATTAAATGAATTAATTTTATAAAATTACATTTTGATTTTTTAATTAACTTCTAGTATAAGAAATATTAATTTTTATCGCTTTTATGGCAATTATAATTACTAGAATAGGAGTAAATAATGGCACCATGTTAATGGAAAAACTATATTATATTAATAATATTGCTACTATAAGAAATCTTAACATACAACTATAATATTTCGTATTGTATGTCCTGTAGCTTTAATTATCATTATTTTGATAAAAATATATAGCTATTTTACATAATAAAAAAATCTTGTCTATTTATTTTTTAATACCTATTATTTCATATTCTTTTTGCATAATTTGTATTAAATTTAATATATATTTCTAATATGCAGTATTTACTACCTTAGGTTTAAGAAAAGATTATTAATAGTAATTATGATTAATATATTAATAATTTATATAAATACTAGTAATAAAATTTAATATAAAATAGTCCAATTCTATTTTTTTAATAAAGAATAAAAAATGATAGAGATGTTTATGTTTTTAACATATTTTTATTTATGCAACTCATAAAGTGTTTAATACTATAATACTCAAAAATATAATCTAGCATTATTTAAAATTTTTTAATGCAATATGAAATCATTTTAGTAAAAATTATATTTTATGTAATTAATTTATACTATAAATAAATATTTAAAAATAACATCTAATATTTAGTATTTGAAATTTTAGTATATAAGTTATATTTAAGGTATATGTAAAATCTTAGTAAATATTTTATTTATAAATTTTTTATAAATATTCTTAGATATTTGAAAATATTTAATTTTTTAATTATAACTAAAAGCCGCATTTTAGCGGCCTTTTTGATAATTTTTATGTTTCCTGAAAATTTATATTTTTAATCCTACCTTTTAATTTTTGTCCTGGACGAAAAGTAACTACCCTTCTTGCAGCAATTGGAATATCTTCTCCAGTTTTAGGATTTCTACCCGGACGTTGATTTTTATCATGCAGTTCAAAATTACCGAATCCTGATAATTTTATCTGCTCTCCATTTTCTAATGAAAGCCGAATTTCCTCGAAAAAAAGTTCAACTAGTTTTCTAGCATCACATTTGCTTATACCTAGGTTTTTGCTTAAATTTTCTGATATTACAGCTTTTGTAAGCGCCATATATTTATTTCCTCAAAGAGGCTTGAAATCGCCGTTTTAATGCATCAACATATTTATCAATAGTTGCGTTAATTTCTTTTTCTTCTAAAGTGCGTTCTGTGTCCTGTAATATAAAACTAATAGCGAGACTTTTATAACCTTTTGCTATACTATTGCCACAATAAACGTCAAATAAGTTTATGCTAACTATATGATTTACAATAATTTTTTTGCATTCTTCTAATACGTCTGCTGCCGGAATCCATTCTGGTATTATAATAGCAATATCTCGGCGATTAGCTGGGAAACGTGAAATTATATTTGCTTTAGGAATAATACGGTCTTGAATTTTATTCCACAGTAATTCAAAAACTAGTATTCTATTATATAAATTTAATTTATTATTTATTTTAGGATGAATGACACCTACGTATCCGATATAACTATTTTTAAGATAAATTTTAGCACTTTGTCCTGGATGTAATATAGAATTAGAATAAGATTTGTAAAAAATATTATTTAATTTGCCAGTTAATTTTAATATTGATTCAACATCACCTTTTATATCAAAAAAATCAACTTCTCTCTTTTCTTGCGCCCAGTGCTCTATATATCGTTTTCCTGTAATCAAACCTGCTAAAATTAATTCTTGCCTAATGCCATATTCTGCTAATACATCAGGTATAAATCGTAATCCAGTTTCAAATATTCGAATACGATTTTGTTGATGATTTTGATTATAAATTACTGTATTTAATAATCCTGGTAAAAGAGAAAGTCTCATAACTGACATATCAGATGATATTGGATTAGGTAAAATTAACATGTCAGAATTTGGATATAATAATAATTGCATTTTAGGATTTACAAAACTATAGGTAATTACTTCATTATAACCACGATCAATTAGTAATGTTTTTACACGTTTTAATGATAAATTTGATTCATGATCATAAGGTCTAATTAAATCTACATTTAACGGTACATGTGGTATATTATTATACCCATATATCCTAGTTACTTCTTCAATTAGATCTTCTTCAATTTTTATATCAAATCTCCAAGATGGGGTAATTACTTTCCAATTTTCTTTTTCATTAATTACATGAAATCCTAATCGTTGAAGAATTTGAGTAACGTTAGTATCTGGAATCTTATGGCCAATTAAAAGATCAAGTTTTTTTCTAGTTAAAGTTAAAGTTATTACTTTAGGCAAATGATTTATATGACTAATATCAACAATATTACCAACTATACCACCACAAATTTCAAAAATTAATTTACTTGCTCTCTCCATAGCTATATATTGCATTTGAGGATCAACTCCACGTTCAAAACGGTGTGAGGATTCAGTATGAAAACCATAATAACGTGCCCAGAAAGAAATTGTTAGTGGATTAAAAAAAGCGCTATCTAATAATATATTAGTAGTCTTTTGATTTATTTTTGCATGTTTACCTACAAAAATACCTGCAATTCCTAAAACATTTTTTTCATCAGCAATAATTAACGTATTTTGTTTTAAATTTAATTTTTTACCATCAAGTAAAATTAATATTTCATTTTTTTTAGCCATTCTAACAATAATAGTTTTATTTAAATGATCAAGATCATAAACATGTAATGGTTGACCTAATTCTAATAATACAAAATTGATAATATCAACTACAGGATCAATGGGATTAAATCCACTACGACGTAATTTTTCTTTCATCCAAATAGGAGTTTGTACTGTCATATCAATACCATTTATTACTCTTCCTAAAAAACGAGGGCATTCTATAAATGCTTCTATACGAATCGGAAAAACAATATTATCATTACTTTTAACTGGTTTAATTTTTAGTGTATTCATTTTAATATTATTTATGGCTGCAATCTCTCTAGAGATACCTAAAATACTTAAACAATCAGCGCGATTTGGTGTTAAATTAACTTCAAAAATATTATCATTTAATTTTAAGTAATTACGAATATCTGTCCCGATAGGTGCAGTATGTGGTAGTTCAATAATACCATGATTATTATCATAAATACCGAGATCAGCATATGAACATAGTATACCTTCAGAATATTCACCAAGTACTTTCATTACTTTTATTTTGAAATTATTTGATAAAACTGCTCCTAATATTGCTACTGCTACTTTTAATCCTTTACGACACTTTATATCTCCACATATAATATTGAGTAATTTTTTGGTACCAATATTAATTTTTGTTATAAATAATTTTTTATTATTAGGATGTTGAACACATTTAATAATTTCACCTATTAACACATCTTGAAATTGACCAGAAACAGGTTTAATATTATCAATTTCAAGGCCTGCCATAGTCATTTGTTTTGATAAATCTACACTACTTATTGTTGGGTTTACCCATTCTCGTAGCCAAAATTCACTTAATTTCATTTAATAATCCTATCTATCTAAATTGTTTTAGAAAACGAAGATCATTTTGAAAAAATGCACGTAAATCTGTTACTTCATAACGTAACATGGTTAAACGTTCCATCCCTATACCAAATGCAAAACCAGAATATAAATTAGGATTAATACCTACATTATTTAAGACATTTGGATGGATCATGCCACAACCTAATATTTCTAACCATTTATCATTTTTATGCATTACGTCTATTTCAGCTGAAAGTTTAGTGAATGGAAAATATGATGGACGAAAACGAATACATATTTTAGTTTCAAAAAAATAATTTAAAAAGTCGTATAATATACTTTTTAAATTAGTAAATTTGACATGTTGATCAACAATTAGGCCTTCAGTTTGATGAAACATTGGTGTATGTGTTTTATCGAAATCGTTTCTATAGACCCTACCAGGTGCAATAATACGAATTGGGGGTTGTTTTCCTTTCATACTTCTAATTTGAACACTAGAGGTTTGTGTACGTAATAAACGATTAGTATCAAACCAGAAAGTATCATGGATATTTCTAGATGGATGATAATCTGGAATATTTAAAGCATCAAAATTATGATAATTATCTTCTATTTCAGGACCGTAAACAATAGAAAAACCCAGTGCTCTAAAGAATTTCTCTATTCTATCAATTGTACGTGTTATTGGATGAAGATTACCTACTTCAGTTTGTCTACCTGGTAATGAAATATCTATTGTTTCTTTTTGCAATTTATCAGATAAAATTATATTTTTTAATTGTTCTTGACGTATATTTAATAAATTTTGAATATTTTTTTTGGCCTGATTAATTGCTTTTCCCATTATAGGGCGTTTTTCTACTGTAAAATTATGTAATTTTAACATATATATTTTGATATGACCTTTTTTGCCTAAAAATTCAACTTTTATTGAATTTAATGTAGCAACATCTTGAGCTTTTGCGATGGCTGTTTTTGCTTGTGCAACCAATTTTACTAGATGTAGCATGAATATCCTCTTTTAAATCTAATAATTATTAATTATTTTTCTTATGCTTAATATAAAAGCCTCCAAAAGGAGGCTTTTATTAGTTTTTAGATTTTTAAATACGTAAAAGCCAATAAATATGGTGTTAAATTGATATAATAAATTTTTATTTTATAACAAATAATTAATTTTAAAACATAATTAATTAAAAAAAGATATTTTTTTATATTACTTTATTTTATCAACCAAGGATGCAAAAGTTGCTTTATCAAAAACAGCAATATCAGATAAAATTTTGCGATCTAATATAATTGAAAATTTCTTCAAACCACTAATAAAATTACTATATGATAAACCATGTTGACGAGCAGCAGCATTAATTCGTATAATCCATAACTGACGAAATTGACGTTTTCGTTGTCGTCGGTCACGATAAGCATATTGCCCAGCTTTAATAACTGCTTGAAAAGCAACACGGTAGGCGCGTGAACGTGCCCCATAAAAACCCCTTGCTTGTTTTAATATTTTTTTATGACGTGCATGTGCAACGACTCCTCGCTTTATGCGAGCCATATATCTCTCCTATGACTTAGAATACTATTTTAAAAAGTTAAATTTTTTTTGTTATTCGTATGGTAGGCAACTAGATACTGCACAAAAATCTCCTTTAGAAACTATAGTTTTTGGTCTTAAATGACGCTTACGCTTAGTTGATTTTTTAGTTAAAATATGTCTAAGATTAGCTTGCTTACGCTTAAAATGGCCATTACTAGTTTTTTTAAATCGTTTTGCTGCACTACGTACTGTTTTTATTTTTGGCATTTTAATATCCACTTCGTATGGTAAAAGTATAAATAATCAACTTTGATTTTTTTATTAAAATTAAATAAAAACTAATTATTTTGCTTAAATATTTTTTTAGGTGCAAGTACCATAACCATTTGACGACCTTCTATTTTATTTGGAAAAGATTCGACTATTGATATTTTTTCCAAATCAATTTTGATACGATTAAGCATATCAATACCTATTTGTTGATGTGCTAATTCACGTCCTCGAAATCTTAATGTAATTCTAGTTTTATCCCCATCTTTTAAAAATCTAATTAGATTACGTAGTTTAACTTGATAATCTCCTTCATCTGTACTAGGTCTAAATTTAATTTCTTTTACCTGAATAATTCTTTGTTTCTTTTTCTGTTCTTTAAGAAATTTATTTTTTTCATATATAAATTTACCATAATCCATTATTCGACAAACAGGTGGTTCAGCATTTGCACTAATTTCTACCAGATCAACACCAGCTTCTGCAGCTTTTTTTAGAGCTTCTTTAAGACTGATAATACCAATTTGATCACCATTTAAACCAGTTAAACGAACTTCAGAAGCACGAATTTCTGTATTAATACGATTCTGACGTATCATTTGATTTTTTTCCACCCTTAATTACATTATTCCTCAGATTGATAAATACTACGAGTACGAATTTCATTGAGTACTTTTTTTATAAATTCCATGATATTGAATGTTCCTAAATTTTTCCCTTTATTAGTTCTAACTGATACTTGATGTGATTCAACTTCTTTTTCTCCACAAATTAACATATAAGGAACACGTTTTAATGTATGCTCACGTATTTTAAATCCTATTTTTTCGTTTCTCAAGTCTGCTTTTACACGAATACCTAAATTAGCCAATTTTTTTACTATTTTTTTTACAAAATCAATTTGTGAATCTGTTATATTTATAATAACTATTTGTAAAGGGGCTAACCAAGTTGGGAAAAACCCTGCGTAATGTTCTATTAAAATTCCAATAAAACGTTCCATTGATCCTAAGATAGCACGATGAATCATTACTGGTACTTGTCGTTTGTTATTTTCATTGATATAAAAAGCATTTAAACGAATAGGTAATGAAAAGTCAAGTTGTACAGTACCACATTGCCAAGCTCGCTCCAAACAATCATACAAAGTAAATTCAATTTTTGGTCCATAAAATGCCCCTTCTCCTGGTTGGTAATCAAATTTAAGATTTTCCAGTGCTTTAGCAAGTCTATTTTCTGCAATATTCCATTGTATATCAGTACCTATACTATTTTTTGGCCTGGTCGATAATTTAATAGTGATTTTTTGAAAACCAAATATTGAATAAACATCATAAATCATTTTGATACAATTTTTTACTTCATCTAATATTTGATCTTCAGTACAAAAAATATGAGCATCATCTTGTGTAAAACTACGCACTCTCATTAAACCATGTAGTGCACCGGTTGGTTCATTACGGTGACAACTACCAAATTCTGCAATCCGTAATGGTAAATCACGATAAGACTTTATAGATCGATTAAATATTTGCACATGCCCAGGACAATTCATTGGCTTTATGCAAAAATCTCTATTTTCCGATGATATGGTAAATATATTTTCTTTGTAATTTTCCCAATGACCTGTTTTTTCCCAAATAATACGATCCATAAATAATGAACTTTTTACTTCTTGGTATTGATATTCATTTAGTTTATTTCGAATAAAAGTTTCCAATTCACGAAATATTATCCAGCCATAATTATGCCAAAATACCATACCTGGCGCTTCTTCTTGCATATGATAAAGATTAAGTTGTTTACCTATAATACGATGATCTCGTTTAATTGCTTCTTTTAAACGTAATAAATAGCTAGTTAATTGTTTTTTATTAGCCCAAGCTGTTCCATAAATTCTTTGTAACATTTTGTTATTACTATTACCTCGCCAATATGCACCGGAAACTTTTTGTAGTTTAAAATAATGACAAAAACGCATATTAGGTACATGAGGCCCACGACACATATCAATATATTCTTCATGATAATAAAGTCCAAGATGATCATCTTTGTTAATATTTTCATTTAAAATTTGAATTTTATAATCTTCTCCACGTAAAATAAAAGTATCTTTTGCTTCTTGCCAACTTACTAGTTTTTTAATAACATCGTAATTTTTTTTAGCAAGTTGATGCATTCTTTGTTCAATTTTATTTAAATCTTCTTTTGTTAAGTTATATGCAAGATCAATGTCATAATAGAAACCGTTTTCAATAATAGGCCCAATTACCATCTTAGTTGTTGGCCATAATTGTTTTATTGCATGACCAAGTAAATGTGCACATGAGTGACGAATAATTTTTAATCCATCTATATCTTTATTAGTAATAAAATCTAATTTAACATCATTGTTAATTATATCACTTATATCAATAAGTTGACCATTAATCTTACCTGCTATACAGTCATTTATAAGATTTGAATTAATATCCTTTATAATATCTTTTACTGAAACAGCATTTTGATATTTACGTAAACTTCCATCAGGAAAAGTGATAACTGGCATTAAAAATCCTTATTTTAATTACTAAATTTATAATCAAGTATATCATTAACATATGATATGCAAATTTTTTATAAATTATACTGTATCTATATTAAGTAATGTTTTTAATTTATTATTTTATAATGTTAATAAAAATATAGATATAATATTTATATTAGATTATAAAATTTTAAGTTTTTATTAATTAGATAAAAAATTAATTATATAATATTTGTAATTATAAAATTATATTAATAATTAAATTTTAGTAAATTTAAAATTTCGGTATAAACTATATTAGTAGAAGATAAATTTATCATAAAAATATTTTTATATGAGTATTATGTTTTATAGATTTTCAGTAATTAATTTTTAATGAATTAATTATAAATAATTAAATATATTACTATTATTACTATAATTATAGTATTAAGTAAGTAATGTTTTAGTCATATCATTTTAAGAATTTTTTTGATAAAATTAGATCGTTTTATTATAATAAAATATTTATATAAGATAAAATATTATGTTAATGTTTTTAAATTTTTAAAAAATGTTTACTTAAATTTTTTATTTATTTATCTATTATTATTGTTTGTTATTGCTTAATCCTAATTTAAACTTATTTTACTTAATTAAGTTTATTTGTTTTAGATTAAATTTTATATGATCACATTAAATAAGTTATAATGAAAGTTAATATTTATAACAATTTTATAATTTCATGGAATTTATTCCATAAATATGATTGTTGCTTATTTTCTTTATCTTAATCTTCTCTTTTAGAATTAAAGATTATTTAATTTAACTTTAAATTAAATAGCATATAATTTAATTATATTAATCATTTATAATAATGAATCAAATTACCTTGACATTTTTTTATATAATTGATAATGATTCTCATTAAATAAATTTTAGGTTAGGTAACATTTATGTATAAAAAAAATATTTTTTTATCTAAGTATCCAATAAATTTTTTTATTAATCTTTTCAAGATTGTTGTGTTTATTCTTCTTATTAATCCAATTACATATGCAAAAAAAATTACTGTTGTTACTACTTTTACTATTATTCAAGATATAGTAAAAAATATTGCTGGTAATGCTGCTAATGTCCAGTCTATTACTAAAGTTGGTGCAGAAATTCATGGATACCAACCAACCCCAAAAGATATATTAAAATTACATAATGCTGATTTAATTTTATGGAATGGATTAGGTCTTGAAATATGGTTTCATCGTTTTTTTGATGATTTTAAACATATTCCTATTATTATTGTCACTAAGGGTATAAAGCCTATACCAATTCAAGAAGGTGAATATAAAGGTAATCCTAATCCTCATGCTTGGATGTCTGCAAAAAATATATATATATATATAGAAAATATACGAGCAGCACTTGTAAAATATGACCCTAAAAATGCAAATGTTTATAATAAAAATGCTAAAATATATTATAATAAAATTAATAAAATAGATATACAATTGCGAAAAAGATTAGAACAAATACCATTACAAAAACGTTGGTTAGTAACTAGTGAAGGTGCCTTTAGTTATTTAGCTAAAGATTATGGTTTTCAAGAAGTTTATTTATGGCCAATTAATGTAGAAGAACAAGGTTCACCTAAACAAGTTAGTAAAGTAATTAATATTGTAAAAAAATACCATATTCCAGTAGTATTTAGTGAAAGCACTGTTTCTGATAAACCAGCAAAACAAGTTAGTAAAGAAACAGGGGCTAAATATGGTGGCGTGCTTTATGTTGATTCTTTATCTACATCTGAAGGACCAGTTCCTACTTATATAGAATTATTAAAAACTACAATTGATACTATTGCTAAAGGGTTTGGTACATAATATGAAAAAATATTTTTTTCAAACAACCCCTAATTTAGTTGTTGATAATATTACTGTTATATATAGTAATGGATATACCGCTATTTATAATTCTAGTTTTAATGTTATTGGTGGATCAATTTGTGGTCTTTTAGGAGTTAATGGTAGCGGTAAATCAACTTTATTTAAAACTATTATGGGTTTAGTTATACCAACAAAAGGTAATATAACATTAAATAATACTACTATTAAAATAGCACTTAAAGCAAATATTATTGCTTATGTACCTCAAACAGAAGCAATTGACTGGAATTTTCCAATCTTAGTCTCTGATGTAGTTATGATGGGTCGTTATGGTAAAATGGGCATTTTGCGTATTCCAAGCAAAAAAGATAAAGAAATTGTTAATAATGCACTAGAATGTGTTGATCTTCTAGGTTTAAAACACAGGCAAATAGGTGAACTTTCTGGTGGTCAAAAAAAAAGAGTTTTTTTTGCACGTGCACTAGCTCAAGAAGGAAAAGTTCTCCTACTTGATGAGCCATTTACGGGTGTAGATATAAAAACAGAAAGTACAATTATTGAATTATTACTATCATTGCGTAATCTTGGTTATTTAATTTTAATCTCTACTCATGATTTAAGTAGTGTACCTAAGTTTTGTGATCAAGTGATTTTGATTAATAGAACAATACTCGCTAGTGGACCTATTAAAACAACATTTACTAGTGAAAATATCCAATTAGCTTTTGGTAATTGTTGTATTGAGTCGTTTTGACATTAAAATTTATTTAAATGAAAGATCTATGTTATTTTGTATTTTAATTATAAATAAATATAGTTAATAGGAATAAAAGTATGTTGGATATATTAATGGAGCCATTTAAATATGATTATATGATTAAAGCAATTTTAGTTAGTTCTATTGTTGGAAGTATTTGTGCTTTTCTTTCTGTTTATTTAGTATTAAATGGATGGTCATTAATGGGTGATGCTATTTCTCATTCTGTTATTCCTGGTGTTGCTGGTGCATATGCACTCAATCTTCCTTATTCTATAGGTGCTTTTTTTGCAGGTATTTTAGCTGCATTATCTATGACATTAATTCGTCATATTTCAAAATTAAAAGAGGATGTAATAATTGGTTTTATTTTTTCTACATTTTTTGCGATTGGATTGTTATTAATCTCATTAAATCCTACTTCAATAAATATACAAAGTATGATATTTGGTAATATTTTAAGTATTGTAGATGAAGATCTATTACAAGTAGAAATTATTGTTACTATTTCTTTTTTTACACTTTTGTTTATATGGAAAGATTTATTACTTGTATTTTTTGATATAAATCATGCTATTTCAATTGGATTAAATCCTTTAAAATTAAAAACTATTTTTTTTACTTTGTTAAGTGCATGTACTGTTGCCGCTTTACAAGCAGTTGGAGCTATACTTGTTATTGCAATGGTCATAACACCAGGTGCTATAGCTTATTTGCTTACAGATAGATTTAGACATTTATTTATTATTGCAGTGCTGATAGGATTTTTTTCTAGTTTTTTTGGTACTTATTTTAGTTATTTTATCAATTGTTCTATTGGTGGTGTTATAGTTAGTTTTCAGACATTAATTTTTCTTTTTGTGTTTTTATTTGCACCTAAATATGGATTATATTTTTATCGAAAAAGAATTAATTCAAGATTATATATGAAAAAGGTTAGAGCAAGAGATATTTAATACTTATAATGAAAATAATTTTATGAAATTGTTAATAACACCTTTTATTTTTCCTTTTATGCAAAAAGCTATTATTACTTCCTTAGTTATTGGAGCAGTGTGTGCTATTTTATCATGTTTTTTGATACTTAAAAATTGGTCATTAATGGGTGATGCAATTTCTCATGCTGTATTACCAGGTATTATAATAGCTTTTATTATTGGCATTCCTTTAACAATTGGTGCTTTCTTATCAGGAATTTTTTGTGCTCTTGCGACAGGTTATTTACAAGAAAATAGTCGTATAAAAGAAGATACAATAATGGGTATTGTTTTTTCTGGTATGTTTGCTTTTGGTTTAGTTCTACTAACTTGTGTTAGTACAGATCAACATTTTACGCATATTTTATTTGGTAATATACTTGGTATAACCACATCAGAATTTCAACAAATACTTTGGATTTCAATTATTACTATAATAATAATTTTACTAAAATATAAAGATTTTTTGCTTTATTGCTTTGATCCTAATCAAGAAAAAGTAATTGGATTACCAGTTAAATTTTTACATTATGGATTACTTTCTTTATTATCTTTAACTATTGTTGCATCATTGCAAGTAGTAGGGATAGTTTTGGTGATTAATATGCTCATCTCTCCTGGTATTATTGCTTTTATATTATGTAAAGATTTTAATAGAATGTTAATAGTGGCAGTTATTTCTTCTATAATAGCATCTTTAATAGGTACTATTGTAAGTTTTTACATTGATGCTGCTACAGGACCATGCATTGTCTTAGCTCAAGCTATTTTTGTTATTTTTGCATTAGTTTATAGCTATATTAGTAAAAGAAAACATTATTTTTATTTAAAAAAATCTTGATTTATTTTTTGATAAAATTTATAAGAAATTAAGAAAATTTTAAAAGATAAGATTATGAATTATTTATAAATTTATACAAAAATAATTTTTAATAATTATTCCAATATAATTAAATGCATTAATTTATAAATTAATATTTAGAAATTTTATTTACTAATTTTGTTAAATTTAGTTAATTTTTTATTTCGTTTAATTAAACTAGATTGTATTGTTGAAATTCAGATTTTTTATGTAATAAATATATAATTGCTAATTTTTTAGTTCTTTCAAGAAGAAATTTTATTAATTAAAATTTACAAATAATTTATATTTTTGTTTTTATCAAAAGTAAAAAAATTATTATATATTAAAATTAAATGTTTCTTTATTGATTTACAATAAAGAAACATTTAATTAATCATAGGAGAGTTGTTTTAATGTTCCATAAATTATCTATAAAAGCTGCTATTTTTGACATGGATGGATTATTAATTAATTCAGAACCTCTTTGGAGTCAAGCAGAAAAAGAAGTTTTTAGCCAACTTGGTGTTGATACTCAAATAGCTAATCAACTGCCTGATACGTTAGGATTACGTATTAATCAAGTTGTACAATTATGGTATTTAGCTGCTCCATGGCCAGGAACTTCTTTAAAAGAAGTTGAAGAAAAAATTGTTAAACGTGTTATTGAACTTATAGAAGAACAACGTCCATTATTACCTGGTGTGCATTATGCACTTGAATTATGTAAAAATAACAATTTAAAAATAGGTTTGGCTTCAGCATCCCCAACGAAAATATTAGAAAAAGTACTTGCCATGTTTAATATTAGAGAATATTTTTCAGCTGTAATATCGGCATTTACATTACCATATAGCAAACCACATCCCGAAGTATATTTACAAGCAGCCAAAACATTAAATGTTGAGCCAATTAATTGTGTTGCATTTGAGGACTCTTTTCATGGAATGATTGCTGTTAAAGCCGCTAGAATGCGTAGCATAGTAATACCACCAAAAATTTTTTTTACTGATCCAAGGTGGACATTAGCAGATTTTAAGTTAAAAACTCTAATTGAATTAACATCTCAACATATCATTTAAATCAAATTCATTAAAATAATATTTCTATAAAAAATTATATTTTTATTATTAATATGTTTTAATTTAAAACATTATTTATAGAACATAAATTTTATAAAAAATATTTTGGATATCATATTTTATGACTGCAACTGGGCATTTACTATTTTCATTATCATGTTTAATACTTATTCGTAAATTAATAAATATCACAGAGTTTTTACATGGTGATTGGATTCATTTGTTGGTAGGTGTATTATTTGGATCTTTACTGCCGGACATAGATCATCCATCATCTCATATTGGTCGTTTATTTCGTTTTATTTCTGTGCCTATATGTCGTTTATGCGGTCATCGTGGTTTTACTCATAGTTTATGTGCATGGGTGGTTATAATTTTATTGTCCAATAAACTCAAAAATAATTACTTATTTTCTGATGCGCTAATTCAATCATTTTTATTAGGTTATTTTAGTCATTTAATTGCAGATATGTTAACTGCAAAGGGAATACCTTTTTTATGGCCATCTAAAATTAATTTTTGCTTTCCTATTTTAAAAAGCAGTAAAAAAGATTTTAATAAAAAGAGAGAATATACTATTTCTATTTTATTGGCTATTTGTGCTATATTAATTCCACATAATTGTCAATTACAATTAGATTTTTTTTTCAACGAATTAAAAAATTTTTTACATATATTTTATTTAATTTAATTAAATGACTAAAATTTATACTTTTTCTAAAGTAATTTTCTTAAGTGATTTGTAAGTTATTTATTTTTTATAATCTATAAGATTGTGTAATCTTATTTTATTTATATAAATATTTAATTTTTTATTTTTCTATGTTATTTTAATTCGTCGCAATTACTTGTACAAGTTTATCATTTTATTTTTTAATTTTTAAACGAGAAGCTGACAAGTTATTAGTTTGTTTTTTTGTGTTTTTTATTAAAATTACATTTTTTTGATATCAATATTGAATTGATTTAACTGTGTTTATTTGTAATTTTATGAACGATAAGATCGATTCTTTATCTAAATCCAAAACACCAGCCTGATTAAGAAAATTTATAAAAATATTATTTTTTTGTATAGTATCTTTAATATCAAGATTGTTTTTGAATTTATAAAATAGGTAATATATTTTATATATGATAATATTTGCTCAATAATGATTGCTATTTTATGGTATTTATGAGCCTTAGTTTTAAAGATAAAAAAATATTAATAAGTTATATTTTAATAATATAAAGATATTAATGAAAATTATTTATTTTATAATGTAATTTATTATTTATATTTAATATATATTTAAAAATATAATAAATTATGGATTTGTATTTATGTACTCATTTAAAAGATCTTGCATATTTTATGAATAATTAATTATAAATCAACATTTATAGAACTCATACAAATAAAATATTTTATTTTGTATATTATAAGAATATATAAAATTAAATTTACACACAATAGATGTTTATATCTATTATATATATCATAACTACATAATAACTGTATTTAAGTATTTTACGATATAGAAATATATGTATTTATGTATTAATTCAGCGATGTTATTAGGTTATTTTATTTATATATTATATATGAATTATAATTAAGATTAATAATAATATATAACTTCATGTAATTATAGTAAAAATTATTTTTTGTTAAAAATTTATCGTACATTAATCTAAATATAATTTCATATAAAATAAATAATTACTATTATATTATTAATAGCATTTTATATTTTATGTAATATTTATATAAATATTATAAATCATAAAAGCATGTTAAAATTAAATAATTAATAATTTAGTTGTTTTGCTGTTTTTTAAACAATATTTTTATAAGTTAGTATGATTATGAATTAATAAAACTATATATAGTATATTTTCTATTTTTATCAATTGGTTACATAAATTTTAGAAAACAAGTTAAATTAATTTTTATACATCTATAAGATTAAAATAGCAAAAACTATTACACATATAAATATAATTGTAATGTAAAAATGCTATTATATTTAATATTTAATTAATTAAATATTAAATAATTGTTTTACTAGATTTAGGTTAATTTAATAAATAATCTAGTAATTTTAATATATCTCAGATAACTAGGTAAAATAATAGAATGATTTGGCATTACAACGTAATGTATTAAAAGAAAAAATAAAATAATGTTTATTAACTGTGTTACGATATCTATTATGATAGATAAATTGATAATTTTACATTGGAAATAAACTATGTCTGAAATAGTAGCTCTTTCTTTTAAAGATCAACGTCAATGGGTTCAGGATAGGGTTAATAAAACACTATTAAATCAATTTCAAAATCTTCCGTTTAATAAAAGTCAACTTGTTTCAGCTATGAAGTATGGCACATTACTTGGAGGAAAAAGATTTAGACCTTTTTTAGTTTATGCTATAGGTAATATGTTAAATGTTGCAGTGGAAAATCTAGACGTTCCTGCTGCAGCTGTTGAATGTATTCATGCTTATTCATTAATTCACGATGACTTACCTGCAATGGATAATGATAATTTACGTCGTGGCCAACCAACTTGTCATATTTCTTTTGGTGAAGCGCATACTATTTTAGCAGGTGATGCTTTACAAACTCTTGCTTTTGATATTTTATCTCGTTCTGCCATGCCAGATGTTAGTGATACTAATCGTCTTGCTATGATAGCTAATTTAGCTATTGCTACTGGAGCAGCAGGAATGTGTGGAGGTCAGGCTCTTGATATTGAATCAGGAGGTCAACATATTAATCTTACAACACTTGAATCCATTCATCATCATAAAACAGGATCTTTAATTCGTGCATCTATTAGGATTAGCGCACTTACTGCTGGAAAACAAGGTTGTATTTTATTACCATTGTTAGATAATTATGCTAATTCTATTGGATTATTATTTCAAGTACAAGACGATATTCTTGATGTTACTGGTGATACGAATATTTTAGGTAAAAATAAGGGATCTGATAAAAAACATAAAAAAAATACTTATCCATCATTAATAGGTCTTGAACAAGCACAAAAAAAAGCAAAAAAATTATACAAACAAGCATTAAACACGTTATTTTTTATAGAAAAACAATATGGACTAAATACAAAAACTTTGCAAAATTTAACACATTTTATTATCGAAAGAGAAAATTAATTCATTTGATTTAAGATAAAAATCTTACTGAGATTAGGAATATATCTAAAAATTTATCTATTTATTTATAGCTTTAATATGCTTATTATATAATGAGCATTATATATAAACAAAAAATAATAGGAGTAAATATCATTTCTTATCCAACTTTAGAGTTAATAAAAACACCAGAAGATTTGCGACTGTTGCCAATGGAAAGTCTTTCAACATTATGTGAAGAATTACGACAATTTTTATTAAATAGTGTTAGTCGTTCTAGTGGACATTTTGCTTCAGGATTAGGAGTAATTGAACTAACTGTAGCTTTGCATTATGTATATAAAACTCCATTTGATAATCTTATTTGGGATGTAGGTCATCAAGCTTATCCACATAAAATATTAACAGGTCGTAGAGATCGTATTGATACAATACGAAAAAAAAATGGATTACATCCATTTCCATGGCGATTAGAAAGTGAATATGATATTTTGAGCGTTGGTCATTCATCAACATCAATTAGTGCTGGATTGGGTATGGCTGTAGCAGCAGAATATGAAAATAAAAATCGTAAAACTGTTTGTGTTATTGGTGATGGTGCTATTACTGCAGGACTAGCTTTTGAAGCAATGAATCATGCTGGTGATATTCATAAAGATATACTAGTAATACTTAATGATAATGATATGTCAATTTCAGAAAATGTTGGAGCGCTAAATAATAGTTTAGCAAAATTATTATCAGGAGATTTATATACTAGTTTACGTGAAAGTGGGAAAAAAGTTTTTTCTAATATTCCTCAAATTAAAAAATTATTAAAGAAAATAGAAGAATATCTTAAAGGAATGGTAGTACCTAGTACTATGTTTGAAGAATTAGGATTTAATTATATTGGACCTATTGATGGACATAATGTATTCACATT
The DNA here is from genome assembly GCF_001534665.1 of Candidatus Arsenophonus lipoptenae. Taxonomy (NCBI): domain Bacteria; kingdom Pseudomonadati; phylum Pseudomonadota; class Gammaproteobacteria; order Enterobacterales; family Morganellaceae; genus Arsenophonus; species Candidatus Arsenophonus lipoptenae. The sequence continues at coordinate 281,306 of NZ_CP013920.1, read as the reverse complement.
AATACATACACTAAAAAATATGAGTGAATTAAAAGGACCTCAATTTTTACATATTATAACTAAAAAAGGTAAGGGTTATGAACCCGCTGAAAAAGATCCCATTAATTGGCATGCTGTACCAAAATTTGATCCAGAAACTTTTATTTTGCCTGAAAGCAATAACAAACAATTGACTTTTTCGCAAATTTTTGGCGATTGGTTGTGTCAAGAAGCAATTGATGATCCTAAATTAATAGCAATTACCCCAGCTATGAGAGAAGGATCAGGAATGGTTAAATTTTCTAAAACATATCCTAAACAATATTTTGACGTTGCTATTGCCGAACAGCATGCAGTTACTTTTGCTGCTGGTCTTGCTATTGGAGGTTATAAGCCTGTTGTTGCAATTTATTCAACTTTTTTACAACGTGCTTATGATCAAGTTATTCATGATGTAGCTATTCAAAAATTACCTATTTTATTTGCTATAGATAGAGCAGGAATTGTTGGTTCAGATGGACCAACACATCAAGGTGCTTTTGATTTGTCATTTTTACGTTGTTTACCTGATATGATTATTATGTCTCCTAGTGATGAAAACGAATGTCGTCAAATGTTGCATTCTGGTTATCACTATCAGGGTGGTCCTGTTGCTGTTCGTTATCCCAGAGGAATTGGTTCTGGTGCTACTTTACAACCATTAGTAAAAATTCCAATAGGTAAGGGTTTAATTAGACGTAAAGGAAAAAAAATTGCTATTTTGAATTTTGGGACATTATTAATAGAAGCAATAAAAGCAGCAGAAATACTTGATGCTACTGTAGTAGATATGCGGTTTGTAAAACCATTAGATGAAATATTAATATTAGATATTGCTAAAACTCATAACTTATTAGTAACTTTAGAAGAAAATGCTATTATGGGCGGTGCTGGTAGTGGTGTAAATGAATTTTTATTAAAAGTAAGTAATATTATGCCTATAATTAATTTAGGGTTGCCTGATTATTATATTTCTCAAGGTAGTCAGGAAGAAATACGAGCTGAATTAGGACTTAATACAGATGGTATAGTTAAATCAATTAATAATTATTATTTAAAATAAATTTATTATGAATATAACGGTGATTTATTCGATAAGTAAATAAGATTTTTAATAAAAAAACCAATATTTAAACATTTCCATAATAATAATTGCAAAAATAGAGGCGATTATATCGTCTAACATTATACCAATTCCTTTATGAATTTTTCTATCAAACCATATGATTGGCCAAGGTTTTAAAATATCAAAAAAACGGAAAAGTAAAAAAGATATTAATAACCATTTCCAGTTGCTTAAAGGTATATACATTAATGTTATCCACATACCAATAAATTCATCCCAAACAATACTTTTATGATCATAAATTTTTATATCATTTGATGTCCGTTGACAAACAATAATACCAATTATAAAACCAAATAATATAATAAACCAACATGCCAAAACAGAAAATATTTTATGCATAAATAGCCAACATGGAATAGCAGCTAGTGATCCTATTGTTCCAGGAATGACAGGTGATAATCCACTACCAAATCCAGTAGCTAATAAATGATAAGGATTTGATAATTTTAATGTAAATTTGTAATTAGTCATTATAAATATTATTAATATTATTATTAAAATGATCAAATTTTACTAAATTAAATGATATTTCTTTGTCGTTATAAAAATAACGAATTCCATCTGATTTTTTTGTAATTTGACCTATACAGTAAAATTTTTCTTTATTATTTATAATAACGGATTCTAATATACTAAGATTTATATTTGGTACAGTAAAGCATAATTCATAATCCTCCCCACCGTTTAAAGCTGAAATTAATGCTTGTTTTAAACTAACTTGTCTAGATAATACACTAGATATAGGCAACCAATTTAATTTAATTATAGCACCATGACCACTAATCTTTAAAATATGACTAAGATCAGAAACTAAACCATCAGAAATATCTATTGCTGAAGAAGCAATATTACGTAACATTTTACCTTGTGCAATTTTTGGTTCTGGTCTTAAATGACGTTGAATTAACCAATGACGATCATTTGGATTATTAACAGTTAAATGTGATTTTAAAATAGCAAGCCCTGCAGCACTATCTCCTAATGTTCCAGTAACATAAATCAAATCACCTTTACAGGCACCATTTCTTGTCAGTGATTCTCCTATAGGAATTAAGCCATGAGCTGTGTACGTTAAACTCATTGGACCTTTTGTTGTATCCCCACCAATAAGTTGTATTCCATAGCAATTTAGTTGCTTAAATAAGATAAAACTAAATCTTTCTAGCCATTCTTCATTAATATTTGGTAATGTTAATGCTAGAGAAATCCATGTTGGCTCTGCACCCATAGCAGCTAAATCACTTAAACTAACAGCTAAAGACTTGTAAGCTAAATCTTCTGGTGAAATAGTATCAAAAAAATGAATTCCAGCAATTAGTGTATCTGTAGTGATTGCTAATTGTTGTTTTTCTGAAATATTTATTAAAGCACAATCATCACCGATACCAATATTAACATCATTTCTATTTTGCTGTTTATAATTAAAATAAGTATTGATGATATCAAATTCACTACAAATCATAATTTTGTTTTTGAGTTTCAAACTGATTAAAATATTGAAATAATCATTTTATTGTAAAATTACAATATTTAATATTTTAATTTAATTCTTTGCATTGCATACAGTAGAAACAACCTTATCAAGTGCACCATTAATAAACTTATAACTTTCTTGGGCTCCAAAAATTTTTGCTAATTCGATAGCTTCATTAATTGTAACTTTATATGGTATATCATCTCGATAGCATAGTTCAAACATTGCTAAACGTAAAACTGCTTTTTCTATTTGATCTAGTTCACAAATTTGACGTGAAAGATAAGGAGCCATTTTTTTATCTAAGTCTAATATATGGTTTGAAACCCCTTTTAATAATTCACTAAAGTAAACTACATCAACATTTGACATATCGTGTTCAAATAAAAAATCTATTTCTACATTAGTAATATTATTGCCTGATAATTGCCATGAATAAATAGCTTGAATAGCACATTTTCTTGCACGATGACGAGCAGTAGGTTTCACAAAATTCTCCTTAGACGTCAGGTTTTTATCTCCTGAATAACATTAATCATTTCTAATGCAGCTAAAGCAGCATCAACACCTTTATTGCCTAACTTCGTCCCTGCTCGTTCAATAGCTTGTTCTATATTATCTATCATTAATACACCAAAAGCAACAGGAATATTATGTTTTATAGAAATATCAGTAATGCTAGTACTACATTGAGTTGCAATATATTTAAAATGTTGCGTAGCACCACGTATTATACTAGCAAGTGCAATAATTGCATCATATTTTTTTGTTTCTACTAATATTTTAGTTGATAAAGGTAATTCATAAGCTCCAGGAATCCAAACTACAGTAATATTTTCTGATGTAACTTGCCCAATACGTTCTAAAGTATCAATAGCACCTTCTAGAAGACTATTGTTTATAAAATTATTAAATCGTGCAACAATAATTGCTACACGAGCTTTGGATGCTACTAGCTTACATTTTATTACTTTCATAGTTTTTCCTTAAATATCAACAATAATATTCATTATATATATACTTATATTACAATCATTTTAATAATTTGATTATGTTATTTGGAGTATTATATTATAATTGTTTATAAAATACATAAAATATATTATTTTCTCAATGGGCGTAGTTTAACACGTAAATCAGGGCCAAGAAGTTTAATATTAATAAATTTAAATTTAGGGGCATCTTTTAATTTTTTTAATTCTGGAATGTTAATTAATTCTCTTGCTTTTTCTCCTAAAATTTTTGGGGAAATATAAATAATTAATTCATCTATTAAATCTAATTTTAATAAAGCACTAGCAAGAGTTGGTCCACTTTCTACTAAAATTGAATTAATATCACGTTTAGCTAGTTGTATCATAAGAATAATTAAATTAATTCTTTTTTTATATTTTGGAATAACTATTTGTTCAACATTATTAGACCAATGTTGTAATATAGGATTAGGACGGATAAGCCAACATGGACTGTTTGTTTGCGTTATAAGATGTTCAGGGTTAACTTGGTTTTTGCTATCTAAAATAATTCTTATTGGTTGTCTAATTTTATTTTTTGGATAAATATTTTTCAGTTTATTAGGGAAATCTGTCCAACGAACATTTAAAATAGGATTATCAGCTAAAACAGTGACACTAGTAGTTAAAATAGCACTTGCTTGAGCTCTAAGTTTTTGAACGTCTTTTCTGGAATTAAGAGAAGTAATCCATTTGCTTTCTCCTGATGCTAAAGCTGTTTTGCCATCAAGTGATGTAGCTAATTTCAGTTGAACATAAGGAAATCCGGTTCGCATCCTTTTTAAAAATCCTAAATTTAACTGTTCAGCTTTGTCCATAAGTAACCCATATACTACTTCTATACCAGCTTTTTGTAATTGAACTAAACCACGACCAGAAACATTAGGATTTGGATCTTTTAGCGCTACAACAACACGCCGAATGCCAGCATTTATTAGAGCATTTACACAAGGAGGTGTTTTTCCATAATGACTACATGGTTCTAACGTTATATAAGCTGTACCTCCATTAGCTTTTTTGCCAGCTTTTTGCAAAGCATAAATTTCAGCATGTGGTGCTCCAGATTTACTGTGAAAACCATCACCTACAATTATACCATTAGATACAATTACACAACCTACATTAGGATTAGGTGATGTTGTAAAGCGTCCTTTTTTTGCTAAAAATAAGGCATGGTTCATGAATTTTTGATCATTTACAACCATTATTTTTAATAGTCCTATATTTAACAATATTGTTATTGAAATAGTGTAATATTTTATTAAAGTAAAAATTATAATTAGTTTTAGCTAATTTGTTTTATAAACATAATTGCAAAACAAATTATTTTTAATATAGTAAACTTCTATTTTTTAACATTTTTGTTATAAAATGTATAGATGTATTGATATATAATTGTTTGTATTATAATTACTTGATGACTTTTTTTAATTTTTTACATATCTTAATATTATAATTAAAAATTATTTATTTATGGTATTTGTAATCAGTTAAACTATTTTGATGATAAAATTTAAATTACGTTTTTAAATAAATTCCTATTATTAACATTACTTCAATTGCTAAATGAAGTTAATTGTTAGAATATTAAATTCTATTATTAGAACAATATTTATTGTTACTTTTTTAAAGTAGATGTTTTCGTTTTATCCCCATCTTTAATGCTAAAGTAGAAGATATATAAATTGAAGAAAAAGTTCCAATGGTAATACCGATTATCATTACTAATGAAAACCCTTTCATAACTAATCCACCTAAAAAATATAACATTAATATAACTAATAATGAAGTTCCTGATGTAATGAGTGTTCTGCTTAATGTTTGAGTTAATGAAACATTTAAGATTTCATAAGTAGTTCCTATCTGGATAGTTAGGAAATTTTCTCGAATCCGATCTGATACAACAATGCTATCATTTAAAGAATAACCTATAACTGACATTAATGAAGCAAGGATAGTCATATCTACTTCAATTTTAAAAAGAGATATAGCACCTAATGTAATAATTAAATCATGAATTAATGATATAACTGCTCCAATAGCTAACCTCCACTCAAAACGAATGCTAACGTAAATTAAAACGGATATTAAAGAAGATAAGATTGCTATTATTCCTGTTTGTGTTAATTCATTACTAATATTAGGACCAATAAATTCAATACGTTGCAGTGTCGCTTGATTATCAATTTTTTTTTTAATAATTGTGATAATATTTTCACTAATGTCTTTATTTATATTTTCTTTAGAAAATCTTAATCTAATAACAATATTTCTACTATTTCCAAAATTTTGAATTAATGGATCTTTATATCCATTTTGATTTAAATAATTTCTAATTTTATCAAGTTCTATAGGTTTACTTAGAGTAATTTCAATAATATTCCCTCCTGTAAAATCTAACCCCCAGTTAAATCCTTGTGTTAATATTATTGTAATAGAAATAATAGATAATATAATTGAAATATAAAAAGCTAAATAGTCCCAGTACATAAAATCAATTACTTTACGACCATGATTCAATTGTTCTATATTATATTTTTGCACTTAAAATTAATTTCCTTTAATAGATAACTTTAAATAGATAATTTTTTGATATTTTTCCCACCATATAGTAAATTTACTATAGCACGTGTTCCAATAATAGAACTAAACATAGAGGTTATAATACCAATTGCTGTACTAATGGCAAAACTTTTAATTACACCAGTTCCTACTATATACAAAATAGTTATTGTAATTACAGTAGTTAAATTTGCATCTAATATACTTGACAATGCTCCTTTATAACCTCTATGTATCGCTTGTTGTATAGAACGACCATTTTTTAATTCTTCTTTAATACGTTCATTAATCAATACATTAGCGTCAACAGCAATAGCAAGTGTTAAAATAATACCTGCAATCCCAGGCATAGTAAGAGTCATTCCTGGTAATAAAGACATTATTCCAATGACTAAAATTAAATTCGCTAATAATGCAGAACTAGCGATGAAGCCGAATTTGCGATAGTAAAGCACCATAAATATAATAGAAGTAAATAAACCTGCTAAAGATGCTTGTATTCCTTTTTTTATATTTTTTAAACCTAATGTTGGCCCAATGATACGTTCTTCAACAATTTTAAGTGGTGCAAGTAATGTACCAGCACGTAGTAGTAAAGATAATTGACGAACTTCTGGTAGATCATTAATACCAGTTATACGAAATTTATTACCAAAAACTCCAGAAATTTTAGCTATATTAATAATTTTTTCACTTTTTGTTAAAATAATTCGACCATTATCATATTTATGACCAATATCTTCATATTCAACAAATAAAGTTGCCATCCATTTATCTTGATTATCGTGGGTAAATTTGTACATAATAGATCCACCAATACTATCTAGATCAATGGTAACCTGTGGGTTACCAATTTCGTCGAAATTAAATTTCGCATCAGTGATATGATCACCTGTTAAAACAACATTTTTATATAAAACAACAGGATCTCCATATTTAGTATATTTTATTTCAGAATCATTAGGAATATTATTATTAATAATAGCAAATTGATCTATATTATTATTAATTAGACGAAATTCTAGTGTTGCAGTTGCTCCTAAAATATTTTTTGCTCGTGCAATATCTTGAATTCCTGGCATTTCAACTGCGATACGATCAGATCCTTGATAATGAATCAAAGCTTCTAATATACCTAATTGATTAATTCTATTACGAATAATATTAATATTTTGTGATATTACATTATTCTTTACCTCACGTATTTTTTTATCTGTAATACTTATTTTTAGTATATTATTACTATCATTGGTAATATTTAATTCGTCATAATGCTTTGTTATATGAGATTTAGCTTTTAAAAAACTATTTTTATTTAGAAAAATAATTCTAATACTATAATTATCTAATTTACATATATTAGAATATTTAATGCTTTTTTTTTGTAAATCATTAACTAACCTATTTATAGTTTTTTCTTGTATTTTGGATAATATTTTATCCATATCTATTTCCATTAAAAAATGAACACCACCACGTAAATCTAATCCTAATTTTATTGGTTTACTATTTAATTTACGCAACCAATTAGGGGTAGCAGGTATTAAATTTAATGTTACAATATATTTATTGCCTAAACCTACAGTTAAAACGTCATATGCGTGCATTTGTGTATCTGAATTATTGAAGCAAATAAAAATCTTACCATTTTTTAATATAATTTCTTTACTTATTATTTTTTCTTTCTTTAAAAAAGAAGCGACTAAATTCAAAGTTTTTTTATTGATAATATTTTCTTTTAATCCAGTAATTTGGATAGCTGGATATTCTCCATAAAAATTTGGAATTGTATATATTATACTAATCAATAGTACAAAAATAAGTATTAAATATTTCCATATAGGATAGTGATTTAGCACTAGAAATTCTCTTTCTAAAAAAAACAAAAATTAAATAGATTTTATTGTACCTCTTGGTAATACAGCAGCAATAAAATTGCGTTTTATGCTTACTTCAAGTGTATCATTTAATGCAATAATAATATAATCTGTTTCAGATATTTTAGTGACACGACCAATCAAACCACCATTTGTCAGTATTTCATCACCTTTAGAAATAGAATTAATTAACTTTTTATGCTCTTTAGCACGGTTTTGTTGTGGTCTTAAAATCATAAAATAAAAAATTAATCCAAAAATAACGAGCATGATAATCAAATAATATGTATTTCCATGTACTTGACTATCAGATGAAGCAATTGCTTTAGAAATAAATGTAGTCATCAAAATTCCCTCATTTAAAGTTTAATAAAAATATATTTAAATATATAATTAGAATATATTAAATAATTATAAAAATTATTTTATTTGATTTATTTTATTAATTTTATGTACTTTTTGATAATTTAGAAAAATTTTATTTTTTAATAAAATTTTATAAAAATTCATATTTTATTGTTGTTTAACTATTGTATTTTAAATGTAAATTTATTACAAACGATAAATTTAAGATAATTAACTTTCTAAAGCGCTAAATAAATTATTCAATATATTAACTTTTAGATAATATTAATATACACTATTATTCATAGTGATATATAGCAAAATTTATAGTTTTAGTTACTATAAGTTACTAACTTACTCATATTTAGTAAGGGTATTTTTTCATTCTACTTAATTTAAAAATATTACTTTATTAAAATTTAAGTCAATAATATTATTTTTACTTATTATTTATAATAAGTATAATTACGATGGCTATATTAATTTATTTTTAAAATACCACTAAAAAATTAATTTTTAATTTTTTACAAGTGATTTAGTAATATAAATACTAAATTAAACATATTAAGTTTAATTTATGAGAAATATATATCATAGATTCTGAAATCTAAGATATTTCAAATGGTATATTAAAATATTTATAAAGGTTCATTACCTTAGTAAAAATAATTAATTATTAATTTTATATATTTTATAATAATTAATATATTAAAACTTTACAGTAACCTTTACAGTAACCATTGTAGTTTTTACATTTTTAATGTATTAAATTTTTAATTTAATTTATATCAAAGATTTATTTTGATATTTTAACTGTCATTATATTCCTCACAAGCTTGTAATGTATTTTGCATTAGTGTTATTACAGTCATTGGGCCTATACCACCTGGTACAGGAGTAATCCAACTAGCTCTTTGTTGTGCTTCTAGATAACAAATATCACCTGTTAATTTTCCATTTTTAAGTCTATTTATCCCGACATCTATAACAATAGCACCTGGTTTTATCCAATTACCAGGAATAAAATTTGGTTTACCAATAGCTACAATAAGTAAATCTGCCTGTTTTATTATTTTTGGTAAATTTTTGCTAAATTTATTAGCTATAGTAGTTATGCAACCAGCAAGTAATAATTCTAGCCCCATAGGACGACCTACGATATTTGAATCTCCTATCATAACAGCATTTAGACCCAACAAGTTTATTTTATATCGTTCAAGTAATGTAATAATACCTAGTGGGGTACAAGGACGTAATCTCGGAGCACATTGACAGAGACGCCCTATATTATAGGGATGAAATCCATCAACATCCTTATTTGGATCTATATGCTCTAGTATCTTAATATAATTAATATTTTTAGGTAATGGTAATTGAATAAGTATTCCATCAATAGTTTTATCTTTATTAAGTTTATCTATTAATTTTAAAAGTTTAGATTCAAAAATAGTTTCTGTTAAATCATAGGAATAAGAAATAAAACCAACATCTTTACAGGCTTTTCTTTTACTATTTACGTAAATTTTTGAAGCTGGATGATTACCGATTAAAATCACTGCAATTCCTGGAGCTCTCTTACCTAATGAAAGCCTTAATGTAACTTTTTTGATGATCTCTTGTTTTATTATTTCAGAAATCATTTTTCCATCAATAATTTTTGCTGACATTATTATTTAATCCATTAAGATTATTGAATATTTCTTTTTTAAAGAAATAAAACTATGTTTTGTATAGCAGATAAAATATATGAAGTGTATTTCACTATATAAAAAAAGATTGTTTTAATTTTTAATTCTTTTATAATTTAAATAAAACTATTTTGATAGATATTTTAAGTAATTTTTTTAAGCGCTCTTAGCTCAGTTTGGATAGAGCAACGGCCTTCTAAGCCGTAGGTCACAGGTTCAAATCCTGTAGAGCGTGTTAAATATTTTTGTTTTATTATTTATTTAATAATTAAATTAGTAATATAATTAATTAATAATTTATCAAATTTTACATAATAAATTGTATTTTATAAGTAATAATGTATAATAACTGTGTATTATTTATAATAAAATTATAAAAGGTTATGTATAACTGAAAAATAAAGAGTAATTATTAGTTTATAGTGTTAATCAATTAATGATAATATTAAAAATATAGTAAAATATTAAATGTTTAATATTATTATTCAATAGTTGTACTTTAAATAACTTTAATAAAGTTTACTATTCCTGATATTTTATCAGGACTCTTGATGTTAATTTTGTTAATAATTCGTAATGACTTATCCCGGTATGTTTAGCAATTTCTTCAACTGGTAATAAGTCTCCCCATATAATAGCTTCATCTCCAACTTTATCATGACTATTAATTCCTAAATTGACTGAAGTCATATCCATAGATACCTTACCAACAATAGGAACTTTGCGCCCATTTATTAAAATTGGTGTTCCAGATGGAGCATTACTTGGATAACCATCTCCATAACCAATTGCTACTATACCAATGGTTGTATCATGATCACTAATCCAAATACCACCATAACCGATAGGTTCTCCAGCTTTATGTTTACGAATAGCAATTAAATAAGATTTAAGTGTCATTGCTGGTAGTAGACCAAAGTCTTTCCCTTGTTTTCCTTCTTGTGGTGAAGCACCATAAATCATTATGCCAGGTCTTACCCAATCTAAATGTGATATTTGCCATAATAAAATACCTATAGATGAAGCAATTGATTTTTCACCTAATTTATTTTTTATAAAATTGTTAAAGCAATTTAATTGTTGAAATGCAATATCGTGTAGTCCTGGTTTATCATTCATACTAAAGTGACTAATAATATTAATAGGTTTTTGAATATTTTTGCATTCTATTAATCTTTTATATAATATTTCTGCTTCCTCAGGTCTAAAACCTAAACGATGCATACCAGTATCAATTTTCATCCAAACTTTTATTAACTTTTGCAATTTAATTTTTTCTAAAATTTCAATTTGTTTAATGTCTTGTATAACAACGTCAATTTCATTTTTAATGATAATAGGTAATTCATTAATATTAACAAAACCAGCTAATAATAAGATTGGATTAGTTATATCGTTATTACGTAACATTATTGCTTCACTAATACGAGCAACTCCAAAACCATCAGCTAAATCTTTAAGAATTTTAGCTATTTCTAATAAACCATGTCCATAGGCATTAGCTTTTATTATAGCCATTATACGACTATGAACTACAATTTTCCGTATCTGTAGTAAATTGTAGCGTATAGCATTACTATGAATAACTGCAACTGGCGATTTCATTGTATTCTCAGTTTGAATTAATTTATATAAATCATTTGTTATTATAGTTTATTCCAGCATAATTATCGAAACGCGACCATTGTCCATTAAAAGTTAGACGTACTGTCCCAGTTGGGCCATTACGTTGTTTGCCAATTATAATTTCTGCAATTCCTTTAAGATCTGAATTATCGTGATAAATTTCATCTCGATAAATAAACATAATTAAGTCAGCATCTTGTTCAATAGAACCTGATTCTCTTAAATCTGAATTTACTGGTTTTTTATCTACTCGTTGTTCTAGACTACGGTTAAGTTGTGATAATGCGATAACTGGTATTTGTAATTCTTTTGCTAATGATTTTAGTGAACGAGATATTTCTGCAATTTCAAGGGTACGATTATCAGACATATAAGGGACATGCATTAATTGAAGATAATCAATCATAATTAAACTTAAACCTTCATGTTCACGATACATGCGTCTAGCACGTGAACGAATGTCTGTTGGTGTTAATCTAGCAGAGTCGTCAATATAAATATTATGTTTTTTCATTAACAGACCCATTGTACTAGAGATACGAGCCCAATCTTCATCATTAAGCTGACCAGTACGAATACGTGTTTGATTAACCCTTGATAGTGAAGCTAACATACGCATCATAATTTGATTAGCTGGCATTTCTAAACTAAAAATTAATACTGGTTTTTCTTCTGTCATTGCTGCGTGTTCACATAAATTCATTGCAAAAGTAGTTTTACCCATTGAAGGTCTAGCTGCTATAATGATAAGATCAGAATTTTGTAGTCCAGCTGTTTTTTTATCTAAATCTTGATACCCTGTAGATATACCTGTTATACCATTATTAGGGTTTTGGTATAATTTTTCTATTTTTTCTACTGTTTCTGATAAAATTTCTTCAATTCCTTTTGGCCCATAATTTTTATTAGATCTAATTTCAGCAATTTGAAAAACACGTGATTCAGCTATATCTAATAATTCTTCACTGCTACGACCTTTAGGATTATAACCGGCATCGGCTATTTCATTTGCTACAGCTATCATATCTCTAATAACAGCACGCTCACGTACAATATCTGCATAAGCATTTATATTAGCAGCACTTGGAGTGTTTTTAACTAATTCCGCCAAATAGGCAAATCCACCAACACTATCTAATTTACCTTTTTGTTCTAGAGATTCAGATAAAGTAATTAGATCAATTGGTTTATTTTGATCAAGTAAATACTGCATTTCAGAAAAAATAGTATGATGTGGTAGACTAAAGAAATCTGTTTTGTTTACTCTTTCTGAAATAGTATCCCAACATTTATTATCTAACATTAATCCACCTAGTATAGATTGTTCGGCTTCTAAGGAATGAGGTGGAATTTTTAATTCTTCTATTTGAAGATCTTTGAATGCTGTTTTTGTATAATAATTATTTGTCATATCACTTATCCCATTTATCCATATAATACATTGATACATAGATAATTCATAATTATATGTTATTTAATGTTTACTAAGTGAAATTTTAGTTATTTAATATTATAGATATTATCTTAATATTCTTTTTTTGTATGTGTTTTTTTTAAATTTTATATGATTTTATTAATTAAATTAAGTGGTTACTTAAATATAAGTTATTATAATTTTTATTATATATAAGTACATAATGTATTAATGATCATTATAAAATTTTTAATAACAATCTAATTATATTAGAAGTGTTTTATTTATTTATGAGATGGTTATAAATAATCAATTTTATTGATAATAAACTCAAGTGCTTTTTTAATTATAGAAATATCAGCTCCTTTTTTGTAACTATTGGTACTTAAATAACGTCTCCATTTACAAGCACCAGGTACAGATTGAAATATCCCTAACATATGTTTTGTGATATGATGTAAATAAGTCCCCTTTTTTAATTCTCTTGCAATATAAGGAAACATTTTTTGTACTGCGATAATTGGATTAATAATTAAATTATTTTTATTAAAAATTTTAAGATCAACATTGATTAATAATTGTGGATTTTGATAAGCTTCTCTACCTATCATAACACCATCAAGATAATATAAATGTTGATTAGCTTCATTAATGGTTTTAATACCTCCATTAATTATAATAGTGAGTTGTGGAAATTCTTTTTTTAATTGATAAACATATGAATAATTTAATGGTGGTATTTTTCGATTTTGCTTTGGATTTAATCCTGATAACCAAGCTTTACGAGCATGAATAATAAATAAACGACATTGACTATTTGTTACAATCCTATCTATAAAATCAATTAAAAATTCGTAACTATCATCATTGTCAACTCCAAGTCTTGTTTTTATTGTTATAGGTATGGTAACCACATCTTGCATTGATTTTATACAATCAGCTACTAGAGAGCTTTCACGCATCAAATAAGCTCCAAATTGACCATTTTGAGCTCTTTTTGATGGACAGCCAATATTAAAATTTATTTCATCATAACCAGCTTTTTGTACCATTTTTGCACAATTAGCTAAAATTTTAGGTTCATTACCACCTAATTGTAATGCAATTGGATGTTCTTCTTCATTATACGTTAAATAATTATTTTTACCATAAATAATAGCATTGGTTGTTATCATTTCTGTATAAAGTAATGCTTTTTTAGTTAATAAACGATGAAAATATCGACAATGACGATCTGTTAAATGCAGCATTGGGGCTACACTAAAATAGTGATGTTTATGATATTTTGTAGATAATTTTGTTTTTTGTATTAATTTTGTATGAACTATTTTATTGCACATTTGCTTTAAAATTATTTTTAAATAATTATTTTTAAATATTACAATTTATATTTGATTACTAGCACTTTTTAAAAAATATTATATTTTTAATATACTATTTCATTTACTATTTCTTTTAAAGAATATAAAAATTTATAATATTTATTAATTTATAATATTTATTAATATATAATTAATTTTTATATCATTAATTGTATATTAATTTTTTGAATAAGTATATATTAAATTTTATTTATTTAAATATTAATAAATGAATAAATAAAATTTAAATTACCAATTAATAATATTTTTAAATAATTAATGTATTTATATATCTATTTTGTGATTTATCTCTATAAAACATATAATTAATAATTATATATTTTATTATTTATTTAATTAAATTCATATAATAATTTTAAAATTATGTTAAAAGATACTTCAATAAATCATGTTAATGTTAGAAAAATAATTTCTATGGTTGGTGGAAAAGAAAATATCAGCAAGATTACTCATTGTTTAACACGATTACGTTTTATTTTATATGATCAGCTAAAGGTAAAGATAGACGATTTAAAAAAAATACCTGAAGTTAAGGGTTGTTTTAATCAGGATGATCAGTTACAAATTATTATTGGTACAAATGTAGAAAAATATTATAAAACTATTCAACAATATATTTTAAAAATTGATGATAATAAAAACAATAAAATATCAAATAAAGTATATTCTAAATTTATCACATGTTTAATCAGTAACTTATCTGAGATATTTTTTCCATTATTACCTACATTAATTTGTGGTGGGTTAATATTAGGATTAAGAAATGTTATTAGCGAAATTCCAATAATTGATAATAAATCATTATTAGAATTTTATCCTATATTAAAACCAATTTATGAATTTCTTTGGTTACCTTGTGAGGCTATTTTTCATTTTTTACCAGTTGCAATTTGCTGGTCGACTGTAAAAAAAATAGGTGGAACACCAATATTAGGTATAATTCTTGGAATTACATTAGTTTCACCGCAACTAATGAATCCCTATAATTTAATTGATCAATCTCCAAATGTTTGGGATTTTGGTCTATTTGCTATCCAAAAAATAGGTTATCAAGCTCAAATTATTCCTGCTATTTTTTCAGGTTTGTTTTTTGGATGGTTTGAAAAATTTATGCGTCGTTTTATTCCAGATTATTTAAAATTAGTTATTATTCCAATTATTACTTTAAGTATATCTCTTGTTGTTGCACATGGTATACTAGGACCAATAGGTAGAATGATAGGTAATGAAATAGCAGTAATAATTAAATTTATCATGTTTGGGAATTTTGCACCAATTGGATCTGCTATTTTTGGTTTTGTTTATCCTTTATTAGTTGTTAGTGGTCTTCACCATACGACATTAACCATTGATTTACAGATTATGCAATCTCAAGGAGGAACACCAATTTGGCCAATTATTGCTTTGGCTAATATAGCACAAGCTTCTTCTGTAGTCGGTATTATTCTTATTAGTCGTAAAGAAAATGAACGTGAAATAACTATTCCAGCTGCTATTTCTGCTTATTTTGGTGTTACTGAACCTGCTCTTTACAGCGTAAATCTTTATTATCGATTTCCTTTATTTTGTGCTATGGCAGGATCTTCTTGTGCAGGTTTTATTTGTGGTCTTTTTAATGTACTTTCAAATGGTATTGGTATTGGTGGACTACCTGCTTTTCTTTCTATTAAACCTATGTATTGGCCAATTTATTTTTTTTCGACAATAATTTCTATTATTATTCCAATTATTCTAACTATATTTGTTTATCGTTACCAAAAAAGAAAAGGAATTTTAATTTCTAATTAAGAAGTTATTTTTTTATAATCTATTTAATAGCGAATTAAAATATGAATTATTTGTATATTATTTTTAAACCAGAGAAATTAATTGCTTATCAAACTAAAATAAACAATAAATCTTATTCAGTACGATATAGAAAAATTAATAAATTGGATCTATTAAAATTAATAAAATTAATTAAAGTAGATTTTCCTAATATAAATGGTGGAATATTAAAAGGAGATTCATTGAATTGTTATTCAACTTTTTGCATAGAAATTTCTCATAAAGAAGTAATTGACATAGAAAAATGTTTTTATGAAATATTTAATATACCTTTTATTAGGGCAGATATCTTAATTGATGATAGTGAAGAAACATTAAAAGATGCATTTTTAAAAAAACAAGACATAATTAGTTGTGGTATAGATTATTGTGGATATTATCCTGGTATATCTGAATATACTACTGAATCTTTATTAACCGTAGCAAATGGATATTTAAGTTTACGAGGTACATTACCTGAAATGACAATTAGTGATGATACATATCCAGCAACTTATTTGGCTGGTCTGTATAATCAAGCTATTTCTGTTATTAATAGTTATAAGATAAATAACGAAGATTTTGTTAATGCACCTAATACTCAATATATCTCGTTACGTATTGGTAATGGCAAATTTATTAATTTTACTGATTTTAAGGTTGTATCTCTTTATCGTCATTTGGATTTTATGAAAGGAATTTTATCTAGTGAATTACAGATTGAAGATGAAAATGGCAGGCGCTTAAAAATAGATAGTAAAAAATTTGTTAATATGGCTAGGATGACTAATTATAGTATTGAATATAAATTTTGTCCTATAAATTTTACCGATCAAATAACTATTTGTACAAAAACAGATGGTGGAACTTTTAATTATGGAGTTGAAAGATACCGTTCTCTTAATTCTAATCATTATCAAATTAAAGATTTAATAGCTGATAGGAATAAAACTTATTTATTAGCTGAAACAAATCAAAGCAAAATAGGAATTGGTATTTATACAGAAATTATAGGTGATTTTTTTTCAGAAGAAAATATAAAAAATAAAATAATAAATGGTAACTGTATTACACAGATGATATGTTTTCTTGCAGTAGAAGGTATTTATTATAAATTAGAAAAAAATGTTGCTATTGCCATATCTACTGTTTTTAAAGAAGATTGGAAATATGTTAATACATGGCAAATGCCTAATTTCGCCACTCAGTTAGCAGAAAGTATAAATGCTTGGAAAACCCTTTGGTTAGAAAGTGATATTGTTATTTCTGGTGATATGATGACGCAGAAATTATTGCGTTTAAATACTTATCATCTTTTGTCTTCTTGTTCTCCATTAACTAATGGTAAATATAAATTAGATGTTTCAATTTCTGCTAGGGGATTACATGGAGAAGCTTACAGAGGTCATATTTTTTGGGATGAGATATTTATTCTGCCATTTTATATTATGCATTATCCAACAACAGCTCGTCAGTTATTAATGTATCGTTATCGTAGATTAAATACTGCAAAATTAGCTGCTCAAAATGCAGGTTATCAAGGTGCCATGTTTCCCTGGCAGTCAGGATATGATGGTAGTGAGCAAACTCAAACATTGCATATAAATCCACTTACAGGAGAATGGAATCCAGATCATAGTCATTTACAATATCATATTTCTTTAAGTATTGCTTATAATATTTGGTTGTATTGGTTAAATACAGGTGATAAATCTTTTATGATTGAATTTGGATTAGAATTATTATTTGAGATTGCTAAGTTTTGGATTAGTAAAACAACTTTTGATGATATTACAAATAGATACCATATTAATGGTATCATGGGACCAGATGAATTTCATGAATATAGTTTAGGTAATAAAGAAGCAGGATTAAAAGATAACGCTTATACTAATTTGATGGTAGCATGGTTGTTTAATCAAATTGACAAGATAGTTTTATCTTTTTTTGAATTAGATATAAATAAGATTATAAGTAGATTAGGCATTAATAATGATTTTTGGGAAAAATTAAAAGTTATCAGAGAAAACTTAGCTATTTCAATTAATAATGAAAATATTATAGGACAGTTTGATGGTTATTTTGTACTTAAAGAAATAGATTGGCAGAAATATATTAATAAATACGAGAATATTTCTAGATTAGATAGAATATTACGTTCTGAAGGAAAAGCACCAGATAATTACAAAATAGCTAAACAAGCAGATTTGCTTATGATATTTAATAATCTTCATCAAGATGAAGTCAAAAAATTATTAAAAGATATGAAGTATCCTATGCCTAATAATTATATGGAAAAAAATTTTTTTTATTATTTTTCTCGCACTTCTCATGGTTCCACATTATCTCGTATTGTTCATGCTTTATTAGCTGAAAACATTAAAATGTCAGATTTATCATGGCAGTTATATAGTTCGTCTTTATTTTCTGATTATAATGATATTCAAGGAGGAACTACTTCAGAAGGTATTCATACTGGTGTAATGGCAGCTACTCTTAACATGACAATTATGTCATATGGTGGAGTAGATATTCGTCAACCAATATTAATAATAAACCCTTCATTACCGATTCATTGGAAATATCTTCAATTTAATTTATACCATGTAGATATACATTATCAATTTTTTATTACTCATGAAACATTATCTATTAATTGTGATCAAGATACTGAAATACAAGTAGGTAATAATAGATATTATATTTCTGCAAGTAAATATGCCAATATTTTTTATAAAAAGGAATTATTAGCATGAAGAAAGGAATGATTTTTGATCTTGATGGTGTTATAGTGAATACTACCTTTTATCATTTTAAAGCATGGCAATATTTAGCTAAACAAATTAATATTTATTTTGATATTTCATTTAATGAAAACTTGAAAGGAATTAGTAGAATTGAATCATTAGAAAAAATTTTAATTTATGGAGATAAAGAAAAAATTTTTAATACTACAGAAAAATATATTCTTATGGCTAAGAAGAATGATTATTATGTTAAATTACTTAGTAAATTATCAAAAAGGGATATTTTTCCTGGTGTACTAGATTTTATAAAACAAACTAGAAAAAAGAAAATACCTTGTGCTATAGCTTCGGCATCTAAAAATGCTACTCTAATTTTAGAGAGATTGAATATCAAAGATTATTTTAATGTTATTGTTGATCCTTATTCTGTGACTAATAGTAAACCTAATCCTGAAATTTTTTTAATGGCAGCTAATTTAATTAATATATTACCAAGTGAAGCGATTGGATTTGAAGATTCACAGGCAGGCATTGATGGCTTAAATAAAGCAAATATTTTTTCTGTCGGTATTTCATCAGAAAATAATTTAGTAGGTGCTAAATTATTAGTAAATTCTTTTAAAAAGATTAATTTTGAACAATTAATTATGGTTTAGTTAATTTATTTAATAAATAAATAAATAAAAATAATAAAATTGTGTATCATTATTCTTTATAATTAATTGATTTTTATTTATGTGTGAAATATGAAAAATTAAAGAAATATTTAGATTGCTTTATTATGTAATGAACGTATTATATTGAAGTGTATTTTTTAATGAAAATAAGTAATAAAGTAACATTGATTACTGTAAATTTAGTATAATTTCTTTATAATAATAAAAATAAATAATTAAATATAAAAGGTATTTAGTTATTTAAATAAATTTTTATTATTTTTATTCAAAATAAAAAGGATAAATAGTATTTTTTACTATAAAAATTTTAATTTTCTATGAATTTCATGTCATAAAATTGATTAAAAATTTAGTTTTTTAATTGCTGTAATTTTGTTAATTTTACCTAGGTTTTGTACTGATTTATATGGAATGTGCATTGTTATTATTATTTTTTTGTTCAAAAAAAAGACACTTAGTAAGTTAATGCTTTATATTTATTTTTGTTTTTAAGTATAAAAATAATTTTAATTTATTTTAAGATTAAGATATACTTGTAAAGATTGAATTCAATATAAAGAATCTGATTTTTGAATTTAATAACATTTTACATGAAGGTTTATTTTTTAATAAAGATCATAATTAAGTACAATTTATTA
Organism: Candidatus Arsenophonus lipoptenae; assembly: GCF_001534665.1. NCBI lineage: Bacteria > Pseudomonadati > Pseudomonadota > Gammaproteobacteria > Enterobacterales > Morganellaceae > Arsenophonus > Candidatus Arsenophonus lipoptenae. The sequence continues at coordinate 260,910 of NZ_CP013920.1, read as the reverse complement.
AGCATTGTGTTAAATAAAAAAATTTTTTTATCTACCCCTTGAACTGATTTTAATTGCCCCCACTTAATTATATAGTTTAGTAATCTTAAATTATAAATAAGATTTACTAGTATATCCGTAATTTACCTTAATATGGATTTTATTTTATAGGAGATCTATTAATGAAAATACGTCCATTACATGATAGGGTTATCATTAAGCGAGAAGAAGTTGAATCTAAATCTACTGGTGGCATTGTTCTTACTGGATCTGCTGCTAGCAAATCAACTAGAGGTAAAGTGTTAGCTGTTGGTAACGGTCGCATTTTAGAAAACGGTGAAAGTAAACCATTAGATGTAAAAATTGGTGATACCGTTATTTTTAACGACGGCTATAGTGTGAAGACAGAAAAGATTGATAATGAGGAAGTATTAATTATGTCAGAAAGTGATATTTTGGCAATTATTGAAAAATAATTTCTCTGTTAGATCTTCAGAAATGAAAGAATGTAGAAAGGAAAAAAACAATGGCAGCTAAAGATGTAAAATTTGGAATTGATGCACGGGCAAAAATGCTTCGTGGTGTGAATATTCTTGCTGATGCGGTTAAAGTTACTTTAGGTCCTAAAGGACGAAATGTGATTTTAGATAAATCTTTTGGAGCACCTTTAATTACTAAAGATGGTGTATCTGTAGCTCGTGAAATTGAATTAGAAGATAAGTTCGAAAATATGGGTGCACAGATGGTAAAAGAAGTAGCTTCGAAAGCTAATGATGCTGCAGGTGATGGTACAACTACTGCAACAGTACTTGCTCAATCTATTGTTAGTGAAGGTTTAAAAGCTGTTGCTGCAGGTATGAATCCAATGGATTTAAAACGTGGTATTGATAAAGCTGTTACTGCTGCAGTTAAAGAATTAAAAGTTTTATCCAAACCTTGTTCTGACAATAAAGAAATTGAACAAGTTGGTAAAATTTCAGCTAATTCAGATCAAACTGTAGGTGCATTAATTGCTAAAGCGATGAAAGCAGTTGGTAAAGAAGGTGTTATTACAGTTGAAGAAGGTTCTGGTTTAGAAGATGAATTAGCGGTAGTTGAAGGAATGCAATTTGATCGTGGTTATTTATCTCCTTATTTTATTAATAAGTCAGATATTGGTTCTGCTGAATTAGAAAATCCTTATATACTTTTAGTAGATAAAAAAGTGTCTAATATCCGTGAACTATTACCAATACTAGAAGCTGTTGCTAAGGCAGGTAAACCTTTATTGATTATCGCTGAAGATGTTGAGGGTGAAGCATTAGCTACATTAGTGGTAAATAATTTGCGTGGTATAGTAAAAGTTGCTGCGGTAAAAGCACCTGGATTTGGTGATCGCCGTAAGGCTATGTTGCAAGATATTGCTATTCTAACTAAAGGTACTGTTATTTCTGAAGAAATTGGTATGGAGTTAGAGAAATCAACTTTAGAAGATTTAGGCCAAGCTAAACGAATTGTTATTAATAAAGATACTACTACTATCATTGATGGGGTAGGTTCAAAAGATGAAATTAATAATCGTTCCAAACAAATAGCGCAGCAGCGTGATGAGGCTACTTCTGATTATGATAAGGAAAAATTGCAAGAACGGATTGCTAAGTTATCAGGTGGAGTTGCTGTAATTAAAGTAGGTGCTGCAACTGAAGTTGAAATGAAAGAAAAACGTGCTCGTGTTGATGATGCTTTACATGCAACTAGAGCTGCAGTAGAGGAAGGTGTTGTTGCAGGTGGTGGTATTGCTTTGGTACGTGTTGCTTCTGCTTTAGATAAGTTGAGAGGTGACAATGAAGATCAAACTGTTGGTATTCGTATTGCTTTACGTGCAATGGAAGCACCTATGAGACAAATTGTTGAGAATGCCGGAGAAGAACCTGCTATTGTTGTCAACAATGTTAAATATGGTAAAGATAATTACGGTTATAATGCTTCAACAGAAGAATATGGCGATATGATAGATATGGGTATTTTAGATCCAACTAAAGTTACTCGTTCTGCTTTGCAATTTGCAGCATCAATAGCTGGTCTTATGATTACAACTGAAGCTATGGTTACTGATTTACCAAAAGAAGACAAAGCTGATCTAAGTGCTGGTGGCGGTATGAATAGTGGAATGGGTGGTATGGGTAGTATGATGTAATTTAATTCATTAATCCTATATATCATTATTCAATCATTAACTAATAAAACCCTGAGTATAATATAAATTCAGGGTTTTGTTTTGTTAGTTAATAGTTTTATTAGTTAGTACTAATACATATTATTTTAATATAATTCTACTTTAAATTTATTTAATATTGATTTTTATAATTTTTTAATATAATAAGATTATTTTTTTTGTAGATATTAGTTAAAGATATTTTTATAAAATAATGATATTTTCAATATTTTATTATAATTTTAAAGCAGATATTTTAGTGACTATTTATATTATAAATAAACTAATTCCGTGTAGATTTTAAAATTATATTAGATAGAGAACATTGTGAACCCATGAAAAATTAATTTATTAAATTATATAAAGGATAGTCTTCTAGTAGTGTCCGAATTCATAAATTAATTTATAATAAGTTTTTAAAAAATGAAATCAACTTATTTTATATAAAATGTCCCAGTTATAGTGTTAAATTTAATTTATTGGTATAGTTATAAATAATTTTGGTATTTTATTATAGGAATATTTAAGTAAATTTATACTAATTAAAAAAAATTGATGATAATATCAATTAACAAATAAAGCTAATTGTAGAATTACAATATAAAATGAAAATTCTAGAGTTGTAATTCTATCTAATTTTGTTTAATTTAGTAATAGTTGATATTGACCTAATGTAAGAGAAGATATAGTTACTTACTAAAATTGATTATGTAATTAAAATTAATACTACTTTTAGTGAAAAATGTTCTGCATATTTGATTTATTGTAATAATAAAAATAAATAATTAATTTTAAAATTTTAGTTTATCGTTTTATTTGAGAAAAATTATTATTTTATTTAAAATGAATTGATAAAATAAAAAATTCAATAATTTTAACTAATTAAAATAGTATTAGTAAAAATAAATAATGTTATATTTTAGATATAAATATATTTTAGATATAAATTAATTTCATTATTTTTTATCTCTAATATAAAAATTTAGATTTCGTAAAAGATAATATATTAAATTTATATTTACTATTTTAGTGTCCTAATAAAATTAGATAATGATAGCTAATTATAATCGATATTTGTTATATAGTTATATGTGTTTTCGTGTGTATTTTTAATTAATTTAATGTCAATTAATTAGTAATTTTATTGTAATTAATATATCAATAAATATAATTTTATCGCGTCTTTATTATCCTTATGTTAGAATCTATAGCTTTTATTTTCATGAATATTTTAAGTTATGAAACAAATAGTAAAAGTTATGATCTCAGCTGCAAATATTAAACAACGTATTAATGAGATGGCAAAAGATATTACTGAATATTATAAATCAATAGAAAATGATTTAGTTTTAGTAGGTCTTTTAAAAGGATCTTTTATTTTTATGGCTGACTTATGCCGTGAAATTAATATTCCACATGAAGTTGATTTCATGACAGTTTCCAGTTATGGCAACGGTATGAATTCTACACTAGATATAAAAATTATTAAAGATTTAGATGAAGATATTCGTGGCAAACATGTTTTAGTTGTTGAAGATATAATTGATTCTGGTTATACATTAAAAAAAGTTAAAGAAATTTTAAATTTACGTGGTCCTAAATCTTTTGATATTTGTACATTGTTAGATAAACCTTCCAGACGTGAAGTAGAAGTATCTGTTAAATGGATTGGTTATACCATTAAAGATAGATTTATTGTCGGTTATGGTATTGACCATGCACAGCAATACAGACATTTACCATATATTGGATATGTGATTTTGTAAATATTTATAAAAGATAATGATATTCTTCTTATTTTAGTAATTAAAAACTTATATTTTAATTTTTATTTTTTATTCATTTAATTAGTTATTATATATATTATATGTTTATATGATTAAATCAATTAATATAATTTTAATTAATTTATTATTTTATAGATGATATCAATCATCTTGTCTTAATAAGATCGATTATATTATTTAATGAAAAGAGAGTTTTATGATTTTTTTTAAGATTCAAAAAACATTCGAAATTACATTGCGATAAAATCTTAATAGACAATAGTAATTCATGAAAATAATTCATTAGTTATATATATTTAATTTATTTTATTTTTTATTGTAATTTCTATAAATTAATTATTAATAACTGTGATAATAATTATATATAACATCAATTAATTTTTTATTTAATGATTATTGTTTGTAATTTAATTTAAAAAATTACTTATTGTATAATTTGTTATCATATATGGAATATATATGAAAGGTTTTCTATAATGTATGCGTTAGAGTTATCACGACTTACAAAAAACTATCCTGGTGGAATAAAAGCATTAATTGGAATTGATTTACAAGTTGAGGTTGGTGATTTTTATGCTTTATTAGGACCTAATGGTGCAGGTAAATCAACGACAATTGGTATTATTAGTTCATTAATTAATAAAACTAGTGGTAAAGTAAGAGTATTTGGTCATGATCTTGATCATGATGTAGTGAATGTAAAGCGTCAGTTAGGATTAGTACCTCAAGAATTTAATTTTAATCCATTTGAAACAGTATTACAGATTGTGTTAAACCAAGCTGGTTATTATGGGTTACAACGTTCGCTAGCTTTATCTAGAGCAGAATTTTATCTTTCTCAATTAGCTTTATGGAACAAACGTAATAATCCTGCCAGAGATTTATCTGGAGGGATGAAAAGAAGATTAATGATTGCCAGAGCATTAATGCATAAACCAAAATTACTAATTTTAGATGAACCTACTGCTGGTGTTGATATAGAATTACGTCGTTTAATGTGGGATTTTTTGAAAACTTTAAATGAGCATGGCACTACTATTATTTTAACAACTCATTATTTAGAAGAAGCTGAAATATTATGTCGCAATATTGGTATTATTCAATATGGGCAATTAATTGAGAATACTAGTATGAAAAAATTATTAAATCAATTAGAATTGGAGACATTTATTTTTGATTTAACACAAAATAGCCCTATACCTAAATTAAATAATTACAAATTTAGATTAATGGATAGTTCAACGTTAGAGGTAGATGTACTTCGAAATCAAGGATTGAATTATTTATTTCATCAATTTTCTAATCAAGGGATAAAGATAAATAGTATGCGTAATAAGGTAAATCGTTTAGAAGAATTATTTATTGGTTTAATGAATAAACAACGTCATTTATCCATAAAGAAAGAGGAAAATAATAGATGATTCAACTTTATTGGGTGGCAATGAAAACCATATGGATTAAAGAAATAACACGTTTTGCAAGAATTTGGGTGCAAACTTTATTACCACCTGTTATTACTATGTCACTATATTTTATTATTTTTGGTAGCTTAATTGGTGAAAAAATTGGAAATATGGAAGGTGTAAATTATATGCAATTTATTGTACCAGGTTTGATTATGATGTCAGTAATTACTAATGCTTATACAAATGTTTGTTCTTCTTTTTTTGGTGCAAAATTTCAAAAAAGTATTGAAGAATTATTAGTTGCACCAGTTCCTACTCATATTGTAATAATTGGTTTTGTTGGTGGTGGTGTTTCTAGAGGTGGATTAGTCGGCATTTTAGTTACTTTAGTTTCTATTTTTTTTGTTCCATTAGATATTTATTCATGGTGGATGGTAATTATTACTGTATTAATGACATCTATCTTATTTTCATTAGCAGGATTATTAAATGCTATTTTTGCTAAAACATTTGATGATATTAGTATTATTCCTACTTTTGTTTTAACACCTTTAACATATTTAGGAGGTGTTTTTTATTCATTATCTCTTTTACCAGATTTTTGGCAAAAAATATCTAAGCTTAATCCTATAGTTTATATGATTAGTGGATTACGTTATGGATTTCTTGGAATTAGTGATGTTGTATTATCTATTACATTATCAGTATTAGTGATTTTTATCATCATTTTGTATTCTATAGCCTGGTATTTAATTGAAAGAGGTCATGGATTAAAAAACTAATATTATTATAAAAATCAATAAATATGAATTCATCAATATGAATGAGATAATGATTTTATAATTTTATATATAAATTTTAATTTTAAACTTTGTGATATAATAATGCTTATTATATAACTATATTAGTTAGCTAAAAATTAAAATATAATTTTTAAACCTACATTACTTTTATTTTTAAATTTTATTCAAAGTATAAAAATATCTATGTAAAATAATTAATTATTTACCATAGAGTCAACTCATTTTTAGCAACTAATAGTAATCTTTCACTAAGTAATTCATTATCTGGAAAACTTAATTTAGGTGCAATTTCTGCTAGTGGATAAAGCATGAAATGACGTTCTTTAAGCCCATAATGAGGAATAATTAAATTTGTTGTTCGAATAATTTGTTGACCATATAACATGATATCTAAATCTAGTGTTCTTGGCCCCCAACGATCGATTTTGCGCGTTCTACCGTGTATAAATTCTATGTATTGTATATATTTAAGTAAAATTTCTGGTGATAACTTAGTATCTAAAGCAACAACTGTATTAAGATAATCCGGTTGTTTTTTAGAACCCATAGGTTTAGAACGATAAAAACTAGAAACAATAATTAATTTTGTTTTAGGTAATTCTTCTAATTTTTTAATTGCATTTTTTACTTGTTGTAATGGATTATTTAAATTACTTCCAATGGAAATATAAGCACGATTCATACTTTATTAACTCTATTATTTTTCAATTTGTTTGTTATATGATTTAGTTTAAGTGTAATATTCATATAAGGAAATACTATTAGCTATATTATCTAATGCTACAATCATTTTATATTGTAGTATATTATTAGCCTTATTGTAGTATATTATTAGCCTTTTGAAATGCATCCCACCAATGCACTATTTCTTTTAAGTTATATTCTTTTTCTACTTGAGCTCTAAGTTCTAATAAATTAAATGCGGCATGAAATTTTGAATGTTCCAGTATTTTATTTGCTTTTTTACTTCGGCGACGCAACAGTTTTAATTGCAGTTGCCATATATCACGTATTATTGAAGTGAATCGTTTAGGAATTGCTATAGAACGGCACTGTTTATTTAACACATGATTTATTGCTATATGAAAAGCTCCGTAATATGAAAAAGTGCCTTTTTGTAAAAGATTGTCTGTATAATTTAACATAGGATACCATAATATTGTAGCGAATAAAAATGCAGGATTAACATGTTTATTATTTTTTATTCTATGATCAATACTTTTTAATAATTGCTTTATAAGCAATTCCATTGGCGAATCACCATTATTTGTAAAATGTTTTTCAAGTAATGGAAATAGTAACTGAAAAATATTATAACGTTTTAATTCCTGATATATTTTATATAATTTGCCGGTATATAATAGCTTTATAAATTCTTCAAATAAACGTGCTGAAGAAATAGACCTTAATAAAAATGCTAATTTAGGAATAACTTTAGAAGTTTTATCATCCATTTTCATATTAAGTGTACAAGCAAATCTAATAGCGCGTAATATTCTAACTGGATCTTCTCTATAGCGAATATCTGGATCACCAATTAAGCGAATCATTCCATGTTTTAGATCTTTTAAACCACCTACATAATCATGTATACTGTGATCATTAATTTTATAATATAAACTATTAATAGTAAAATCCCTTTGAATTACATCATCTTCAATATTTCCAAAAATATTATTTGTTAAAAAAACTCCATTTTTTGTTTGGTTAATTATGTTATTATTTTTTGTTTTTTTATGAGAACTACGAAAAGTAGATACTTCAATGATTTCATAATCAAAGATTATATGAGCTAGCCTAAAGCGACGTCCAACTAAATAACAATTATAAAATAGTTTACGAATTTGTTCAGGTGTTGCGTTTGTGCTAACATCAAAATCTCTAGGTTTTTTACCTAAAAGTAAATCTCTAACACTACCACCTACTAAGTAGGCTTCATAACCAAAATTATTTAAACGATAAAGAACTTTAAGTGCATTATCACTGATATTTTTTCTCGAGATAGGATGCTTATTTCGAGGAATAACTGATATTGAAGTATTTATATCAGGTCTATGTATTATTTTATCTGCTAATTTAATTATTTTAATAATTTTTATTCTCCCATATTTTTAATCATAATTTAATCGACGTTTTTTGATTTTATATAAATAAAAACAATATTAAAAATATTTTTTATCATGATTATACAAAATCAATATTTTCATATAAAATATAATTTATATTAATTTAAATATTACTTTTATTTTTAAATGATTTAAATTAATTCCTAATTTTATGCACACACTATAGGTAATTTTATTTTTAATAGAATATTTTATTATTAATAAAATGATTTATATTTCATTGAAATAAATTTCACGATATTTGATTAGTATAGATATAATTTTTTTATATATCATAATTATATTATATATTTTAATTTCAGATCAAAATATATAATTTTAAGATTAGAAATATAAAGTAATTAGTAAAAAATTTATTTGATTGTTTATATTTGTAATAATAATACTATTATTTATAGTTTCTTTGAAAGAACAAATTTTAATATTGTAAATTATGTTTAAACAACTTTTACGAATTATGTATAATAGTTTAATTAATTTTATGGATAGTTTTTAGTAAATAAATTAAATTTTTTTCGTTTTTATTATTAAATAATAACAGCATTATATATGTATTATTATTGATAGTAAATATATAAGTAAAATCTAATTCATTGATATTTTTATAAATATAATATATAAATGTTATTTTAATTAAAAATTAATATATATCTATTTATTAAATTACAAAAAATATTTTTTAATATTTTATTCTATTTAAATTAAAAACTATAAAAAATTATATTTATAATTTATATAACGAAAATATAATAAGTAATTTTTTGTAAGAATATTTATTAAAATTCTTATTGTTCTTTTTAAAAGATAATTTTAAATATTGATTTTATTTAAAAATTTAATAACTTTTATTACTTATATTATTATAAAATTTATAGAAGTTATTCTTATTTTAAATAAGATATTGATTATCCAGCTATTTGTTTTTCACGAATTTCAGCTAGTGTTTTACAATCAATACATAAATCTGCTGTAGGCCGAGCTTCTAATCGGCGTAGTCCTATTTCAATTCCACAGCTTTCACAATAACCAAAATTTTCTTTTTCAACTTTTTTTAAAGTTTTTTCTATTTTTTTAATTAATTTACGTTCACGATCTCTATTACGCAATTCAAGATTAAATTCTTCTTCTTGTACTGCTCTATCAATAGGATCTGGAAAATTTGATGCTTCATCTTGCATATGAGTTACTGTACGATTAACTTCGTTTTTAAGTTTGTTACGCCATGTTTCTAGAATATGTTTAAAATGTGCTAATTGGGAATTATTCATGTAATTTTCTCCTGGTCTTTCTTGATAGGACTCTACTCCAGCTATAGAAAGAATGCTTAAGGATGATGTTTTAGTTTTTTTCTTCGATTGCATAATATTTCTCCTAATATAAATAATTTTATTAAAAATCTTAAATAGTAAATAATTAAATAATAAATTTTTTAAAATTATTATAACTTTTATAGATATGATTATATATAAAAGTTTTTATAGAACTATATATAAATATTTTTATTGCTGATTATTTTATATATCTTATGAGGTTGTTATATTTAGAATATTTAAAATAAAACATAATATCTAATATATAAATTAATCAACACTTAAAAAATTAGTTTTTACTTAATTAAAATATTCATATAAAAATATTTTAATTAAGTAATATATTAAAAATAATAAATCTTATTTTTAATATATAAATTTTATACTTTTAATATTAGTTTTTTATTATTTATTTTTTACTTTTTATCCATAAATAGTTTTTTATAATTTACGTATTACTTTATAATAATTATTTTTCAAATAAAATATGTAAATATAATTTAAAATTTTTGAAATAATTAATTATATTATTACTATCATATAGTATATAACTCGTGAAATAATAAAGAAAAATAATGACATTATATCATAAAATAAATCAGTTTATGTTAGCAAAAAACAAATGGCGTTATTTTTGTTTATTTATAGCAATTCTATTTTTAGTAGAATTATTTATTGGAATTTATGGTATCTATTTGTATAGAAAAATTCGTCATCGTCTTGATGGAGTAGTATGGGATTTACCAGCAGCTGTTTATGGTAGAATGGTTAGTCTTGAACCAGGAATGAATTATAGTCAATCAGATATTATACAATTATTAGATTGTATACAATATCGTCAAGTAAATGAAATTACTGCACCTGGAGAATATATTGTTAAAAACAATATAATAGAGATGTTGCGCAGACCATTTTCATTTCCTGATCAAATAGAAGGACAAATCTTAGCAAGATTAACTTTTGAAAAAAGCAAACTTATCAATATTATTAATATGGAAAATGGACGAGAATTTGGTCTCTTTAGGCTTGATCCAAAGCTTATTAGTATGATGCAATTAACTAATAATGAATATCGATTAGTATTACAAAGAAAAAATTTTCCTGATTCTCTAATTAAGATATTACTTGAAATTGAGGATAGACATTTTTATGATCATGATGGAGTAAGTATTTATTCCATTGGACGGGCTGTTATTGCTAATTTTATGGCCGGTAAAACAGTTCAAGGTGGTAGTACTTTAACACAACAGTTAGTGAAAAATTTATTTTTAAGTAATGAAAAAACATTAGTACGTAAAATTAATGAAGTGTATATGGCTATTTTAATGGATTTTTATTATAGTAAAGAACATATTCTTGAACTTTATCTTAATGAAGTTTATTTAGGTCAATCTGGTGACGATCAAATTCGTGGGTTTCCACTTGCAAGTCTTTATTATTTTGGTTGTCCTATCAATGAATTAAGTATTGATCAATTTGCTTTATTAGTAGGTATGGTAAAGGGAGCATCATTATATAATCCATGGCGTAATCCAAAATTAGCACTTGAAAGAAGAAATTTAGTATTAAAATTATTGGAAACACGTCAAATTATTAATAATAAAATGTATAATATATTAATTATTCGTCCCTTAGGTGTTAAAAGTAGAAATGTTACATTAACATCACAACCTGCTTTTATGCAACTTGTTAAGCAAGAATTAATTGAAAAATTAAAGGATAAAGTCAATAACCTTTCTGGTACTAAAATTTTTACTACCTTAGATCCAATTTCACAACAAGCAGCTGAAAATGCTATTGAGTATGGAGTAGCTGATTTACGTAAAATACGCAAATTACCTGATCTTGAAGGTGCTATGGTAGTTGTTGACCGTATTAATGGTGAAATACGTGCTATTGTTGGTGGTTCTCAACCACAATATTCTGGTTATAATAGAGCACTACATGCACGTCGATCAATAGGTTCATTGATAAAACCATCAACTTATTTAACTGCATTAAGTGAACCAGATCGATTTCGGTTAAATACTTGGATTCCTGATGAACCAATTAGTATTAAATTTGGTAATAAAATGTGGAAACCTAAAAATTATGATCGAAGTTTTTGGGGTCAAGTTATGTTAATTGATGCTCTAGTTAGTTCATTAAATATTCCAACAGTGAATATTGGTTTGAGTATTGGATTAGATCAGATAGCTAAAGTATTAGTCCTTCTTGGTATTCCAAGTAATATAATAGAAAAAGTTCCTGCAATACTATTGGGTTCGTTAAACTTAACACCTGTAGAAACTGCTCAAATGTTTCAAACAATTAGTTGTGGTGGTAATAGAGCGATATTATCATCATTAAGATTTGTAATAGATAGTGATGGCAATGAACTTTACCAAAGTTATCCATCATCAGAGCTTGTAGTATCCCCTCAAGCAGCTTATCTTACACTTTATGGTATGCGACAAGTAGTTGAACGCGGAACGTCTGATTTATTAATGAATAAATTTTCTCAATACCATTTAGCAGGTAAAACTGGTACAACAAATGATCTTCGGGATAGTTGGTTTGTTGGTATTGATGGTAAGGAAGTAGTAATTGTATGGTCTGGACGTGATAATAATGGACCTACAAATCTTACTGGATCTAGTGGTGCATTGAAAATATATCATCGTTATTTAGAAAATCAAACACCATTAGTATTGGATAATTTTCCACCAGAAGGTATAATAGATATGGGAATTAATAATGATGGAAGTTTTAATTGTTCAGGTGGTGGATATCGTATTTTACCAGTATGGACGGAAGATCCAAAAACATTATGTCAATTAGGAGTTCAGTCATTAAAACCAAATTTAAATTTAAATTAACAGTAATATATTTATTTAAATTTATTAAGAGTAATTTTTAAACATTTAATTATCTTACTATATTTTTTATGAATTTACAAAAAAGTAAGTAATATATCTTAATCTAAGATATAACATATAAAATTATTAAAATTTTTTAGAAATATGATGTTTAATATGAATTTAATTTTTTGAGATGACCTGGTATTTTAATCATAAAAAATTATTTTAAATAAAATAAATTATACTTTTTACTAAGTTTTTATTTTTAGATATCAATAAATTTTATTTTTTTATTAAAATACTATAATAATGTGACTTTAATTTTTTTTATTGATTTTTATTAAATAGTATAATAACCATATAATTTTTAATTTATTTAATTTTCATGATAATATAAACACCAATATTACTAGTTTTATCAAAATATTGATTTTTGAATATCAAAATATATACTAATAGAGAAATTATATTTATGATATTTTTATTACTTTAACTAAATTAATAAAAAGTGAAAATATTATTTTTGCCGTATATCTTAATAATGTTTTTTTTATTATTAAATAATTATAATTTAATAGGTCAAATTATTAAAATCATAAAATAAGATTAAAGGTATTAAAAGTATAACCATGTATAATATTGTATAAAAACTTAGTACTATAAAAATAATTAATATTATTATAATATTGTTTAATTATATATATTTTTAATATTTTTTTTAAAAATTACTACTGTACATAGTAGTAATTTAAATGATATCAATAATTGATATTATGTTATGTTAATTAATTTTTTTTAAAAAATAATTTTTTATATAGGTATTTTGCTTTATTGATTTAATCAATAACATAATTTTCCGTTAGATATATATTTTTATTAATATAATTGAAATAAATAAAAATAATATTGATTTTGATAATGAGTTAATCTAATCTGTATTGTTTACAATATATCATTATTTTAGTATTTAATATAATTATTTGGAGTTTTAAAAGATGTGCAATAATAATAAATTGCATATAAATTTTACAGATGATGCAGCTAAAAAAGTTAAATCATTGATTGCTCATGAAAATAATTTTAATTTACGTTTACGAGTTTATATTTTTGGTGGAGGTTGTAGTGGATTTCAATATGGGTTTACATTCGATGATAAAATGCATGAAGGTGATTTAACTATTGAAAAACAAGGTGTAGAACTAATAATTGATCCTATGAGTCTGCAGTATTTACTTGGCGGTTGTATTGACTATACTGAGGGATTAGAAGGATCAAGATTTATAGTAATTAATCCAAATGCTAAAACAACTTGTAGTTGCGGATCTTCGTTTAGTATTTAATTTTTATATAAAATAAATAATATATTTTATAACAATTAATGTTTATCAGATTAATTTTTATTAGTTAATTGTTTCTTTTAATAAAAAGCTGAATATGCTAGTGTAGCTTGCATAATTGCACTTGAGCTATAAGAGGTTAATATCAAGTTTTTTTAAGTTTTTTAATATATTTATTAAATTGTTTATCAGCTATACCAGAAATTGCACGTATATTATAATTTTAATAGAGTATTAAATATATAGCAGATATGACCTATATCTGCCCTTACATTTTAAAAGCTATAGTATTAGAAAAATTTTCACGTTTTATGAATATTATAATTTGCTATTTTTGTACTGTTTATAAAACTATCGTCACTGCATATTAAACCATTCATACCATATAAATTTAATTCTTTAATATATTTTTCAGCTAATTTAATTAATACTTTATTTGCATTAAATTTAACAGGGCATTATGCCATTTGATGATATCCAAAAGAAGAGTTATATTAACATCATGATAAAAAACTTTTGTTGATATTACAAATATCCAAGTAAAGTAAGTAATGGGCTGCCAGCGTCTAATATTAATAGTATAATGTAGGTGTAAAGTTTTCTATTAGAAATAGTTGCACCTATTGTAGTAAAAACCTTACTAATACCTGATTTTAATAAAAAATATCAAGAGTATTAAATTTTCCATAATAAATTTTGTAATTATTTTTTGATATATTATTAATATGTTTATTGATTAGTTTATAATATTATAATTATTTAGATTTATAGTGGATTTCATTAAAAATACAAATGAATCAATATCGTATATGTTTATCTTTAAACAATATGTATTAAAATAGACATCAATAAAATTTTAATTAAATATTATCTAAATAAAGATTATAAAGAAATATTACTTATTATCATATTCAATTATAAATTAATTTATTTCTATCATATATATCAATAAAATATTGTAAAGGTCTTTCTCTCTAGCGTAAATTTATATGTATCAAATATTAAATATCATTTAGTGATATATTATATATGCCTATATAGTGATACTTTTTATTTTTTAAAAAATCAATAATTTTAATTATAAATTAAAATTATTGATTTTCATATATATTAAAAATTTTTAATATAAAAATTAATTTCTAATTTTAAAGTTATAAATAATTAATAAAAATTAATTATATTTATTCAATAATATTATATTAAATTTAATCAAAATCAGATTATTAATTAATAATTTGATGTTAAATCGAGATGAAAAAATTCATCAACTTTAGAAGTTTATTGTGATAGTTTTTTCTGCTATATTATTGATTTAAATATTATTATTAAAAATATCAGTAGGTACTGATAGATTTATTGATAATTTAGTGAAAAATATTATAAATATTATTAGTGATATAAATATTTAGAAAATTAAATAACATAAATTTATTTAAATAAATAATATTAGTTAGTATATGCTATTAAATATGGTATAGAGTTTATTTTGTTATTAATATAGTAAAAATATTATATACTTGCATAAGTTAAAAGAAGGTTTTAAAGATGAAAAAGTTTTAATTTCAAAAGATTCTTGGAATATATATGGGTCTTTAGCTAATTTATCAGTAATTAGAAAATTAAAATGGGAGATAGAAGATTTTTGTTTTTATTATTTAAACCCAGTAGAATATAAAAAAATAGCTAAATTACTTAATGAAAAACGTATAGAACGTGAAAAATATATTGAAGATTTTATTTTGTTATTAAGAAATTTTATACTAATAAAAAATATTAAAGCAGAGATTTATGGTCGACCAAAACATATCTATAGTATATGGAGAAAAATGCAAAAAAAAAATATTTATTTTGATAAACTTTTCGATATCCGTGCAGTGAGAATTATAGTTGAATCTTTAAAAGATTGTTATATTGTATTAGAAATAGTTCATAAATATTTTTGCTATTTATCTGATCAGTTTGATGATTATATTGCTAATCCTAAACCCAATGGCTATCAATCTATCCATACTGTTATATTAGGTCCAAATGTTAAAACTATTGAGATACAAATAAGGACTAAAAAAATGCATGAAGATGCTGAATTAGGTATTGCAGCTCATTGGAAATACAAAAGTGGAGTTATAATAACTAGTAGAGTAAATCTTTATGAAAATCATCTTATTTGGTTAAGCAAATTGATAGCGTTACAGAAGATTATTCGTTATAGAAAAATATTTTATGAAATTTATAGTTAACTTTAATTATATAATTGTATGTATGTAGTCAAATAATGTAATTTTATTATGTGTTATTAATAACTCTAATAAAAATTATCATAGATAATATTTGTTAAAAAATATTAGATTTTTATTTTTAATTTAATTAATATCATTTTTTATTACTGAAAAATATTATTATTGTGAACTGTTATTATAGACTGTATAGTTATTTCTATTAATTATAATTAAATTTATTAATATAAATGCTATTTAATTAAAATATATAAATGATTTTTAATAAATAATTTATTTTTTTCAAAAAAAAAATCATAACAGTATAAAAGTAGATTATATAAATTTAATTAGGGATATTTTTATATAATTAAATAATTAAAATAATTAAATTAATTATTAATAATTTTTATGTTAAGGCATAAAATAATTTTATTTTTAGATAATCAATTTATTTTTAGATAAATTGAAAATATAATGGATATTAGTTATTGTGTTTAAATTAGCTCTACATAAAATTTACTGTTATGATATATTTTCCACCATTACTATACTTATCATTTTTATACCTATATTTTCAGGTTTAATATGAAAACGAATTATATTTTTGTAACTGGAGGAGTAGTTTCTTCTTTAGGAAAAGGAATAGCTGCTGCTTCTCTAGCTGCTATATTAGAATCTCGTGGATTAAATGTTACTATTATGAAGTTAGATCCTTATATTAATGTTGATCCTGGTAATATGAGTCCAATAGAACATGGAGAAGTTTTTGTTACTGAAGATGGCGCAGAAACTGATCTTGATTTAGGACATTATGAAAGATTTATTCGCACTAAAATGACACGTCATAATAATTTTACAACTGGTAGAGTTTATGCTGAAGTATTACGTAAAGAACGTCGTGGTGATTATTTAGGTGAAACCATTCAAGTAATTCCACATATTACTGATGAAATCAAACATCGAATTTATCTTGGGAATAATAAATATGATATTGTTTTTGTGGAAGTTGGAGGTACAGTTGGAGATATTGAATCCTTACCTTTTTTAGAGGCTATCCGTCAATTAGCTATTGATGTTGGTCGTACACATACTCTTTTTTTACATTTAACTTTGGTCCCTTATTTGCATGCTGTAGGTGAGTTAAAAACTAAACCTACACAACATTCAGTAAAAGAACTTTTATCTATTGGAATCCAACCTGATATATTAATTTGTCGTTCAGATCGAGTTATTCCTATTAATGAATTAGTAAAAATTGCATTGTTCTGCAATGTACCTGAAAGAGCAGTTATTTCATTAGAAGATGTTGATTCAATTTATAAAATTCCTAATTTATTAAGATCTCAAAAATTAGATGATTATGTTTGTGAAAAATTTGACTTAGTTTGTCCAGAAGCTGAGTTATCTGATTGGGAACATGTTATTTATACGCAATCTAATTCTATTGGGCAAGTTACTGTTGGTATGGTAGGTAAATATATAGAGTTACCTGATGCTTATAAATCAGTTATTGAAGCATTAAAACATGGTGGATTGAAAAACAAGTTAACAGTTCAGATTAAATTAATTGATTCTGAAGATATTGAAAAATATGGTATTAATTTATTAGAAAATATTGATGCTATTTTAGTTCCAGGTGGATTTGGTGAAAGAGGTATTGAAGGAAAAATTATAGCAGCACGTTATGCTCGTGAAAATCATATTCCTTATTTAGGTATTTGCCTAGGAATGCAAATAGCTCTTATTGAGTATGCTCGTCATGTTGCAGGAATGGAAGGAGCAAATTCTACAGAATTTATACCTAATTGCCCTTATCCTGTTATTGCTTTAATTACAGAATGGTCTAATGATGTAGATGATATTCAAGTTCGTGATGAAAATAGTCATTTTGGTGGTACAATGAGGGTAGGTAGTCAATTATGTCATTTGATGCATGGTAGTAAAGTTCGTAAATTATACAATAAAGATACTATTGTAGAAAGACATCGGCATCGTTATGAAGTTAATAATATGTTTTTATCACGGATTGAAGCAGCTGGTTTGTGTGTTTCAGGTCGTTCTGCTGATAATAAATTTGTAGAAATTATTGAAGATTCTAATCATCCTTGGTATATAGCATGTCAATTTCACCCAGAATTTACTTCTACTCCAAGAGATATTCATCCTTTATTTGCTGGATTTATAAAGGCTGCTAACGAATATCAACAGTTTAAATTAAAAAAAAATATTGTATAAAATATAAATATTATTGCTGTTTAATTTATGATTATAGAAGGGATAATTTAATGTTTAAAATAGTTAAAATAATAGCTCGTGAAATTATAGATTCTAGAGGTCATCCTACAGTTGAGGCAGAAGTTCACTTAGAGGGTGGATTTGTTGGCTTAGCAGCATCCCCATCTGGTAAATCAACTGGTTCACGAGAGGCATTAGAATTACGAGATAATGATAAAGATAGGTTTTTAGGTAAAGGTGTTTTAAAAGCAGTAGCAGCAGTAAATGGTCCAATTAATAAAGCATTACTTGGTCAAAATGCTAAAAATCAGGATCTTATTGATAATATTATGATTGAATTAGATGGCACAAAAAATAAATCTCAATTTGGCGCTAATGCTATTTTAGCAGTGTCACTAGCAAATGCTAAAGCAGCTGCAGTTGCAAAAGGTATGCCTTTATATGAGCATATTGCTGAATTAAATGGTACTCAAGGTAACTTTTCTATGCCACTACCTATGATTAATATTATTAATGGTGGTAAACACGCAAATAATAATCTAGATATTCAAGAATTCATGATTCAACCCATAAGTGCAAAAAGTCTAAAAGAAGGAGTTAGGGTTGGTTCAGAAGTTTTCCATCATTTAGCAAAAATATTAAAAAATAAAGGTATGCCAACTACTGTTGGTGATGAAGGTGGTTATGCTCCAAATTTAAAATCTAATGCCATAGCATTAGATATTATTAAAGAAGCAGTTGAATCATCTGGTTATATACTAGGTAAAGATATTGCTTTTGCAATAGATTGCGCAGCTTCAGAATTCTATAATAAAGAAAATGGTTTTTATGAATTAAAAGCAGAAAAAAAATGTTTTTCTTCACAAGAATTTACCCATTATTTAGAAGATCTAACAAAACAATATCCTATTATTTCTATTGAAGATGGTCTTAATGAGTTAGATTGGGCTGGATTTTCTTATCAAACAAAAGTATTAGGGGATAATATTCAGTTAGTTGGCGATGATTTGTTTGTCACTAATCCCAAAATTTTACGAGAAGGAATTAAAAAAGGTATTGCTAACTCAATTTTAATAAAATTGAACCAAATTGGTACTCTAACTGAAACTTTAGAAGCAATTAAAATAGCTAAAGATGCCGGTTATACTGTAGTTATTTCACATCGTTCCGGTGAAACTGAGGACGCTACTATTGCAGATTTAGCAGTAGGTACAGCAGCAGGTCAAATAAAAACTGGGTCTATGAGTCGTTCGGATCGAGTAGCTAAATATAATCAATTAATTCGTATTGAAGAAGCATTAAGTAAAAAAGATATTTTTAATGGTTTAAAATAGATCTCTAATTATTAATAAATTTATTTACAAATTAAATAAATAATATTTTTATATTATATATTTAATGAGTATTACAATAATCTAAAATTAAAAATAGATATTATTTTCTTTAGAAGTATTTTATTTTTCTTTATAATTTTTCTTTTATAGCATATTTTTATTTTACAAATTATAGAAGAATTTTAAGTATAGATTAAAAGTATAATTTTTATGAAGTATATTTTTTATATATTAAATATCATTTTCTTAAAACTAAAGATATTAAAAATATTATAATAATGTACGTTAATTTAAATTTTTTATAAATTATACAATTCATTTTTTCTATTTATTGAAAAAATGAATTGTATATTATTGGATATGTAATAATATTATTCTATTCACAGAATGATAATTAAACTGAGTATTAAATTTCTGTAGTTAAATATAAACACAATTCACATAAGTATTTAAACATCAATATTTATGTGAATTGTGTTTATATAAATTAGTTTATAATATATATTATTAATAGTGCATCTTTTAAAAAATTATTATATTAGCTAATGTTTAAAGCATTTTTTAATTATTTATAGATTATTTTTCATTAATTATATATATAAATTAAAATATCAAATAAATAATTTAAAAATAATAAATATTTTTATAGTGTAATGAATTTTATTCATATTTAATTATTTTAATATTTTTTATAATTTTGATATTTAAATTACAAACAATATTTATTTTTTATGAAATTTATTAAATAAAAAAATTATATGATTCTATGAGTTTGTATTCTATTGGCAATAGAATGTATGATAAATCATTATTAATGATTTATCACTATAATATATTATGTGTAACTATGAAAGTTATTTTGATATGCTATTCATATTATAAAATTCATAAGATGAATAAATGAAATCCATTCATATTACAAAATTATCTAAAATGCCTAATTCTTGGGAAGATATTCCAGGTGGAAAATATTATCTTATTGCATTAAATAAGCAATTACAGCCATGGTGGCCTAAAATATTAGGTGATCATTTACTAAAAATTGGTCAATTAAGTTTACAGGTTGACACTCAATCATCTTTGATTACACATCAATTTAGTATGAATATATCAGGTAATAATTTCCAATTACTAGGTAATCCTAATGAAATGCCTTTTGGAGATAAATCGATAGATGCTTGCTTGTTGATACAACAACTATCATACAGCATTAATCCACATTGCTTATTATATGAGGTTAATAGAATTTTAGTAGATGATGGCTGGTTAATTTTATCTAATTTTAATCCATTTAGTTTATTAGGAATAGTAAAATATATTCCCTTCTTATGTAAGAAAGAACCATATCGATGTCGTATGTTTTCAACTTATCGTCAACTTGATTGGTTAAGTTTATTAAGTTACGAAATTTTGTATCAACAAAGTTTTCAAATAATACCATGGATAAGTCCTAATAATTTTATAAATAAAAATATACAATTTATAGGTTGTATTAATCTTATAATTGCACGTAAAAGAACTTTACCATTTACTCCAACACCAACAAAATTTATAAAATCTTTTATGGAAATATGTAATAAAGTTGAGGTTATAAAATGTTAATATTAACTATTTTTATTATAAATTTTTCTCTACCATATAACCAGTATCCTCTTCTGTTGGAAGAGTTGCTGCATTTTTTGCTAATTGATCACATAGTTCATTATCAGGATTACCTGAATGTCCTTTTACCCAATACCATTTTATTTTATGTTTAGATATTAATATATTTAAACGTTGCCATAAATCAATATTTAAAACAGGTGATGTATTTGTTCTACGCCAATGTTGATTTTTCCATTTGTGTATCCATTGAGTTATTCCATAACGCACATATTGACTATCTGTAGTTAAAATAATCTGACATGGTTCTTTTAATAGTTCTAAACTAATAATAGCAGCCATTAATTCCATACGATTATTAGTAGTACAAAAATATCCCTTGCTTAAACTTTTTTCGTACTTATGATAACGAAGTAGTATTCCATAACCACCAGGTCCTGGATTACCCAAGCAAGAACCATCAGTAAAAATTTCTATCTTTTTCATTATTTTTTAACTCGTTTATTCTTGAATTATATTTATAATTCTGACATAAAAGATATTATGAGCACAGATAATATAAGACAAGTTGTTCTTGATACTGAAACTACCGGTATGAATAAAGTAGGTATCCATTATGAAGGACATAATATTATTGAAATTGGTGCGGTTGAAATAATTAATCGCCGTATTACTGGTCGTTATCTTCATTTTTATGTAAAACCACCAAGATTAATTGATCATGATGCCTTTCTAGTACATGGAATTAATAATAAGTTTTTACAAAACAAACCATCTTTTTCTGAAATATCAGAAAAATTTTTAAATTTTATCCGAGATACTGAATTAATTATTCATAATGCTCCTTTTGATATAGGATTTATAGACTACGAATGTTCTATGTTAAATAAAAATATTCCTCCAATAAAAGATTTTTGTCGAATTACAGATAGCTTGATTTTAGCAAGACAACTATTTCCTGGAAAGCGTAATAATCTTGATGCTTTATGTGAACGTTATCATATTAATAATTCAAAACGTAAATTACATAGTGCATTGCTAGATGCTAAGATTTTAGCTGAAGTTTACATGGCAATGACTGGTGGACAAACATCTTTAGCATTTTCATTTGATTCAGATTTAGATAATGATATTTTTTTTGATAAAGTAAATAAACAAACTAATAAATTAAGAGTAGCTTATGCCAATAAAGAAGAAATTATTTCTCATGAAGCAAAATTAGATTTTATTGAAAAAAAAAGTGGAAAAATTTCTTTATGGCGATTATATGATACTCTTAAAGAGTAAAATAAAGTTTAAATTTTTAAGATATTGATAAAATAAATATAAAATTATTTTTATTAAAATATTGACGTATAGATGACTGATTCGTAATATTATATAAACGCTAATTTTAGGTGCGGTAGTTCAGCTGGTTAGAATACCGGCCTGTCACGCCGGGGGTCGCGGGTTCAAGTCCCGTCCGCACCGCCAGTATTATGTTAAAATTTATATTTTTTATAATATAAATTATAGATCTTTTCTAGTAAAATCATATTCAATGATATTAGTTTTTACTTAGCATTAATATAAATATAGTAATATTTTTGATGTTTATATAACATCACTCTATATTATTTATATCTTATTTTTAAAAGTTTTTTATTAAAAGAGTTTTTTATTATCAATAAGTTTTGTTATTGTTATATTTATAAAATATATTATTTTATAGAAAATAATGTACAGAAAATATATATAAATTTTGTGATTTATTAGTTATGGAGCATACAATGGTCACCCGTAAAATTCTTGCTAATGCTATACGTTTTCTTAGTATGGATGCAGTACAGAAGGCAAATTCAGGTCATCCAGGAACACCAATGGGGATGGCAGATATTGCTGAAGTACTCTGGAGAGATTATTTGAACCATAATCCATCTAACCCTAAATGGATAAATCGTGACCGCTTTGTTCTATCTAATGGACATGCTTCAATGCTACTTTACAGTTTATTATATCTTACAGGTTATGATTTATCGATAGAAGAATTAAAAAATTTTCGTCAATTATACTCAAAAACACCAGGACATCCTGAATATGGCCACACACCAGGTGTTGAAACCACAACTGGACCACTAGGCCAAGGAATAGCAAATGCTGTAGGATTTGCTATTGCTGAGCGAACTTTAGCTAATCAATTTAATCGTCCTGGCCATAATATTATTGATCATTATACTTATGCATTTATGGGTGATGGTTGTATGATGGAGGGTATTTCACATGAAGTTTGTTCATTGGCTGGAACATTAAAATTAGGTAAATTAATTGTTTTTTATGATGATAATGGTATTTCGATTGATGGTGATGTAAAAAATTGGTTTACAGATAATACAGCAAAACGTTTTGATGCTTATAATTGGCATGTTATAGATGGAATTGATGGACATAATACAGAACAAATAAAATTATCAATTGAACAAGCTCGCGAAGTTATAGATAAACCATCTTTATTAATATGCAAAACAATAATTGGTTATGGTTCATTACATAAAGCTGGTTCAGAAATAGTACATGGCTCACCTTTAGGTGAAAATGAAATTTTAGAAATTAGAAAAGCACTCGAATGGCCTTATTCATCTTTTGAGATACCGGAAGATATTTTAAAAGCTTGGAATGCGTGTACAATAGGTAAAAAAAAAGAAGTTATTTGGCGTGAGAAATTTGCTTCTTATAAAAATTCGTATTTACAATTAGCAGATGAATTTATTCGTCGTATTAATGGTACATTACCTATTAATTGGTCATCTGTAGTAAAAAATTTTATAGAAAAAATACAACATAATCCTGATAATATTTCTAGTCGTAAAGCTTCTCAGAATACTTTAGATGTTTTTGGTCATATACTTCCTGAACTTTTAGGAGGTTCTGCTGATTTAGCTCAAAGCAATTTAACGATGTGGTCAAATTCTAAATCAATAAAACACGATCCATCTGGTAATTATATTCACTATGGTGTACGTGAATTTGGTATGTCAGGCATTATCAATGGTATTGCTTTGCATGGTGGTTTTATTCCTTATGGTGCAACATTTTTAATGTTTCTTGAATATGCACGTAATGCGGTACGTATGGCTGCATTAATGAAAATTCATAGTATATTTATATATACTCATGATTCTATAGGTTTAGGTGAAGATGGTCCAACTCATCAACCTATTGAACAATTAGCTAGTTTACGTATGACACCAAATATAAGTACTTGGCGTCCTTGTGATCAAGTTGAATCTATTATTTCATGGCAGTATGCAATTGAACGCAAAGATGGTCCAAGTGCATTAATTTTTTCACGTCAGGTTCTTTGTTATCAATCACGTGATAGCAACCAATTATCTAATATTATAAAAGGTGGTTATGTGCTTAGAGATAGTACAGAACAACCAGAGCTTATTTTGATTGCAACTGGTTCTGAAGTGGAATTAGCTGTTAAGGCTTACGAAAAATTGACTATTGATGGTTATAACATAAGAGTAGTTTCTATGCCATCAACTGATACTTTTGATAAACAGGATCTTGATTATCGTGAATCTGTATTACCTTCTTCAGTTACTGCTCGTCTTGTTATTGAGGCAGGTATTCCTGATTATTGGTATAAATATATTGGCACAACTGGTTCTGTTATTGGTATATGTACTTTTGGCGCATCAGCGCCGTCAAAAGTATTATTTAAAAAATTTGGTTTTACTATAGAAAATGTTATTACTAGGGCAAAATCTTTATTACATTAAAAAATAGATGAAATTATTTGCGCATTTTATATAATATAGATGTACTTTTTACAGCAAAAATTTTTGGTATATTGCGATTTTTTAGTATCGTAAAAGTGCTAAAAGTTTTGTTTTTTAGATTGATAATTTAAAATTACAGTATAATTATTGTTAATAATAAAAATTTTTAGTAGAAAAGCTGTAATTATCAGTATTCTTAGCAGTTAAAAAAAGTAGTTATTAAATTAAAGGAATAGTATGGTAGTTAGAGTAGCACTTAATGGTTTTGGGAGAATAGGGCGTAGTGTATTAAGAGCTCTTTATGAATCTAATCACAGAACTCAAATTTCTGTTGTTGCAATTAATGAAATTGCTAGTTCTGAAGGTATGGCTCATTTACTAAAATATGATTCTAGTCATGGTAGATCTACTTTAGATATTAGTCTTGACAAAGATTTACTAATGGTAGGAAATGATAGTATTCATTTATTTCATCAAGATAAAATTGAAGAACTTCCATGGCATTCATTAGATATAGACGTAGTACTAGATTGTACTGGTGTTTATGGATCAAAAGAAGATGGGTATGCTCATTTATCTAGTGGTGCAAAAAAGGTTTTATTTTCTCATCCTGGAAGTAGTGATCTTGATGCAATTATTGTATATGGTGTCAATGATAACATATTAAAGAATAGTGATAAATTAGTATCAAATGCATCATGTACTACAAATTGTATTATTCCTATTATAAAAATATTAGATGATGCTTTAAATATCGAATATGGAACTGTAACAATAATGCATGCAGCAATGAATGATCAGCAGGTTATTGATACTTATAATTCAGATTTACGGAAAACACGTGCTGCTAGCCAATCTATTATCCCAATTGATACTAAGTTAGCTTCTAGTATTACACGTATATTTCCTAAATTTAAAAATCATTTTGAAGCAATATCAGTTCGTGTGCCTACTATTAATGTAATGGCAATTGATCTTAATGTAATAGTGAGATCTAAAGTAACAGTAAAAAAAGTTAATCAAATTTTACAACAGGCAGCTAAGGGGTCGTTTAATGGTATAGTTGATTATACTGAAGTTCCATTGGTATCAACAGATTTTAATCATGATCCACATAGTGCTATTGTTGATGGCACACAAACTCGTGTAAGTGGTCAATATTTAATTAAGATTTTTGTTTGGAGTGATAATGAATGGGGTTTTGCTAATAGAATGTTGAATACTACATTAGCAATGGCTACTACTGGATTTAGTAATTCTATATGTATAAGATAATATATATGTATTTTATTTTTAATATTAGAAGTTATTTAATATTTTAAAATTCAATAAGAGAATTAATTATGTCTCTAATTAAAATGACTGATTTAGATTTATATGACAAAAGAATATTTATACGTTCTGATTTAAATGTTCCCATTAATAATGGTAAAATTACTTCTGATATGAGAATTAGAGCATCTTTACCTACTATTGAAACAGCTTTAAAACAAAATGCAAAAGTTATGATAACATCACATTTAGGATGTCCAATTGAAGGTGTATATAATGAGATTTTTTCATTACAACCAATTGTAGATTATTTAAAAGAAAAGCTTAAATATCCTGTCCGTTTGGTAAAAGATTATTTAAATGGAGTTGAAGTTATTAAAGGTGAATTGGTAGTCTTAGAAAATGTACGGTTTAATATAGGAGAAAAAAAGAATGATGAAATTCTTTCTAAACAATATGCAGCACTTTGTGATATCTACGTAATGGATGCTTTTGGCACGTCTCATCGTATGCATGCATCAACTTATGGTATTGCAAATTTTGCACCTATATCATGTTCAGGATTACTATTATCCTCTGAATTAGAAGTATTAACTAAAGTTTTAAAAAATCCTGATCGGCCAATGGTTGTTATAGTTGGTGGTTCAAAGGTTTCTACTAAATTAACTATATTAGATTCTTTAACAAAGATTGCTGATCAGATTATTGTAGGTGGAGGGATTGCAAATACTTTTATTGCTGCTAAAGGTTATAATATTGGTCGTTCTTTATATGAAGCTAGTTTAGTCCCAGAAGTGAAAAAATTACTATCCATTTGTGATATTTTTATACCTAATGATGTTTGTGTAGCAACAGAATATTCTGCTAAGGCAGAAAAAAAATTAAGATTTGTTGATGAAATTAAAGATAATGAATTGATTTTAGATTTAGGTGATAAATCAGTTAAAATATTAACTAATATCATTAAAGAGGCAAAAACTATTCTGTGGAATGGCCCAATTGGAGTATTTGAGTTGCCTAATTTTAGGAATGGTACGGCAATAATTTCACAAGCTATTGCAGATAGTCAAGCTTTTTCTGTCGCTGGTGGTGGTGATACAATAGCAGCTATTGATCTATTTGGTATTAAGGATAAAATATCTTATATTTCTACTGGTGGTGGTGCTTTTCTTAAATTTATTGAAGGTAAAAAATTACCAGCAGTTGCAGTTTTAGAAGAACGATCTTAATAAGTAATTTAAGAAATTACAAGTATTATGAATTACCTATCTAAAATAGGACGTTATCTCATGTATAAAATATTTAAATTTATAAAACCAGATATTATCATTGGAGATGATG
Source organism: Candidatus Arsenophonus lipoptenae (assembly GCF_001534665.1). Taxonomy (NCBI): domain Bacteria; kingdom Pseudomonadati; phylum Pseudomonadota; class Gammaproteobacteria; order Enterobacterales; family Morganellaceae; genus Arsenophonus; species Candidatus Arsenophonus lipoptenae. The sequence continues at coordinate 233,364 of NZ_CP013920.1, read as the reverse complement.
TACAAAAAGTTTTTGCTGTTGCAAAAGAGCATAAATTTGCATTACCAGCAGTTAATTGTATAGGTACAGACTCAATTAATGTTGTTTTAGAAACTGCTGCTAAAGTTAGTTATCCGGTTATTATTCAATTTTCTTATGGTGGTGCTTTATTTATTGCTGGTAAGGGTTTAAAAATAGAAGATCATAAAGCGGCAATTTTAGGGGCTACTTCAGGCGCTCATCATGTACATAAAATGGCAAAACATTATGGAGTAGCAGTAATATTACATACTGATCATTGTAATCTTAAATTATTACCTTGGATTGACGGTTTATTAGATGTAGGCGAGAAATTTTACAAAATTACTGGTAAACCTTTATTTTCATCTCACATGTTAGATTTATCTGAAGAATCTTTAGTGGATAATATTGATATTTGTTCTCAATATTTACAACGGATGAAAAAAATTGGAATGACATTAGAAATTGAATTAGGTTGTACTGGAGGAGAGGAAGATGGTATTGATAATACAAGTTTAGATAATGCGTCACTTTATACTCAGCCTGAAGATGTTGCTTATGCTTATGAAAAATTAATTAAAATTAGTCATAGATTTACAATTGCTGCATCTTTTGGTAATGTGCATGGTGTTTATAAGCCAGGAAACATTAAATTGATACCTAAAATTCTTAAAAATTCACAGCAATATGTTACAAAGAAATTTAATTTACCAACAAAAAATAATATAAATTTTGTTTTTCACGGTGGTTCAGGATCAAATATTGAAGATATTCATGAGGCAATTAATTACGGTGTTGTAAAAATGAATATTGATACTGATATTCAGTGGGCAACTTGGATAGGTATTTTAAATTATTATAAAAATAATAAAGATTATTTACAAAGTCAATTAGGTAATCCAGACGGTGCAGATAAACCTAATAAAAAATATTATGATCCTCGTATTTGGTTACGAATGGGTCAAACTTCTATGGTTAATCGTTTGGAAATAGTATTTAAACAATTAAATTGTATTAATGTATTATGAATATTTATTATATAAAAGATTTGTTGATGTTATATTTGATATGTTAAATTTTAGGAAAATATTAACATAATCATCCAATCTTAAATAAAGTATTATCTAATCAAAAAACGTATTTGTAAATAAATAATAAATCTATTATTTATAACTATTTTAGTCATTATAAATTGTCACTGAAAAATAGTTTAAAAAATTAATATAAAACAAAAGTGTATTTATTTTTTTTATTAAAAAATATTTTGTTAATCTAAGTTGAATTATTTATTTTAAAAAATAAACTTATTATAAATAATATGCTAGAACAAATTACAACAGAAGGACCAGCTGGGGTATCATAATATACAGATAAAGCTAATCCAGAAGTTATTGCAACCATTCCACTAATAATTGCAGCTATTGACATTTGTTCTGGTGTTTTAGAAAAATGTCTTCCAGTAGCAGCAGGAATAATTAATAATGATGTGATAATTAAAGCACCAACGAATTTCATTGCTATACCTATAGTAAGAGCAGTTATTAATATTAGTAGTATTTTTAGTTGCTGTATTTTTATGCCATCAACATATGCTAAATCCTGATTTACTGTTATTAATAATAGATTACGCCATTGCCAAATAAGAATTAAACAAACAATGGTAACAACTATTGCAATTGAGAAAATATCTTCAGTTGTTACTGATAACAAATCACCAAATAAATACACCATAAGATCCATACGAATATTTCTCATTAAACTAATTACTACTAATCCAAGTGATAAAGTACTATGAGCAATTATTCCTAATAAAGTATCTATTGCTAGTTGAGGTTTTTTTTCCAGCCAAACTAATAATATTGAAAGAATAAATGTTATGCTAATAACAGAATAAAACAAATTGATATTAATTAATAAACCAAAAGCAATGCCACATAATGAGGCATGAGCAAGAGTATCACCAAAGTATGACATACGTCGCCATACAATAAAGGATCCTAGCGGTCCTGCCGCAATTGTTAATAGCATACCAGCTACCCAACCAGGTAATAATAATTCAATCATGATAATAGTATATATCCTATAGTTGTATCATTAATATTATTAATCTAGTTATATTAATTATTGATGATTATGACGATAGATACCTATTTTTTTTACCGCAATATGTCCAAACATATTAATAAATTGAGGATTTAAAGCTATATCTTCAGGCCTCCCTGAGCAACATATTTTTTTATTAATACATAATACTTGATCGGTTTTAGCCATTACTAAATGAAGATCATGTGATATTATAAAAACAGCACAATTTAATTCATTACGAATACTATCAATTAAATTATATAAAGCTATCTGACCATTTATATCCACACCTTGTGTTGGTTCATCTAAAACTAGTAATTGTGGTGGATTAAGTAATGTACGCGCAAGTAAAATACGTTGAATTTCACCAGTAGATAATTTATGCATTTGTTTATCAATAAGATGATCTGCGCCAACACGCATTAATACAGGAATAATGTGATTAGTTTTTATGCCAGTTTTTAATGTCATAAATCGTTTAACTGTTAAAGGCATTATTATATCCAGTGATAATTTTTGTGGTACATAACCACTATTTAGTTTTGCATTATAAATTATTTTTCCTTTGGTTGGGAAAATTAATCCAAGTATTATTTTAGCTAATGTAGATTTGCCAGCTCCATTTGGGCCTAATAGTGTTAATATTTCCCCTGCGTGTAAATCTAAGGAAATGTTTTCGATAATTTTAGATGAACCAAAATTAACAGAGATATTTTTTAAGCTCAATAATGTTTGCATTATAAATAATTCTTGCAGGATAATTAAAATATTATATTATAACATAATATAAAATATATTTATGGATACTATCTATGTTATATAAAAAAAAATGTTTTTAGTATTATGAAAAAAAAACATTTTCTTTTAGGATTTTTATTAAGTATTTTTTCTACTACTTATGCTGATGTAGTTACATCAATACGTCCATTAGGTTTTATTGCAGCAGCTATAACTGATGGTGTTACTAATGTAAAAATATTATTACCTGATGGTATTTCGCCGCATGATTATTTCTTAAAACCTTCAGATTTAATAAAAATTAAAACAGCTGATCTTTTTATTTGGGTAGGATCAGATCTGGAAACTTTTTTAAAAAAACCATTATCTCAATTACCAAATCATAAAAGAGTATCATTAATTGAAGATCAAGCTATTAAAAAGCTTTTATTAAAAAATACTAATCATAATCATGTTATAGATAACAATCTGCCGGATAAGAATCGTAAAAATATTTTTCATTATCATTCACATGCTGAGTATAATATGCATATATGGTTATCACCATGTATTGCACGTATTATAGCTAATATAATACATCATAGATTAGTTATTTTATATCCTAAATATAAAAAATATTTTGATAAAAATCTGCGTTATTTTGAAGAACAAATAACTAAAACTGATGAAAATCTTAATAAAATGTTGCAAACAATTAAATATAAAAGATATTTTGTATTTCATGATGCTTATAGTTACTTTGAAAAACGTTATAGCTTAGCTTCATTAGGTTATTTTATTATTAATCCTAATATTCATCCTGGTGCAAAAAAATTACATAAAATAAGAACTACGTTAATTCAAGAAAAGGCAATTTGTGTTTTTGCTGAACCACAATTTAGGCCAGCTATTATTCAAGCGGTTATAAAAGATACTAATGTACATATGGGAACATTAGATCCATTAGGTGGGGGTATTGAATTAAATAAAGATAGCTATGTAGAGTTTTTGGCAAAGTTATCTAATCAATTTAAAAATTGTCTAGATAAAAATTAGTTAGAAGGAATTAAAAACGTGTATCAGATGGCTAAAATTATAGCTCAAGCATACAGTAATTCACCTAAACCACATAAAATCATGTTATTTACGTTAAGTGTAATAACATTAGCTATAACATTTTGGCAACCTATAATTATTTTATCAGACGATCAAGAAGTAAAAATTACTTCACAAGAATTACAAATAAAATCAAATATTATAATTCCTAATAAAGATCAGATAAAATCTGATAAAAATAAGTTAAATAGTTTAGATAGTAATAATAGCGAACAATTACCTGATGAAGGAGTAATTAATGAAAAAGGAATTGTTTCTACAGAGGCATATATTATTTCATATAATGATAATTTAACTGGTGTTTTAACACAGTATAGTTTAGATATTAATGATATTATAGCATTATCTAATCAATATCAAGATTTACGTAATTTAAAAGTTGGACAAACTTTAAGTTGGGAGTTAAATAAAGATGGAAGATTACAAACATTAAAATGGATTATATCACAACGTGAAACTCGTATATTTACTAGACAAGGTAAATCAACTAAATTTAATGAAGAAAAACAAATTCGTCGTGGTGTTTGGTCTGATGTAGTTATTCAAGGTAAAATAAATAACAATTTTACTTTTAGTGCAGTTAATGCAGGTTTAACATATAACGAAGCACATGAGGTTTCTAAAGCACTACAATGGCAAATTGATTTACGAAAACTAAAATCTGGTGATAAATTTTCTATTTTGTTAAGTCGTGAAATAATTGATGGTCATAGTAAACAAAGTCGTTTATTAGGTGTATATATATTAACTAACGGTAAAAATTACTATGCATTTCGAGCTCAAAATGGTCACTATTATGATAGTGAAGCTAATAGTTTAGAGCAAGAATTTCTACGTTATCCTACTGCTAATATTTTTAAAGTTTCTTCTCCTTTTAGTTTACGACGTATTAATCCAGTAACTGGACGTATTTCACCTCATCAGGGTGTAGATTTTTCTATGCCAGTAGGTACTCCAATATTAGCAGTTGGGGATGGTGAAGTTATTGTATCTAAATACAGTATTGCAGCTGGTAATTTTATTGCTATTCGTCATAGTCCTCAATATACTACCCGTTATATGCATTTATGTAAATTATTAGTTAAACCAGGACAGAAAGTAAAAAAAGGTGATCGTATTGGATTATCAGGTAATACAGGACGTACTACAGGTGCTCATTTGCACTATGAATTATGGTTTAATCAGCATGCAGTTAATCCATTAGTTGCAAATTTACCTTATACAAGCAGATTAACAGGTAAGGAGCGTCAACTATTTTTAGCATTTGTTAAAGAAAATAAATTAAAACTGAACATCAATTAATCTATAAAGTTATTTTTGTATTTACTAGTTTATATTTTATTAAAAATAAAATATAAACTATAATATTAAAAATATATTTTTAATATTTATTATTTTATTTTATTTAAATCTAAGACATTAAAAGTGTAGTTTAGTGACTAATATTAGTTGACATAATATATTTATAAAAAATAAGGATAATTAAATAAATTTAATCTGTTTTATAGATTTTATGCAGTTTTCTATTATATTTTTATTATTTTTTAGTATAGTAAATAACTATAAATATAAAATTACGTTAATTAAATAATTTTAAATCTAAAATTATTTACCTATTATTTAATAATAATCATCGTAATATTAATGCAAATTTAAGATTTATATTATTAATTAATAAATATTTATAAATAAATATCTAATATCAATTTTTTTTGCTATAATATTTTATTATTATCTTATATTTATATCTTTACTTAAAGATTGATTTAGTAATTTACTGTTTAAATTAATAGTGTTTTCTAGTTTTAAATTTTGAAGTGTTTGACGTATTTTTGTTCTTGCTTTTAAACTAACAACAAAATTTAACCAGGTTAAGCTTGGTTGAGCTCTAGGAGAAGTAATAATTTCTATGGTTTGTCCATTACTTAAAGATTTAGATAAAGGATAAGGTTGACGGTCTACCCTAGCTCCAATACATGCATGACCTATATTTGTATGAATAGCATAGGCAAAATCAACTGGAGTTGCTCCAGTAGGTAGTTTTATAATACTACCTTTAGGTGTAAAAACATAAATTTCATCTGGAAAAAGTTCATATTTTATATTTTCTATGAATTCAAAAGAATTACCTGTATTTTTTTGTAGTTCTAATAGACTTTGTATCCAACGTTTTGTTTTAATTTGAGTAGTTATACAAGAATTTTCTTGTTCTTTATATTTCCAGTGAGCTGCTATACCCATTTCTGCTATTTGATCCATGTCTTCAGTACGAATTTGTATTTCTATTGGTATACCGTGCGGTCCAATCATTGATGTATGTAAAGATTGATAACCATTTACTTTTGGAATAGCAATATAATCTTTTACTTGTCCTGGCCTAGGATTATATAAACAATGTATTTGATTAAGAACACGATAACAAGTATCAATATCATGAACTATGATGCGAAAGGAGTATATATCTAAAATTGAATGGAACCATTGTTCTTTAAGGCACATTTTTTGGTATATTGAATACAAATGTTTTTTTCTACCGTATACCCTAGAAGGTATTTTAGCTTTTAATAATCTATATTCTATTTCTGTTATTATTTTTTTTATTATTTCTTTTCTATTATAATGATACGTCTTTACTATTTCTTTAATCATTTTATATCTATTAGGATAGAGTGCTTCAAATCCTAATTCTTCTAATTCAGTTTTTAAATGATTAATGCCTAAACGATGTGCTAGTGGGCTATAAATTTCTAATGTTTCTTTTGCTATTCTACGTCTTTTTTCTATACCTAGGAATCCTAAAGTACGCATATTATGGGTTCGATCTGCTAGTTTAATTAAAATTACGCGAATATCTCGAACCATAGCCATAATAACTTTATTTAAATTTTCTGCTTGAGCCTCTTGTTTATCACGAAATTTAAAATTATCTAGTTTTGATACCCCCTCAACTAGTCCAGCAACTGTCTTGCCAAACAGTTGTTTTATATCTTGAAAAGATGTAGATGTATCTTCGATAACATCGTGCAGTAATGCAGCCATTAATGTTTCATGATCTAAACGCATTTCTGTCAAAATACATGTCACTGCTACTGGATGAGTGATATAAGGTTCACCACTTAAACGTATTTGTCCTTTATGTGCATCTCTAGCAACAATATAAGCTTGTTGTAGCAATAAGATCTGTTTTTTTGAGAGATATTCCCGAAAAAAATTATTTAGGACTTCAAATAGGCACAATTTACACTTACCTTCAAGTTAACAATGTACTTTTTTAATAATATTTAGATACTTTTTTACATTTCTATAGTTGTTTGTTTTGTGATTCCTTATGTTCAATCATATCTAAAATACTAATATTAATTAAATCAGATTCTATTTCTCTTAATGAAATTACTGTGACTTTATCGTTATTTTCTTTAATTAAAGGATGTTTACCTTTTATTTGTAATTGCCTAGCACGACATGCGGCTACTAAAATTAAATCAAAACGATTACCGATTTTTTCTACTGCATCTTGAACTGTTACGCGAGCCATATTATAATATCCAAAGATAAAAAAATTTTATTTATTATACTAAATATTTTTTAATCTTCCAATAATTTATTAATTAAATTATCATATCTATGCATTTGATATTTCAATTTTAAATGTCTAGATTTAATAATAGATTTTAAATTATCTAATGCAATATTAAAATCATCATTAATAATGATGTAATCATATTCTCTATAATGTTTTATTTCAGTAATTGTTTGTTTTATACGTATATTGATATTTTCTTCACTATCTTGACCACGTGTATATAACCGATGCATTAATTCATTTTTAGATGGTGGTAATATAAAAATAGTGCAAACTCTAGGCATTTTGTTTCTGATTTGTTGTGCTCCTTGCCAATCTATTTCTAGAAATACATCAACACCACTATTAAGAATTTTTTCATTTATTGAACGAGAAGTTCCATAATAATTTCCAAAAATATAAGCATATTCAAAAAAATCATTATGTTTAATCATTTTTTGAAATTTTTCTTTGGTAATAAAAAAATAATGTTCTCCGTTTTTTTCATCAGTACGTTTCATTCTAGTGGTATGTGAAATAGATACTCTTATATTATAAGATAATTGAGTTTTTAATAAAGCTTTGATAAGACTGGATTTTCCAGTACCACTTGGAGCAGATATAACATACAATGTTCCCTGTATCATAGTTTTTAATTATTCAGTTAATAATTGAATATTCTCAAAATATAAATTTTTATCACAAAATTATAAATGCATTAATAATATTTTAATTAGTTATAAAAATTAATATTTTGATGATTATTTTGTAATAAAAAATCTGTAATAAAAAAGAAAATAAATTTTATATTTATAATATAAGTTTCTTGGATCATTTTTTATGTTTATTTAATGTATTAATATTGACATATTAAAAACAAAAAAATTATATTAATAGTTTATAAAATAGAAATAAAGAATCATTAACATTATATATAAAATGTCTGTATATGTACTTTATTATTTATAATAATATTATTAATAGAATATTATATATTAAAATCTAATAACAGTATATGTATAAAATAATAATGAAAGCTTGTCTTATATTTTTTATTTTGCATTATTATTTTTGTTTATGAATTAATTTTACTTCAATACATAAATATTGACATTTTATGTTATATAGTTAACGATGTTAATAATTATAATTTATTTGTAAATTCAGTATGCAATGTAAGTTTAATATAAAAAAATTTAATATTAAGGTTTTTCAGGAGTTAATTTTTGCATTGCAAGACTACTGGGCTTGTCAAGGTTGTAGTATTATCCAATCATTAGATATAGAGGTAGGTGCAGGAACCTCTCATCCAATGACTTTTTTAAGGGCACTAGGTCCTGAACCAGTAGCTGCAGCTTATGTGCAACTATCTCGACGACCAACTGATGGGCGTTATGGTGAAAACCCTAATCGTTTACAACGGTATCATCAATTTCAAGTTATTATTAAACCATCACCAGATAATTTTCAAGAATTGTATCTTGATTCATTAAAAGCTTTGGAATTAGATTTAACCACTCATGATATCCGATTTGTAGAAGATAATTGGGAAAATGCAACTTTAGGAGCTTGGGGGTTGGGCTGGGAAGTTTGGTTAAATGGAATGGAGATCACTCAATTTACTTATTTTCAGCAAGTAGGTGGTTTGGAATGTAAACCTGTTACAGGTGAAATAACTTATGGTCTTGAGAGATTAGCTATGTATATTCAAGGAGTGGATAATATATATGATTTACTTTGGTCAGATGGCTTATTAGGCAAAATAACTTATGGTGATATTTATCATCAGAATGAAGTTGAGCAATCAGTTTATAATTTTGAATGTGCTAATATTAATTTTTTATTTGAAAGTTTTGAATGGTATGAAAAAGAAGCTAAAGATTTACTTTCACTAAAAATTTCACTACCCTTACCAGCTTATGAATGTATTTTAAAAGCTACTCATTTATTTAATTTATTAGATGCACGTAAAGCAATTTCGGTTACTGAACGACAACGATATATTTTACGTATTCGTACTTTAACTAAAAGAGTAGCAGAAGTTTATTATATTTCCCGTAAGAAATTAGGTTTTCCAAATTTGTAAAAATTAAAAGGTTATTATTATGGAACAAAATTTTTTAGTGGAAATAGGTACAGAAGAATTACCACCTAAATCTCTTCGTTCATTAGCAGAATCCTTTGCAAAAAATTTTAGAAATCAATTAAATTTAATTAATATTCAGTATAATGAAGTATTATGGTATGCATCTCCACGTCGTTTAGCATTAAAAGTAATAAATTTAGCTAAATATCAAAATGATCGTCAAGTAAAAAACCGTGGTCCAGCAATTAATCAAGCTTTTGATTCTAAAGGTAATCCTACCCAAGCTGCGAAAAGATGGGCACATAATTGTGGAATTAATTTAAATCAGGCAAAACGTTTAATCACAGATAAAGGAGAATATTTATTTTATTTTTCTGTTGTAAAAGGTAATGATACAAGAATACTTCTTTTAGATATAGTAATTAATTCTTTAAGACAATTACATATTTCAAAATTAATGAGATGGGGTAATAAGGATGCACCTTTTATTCGACCTGTTCATACTTTAATTATGTTATTTGGTGATAATTTAATAGATGGTGAATTATTTGGAGTACAAAGTAGTCGTGTAATTTATGGACATAGATTTATTGGTGAATCTAAAATTATCGTTACTTCAGCTGAACAATATCCAGCAATATTATATGAACGTGGTAAAGTTATTGCTGATTATGAAGATCGTAAAAAATTAATTAAACATGAAATAAATAAGATAGCACAAAAATTAGGTGGTATTGCTTTATTTACTGATAGTTTATTGGAAGAAGTAACTTCATTAGTTGAGTGGCCAGTTGTATTACATGGAAAATTTGAAAATAAATTTTTATCAATACCAAAAGAAGTTATAATCCACACTATGAAATATGATCAAAAATATTTTCCAATTTATGATCATTTTGGTAATTTAATGTCTGATTTTATATTTGTTGCTAATATTGAATCTGTTAATCCTAAAGAGATTATTATAGGTAATGAAAAAGTAATGCGTCCACGTTTAGTAGATGCTGAATTTTTTTATAAATATGATCGCAAAAAATGTTTAGAAGATTATTTACCTGAATTGGAAACCATTGTATTTCAAGAAAAATTAGGTACATTGCGTGATAAAACTGATCGTTTAAAAGTTTTGACTCAGTGGATTAGTTCTAAAGTTGGTGCATATGTTAATCATTCTGTACGTGCCGCTCTATTATCAAAATGCGATTTAGTTACAAATATGGTATTTGAATTTCCTTCTATACAGGGAATTATTGGTATGCATTACGCTCTTTTAGATGGTGAATTTAATGATGTAGCAGTAGCAATTAAAGAACACTATCAACCTCGGTTTTCTGGTGACAAATTACCATCTAATTTAATTGCAGTTACATTAGCATTAGCTGATAAAATTGATACACTAGTAGGCATTATTGGTATTGGACAACATCCAAAAGGTAATAAAGATCCATTTGCATTGCGTAGGATTGCATTTGGTTTATTACGTATTATTATCGAAAAAGGTTATGATTTAGATTTATTATCTTTAACACAACAAACTGTTTATTTTTATGGAAATAAATTAAGTAATAAAAATGTTATTAATGATGTAATAGAATTTATGTTTAAACGATTTTTATCTTTTTATAAAGAAAAAGGATATCGTATAGATACGATTCAATCTGTTTTAGCTATGAAACCTACTAAACCTTTAGATTTTGATGCTCGTGTAAAAGCTATTACTTTTTTTAGAACTTTAGAAGTATCTGAGGCACTTATAATCTCTAATAAACGTATAGCTAATATTTTGAATCAAGCAAATGAAAAATTAAATAAAAATATTATAACTAGTATGTTAATACTACCTGAAGAAGTTAATTTAGCATCTCGTGTAATGATTTTACAAACTAAATTAGAATCTTTTTTTGCTAATAAAAAATACAAAAGTGCCCTAATTGAATTAGCCTCATTACGCGGGGTTATAGATGATTTTTTTGATAATGTTATGATTATGGACTCTAAACAAATATTGAGGATTAATCGTTTGACATTATTAAATCAGTTGTATAGTTTATTTTTACGAATAGGTAATATTTCTTTATTACATTAACAGAATTTTAAATATTACTATATCAAAAAATATAATAATATTTATCTATTTTTATAATTTAATAAATTTGTAAATCTAATTTTCAAAGAATTATTTGCTATGAACAAATTTTGTTTAAATTTAATATGGTTATTTGTATTTTATAATCTTTCTGCAATAGGTTATACTGAAGGTATTGAATTTAGTCAAATAAAAAACGCAGTGCAAGATGCGCCTCGTGTAGTAGAATTTTTTTCTTTTTATTGTCCTCATTGTTATAATTTTGAATCCATTTACCATGTATCTAAAATGATATCAGGAAAATTCTTTAAGGATATTAAAATTAAGTTAGAGCGTTATCATATAGATTTTTTAGGTCCATTAGGTAGTGATTTAACAAAAGCATGGACGTTAGCTATGGTGTTAAATATTGAAGATAAAATTGCATTAATTTTATTTGAAGGAATACAAAATAAAGAATCAATAAATACTAGCGCTGATATTAAAGCAGTATTTATTAATATGGGCATTAAAAGTGAAGAATATGATGCAGCATTAAATAGTTTTATTGTTAGATCATTAGTTATAAAGCAACAAAAAGCAGTGAAAGATTTTCAATTAGTAGGTGTTCCAGCAATTTTTGTTAATGGTAAATATATGATTCATAATAAGTATATAATAGGTAATGACATAATTTATTATGCTAATGCTTATTCTGATATTGTGAAATTTTTAATTAATAAATAAAACATTCTATTTTATTAAAGATATAATGTTTTATGGATTATTAGTGCACTTATTGCATGTTCTATTTAAGCACATATAAGTACTATTTTAAAATATTTTTAGTGATAAATAATAAAAATGTTAATATAGAATTATTTTAATAGTTTTTTGTCTTAATTAAGATTTTAAAAATAAAAATTAATATAATTATTAATTAATATCTTTTCTTTATGATGGATAGATTATGTCTATAATTAAAAAAGATCTATTTATTTTAGTTGATGGATCATATTACCTTTATCGTGCTTATCATGCTTTTCCATTATTAACTAATAGTTTAGGTAAACCTACAGGTGCTATTTATGGTGTTATTAATATATTACGTAGTTTAATTATTCAATATCAACCTAGTAATATTGCTGTATTATTTGATGATAAAGGGAAAACTTTTCGTGATAAGTTATTTGCAAAATATAAAGCTAATAGACTTAGCATGCCTGATAATTTATGTAAACAAATAATGCCATTATACGAAATAATTATTGCTATGGGATTACCTTTATTAGTTATATCTGGTGTAGAAGCTGATGATGTAATAGGTACATTGGCGATACAAGCAGGCAAGATAGGTATTCCTGTATTAATTAGTACTGTAGATAAAGATATGGCTCAATTAGTAACTAATAATATAAAGCTAATCAATACTATGTCGAATGCAATTATTGGGCCAACTGATGTTATTGATAAATATGGAATTCAACCAAAGCTAATAATTGATTTATTTGCATTAATGGGAGATCGTACTGATAGTATACCAGGAATACCTGGTGTGGGAAAAAAAACTGCTTTAGCTTTATTAAAAGGTATTGGTAATCTTGAAACTATTTACAATAATTTATCAGCAATTTCATCATTAAAATTACGTGGTTCTAAAATATTATTAAAAAAGATAATCGAATATAAAGATATTGCTTTTTTATCATATAAATTAGCTACAATTAATACTAATGTTAATTTAGATACAAATTATGATGAATTAATTATTAAGGAAACTGATACTAAAAAATTATACAAGATTTTTAGTTTTTATGAATTTAAGAGTTGGTTAAATGATTTAAAAAATGGTATATGGTTAACAAAAAAAATAAATAAATCTTTCATTAGTATATCTAATAATATGAATAGTACTTATCTTACTAGTAGTATAAATTTAATTTCAATTAAAAACTCTATTAGATCATTTTTAATAGAAAATTATCAAATAATATTAGAAAAAAATCATTTAATAGAATGGATGAAGAAACTTCAATCCGCAAAAAGTTTTGTTTTTGAAATAGAAACTGATAGTAATGATACATTATCGACTAATCTTATTGGACTATATTTTGCTATTGAAGAATGGCAAGCAGCTTATATTCCATTAAAGTATGATTGTCTTAATTTTGCTAAACAATTAAAATTAAATGAAGTATTAGATATCATAAAACCAGTTTTAGTTGATGATAAGATTCAAAAAATTGGTAAAAACACAAAATTTAATTATAGTGTAATGAAGAATTATGATATTATATTAAAAAATATGGCCTTTGATATAAGATTAGAATCATATATATTAAATAGTATTGCTGGTTTTGGTGGTCATGATATAGCTAGTTTAGCTAAACTATATTTTAATAGTGAAAATGTAACTTTAAAAAAAATCATTAATAAAAATTATGAAAAACCGTCATTATTATTTAGTAACAGCACTTCTAAAAAAACTAACTCTTATATAAAAGAAGATGTAAAAATTACACTATTAATACATAATATCTTATGGCCTCAGATTGAAGCAAAACCTAAATTAAAAAATATTTTTCAACAGATAGAAATACCGCTAGTTCCAGTATTAGCAAAGATGGAACAAATTGGGGTGCTTATAGATAAAAATAAGCTTGCGAAACAATCTCAAGAAATAAGTAATCGTTTAATAAAGATTGAAAAATTAGCTTATATTGTTGCTGAACAAAAATTTAATTTATTTTCACCTAAAGAATTGCAATTTATCTTATTTAAAAAATTACAATTACCAGTTATAGAAAAAACTTCGTGTGGTTTACCTTCTACAAATGAGATAGTTTTAGAATATTTATCTAATAGTCATGAACTACCAAATATTATTTTACAATATCGTAGATTATCAAAATTAAAATCAACTTACATAGACAAGCTTCCTATGATGATTAATTTAAAAACAAAAAGAATACATACATCTTATCATCAAACAGTAACTTCTACAGGTAGATTGTCTTCTCGTAATCCTAATTTACAAAATATTCCTATTCGTACTAAAGAAGGCAGAAGGATTCGTCAAGCCTTCATAGCTCGTGAAGGTTATAAAATTTTATCTGCGGATTATTCACAAATTGAATTACGTATTCTAGCACATTTTTCTAAAGATCAAAGATTACTTAATGCCTTTGCTGAAGGACAAGATATTCATAGTGTTACAGCAGCAGATATTTTTAATATATTTTTAAAAGATGTAACTAATGAACAACGTCGTACTGCAAAAGCAATTAATTTTGGTTTGATATATGGTATGAGTTCTTTTGGGTTATCTCGTCAATTAAAAATTAGCCTTAATAAGGCCAAGTTTTATATAGATTGTTATTTTAAAAGATATCCAGGTATTCTAAGTTATATGGAATTTATTCGCAAGAAAGCTGCCAAAAAAGGATATGTTGAAACACTAGAAGGCCGTAGATTATATTTACCTGATATTAACTCTAATAACACAATAAAACGTAAAGCATCTGAACGTGAGGCAATTAACGCATCTATGCAGGGTACCGCAGCTGATATTATAAAACGTGCTATGATTTCATTAGATAAATGGATTGAAACTGTAACTCCAAATCTTTATATGTTGATTCAAGTACACGATGAACTGGTATTTGAAGTAAAAAAATCAGCATTAATTCAATCACAACAAAAAATTCGTCAACTGATGGAACAAAGCGTACAATTAGCTGTTAATTTGAAAGTTGATATAGGTGTTGGTGATAATTGGGATGAAGCGCATTAAATAATTAAAATATTTTAAAAAGATAAAATTTAATAAAGAATGAATTTCAATTTATCAAATAAAGTAAGGTATTTATATTTTATAAATAAATTCATATTTGATAACAAAATGCAAATATTTGTTTACTAATTATTTTAATAATATTTATTATATATTATGTATTTTAAACCATTCATCTAATTTAAATTGTAGTTTATCTACACCTATTCTTTTTAATGAAGAGAAATTTACTACTTGTACATCATTAGTTACATTATCTATAAGTTTTAATTTATTGCTTACTACTATAGCTTGATTTTTTTGTTTGTTATATGTTAGCTTGTCAGCTTTAGTCAGTAATATAAGTATTGGTATATGCATTGTTATAGCCCATTTTATTATTTTTATATCCATATCTTTTAATGGATGACGAATATCCATTGAGATTATTAAACCTTTTAAACATGTTCTTGTTTGTAAATATTCATTAACTATATTTTGCCATTTATGCTGAATAAATTTTGGCACTTTTGCATAACCATAACCAGGTAAATCCACTAATCTGATTCCATCTTTTATTTCAAATATATTTATAAATCGTGTTCTACCAGCTGTTTTACTAGTTTTTGCTAGATTTTTTTGTTGTGTAATTGTATTTAATATACTAGATTTACCAGTATTAGAACTACCAATAAAAGCAATTTCTATACCATAAGTCGGTAAATATTTAAGATGAGATATGCTTTTTATAAATCTTGTGCGTTGATAATTGTAATTATTTGACATTATTGTATTTTACTAATGTTAGTATTATAAATTATTACATAATTACATATTTCATAATATAAAAAACATATTGTTTATTAATTATAATGAATTAATAACTATGTATTAATATATTTTACGTAAATTATATTGTAAAATTTATGATTTAATAAATTAAAATATTATTTTTTTTACTAGTATCTTATTTCTATTATGTTTATTATGTATACAACATTTTTTTATTAATATTTTAAATTATAGTGATAATTTTATTAATGTAAAATAGATTATTAAACAAATTAAATAAAATTAGTATCATTAAATATTTATGTAAAATAAATAACCCAATGGTTTTTATATCAATGGATATATTATTGAATATATAATATTGAATAACTAATATAATATCTTTTATTATTATTTTCTAAATACTTATACTTTATAAAAGTTATTATATAATATAATAGATGTAAAATTTTGGATTATTTTATTTTAGTATAATTTTTGAATTAAATTTATGAAATTTTTTATTTTTTGTTATATACTTATCCTACGTATAATTAACAGATATAATTGAAATATTAATAATATAACTAAAGAAAATAAATACAAAAATTTATACAGAAAAAAATATTTAAAAAATGGTTTATGCTTATTTAACATTTTTATTTTATTAAAAAAATTATTTAAATTGTTTACAAGTCTTGTTCTTATTTTTAAAATAACATATTATATAGTAGATCGTAAAAAGATTTATTGTTGTTTGATAAATAATAAAATTATAAATAGTATTTTAAATTAATTATAATTTTATTTGTATAAAACAATACTTTTTGATCTAATTTTTTAAAATTATTAGGATTATAGTCTCCCTATTAAAAGGGATGTGTATATTATGAATTTACAAATTGGAGAGCTATGTTCGCATGCAGAACCAAAGAATACGTATCCGTCTCAAAGCTTTTGATCATCGTTTAATTGATCAATCAACAGCGGAAATCGTTGAAACTGCTAAGCGCACTGGCGCCCAAGTACGTGGTCCGATTCCGTTACCTACACGTAAAGAACGATTTACTGTTTTAATTTCACCACATGTTAATAAAGATGCTCGTGATCAATACGAAATTCGTACTCATAAACGTTTAGTTGATATCGTAGAGCCAACTGAAAAAACTGTTGATGCACTTATGCGCCTTGATTTATCATCTGGTGTTGATGTACAGATTAGTCTTGGTTAATTAAATATTTTTAATTAATGAGGTTGCAATAATGATTGGATTATTAGGAAAAAAAATAGGAATGACTAGTCTTTTTACGGATGAAGGTATTGCAATTCCTATAACTGTTATTGAAATTAAAAATAATCGAGTAACTCAGGTAAAAAGTTTAAATATAGATGGTTATAATGCAATTCAAGTGACTACTGGTAATAAAAAAATAAATCGTATAAAAAAACCAGAAGCTGGTCATTTTTCTAAAGCTGGTGTTGAAGTTGGTTATATTTTGCGAGAATTTCGTTTTAGTAGGAATGAGAAATTTATTGTAGGCCAAATTATTAATGTTGATCTTTTTGCTAATACTAAGAAAGTAGATATTACTGGCATTTCAAAGGGTAAAGGGTTTGCTGGTACAATTAAACGATGGAATTTTAGTAGTCAGGATGCTACTCATGGTAATTCGTTATCACATCGTGTGCCCGGTTCTATCGGTCAAAATCAAACTCCAGGTAAGGTGTTTAAGGGTAAAAAGATGGCTGGTCAATTAGGTAATGAACGTGTAACTATTCAGAGTTTGGATGTCGTAAAAGTTGATATTAAGCGTGATTTATTATTAGTTAAAGGTGCTGTTCCTGGAATGCCTGGTAGTACTTTAATTATAAAACCTGCTATTAAAGCATCATACAGACAACAAGGAGGTTAAAGAAAAATGGAATTAATAATTCAAGATACTCAAATGAAATTGACTGTTTCGGAAGATATTTTTGGTAGTGTTTTTAAGAAAGATCTCGTCCATCAAGTAGTTGTTGCATATTCAGCTGGTAATCGTCAAGGTACTCGTGCTCAAAAAAGTAGGGCTGAAGTTACAGGATCTAATAAAAAACCATGGCGTCAAAAAGGCACGGGTAGAGCTCGTGCTGGTTCATTTAAGAGTCCAATTTGGCGATCAGGAGGAATTACTTTTGCAGCTAAAAATCAGAATCATAGTCAAAAAGTAAATAAAAAAATGTATCGCGGTGCTTTAAAAAGTATTTTATCTGAATTAGTTCGTCAGGATCGTTTAATTATTGTTAAATATTTTGTTTTAGAAGAACCAAAAACTCAACTATTATTAAAAAAAATAAAAGAAATGTTTTTAGATAGCGTATTAATTATTACTCAAGAAGTTGATAAAATTTTAAGTTTGGCATCTCGTAATTTATATCAAGTTAAAGTGAGTAGTATAGTAAATGTGAATCCAATAAATTTGATTACTTATGATAAAGTGATTTTTACTATCGATGCTATAAAAAAAATTGAGGATACTTTAACATGATGTATAATAAACGTCTATTGAAAATATTATATTCTCCTTATGTATCTGAAAAAGCTTCTATTATTATGAAAAAAAATAATACTATAGTGCTTAAAGTTGCTAAAAATGCAACTAAGCTGGAGATTAAAAATGCTATAAATTTTTTATTCGAAGTTAAAATTAAATTTATTAATACTTTAATAGTAAAAGGCAAAAAGAAACGCCATGCCAATAGAATTGGCCGTCGTGGTGATTGGAAAAAAGCTTACATAACTTTAAAAGAAGGATATAGTTTAGACTTCATCGGTAATTCAGAGTCGGTCTGAGGAATCAAAAACAATGGTAGTTGTTAAATGTAAAGCAACTTCTCCTGGCAGAAGACATGTAGTCAAGGTGGTAAACCATGAATTACATAAGGGACAAGCATATAGTTTATTAATAGAAAAAAGTCATAAAACTGGAGGACGTAACAATAATGGCCGTATTACTACTCGTCATATCGGTGGTGGACATAAACAACATTATCGTATGATAGATTTTAAGCGTAATAAAGATAGTATTTTTGCTATTGTTGAACGTCTGGAATATGATCCTAATAGATCTGCTAATATTGCATTAGTTCTATATAAGGATGGAGAAAGAAGGTATATTTTAGCACCTAAAAATTTACAATTAGGAGATCAAATTCAATCCGGTTTAGGTGCTCCAATTAAAATAGGTAATGCCTTACCTATGCGTAATATTCCTGTAGGCTCGATAGTTCATAATGTTGAACTTAAACCGGGTAAAGGAGGTCAGTTAGCTCGTTCAGCTGGTAGTTATGTACAAGTTGTTGCGCGTGATAGTAGTTATGTAACCATCAGATTACGTTCTGGGGAAATGCGTAAAATTTTTTCTAATTGTCGAGCAACATTAGGTGAAGTTGGTAATTCTGAACATATGTTACGTGTTTTAGGTAAAGCTGGTGCTAGTCGATGGAGAGGAATCCGTCCAACAGTTCGGGGTACGGCAATGAATCCAGTAGACCACCCACATGGTGGTGGTGAAGGTCGTAATTTTGGTAAACACCCAGTAACACCTTGGGGTATTCAAACCAAGGGTAAAAAGACTCGTAGAAATAAGCGTACTGATAAATATATCATACATCATCGTTCTAAAAAATAAATAAACAGGATCTAATCACATGCCACGTTCTCTTAAAAAAGGTCCATTTATTGACCTGCATTTATTAAAAAAAGTAGAAAGAGCGGTAGAAACTGGAGATAAAAAGCCTTTAAAGACTTGGTCACGTCGCTCAACTATATTTCCTAATATGATTGGTCTAACTATTGCTATCCATAATGGTCGACATCATATTCCAATTTATATTACGGATGAAATGGTTGGTCATAAGTTAGGTGAATTTGCTCCAACTAGAACTTATCGTGGTCATACTGCAGATAAAAAAATTAAGAAACGTTAAGGTTGGATAGAGGAAGATAGATGGAAACTATAGCTATACATAAACGTGCTCGTTCTTCTGCTCAAAAGATTCGTTTAGTAATTAATTTGATTCGTGGTAAGAAAGTGTCACAAGCTTTAAAAATTTTAAGTTTTTCTAACAAAAAAGCTGCTTTTTTAGTTAAGAAAGTACTTGAATCTGCTGTAGCTAATGCTGAACATAATAATGGTATTGATATGGATGAATTAATAGTAAAAAAAATTTATGTTAATGAAGGACCAACTATGAAACGCATTATGCCTCGTGCTAAAGGTCGTGCTGATCGTATTTGCAAGCGCACCAGTCATATTACTGTGATTGTATCAGATATCTGATATTTTGGAGATTGGTAATGGGTCAAAAAGTACATCCTAATGGTATTCGCCTAGGTATTATAAAAAATTGGAATTCTACTTGGTATGCGAATACGCAAGAATTCGCTGATAATTTATATAGTGATTTTAAAGTTCGTCAGTATTTAAATAGAAAATTAGGAAAAGCATCTATAGCACGTATAGTTATTGAGCGTCCTGCAAAAAGCATTCGTGTAACTATTCATACCGCCCGTCCTGGTATAGTTATTGGTAAAAAAGGTGAAGATGTTGAGCAATTGCGTAAAATGGTAACAGATATTTCTGGTGTTCCTGCACAAATTAATATAGTTGAGATTCGTAAACCTGAACTTGATGCTCAATTAGTTGCTGATGGTATCGCCGCACAACTTGAACGACGTGTTATGTTTCGTAGAGCTATGAAACGAGCCGTACAAAATGCTATGCGTTTAGGAGCAAAAGGTATAAAAGTAGAAGTTAGCGGTCGTTTAGGTGGTGCTGAAATTGCACGTACTGAGTGGTATCGTGAAGGTAGAGTGCCATTGCATACTTTAAGAGCTGATATTGATTATAATATTTCAGCAGCTCATACTACCTATGGTGTGATTGGTGTTAAGGTATGGATTTTTAAAGGTGAAATACTTGGTGGTATAATTGCTGTTGATAAATTATTAGATAATTCAATAATTCAATATAAAAAACAGCAACGTAAGGGACATAAGGAGAACCGCTAATGTTACAGCCAAAGCGTACTAAATTTCGTAAAATGCAAAAAGGACGTAATCGTGGTTTGGCTATTGGAATGAATATTAATTTTGGAACATTTGGTTTAAAATCAATAGATCGTGGACGGTTGACTTCTCGTCAAATTGAGGCAGCAAGACGTGCCATGACACGTGCAGTTAAACGTCAAGGTAAAATTTGGATAAGGGTTTTTCCAGATAAACCTATCACTAAGAAACCACTTGAAGTACGTATGGGTAAAGGTAAAGGCAATGTAGAGTATTGGGTAGCCTTAATTCAACCTGGTAAAGTGCTTTATGAAATAAGTGGTGTTGTAGAAGATCTAGCTCGTGAAGCATTCAAGTTAGCGTCAGATAAATTGCCATTAAAAACTATTTTTGTAAATAAAACGGTAATATAGTGAATGAAGATAAAAAATCTTAGCAAAAAAAGTATAGAAGAGTTAAATACTGAATTATTTAATCTGCTACGTGAACAATTTAATTTAAATATTCAGTCTAAAAGTAAACAATTAAAACAAACTCATTTGTTAAAACAAGTACGTCGTGATATCGCACGTGTAAAAACTTTATTGACTGAAAAAAGTAAAGGTATGATGAATGAAAGATAAAATTAATACTTTACAAGGTGTTGTAACTAGCGATAAGATGGATAAGTCTGTCGTTGTGGTTATTAACCGTATGGTAAAACATCCTTTATATGGTAAGTTCATCCGTCGTAGAACAAAATTACATGTACATGATGAAAAAAATGAATGTGGTATCGGTGATATTGTAGAAATTCGCGAATGTGCACCAATAGCTAAAACAAAATCATGGATACTTGTTCGTGTTATGGAAAAGGCTATTTCATAAGTTTTTCTAAAATAATTTCATAAGTTTTTCTAAAATAACTAAATAGTTGTTTTATTATAAGCTATAAAGCGGCTCTTAATTAAGAGTGCCGTTTGTTTTTTTATTCATTTATATTATTTTTATTCATTTATATTATATAAATTTTGTTATATTATATAAATTTTATTAATAGTATTAATATTTATTAATGAAGTTTATAAAACTTTGCATTATTATATAATTTTAAAATAAAAAATTCTTATATTAAGTTTTAAATTTAATTTAAAATTTGGTCTTTGATTGTATTTCATATTTATCGGAGTAAAAATGATCCAAGAACAAAGTATGTTAAACGTAGCTGATAACTCTGGTGCACGTCGTGTAATGTGTATAAAAGTTTTAGGTGGTTCTCGTCGTCGTTATGCAGAAGTTGGTGATATTATTAAAATTACTATTAAAGAAGCTATTCCAAGAGGTAAAGTAAAAAAAGGTGATGTTCTTAAAGCAGTAGTGGTTCGTACTAAAAAAGATATTAGACGTCATGATGGTTCTGTAATTCGTTTTGATAGTAATGCTTGTGTATTATTAAATAATACTACTGAGCAGGTTATTGGCACACGTATTTTTGGCCCTGTAACTCGTGAACTTAGAACTGAAAAATTTATGAAGATTATATCTTTAGCACCAGAAGTCCTTTAAATAAAAGGAGTCCATTATAATGGCATCTAAAATACGTCGTGGTGATGAAGTGATGGTATTAGTTGGAAAAGATAAAGGTAAGCGTGGAAAAGTTATTCAGGTCTTTTCTTCCAGTAAAGTGCTTGTTGAAGGGATTAATTTAATTAAGAAACACCAAAAGCCTATTCCGTCTATCAAACAATTAGGTGGTATAATTAAAAAAGAAGCAACTATTGATATTTCTAATGTCGCTATTTTTAATGTAAAAACTGGTAAATCTGATCGAGTAGGTTTTAAAATTAAAGATGGAAAGAAATTTAGATTCTTTAAATCTAATAATGAAATTATTAAGTGATTTTTGGAGTAAAAAGATGTCAAAATTGCATGATTACTATAAAAAAAATGTAATTCAAAAACTAATGATTAAGTTTAACTATAAATCTATCATGCAAGTTCCTAAGATCAAAAAAATAACTTTAAATATAGGTGTTGGTAAAGCAACTTTTGATAAAAAACAGCTTGATAATGCAATTGCTGATTTAGCAGCAATAACTGGTCAGAAACCAATTATTACAAAAGTGCGTAAATCTATTGCTGGTTTTAAAATACGCCAGGGATATCCGATCGGATGTAAAGTGACTCTACGTGGTGAGCGTATGTGGGAGTTTTTCGAGCGTTTAATTTTTATTGCTATACCACGTATTCGTGATTTTCGTGGATTACCAATTAAATCATTTGATGGTTATGGTAATTACAATATTGGTATACGAGAACAAATAATTTTTCCTGAAATAGATTATGATAAAGTAGATAGTATACGTGGGTTAAATATTACTATTACTACTACCGCGATATCAGATAATGAAGGTTTTGCATTATTAATGGCGTTTAATTTTCCATTTTGTAAGTGATATAGGATTTAGGCATGGCTAAACAATCAATAAAAGTACGTAATATAAAACGTGAACAATTGTCTAAAAAATTTTTTGCAAAGAGAAAAGAATTAAAGGACATTATTTCTAATGTAAATTCACTTAGTGAAGATCGTTGGAATGCTATTCTTAAGTTACAAACATTACCACGTGATTCCAGTCCATCTCGTCTGCGTAACCGTTGTCGACAAACTGGACGTTCACATGGATTTTTGCGAAAATTTGGTTTAAGTCGTATTAAAGTACGTGAATCAGCTATGCGTGGTGAAATTCCAGGACTTAAAAAGGCTAGTTGGTAATTGTTAGTAATTAAATAAGGAAATTAAAATGAGCATGCAAGATCCTATAGCAGATATGTTAACACGTATTCGTAATGGCCAAGTGGCTAATAAGTCTTTAGTTACTATACCATCTTCTAAATTGAGAGTAGCCATTGCTGCAGTATTAAAAGATACAGGATATATAAATAATTATGAAGTTGAAGATAATGTTAAGCCAATATTAAAAATTACTTTAAAGTATTTTCGAGGGAAAGCTGTAATAGAAATAATAGAGCGTATAAGTCGTCCAAGTTTGCGTGTTTATAAGAAAAGTAATGTGTTACCTATGGTAATGGATGGTTTAGGAATTGCTATCATTTCTACTTCTAAAGGTGTTATGACTGATCGTTTGGCTAGACAAATAGGTTTAGGTGGTGAGGTTATTTGCTATGTCGCTTAAAATTTGGAGAAAAGAATGTCTCGTATAGCAAAAATACCTGTTAGTATTCCTGATGATGTAGAAGTTACACTTAATGGTCAGGAAATAATTATTAAAGGTAAAAATGGTACTCTTAATCGTACAGTTAGTAAGGCTGTTAAAATAAAGTATTTTAATAATCAACTGATTTTTATACCTCGTAAAGAATTTTATAATTCAAGAGCACAAGCAGGAACAGCACGTTCTTTATTAAATTCAATGGTTATTGGTGTAACTAAAGGTTTTATTAAAAAACTTTTGTTAATTGGTGTTGGTTATCGTGCAACTATTAAAGATGATGTTATTAATTTATCTTTAGGTTTTTCTCATATTATAAATTACAAATTACCAAAAGGCATTATTGCGAAATGTCCTTCACAAACTGAAATTATATTAGAGGGTTTAGATAAACAAGTTATTGGACAAGTTGCTGCAGAATTACGTTCTTATCGTGTTCCGGAACCTTATAAAGGTAAGGGTATTCGTTACGAAGATGAAGTAGTACGTAATAAAGAATCTAAGAAAAAATAAAAAATTAAAAGGTAATATATGATATGGATAAAAAATTAGCTCGGTTACGTCGTGCTACTAAAATTCGTTATAAATTCTATAAACTTGATGTAATACGGTTGGTAGTACATCGTACTCCTCGTCATATTTATGCACAGATTATTCCATCAAAAGGATCTGATATATTAGTGATGGCTTCTACTATAGAAAAGTTTGTTAGTAAGCAAATAAAATATACAGGTAATAAAGAAGCTGCTACAGTAATTGGTAAATTAATTGCTGAGCGTGCATTAAAGAAAGGTATTAAAAAAGTTGCTTTTGATCGTTCTGGTTTTAAATATCATGGTCGAGTTCAAGCATTGGCTAATGCGGCTCGTGAATCGGGACTTCAATTCTGAAATAAATTAGGGGTGTAAAATGGTTCACATAGAAAAGCAAAATAGTGAACTACAAGAAAAGTTAGTTATGGTAAATCGAGTTGCTAAAACTGTTAAAGGTGGTCGTGTTTTCAGTTTTACTGCACTAACTGTTGTCGGTAATGGTAACGGTTTTGTAGGTTTTGGTTATGGTAAAGCCCGTGAAGTTCCATATGCAATACAAAAAGCAATGGAAAAAGCCAAGCGTAATATGAAACATGTAGCCATCAATAATGGTACTTTATATCATTCTATAAAAGGGGCACATACAGGTTCTCATGTATTTATGAAACCTGCTCATGAAGGTACTGGTATTATTGCAGGTGGTGCAATGCGTGCTGTATTAGAAGTCGCTGGTGTACATAATGTATTAGCTAAAACGTATGGTTCTACTAATCCAATTAATGTTGTTCGTGCAACAATGGTGGCTTTAAAAAATATGTATTCTCCAGAAATGATTGCAGCTAAACGAGGTAAATCAGTTAAAGAAATTTTAGGATAGTTTTAATTATGAATAGTATTAAGATCACACAAGTACGCAGTTCTATTGGTTGTTTACCAAAGCATAAGGCCACATTAATAGGGTTAGGTTTACGTCATATTGGTCATACAGTGGAGCGAGAAGATACATCAGCTATTCGAGGTATGATAAATTTAGTTTCCTATATGGTTAAAGTTGAGGAGTAGGTTAAAGTTGAGGAGTAACAATATATGCGGTTAAATACCTTGTCTCCTGCTGAAGGTGCTAGAAAAGCATCAAAACGTATGGGTCGTGGTATTGGCTCTGGTTTTGGTAAAACTTGTGGCCGTGGTCACAAGGGGCAAAAATCTCGTTCTTCTAGTGGTATAAATCGTGGTTTTGAAGGTGGTCAAATGCCTTTATATCGCCGTCTACCAAAATTTGGTTTTACTTCACATAAGAGAATGGTTACTGCAGAAGTACGTTTATCAGATTTTAATAAAATTAAAGGAGATCTAATAAATTTAAATACACTAAAAACCGCTAATTTAATTAGCACTAAAACAAAATTTGTAAAAATTATTCTTTTTGGTGATATTAAAAGACCAGTAACTGTACATGGATTACGTGTCACAAAAAGTGTAAGAACTGTAATTGAAGCAATTGGTGGTAAAGTTGAGGAATAAGTTATAAATGACGAAGCAACCTGGTTTAAATTTTCAAATTGCTAAAAGTGGTATAGGAGAACTTAAACGTAGGATTTTTTTTGTTGTCATAGCTCAAATTATTTTTCGTATTGGTTCTTTTATTCCTATACCTGGAATTGATGTAACTGTGTTAACTAAATTTCTGGAACATCAGAAAGGTAGTATTCTTGAAATGTTTAATATGTTTTCTGGTGGAGCACTTAGTCGTGCTTCTATTTTTGCATTGGGTATTATGCCATATATTTCAGCTTCAATTATTGTTCAGTTATTAACTGTAATTAACACTAGATTAGCAGAAATTAAAAAAGAAGGTGAATCAGGTAGACGTAAGATTAGTCAATATACTCGTTATGGTACTATTTTATTAGCTATATTCCAATCTATTGGCATTGCTATAGGTTTACCTAATATGCATGGAATGCAGGGATTAGTAATTCATTCTGGTTTATCGTTTTATTTTACGGCTGTTATTAGTTTAGTTACAGGTACAATGATTTTGATGTGGTTAGGTGAGCAAATTACTGAAAGAGGTATTGGTAATGGTATCTCTATTATTATTTTTACAGGTATAGTTGCAGGATTAACACCGGCAATTGGTCATACTATTGAACAAGCCCGTGCAGGTGATTTGCATTTAATGTCATTACTGTTAATTATAATTTTAATATTTGCTGTTATTTATTTTGTTGTTTTTATGGAGCGTAGCCAGCGTTGTATACTAGTTAATTACGCAAAACGTCATCAAGGTCGTCATATTTATGCAACGCAAGGTGGCACACATTTACCTCTAAAAATAAATATGTCAGGAGTAATTCCTGCGATTTTTGCTTCTAGTATTGTATTATTTCCAGCTACAGTAGCATCTTGGTTTGGTGATGGAACAGGTTGGCAATGGTTAACAATTATTGCAATATATTTGCAAC
The DNA here is from genome assembly GCF_001534665.1 of Candidatus Arsenophonus lipoptenae. NCBI lineage: Bacteria > Pseudomonadati > Pseudomonadota > Gammaproteobacteria > Enterobacterales > Morganellaceae > Arsenophonus > Candidatus Arsenophonus lipoptenae. The sequence continues at coordinate 205,932 of NZ_CP013920.1, read as the reverse complement.
CTGGTCAACCACTTTATGTATTACTTTATGCATCTGCAATTATTTTCTTTTGTTTTTTTTATACAGCATTAGTTTTTAATCCCAGAGAAACAGCAGATAATTTAAAGAAATCAGGTGCATTTATTACTGGCATCCGTCCTGGAGAACAAACTGCTAAATATATTGATAAAGTTATGACTCGTCTTACATTAATAGGTGCATTATATATTACTTTTATTTGTTTAATTCCTGAATTTATGCGTGATGCAATGAAAGTTCCATTTTATTTTGGAGGTACTTCACTTTTAATTGTTGTTGTTGTTATTATAGATTTTATAGTTCAAGTACAAACTATTATGATGTCTAGTCAATATGAGTCGGTTTTAAAAAAAGTAAATTTGAAAAGTAAGTGAATTACTGAAAATATTATAAAATTTTATATAGGGGGTAAATTAATGAAAGTTCGTGCTTCAATTAAGAAATTATGTCGTAATTGTAAATTTGTTAAACGTCACGGTAGTATTCGTGTAATTTGCGATGTTGAACCAAGACATAAACAACGTCAAGGATAAAAAATTATTTTAGATTATGTTTTAGCTATATCTAAATAAGTTAATTTTTTCAAAAAAAATAACTATTTAATATTATTTAAAATAATCATTAAAAATAAAGTTATAATATACTTGAATATAGGAGTGCATAGTGTGGCCCGTATAGCAGGCATTAACATTCCTGATCACAAACATACTGTAATAGCATTAACATCAATTTACGGTATTGGTAAAAAGAGATCTCAGTCAATCTGTATAGCAAGTGGTATTGCTGAGCATAGTAAGATCAGGGAGTTGTCTGAAGAGCAAATAGAAAAAATACGTGACGAAGTTGCTAAATATATAGTTGAAGGTGATTTACGTCGTGAAGTTACCTTAAGCATCAAGCGTCTAATGGATCTAGGTTGTTATCGTGGTTTACGTCACCGACGAGGTCTTCCTGTACGTGGGCAACGTACCAAAACAAATGCTCGTACTTGTAAAGGACCACGTAAGATAATTAAAAAATAAATTCGGGGTTTATGAAATAATGGTAAAAGAACCTACTCGTGTACGTAAGCGTATACGAAAACAAATTATAGATGGTGTAGCTCATATCCATGCTTCTTTTAATAATACAATAGTTACGATTACTGATCGTCAAGGTAATGTATTGGGTTGGAGAACTGCAGGTGATTCTGGTTTTCGTGGTTCTCGCAAGTCTACTCCATTTGCTGCTCAAATTGCAGCAGAGCGTTGCGCTGAATCTGTTAAAGAATATGGAATTAAAAATTTAGAAGTTATGGTTAAAGGACCAGGTCCTGGTCGTGAATCAACTATTCGTGCATTAAATGCTGCTGGATTCAACATTACTAATATTACTGATGTAACTCCAATTCCTCATAATGGTTGTCGTCCACCAAAAAAACGTCGTGTTTAATTACTTTACGTTTTTATAATTATATTGGAGAAATATAATGGCTAAATATTTAGGTCCTAAGTTAAAATTAAGTCGTCGTGAAGGTACTGATCTATTTCTTAAATCTGGAATACGTGCTATTGAAACTAAATGTAAATTAGAACAAGCACCAGGACAACACGGTTTACGTAAACCTAGGTTATCTGATTATGGTATTCAATTACGTGAAAAACAAAAAGTTCGTCGTATTTATGGAATTTTAGAACGTCAATTTCGTAATTATTATAAGCAAGCAACACGTTTAAAAGGTAATACAGGTAAAAATTTATTGAATTTGCTTGAGTCTCGTTTAGATAATGTTGTGTATCGTATGGGCTTCGGTGCAACACGTACAGAAGCTCGTCAAATAGTTAATCATAAAGCTATAATGGTAAATGGTCAAGTTGTTAACATAGCATCTTATCAGATTACCAAGAATGATGTTATTAGTGTTCGTAAAAAAGCAAAAAAACAATTGCGTATTAAAGCTGCTTTAGAGCTTTCTGAACAACGTGAAAAATCTAATTGGATAGAAGTTGATACCATTAAGATGGAAGGAATATTTAAACATATTCCTGAACGTAATGATTTATCTGCTGATATTAATGAACACCTGATTGTCGAGCTTTACTCTAAATAAAGCTTGTACTAAAGAGAGGATAGAATGCATGATTCTGTAACAAATTTTTTAAAACCACGTTTAGTTGATATTGAGCATATTGATTTAATTTATGCCAAGGTAACGCTTGAGCCATTAGAACGTGGTTTTGGACATACTCTTGGTAATGCACTACGTCGTATTTTGCTCTCATCTATGCCAGGATGTGCTGTAACTGAGGTTGAAATTGACGGTGTACTACATGAATATAGTACTAAAGAGGGAGTACAAGAAGATATATTAGAAATTCTTCTTAATTTAAAAGGATTAGCGGTAAAAGTGCATGGTAAGGATGAAGTTATCTTGCATTTAAATAAAGCTGGAATTGGCCCTGTTACTGCTGCTGATATTAGTCCTAATGATGATATTGAAATTGTTAGACCAGAATACATTATATGTAATTTAACTGATGATAGTGCTTCTATTAATATGCATATTAAAGTTCAACGCGGACGTGGATATGTGCCTGCTTCTGCTCGTATTCATTCTGAAGATGATGAACGACCAATTGGTCGCCTATTAGTTGATGCATGCTATAGTCCTATAGAACGTATTGTCTATAATGTAGAAGCAACTCGTGTAGAGCAACGTACTGATTTAGATAAATTAGTTATTGAAATGGAGACTAATGGCACAATAGATCCAGAAGAAGCAATTCGTAGAGCTGCCACTATATTAGTTGAACAACTAGAAGCTTTTGTTGATTTACGTGATGTTGCAAAGGTTGAAGTTAAGGATGAAAAGCCAGAATTTGATCCCATTTTGCTTCGTACGGTAGATGATTTAGAATTGACTGTTCGATCTGCTAATTGTTTAAAAGCAGAAGCTATTCATTATATTGGTGATTTAGTCCAGCGTACTGAAGTTGAATTACTAAAAACTCCTAATTTAGGTAAAAAGTCACTGACTGAAATTAAGGATGTTTTAGCTATAAAAGGATTATCACTTGGTATGCGTCTAGAAAATTGGCCACCGGTAAGTGTTGATGACAAATAAGATAAAATTTTTAAGATTTTACTAAAAAAAGGATAAGGTTATGCATCATCGTCAGAGTGGTCGGCAATTAAATAGAAATAGCAGTCATCGACGAGCTATGTTTCGTAATATGGCTATTTCTTTATTCCATTATGAGATTATTAAAACAACTGTATCAAAAGCAAAAGAATTACGTCGTATAGTTGAACCGTTAATTACTTTAGCAAAAATTGATACGATAACTAATCGTAGATTAGTATTTTCCCGTATGCATAATAATGAAATTGTTACAAAATTATTTAATGAACTTGGACCACGTTTTGCTATTCGTACAGGTGGTTATACTCGTATTATGAAATCTGGTTTTCGTGTAGGGGATAATGCCCCAATGGCTTATATTGAACTTGTTGATCGTCGTGTTATTGAATGTCATAAAGAAATAATCAAAAAATAAATGTATGATCTAACTATTTATAGTTTAAAATAGTATTGTAATTGAATACAATATATAATTATATAATTGTTAATTTAATATTTTATCAAAACTATAAGAATATAATAAGAATTATATAATATAATAAGAATTATATTCTGTTTAAAATTAAATTTGATAATAAGTTTATATTTTATATATCGATAGATTTTAAAAAATTATCGTTTTTACTTACAATTAGATATTATTTTATCTTATTAAGTTTAGTATAATTATATTTATTTTAATTCTATTAAATTAAAATTCTTACGTACAAAAAATTTATAAAACTTTATACTATAAGAATAAAGTATACTTTTATTTATTTTAAACGATATTATTAAATGAATATTCATGATATAAAGTTATAATATAAAGTTATAAAATTAAAGATAAAGATTTAAAATATAAATTATGATTAATTCTAAAAATTCATTGATACATACACCTATGATACAACAATATTTACGATTAAAAAAGGAATATAATGACATTTTATTATTTTATAGAATAGGTGATTTTTATGAATTATTCTTTGATGATGCTAAAAAAGCATCAAGATTACTAGATATTTCTTTAACTAAACGTGGTCATTCTAGTGGACAGATGATACCAATGGCTGGTATACCTTATCATACAGTAGATAATTACTTAATTAAGTTAATAAAATTAGGTGAATCGATTGCTATTTGTGAACAAATAGGAGATACGAATACTAATAAAGGAGGACTAGTTGAACGTAAAGTTGTACGAATTGTAACACCAGGAACAATTACAGATGAATCATTACTACAAGAGAGACAGGATAATCTTTTAGCTGCTATTTATCAAGAAGATCATCATTATGGTTATGCAACTTTAGATATTACTTCAGGTCGGTTTAATATTAGTGAAATATCTGATATCAGTTCTGTTAGAACTGAATTACATCGTACTAGTCCAGTAGAATTACTTTATCCTGAAAATTTTATTGATATTCAATTATTTGAAAATAATAGAGGATTGCGGCGGCGTCCATTATGGGAATTTGAATTAAATAGTGCCAAACAACAATTAAATCTTCAATTTGGTACACAAAATCTTATTGGATTTGGTGTTGAAGATGCTTCATTAGCATTATGTGCAGCTGGTTGTTTATTAAAATATGTGAAAGATACTCAGCGTACAAATTTACCGCATATTCGTAGTATTGCAATGATTCAACAAAAAGATACTGTTATTCTTGATACAGCAACAAGGCGTAATCTTGAATTAACACAAAATTTATCTGGTAGCAATGAGAATACGTTATTATCTATATTAGATCAATGTATGACTGCTATGGGTAGTCGTATGTTAAAACGGTGGTTAAATATTCCATTATGTAATGTTAATAGTTTGTTGAATCGTCAGCAGACGATAATAGGACTAAAAGAGTATTATCATGAATTAAAACCTCTTTTATGTCAAATTGGTGACTTAGAACGTATAGTTTCTCGGTTAGCACTCCGTACAGCTAGACCTAGAGATTTAGCTAAGATGCGTCATGCTTTTCGACAATTTACTGGAATTCATTTTATATTAGATAAAATAGAATTTTCTTATTTAAAAAAATTACAATCACGTATTAACTCTTTTAAAGAGTTGCAAAATTTATTAGAGAAAGCCATAGTTGATACACCTCCGGTATTAATAAGAGATGGCGGAATAATTAAAACTGGATATAATAGTGAACTTGATGAATTACGTACATTAGCTAATGGTGCAAGTGATTATTTAGAAAAACTTGAATTAAGAGAAAAAGAAAAATTAGGTATTGATAGTCTTAAAATTGGTTTTAATGCTATTCATGGCTACTATTTACAAGTTAATCGTGTACAAAGTCATATGGTGCCATTATATTATATTCGCCGTCAAACATTAAAAAATACAGAGAGATATATTATATCTGAATTAAAAGAATACGAAGATAAGATTTTGATATCTAAGGGTAAAGCATTAATAATTGAAAAAAGGCTTTATGAAGAGTTATTTGATTTATTGTTACCATATCTATCAGAACTACAAACTAGTGCTGATGCTTTATCTGAATTAGATGTGCTTAATAACTTAGCAGAACGAGCAGATACTTTAGGATATTGTTGTCCAATATTAAATAAAAAACCTGGCATAAAAATTATTGCTGGACGTCATCCTGTTGTCGAACATGTAATTAATACACCATTTATTTCTAACTCAGTAGATTTATCTATACATCGTCGGTTATTGATTGTTACTGGACCAAATATGGGTGGTAAAAGTACTTATATACGTCAAGTAGGTCTTATTACTTTGCTTGCTTATATAGGTAGTTTTGTGCCAGCTGAACAAGCTATTATTGGTCCAATTGACAGAATATTTACTAGAGTTGGGGCATCTGATAATCTTGCTGCTGGTCAATCTACTTTTATGGTAGAAATGACAGAAACAGCTAATATTTTACATAATGCTACACAAAATAGTTTAATATTAATGGATGAAATTGGTAGAGGAACTTCAACATATGACGGGCTTTCATTAGCATGGGCCTGTGCAGAAAATTTAGTTAAAAATATTAAAGCTATGACTTTGTTTGCTACACATTATTTTGAATTGACTGATTTGGCAAATAAACAACAAGGGGCTTTCAATATCCATTTTAATGCGATAGAATACAATAAAACTATATCATTTATGCATAATATACAAGAAGGTGCTGCTAGTAAAAGTTATGGCCTAGCAGTGGCTTCATTAGCTGGTATTCCAAATAATGTTATTCAAAGAGCAAAACAAAAATTAGAAGAATTAGAATTAATGTATACTTTATCAAATGATAAAGTTATTAGTGATTCATTAATAGAAAAAACAGTTAAAAATTCTCTTGAATTTATTTTTGAAATATTAATAAAAATAAATCCTAATAGATTAACACCATTTCAAGCATTAAAATTGATATTCAGATTAAAAGAAATGGTAAAAAGATAACTCTCTAATATAATCTTATACAAGATTAATGTATATAAGTTTATTTTTATGCTAAAAATAAAAAATTATTAAAAATAAAAAGTATTACAGTAGTTAATTACTATTAAAAATAAAATTTATTAAAATTAGAATGAAATATTATATTTTTAATTTATTTTTTAATATGCATTGATAATACTGATTAAATCAGTGTTATTCTATAACTTAGATGTAAATTATTTTTTTATTTTTTTGACAGATAATTTAACGGATTCACTGATTTTCCTTGGTAACGAATTTCGAAATGTAATTTTACTAAATTTGTATCACTGTTACCCATAGTGGCAATTTTTTCTCCTGCTTTAACTTTCTGTTGCTCATTGACTAATATAGTATCAATGTGAGCATACGCACTTAGATAATCATTATTATGCTTTATTATTATGAGATTTCCATATCCACGCAATGCATTTCCAGAATAAACTACTTTTCCTGATGTAGTTGCAAAAATAGGTTGACCTTTAAATCCAGCAATATCAATTCCTTTATTTCCACCTTGTATGTTAGAGAATGGAGAAATAATTTTGCCTTTCGCCGGCCAAATCCAATTATTTATTGAATTTGATATTTTATTATTTGATGTAGAATTTTTTTTTATTTTAAGTTTTTTATTAGAAACTAATGACTTATTTATTTTTAATAATTTTTTTCTTAAATTTTTATCATTTATAGATGATATTTTTGTGTCATTTAACTGATAAGTATTATTTATATTTTTTTTATTTGCAAGATTATCAATAAGTACTAATTTATTATTAGTATTATTATTAATATTTATTATTTGTCCAATATGTAGATTTTGGTATTTTTTAATATTATTATATTGAGCTAAGTCATGATAATTTTTGCCTGTTATCCAAGCAATATAAAATAATGTATCACCTTTTTTAATAGTATAAGTTTTGTCCTTATAACTTCCTTTTAAAATATTTTTATAATTTCTGTTATAATTTATTAAATTATATTTAACATCTTTAGATGTTGATATAATTGTATGATTTATTGAATTATTCACATTAAATTTTCTATTTCTGATAGAAATATGTTGCTTAGTAGAAAGTATTTTATTCATTATATTTAATTTAATATTGATAGGATAAGTATCTATTTGTTGGTAATGATGATCATGAATGCTGTAAATAGGAGCTATAGAATGATATGATTCTGAGCATCCTATTAGAAATATACATGTTAATATGTACATATTTTTCCATAGAATACTGAATACTGAACTATTAACATTCATACTTCTTTTTCCATAAAATAATTTAAATATAAAAGAGATAATGTATATTATTATTAATAATGTATTATATTTATATCATTTGATTTTATGCTAAAAATCTAGAAATTAAAGAAACCAATTTTATTGATTTTACTTTTATGACATGCAAATTATTAATTTTAATTTGAATTACTTTTAATATTTGATTTTTAACCGGCACAGAAAGTATTAGTTTATCATTTTTCAATAATTTTAGTAAATATGAAAGGAAACTATGTTATTATTGACTATTGTGAATAAATAATATCTTAGGATACATTTAATCATTACTACTATGTTATGATAAATGTAATAAAATATGATATAGATCAAGAATATTTATAGTTACTATACTTTATAGCTATCTAATACGTTTTATAAAAATTTTATATTAAAATAATATATGTGGATTACAGTTCCTGTATTAATATCTGATACTAATGTATAAATGTATAAAAGAAATATAAATTAATTTTTATAAATATAATGATATTAAATTGTAAAATAGTTTAAGAAATGCTTATCATCAGGTAAATATTTTTAAAAGATTTTATATAAAATCTTTATTTATAAAATTCTAATTAAGAATTTTTGCAAATAGTTATAACTGTTTCATTTGAATATAATTCACTGATAATTTTATTTTTTTGTCAATTATTTATTATTTCATATTTTATAGTTTTTTTAATAAAAAAATCCTAATGCTTAGTTGATTTCTAATATCAGTAAGTTTATAAAAATATAATAATATAAATAATACAATTATTTATAAATTAGTATTTATGGTAATATTATATACTCATATTATAAAATATTATTAATACATCTATATTTTATTTTTTATTTTGAAATAAATTTAGGTATGTTTTATATAAACTAAGTTTTTGTTTTATTTAATAAAATTATTAAATAATTTTAATTAATAACAAGTTATTATTTACTTAGCTTCTTAAAATTCAATTTATTAATAAAAACTGTAAATATTAATAATTTTTATGATTATATCATAAATTTTATATTTTTTTTAAAAGTTATTTAAATTTAATTTACTATTAATTTTTAAAATGATTATTTCATTAATACTTAAATAAATATGATTAGTTAAAGTTTTTTTGTTATTAATTATTATATCTATATTATATACATATCATAGCTCGTAATGGTTTATTAAGTTTTGATTATTTTAATTTATTAACTCGATATAAAATATTACAATTTATTTATTATGATATTTATGTAAAAAAAATATATTTATGTAAAAAAAATATAATTATTTTTAATAATTTTTTCTAAAGTTAATATTAATACATATAAATTTTTTATTAATTTCATTTATTAATATATATTTTGATTATTTTTTAATATACCACTACTAGTATAGTATATTTTAATAGATATTAAAAATTATTTTTATATGTAATGTATAATAATAATTATAATATTAGATATTAATTAATATATTAATAAAAATAAAATAGCAAATTAAATTAAGTAGAATAATTCTTTAGTAAGATTTAGATGATATTGTTATTAATTTTAATAAATTTTAAATAAAAATGTTATTTTTATGATATTAAAAATATTACTTTATTATAATTTAATTAAATATTAAATATAATTAAGATAAATTTAATTTTTTAATTTGTTATTTTTTTAAATTTATCGCATCACTAAAAATAGTTTTCTCATATATTTTGTTGAATTACCCCCCATAGTAATATTGTAAAACTTATTAAAAATAGTGTATATAATAATTGATGAGAAATTTTTCTTAACTTTTTGCTACATATTTATTAAGTAATTTAGTGTAAGAAATTCAGTTGTTTTTTACTATAATTAAACAAATTTCATTATGAAATAGTAAAGATGAGGTAATGCTAAACTCAATTTCTAATTAATAAATACAGAAAATTATAAATAATTTTTATTGCAAAAATACTTTTGCTGATAAAAATATCTATTTTTTAACTTTTAAGTCAGTTTTTAATAATTCAATATCCATAGTAGTCTTTATAGTTTTTAATATTTGATAATTAAAATTTTTATTTTGCAAAATACAATTGCTAATGAATACTTCCGCACCATAAATAAAATATTATATGAAATAGGTATGGAGTGTGTTATATGGTAGAAAGTTTTATTACAACTAATCGATTTTTTGATAGTAAAAATTATCCCAGGGGGTTTTCTCGTCATGGTGATTTCACTATTAAAGAAGCTAAGTTGTTAGAACATTATGGTCAAGTTTTTTATGAACTTGATTTAGGTAAGCGTAAGCCACAAACAGAAGAAGAACAGTTTTTTGTTGCTATGTGTCGTGGTAAACGTGAACCTATGACATCAAAAGAAAAAGTATGGTATAAATATATAACTCTTATTAATAAACCAAAACGATTTCATACTTTATCTGGCGGTAAACCACAATTAGATCCTTTAGAAGATTATATCGACATTGATCTTTGATATTTTTTATATATTTTATATATATTATATACTTACTATCATTTTAAATGATAATCATCATAGTTATTTAATATAAAATGTTTAATTTTTTAAAAATTTATGTAATTAGTTTTAATAAAAATTTTAATATATTATCTATTTTTTATTTTGCTTTAAAAAAGAAACAGTTATAATAACTATTATTAAAGAATCATATTTTTTAAAAAATTTCTTTCATGGAATATAAACTCATGAAGTTAGGTATTGTAATGGATCCTATTGCTACTATAGATTTTAAAAAAGATAGTAGCATAGCTATGCTATTAGAAGCTCAACAACGTGGTTATGAAATTTACTATATGGAAATAGGTGATATATATTTATTGCATGGTGAAGCATATGGTCGTAATAAAAGGTTAATAAAGATTAAACAAGATGTTAAACAATGTTATGAATTTGGATCTGAACAAGAATCCCCTTTAAGAAATTTTGATGTTATTTTAATGCGTAAGGATCCTCCTTTTAATCTTGAATATATTTATGCTACATATATTCTTGAAATAGCGGAATATTCAGGTAGTTTAATTATTAATAAACCAAAAAGTTTAAGAGATTGTAATGAAAAACTATTTACTATATGGTTTGCTAATTTAATTCCTGATACATTAGTAACTAGAAATAATAAAAAAATACGTGAATTTCATCAAAAACATGGTGATATAATTTTAAAACCTTTGGATGGAATGAAAGGGATGTCTATTTTTAGATTAACAAAATATGATCCTAATATTGGTGTTGCTATTGAAATCATAACTAAATATGGACAACGGTTTTGTATGGCACAAAATTATTTATCTGATATAAAATATGGTGATAAACGTATATTAATTATTGATGGTGAACCTTTTCCTTATTGTTTGGCTCGTATACCTTCTAAAGGTGAAACGAGAGGAAATTTAGCTGCAGGTGGATATGGTGAAGTAAGACCATTGACAATTAGTGATTGGAAAATTGCTATAGAGGTAGCGCCAATTCTAAAAAAGAAAGGATTAATTTTTGTTGGATTAGATATTATTGGTGATCGGTTAACAGAGATTAATGTTACAAGTCCTACTTGTATACGTGAAATTGAAATAGAATTGTCTAATATGTCAATTACTGGTATGTTATTTGATGCAATAGAAAAAATGGTTTATAAAGTGAATTAATAACCAATAATTTATATTACATTTGAATTAATAAATAATAATTTATATTACGTTTAACGAATAATTAACTAATATAGGGTTAGTTTTACTTATTCTAAAAATATATTAAATACTGTATATTTTTATATTAATAATTTTGTTTTTGATAAAAAATATTATTTTGCTGATTATTAAATTTTAATTAAAAATATACTTTTTATATATGAATACATATAAATTTATTAGTTAATATTTTGGTTTTTAAATAATTTATAGTTGTATATTAAAGAGTTTTTATATAATGATAAAGAAAACAATTATGACTTTTGATTTTGGTACCAATAGTATTGGTGTTGCTATTGGACAAGAAATTACGACAACAGCTAGACCTTTGACAACAATAAAAGTAAAAGATAGTAACCCAAATTGGGTAGAAATTAATAAAATTTTACAAGATTGGCATCCTAAATTAATTATTGTTGGACTTCCTTTAAATATGGATGGAACAGAGCAAATAATAAGTAATAAAGCACGTAAGTTTGCTTATAACTTAGAATGGAGATTTGGTATCAAAGTAATATTACATGATGAACGGTTAACAACTGTTGAAGCACGATCAAAATTGTTTAATTATGGTGGTTATAGAGCTTTAAATAAAAAGAAAATTGATTCTTTTTCTGCAGTGATTATTTTAGAGAGTTGGTTTGAACAAAATATTTAACAGTTTTTTAAGAATTAATTATTACTTTTACTAAATATAAATAGGTTATTTAGCAATAGGTAATTTTACCTCTATCAAAATCATATTCCTATATAAATAGAAAACTCTTTTTAATTGATTATGTAAACAAAAAATATTTTATAAAAAAATAAATCATATGCCAGTAGATAGCTGAGAAGCTATTTTATAATTAGTTATTTATTTTTAAGTACAAATTTATAATCATAAATTAACAATTTATGATTAATTAAATAAAGTTACAATTTAATTCAAAGTTAATTTTTTAATATTTAAAATATATAAAGGATACAATTTGATTAATGAAATATGGTTTAATGAATATTCATCTATAAGTTAGTAATTAATTTATATGTTACAAAGTAGTTATAATTTTTGCTATAAAGCAATATTGTATTAATTTATAAATTTTATTAATATTTTTATAAAATAGTAAATTAAATTTTTAATAGTTTAAAAGAATCATTTATTGATTGTGAAATAACTGAAGTTTTAAAGTAACAACAGTAATTTCTACTACCATAAAATATCATAAATTGATCGTATACAGAATATCGTCATATTTAAAAAATATTTTAACTGATTAGGGTAATTAAATGCAATTTTTAACTTTTATAGTTTCAACTATAACTCAGCTATATATTATTATACTACTTTTTCGAGTATGGATGCAATTAGTTAAAATTGATTTTTATCATCCCGTTTCTCAATTTGTAGTAAAATTAACTGAATTAGTTATGAGGCCATTGCATAGGTTTATTCCTTCTATTAATATGTTTGATACAGCTACTTTATTAGTGTCATATATTTTAACAGTAGTTAATATTATTTTTATAATGTGGGTATCAAATACATTAACTTTAATTAGTATAAAGCTATTACTCATTAGTATTATTCAGTTATTAACTTATTCTGGAAAGTTAGTTTTTTGGTTAATTTTAATTCGTGTATTTTTTAGCTGGATTAGTCAAGGAAGTAATCCTATTGATTATGCTATTATGCAATTAACTGAAATTATTATTTCACCTATTCGTAAGATTGTTCCCATTATTAATGGAATAGATTTCTCTCCTATGATAGTTACATTAATATTAATTGCATTAGATTATTTACGGTTAAATATTCTTTTATTTATTGATCCTGATGTAACCAATATATTATATTCTATAGGTTATATGATATAAAAAAATATGTATAGTATATTCTTAAATCAATGCTATCATTTTTAAAAAAATTAGCTATTTAATTTATGGTAATATAAAAATTTTATTTTAAACTTATAAGTTATAGTAAAATTACCACCTTTGAGTTTGTACGTGCACGTCCCTTGGTGTATACAAAAATGCTACTATTGTGATTATAATTCACACATTATAAAAGATGATATAGATGAAAAAAATACATTAATCATCTATTAACTGATCTTTAATCTGATATTACTTCAATAAACAATCGCTAAGTTAATAGTATTTTTATTGGCGGGTAGGTACTCCTAGTTTATTTAATATTGATTCTATTCAGTATTTATTAGATAGTATAAATGAAAGATTATTTTTATCAGATAATGCTGAAATTACTATAGAGGCAAATCCAAATTTAATTAATACCAATAGTTTTAATCAATATCAACAAACTAGTATTAATAGAATTCCTATTTTGGGATCCAAACTTTTTCTACTAATAAGCTTACTCAGTTAGGAAGAATACATGGATTTACAGAATCTATAAATTCAATTGTTTTAGTAACAACATTAAATTTACGAAGTTTTAATCTCGATTTAATGTATGGATTACTTGATCAATTAGTTGAAGAAGCTATTTTTGATTTACAACAAGCAATTAATTTTTCCCTACCTCTCATATTTCATGGTATCAATTAATTATTGAATCTAATACATATTTTGGTTATAGACCACCTAAATTACCTAATGATGATATTCAAGATAATATCTTTTATAAAGGAAATAAATTATTAAATAATTCAGGATATAATCAGTATGAAATATCTAATTATGCTAATAAACCTGGATATCAATGTCAACATAATTTAAATTATTGGCGTTTTGGAGATTATTTAGGTATTGGCTGTGGAGCTCATGGAAAAATTTCTTTTTCTGATGGTCGTATTTTATGAACTATAAAAACGAAACACCCCAAAGGTTATATGGATGGTATATATTTATATAAGCAACAAGAAGTAAAAATATTGGATAGACCATTTGAATTTTTTATGAATCGGTTTCGATTATTTGAGGAAATTCCAAAGCAAGGTTTTATTAATTATACAGGATTATCAAAAAACATTATTAATCATCAGCTTGATCAGGCCATACGATAAGGTTATGTAAAAGAAACAAAATATAACTGGAAGATAACTAAGAAAGTTATGTTATTTTTTAATTCTTTATTAACATTATTTTTATAAATGAATTTATTATTAAATAAATAAGATATAGTATTATTATACTAATAAATTCTATTATTATAAAATATAAAAATATTTTATAGTTTTATTTAAAAATTAGTTTATATTCATATATTATATAATATAATTTCTATATTTATAGAAATTTATAGAAAATTAATATAGCATAAGATCTATATCTTATAAATATCTTATTAATGTTGTATTTTGATTATGTTTTGTTTTGCAACAAATTTACTGATTATTTGTATATGATTTTAAAAGATATTTTAATTAAATATTTAAATGAAAATTTAATATTTTAGGATTTTTCTAATTATTTATGATTTTATAATAATTTATATGTATTGAAGTAATAAACTAAAACTAAATTTTTTTTAAATTTAAAAAATATATTTTGTCTTCTAAAATTAGAGATATAAATAATTAACGATATTTTCTTTGTGCATTATTAACTTTTACCAAATAATTACGTGATTGCATTGCTGGATGGTTAGTTACCAATTTTTGGTAAACATGTTTTGGTAGCATTTGATTAATAATCTGTACTGCTCTCTTTTTGTCATTATGAAATACTTTTAATACAGTATCAGAACCGCCATGATATGCTGTGATTATAGCATAACGTTGTGAAATAACATTAGTAATTTCACCTAAGTAAGTATTTTGTAATAGAGATAAATATGCGGCTCCTAAATCGATATTATTAGCTGGATTAAATAAATAATTTCTACTTGGTATTCCTAATTTTCCTTGGGCATGAAAAACATCTCTGCCTGCATAGTGTGGCATAATTTGCATTAAACCTAATGCATCAGAACTACTTACTGCATAAGGATTAAAATTTGATTCTATTTGCATAATAGCTAGAATTAATGACTCATCAATTCCATATTTTGCTGCTGATTTACGGATATATGGTAAATATTTATGAGCACGTTTATCTATATTATTAGGCATTAATTGAATATTAATTAGCCATATAACATGCAATCCTGATTTACGTTTTTGTAATTTATTTTTTAATAAATAATTGCTAAATTTTACTGCATGCCATTCTTGTAAAATAGGTTTATTTGTTTGATCAAGTACTTGTCCATATAAAAATGGTTTTTTGCTAATATTAATTAGATTTATATCAGAATAAAAATTAAATTCTTTGGAATTAACACCCATTAATAAAGTAGTAATAATATTTTTTTTTAAGCATTCTTTTGGTTTTTTTTTTGAAATAGTTTCAATAGTTATATTGCCGTTATCAAAATTAATGTGACTACGAGTTTGGTATTGATCAGTGTATTTTACATAATCTTTTGGTCCAGTAATTAATATTTCTTGATTGCCCCAAATATTATCAATATTATGGGCAAATTGTTGAATGAGAATGTCAAATCCATTTGTGTTTTTAACATATTCATTACTCGAAAAAACTTCTCTTTTACTGGAACAACCTAGTAAAATTTGAATAATAACGAAAGAAAGTAGTTTCTTTTTTATATACATATACTTTTACATAAAAATACAAAAGTAGTTATTTTTAATTTTGATATATTTTGATATATGAAATATTTCATTTAAAGAGAAATTTTACCATCTCTTGCTCAAGTATCTTTTTATCTTTATCAAGTAAAGTGCTAAGTTTTTGCTCATTTATGAGAATTATTTGTTTATTTATCCATTGTTTCCAAGCTTTTTTTGATATATTATCATATATGCGTTTACCTATTTTACCAGGATAAACTGGAACATCTAATCCTTCAGCTTCTAGTTGTAAAAAAGTACAAAAAATAGTTCTATTCATTAATTAACCCTTAAAATTATTAAATTTATCTTATAAATTATTTTAGCTATTTTTATATAATCTTAGTTTATTAATTTTATATTTTATTTTTCATAATATTAAAATATTTATGCATTTATTTTTAGTATTAACATAGCTAATTATTTTTTATAGTAATATATAATTTTATAGTAAAGAGTAAAGTAAATGTTTTTACTTACTATAGCTATATTTTTATATTTAAAAAAACTTTTATAGGCAAAAGATCACATATAAATATTATTTTATTATTTCAAATTAAAATAATTTATTTTTTATTAATTATTTAAAATTTTTTATAATGATAGCATGATTTATTTTTAATAATTATATATATAACAATAGATCTTTTATTACAAAATACAATATTTGATTTTTTAAATCTTAAATTATTTATTTTATTTTTTATAAAATATATTTTTATAATAGTTTTATTATTTATAGTTATATAAAAATTATATTCTATTATATATATTTATATAATTTTTTATTAAATTACATAAAAATAAATT
Organism: Candidatus Arsenophonus lipoptenae; assembly: GCF_001534665.1. Taxonomy (NCBI): domain Bacteria; kingdom Pseudomonadati; phylum Pseudomonadota; class Gammaproteobacteria; order Enterobacterales; family Morganellaceae; genus Arsenophonus; species Candidatus Arsenophonus lipoptenae. The sequence goes on along the minus strand of NZ_CP013920.1, from coordinate 188,951 downwards.
TTATATAAATAATTAATATTTATTTTTATTAATTTTAAAATAACCTCTATTAAATCAGAAAAAATATTTTTTGATAAAATTATATTTAATATATGAGTAATAATTAATATTATTAAAACATTAAAATGAGTAAAAATGGTAAAATAGTTAATCGTATTTGTAGTTTTGTAATTCGTCAAAGACGATTAACTTATCAACAAAAATTTACTTTACAAAAGTTATGGCCTAATTTAGGTGTAAATTATACTGACCAATTATTATCATTTGATAGATTATTTTGTAATATTGCACCAATAATTTTAGAAATTGGTTTCGGTATAGGAACGTCTTTGATTTATACAGCGCAACAAAATTCTACTAAAAATTTTTTAGGTATTGAAGTTTATACTCCTGGAGTAATTAAGTGTTTATTATCTGCACATAATTATAATTTAAATAATCTACGTATTATATGCCACGATGCAATTGAAGTACTAGAAAAAATGATACCAAATAATTCATTAAATATGGTACAACTTTTTTTTTCAGATCCTTGGCCTAAAAAAAGACACCATAAACGCAGACTTGTACAACCATATTTTGCTAAACTTATTTTACATAAATTAGAGTTAGGTGGTGTATTTCATATAGCTACTGATTGGTATCCGTATGCTAACCATATTTTAGATGTAATGTGTCAAATCAGCAATTATAAAAATTTATCAGTATCTGGTAATTATATTGAGCGACCTGTTACACGACCTATGACTAAATTTGAAATAAAAGGAAAAAAATTAGGTCATAAGATATTTGATCTTATGTTTAAAAAAATAAAATAGTAATTACTAATAATTATTGTTTTAAAATAACTATAGTTAAATAATTATTTAATAAAAATATTATGAATATTGATCTTATTAATTCTAGCATGGATATTCTATTAATAATACTAATTATATCATTATTATAATATATTTAACAATTTTTATTTTATGTTATTATAAAATATAAAAATATCTTTTTAAAATTATAAAAAATTATTATTGTATTATGTACTAATGTCATTAGTATATTGTATGACAGTCATATAGTTTATATATATATTATTTTGTATGATATAAAATTACTAAATCATATATATTTATTTACATCAAATATTGCCAAAGTAACAGTAAATAACTTATTTTGTAAATAATTTTTTTAAAATTTTGTCAATTATATTATTACAAAATTTTTTTAATATACTTTTTCTATATTAAATTAATATATTAATATTATGTTAATTTAATGATATTAAAATATATAAAATGATATCACATGATATTTAGATATATATTTAGTGATAATTAATTTTATTTTTTAATATATAAGTATACTGTATAATAATGATAATATAAAAATATTAGCTAAGTATTTTTTATTAATACACATATTATAGAACGGTAAAATAGATGAGTTATATTGTTGCTTTAACAGGTGGCATTGGAAGTGGTAAGAGTACTGTATCAAAAAAATTTGCATTATTAGGTGTACCAATAATTGATACAGATGTTATTTCAAAACAAATTGTTCAGTCAAATACTTATGCTTTTAATATGATTAAAAAACATTTTGGGTTAACTATTCTTAATAATAATGGTTCTTTAAATCGTGTAAAATTAAGAAAAAAAATATTTAGCGATTCAACAGAAAAAAAATGGTTAGATAATTTGCTTCATCCTTTGATATATAAAGAAACTCAACGTCAGCTAGTTTTGGTTAATTATCCATATGTAGTTTGGGTTGTGCCATTATTAATAGAAAAGAACCTGGATCTTTTGGTTAGTAGAGTATTAGTTATTGATGTGAAACCAGAGGAACAAATAACTCGTATAATTAAACGAGATTGTATAAGTGAACAAGAAATAAAAAATATTTTATCTAATCAAATTAATCGTAGAGAAAGATTACAAAGAGCTGATGATGTAATTAATAATAACGATGAAGATTTTTTACAATTAAATAAAAGTGTAATAAAATTACATCAGAAATATTTAGGATTAGCTATTAATTAATATTAAAATATGTACTTATAAATTAATGTATATAAATAACAGTATAAATTTAAATAAAAGTTTTTAAGAATGTTAAACAGAATTTAAAACATATAGTTTTATATATTACAATTTCACTAGATTTATTCAATTTTTAGTTTAAATGATTAAATTATTATAATAATTATTTAATATTTAATAAATTTTTAAAAAATATATTTTTATATTAGAATGGAATTCTATATAAATACCATGATATAGTATTTTTTAATACAATTTATTACATAATATAAGTGATTATCTTAAATTTAGAGATTTTTATTTTAAATTACTTATTAATTTCAAATATAATCCAAAAATCGTAAATTAAATATCTTCTTTTAGTTTAAAAGAAATGATATACATATCAAAATAAGTCTATGAGAAATTATTAATATTCTATGTGGGTAAAATAAAGTTTTTTACTAAAAATTTTTTTATTCATAGTGTTTTATAATAATTATATCAATTTTGTTTTTAAAAGCATTTTATTAATGTTTTTATGTTTATTTTATTAATTTAATATAACTAAATATTAATAAAATAGTTTTAGTGTTTAAAAATACGAATCTATAATTTTAGTTATTAATATATATTTGGTTATAAACATAAAATATCAATATGATTTTTTAGAAAAAATTATAAAATATAAAAATATTTTTAATTTTTTTATTAGTACATTTATTTAATCATAAATAAGAATTACAATGCTCTTTTTATAAAAATTTTATATTTAAGGAATATACCATGTCAGATGTGTTAAAAAATGACGTGGATCCGATTGAAACTCGCGAGTGGCTGCAGGCGATTGAATCGGTAATCCGTGAAGAAGGTATTAATCGTGCTTATTATCTTATTAATCAAATATTAGAACAAGTACGTAAAACAGGTATCAATATAATAGCAGGCACCAAAAATGATGATTATATAAACACCATTTCGGTATTGGATGAGCCGGATTATCCAGGAGATATGGGTGTAGAGCGTAGTATTAGATCTGTAATTCGTTGGAATGCTCTAATGATGATTTTACGAGCTTCTAAAAAGAATTTAGATCTTGGAGGTCATATATCTTCATTTCAATCTTCTGCTACTTTATACGAGGTATGTTTTAATCATTTTTTTCGTGCAAAAAATAATGTAAATGGTGGAGATTTAGTATATTTTCAAGGACATATTTCTCCTGGTATTTATTCTCGTGCATTTTTAGAAGGCCGTTTAACTGAAGAACAAATGGATAATTTTAGACAAGAAATTCATGGTAATGGTCTTTCATCTTATCCCCATCCTAAATTAATGCCTGAGTTTTGGCAATTTCCTACAGTATCTATGGGGTTAGGATCAATTACTGCTATTTATCAAGCAAAATTTTTAAAATATTTACAAAATCGAGAATTAAAAAATACCAAAGATCAAATAGTATATGCTTTTCTTGGTGATGGTGAAATGGATGAACCGGAGTCAAAAGGAGCTATCACAATAGCAACTCGTGAAAAATTAGATAATCTTGTTTTTGTTATTAATTGTAATTTACAACGACTTGATGGTCCAGTTATAGGTAATGGTAAGATTATTAATGAATTAAATGATATTTTTACCGGTGCAGGATGGCAGGTTATTAAAGTATTATGGGGAAGTAAATGGGATAAATTATTACTTAAAGATACTTCAGGTAAGTTAATTCAATTAATGAATGAAACTTTAGATGGTGATTATCAAACATTTAAGTCTAAAGATGGTTCTTACATTCGTAAGCATTTTTTTAATCGTTATCCTGAAACAAGTATGTTAGTAAATGATATGACAGATGATGAAATTTGGTCATTAAATCGTGGTGGTCATGATCCTAAAAAAATTTATGCTGCTTTTAAGTTAGCACAAGATACCAAAGATAAACCTACTGTTATTTTAGCTAAAACAATTAAAGGATATGGTATGGGTACTATTGCTGAAGGTAAAAATATTGCTCATCAGGTAAAAAAGATGGATATAGAAGGTATTCGTTATTTCCGTGATCGGTTTAATATTCCAGTAACAGATGATCAATTAGAAAAATTACCTTTTGTTTCTTTTAAGAAAGATTCAGATGAATATAAATATTTACATTCACATCGTCAGGCATTAGGTGGATATTTACCAACACGAAATCCTATATTTAGTGAAAAATTAAATATTCCTAATCTAGAATATTTTAACCAATTATTAGTAGATCAAAAGAAAAATATTTCTACTACAATAGCCTTTGTTCGTTTTTTAAGTTTAATATTAAAAAATAAATTAATAAAAGATCGTATAGTACCAATCATAGCTGATGAAGCTCGCACGTTTGGTATGGAAGGTTTATTTCGTCAAATCGGTATTTATAATTCAAGTGGGCAAAAGTACACTCCTCAAGATAAAGAACAAGTTTTTTATTATAGAGAGGACAAAGAAGGTCAAATTCTTCAAGAAGGTATTAATGAATTAGGTGCTTTTTCTTCTTGGTTAGCTGCAGCTACATCTTATAGCACGAATAATTTACCCATGATACCATTCTATATTTATTATTCTATATTTGGATTTCAGCGTATTGGTGATTTATCATGGGCTGCAGGAGATCAACAAGCTAGAGGATTTCTAATTGGTGGAACTTCTGGTCGTACGACATTAAATGGTGAAGGATTACAGCATGAAGATGGGCATAGTCATATACAATCGTTGACAATACCTAATTGTATTTCTTATGATCCTGCATATGCTTATGAAATTGCTGTTATCATACATGATGGTTTAGTTCGTATGTATGGAGAAAAACAAGAAAATATTTTCTACTATATTACTGTTTTAAATGAAAATTATCATATGCCAGCAATGCCATTTGGTGTTGAAGAAGGTATTAGAAAAGGTATATATAAAATTGAATCACTTAAAGGTAAAAATGGCAAGATTCAATTATTAGGATCTGGTGCAATGATGCGTCATATTAGAGATGCTTCAAAAATCTTATTGACTAATTATGGTATTGGTTCTGATATTTATAGTGTAACATCATTTACTGAATTAGCTAGAGAAGGACAGGATTGTGAACGTTGGAATATGTTACATCCAACTGCTAAACCTAAAATATCATATGTTGCTCAAATTATGAATGATGCACCTGCAGTTGCATCAACAGATTATATGAAATTATTTGCAGAACAAATTCGTTGTTATATTCCTGCAATTAATTATCGTGTTTTAGGAACTGATGGGTTTGGTCGTTCAGATAGTCGTGCAAATTTACGTCATTATTTTGAGGTTGATACATTTTATATTGTAATAGCTTCTTTAGTTGAATTAGCTAAATGTGATCAAATTAATTTTAAAATTGTGGAGGAAGCTATTAAAAAATACAAAATTGATCCAGAAAAAATAAATCCGCGTTTGGCATAAGGAGTACAATCAATGTCAATTGAAATTAATATGCCTGATATTGATCATGATTTAGTTGAAGTTACTGAAATTATGGTAACAATTGGTGATATAGTTGATGTGGAGCAACATTTAATTACCGTGGAGAGTGAAAAGGCATCTATGGAGATCCCATCACCTCAAATTGGTATTGTGAAAGAGATTAAAATTGGAGTTGGTGATAAAGTAGCAGCTGGACAATTAATCATGATTTTTGATGAATTTACTAAGAAAGATAAAGAAGAAACATTAGTTAGCGCTAGAACACATTCTAATTTACAATTAAAAAATGAAAAAGATAATAAAGATACCTATGAAATAAAAAGTGATTTGGAGTTAAAAGAAGTTATTTTACCTGATATCGGTTATGATTTTGTTGAAGTAATTGATGTAATGGTGAATATTGGTGATAAAGTTTCTATTGAACAATCATTGCTTACTGTAGAGGGAGAAAAAGCTTCTATGGAAATTCCAGCACCTTTTGCCGGTGAGGTTAAAAGCATAAAAATTACAAGAGGCGATAAAATCAAAACAGGATCATTATTAATGATTTTTATAGTTGATAAAATTAAATTCATGCAATCTAAAGTAATGGACTCTAGTAGTTTAATTGATAAAAAATCATTAATTTCATGCTCTAAAGATTTTCAAGATGATTCCTTTATAACTAAGAAAAATAATATTTCTGATAATATGTATAAATTTATTGAAAATGAAGTTTATGTACATGCCACACCTATTATCCGCCGCTTGGCACGTGAATTTCGCATTAATTTAGCTAATATAGTTGGAACCGGACGCAAAGGGCGTATTCTTCGTGAAGATGTAATTATTTATATTAGAGAAATGATAAGGATTGCTGAAAATAAACAGTCTATAAGAGGTTTTAAAGGGTTTTTATCATATTCAAAAACTGATTTTAGTAAATTTGGTGAAATAGAAGAAGTTGATATAGGACGTATTCAAAAAATATCTAGTTCTAATTTAAGTAATAATTGGATTAGTATTCCACACGTCACTATAATGGAAAATGCTGATATTACAGAAGTAGAAAGTTTTCGTAATCAACAAAATAAAGAAATAGAAAAGTTACAAAATGGTATAAAAATCACTCAGTTGGTTTTTGTTATGAAAGCTGTTTCTAGAGTACTAGAAGAAATGCCTAAGTTTAATAGTTCAATTTCTGATAACACTGAAAAGTTAATTTTAAAAAAATATATTAATATTGGTATTGCTGTTAATACTCATAATGGTTTGGTTGTGCCTGTTATTCGTGATGTAAATAAAAAAGGTATAATTACTCTTTCAAAACAATTGATAGAATTATCACAAAAAGCACGTTCTGGTAAGTTAACTTCATTTGAAATGCAAGGTGGTAGTTTTACTATTTCTAATTTAGGTAATGTTGGTACTACAAATTTTACACCAATTATTAATGCTCCAGAAGTAGCCATTATAGGATTATCTCGCTCAGTAATTAAACCAATATGGAATGGTAGTGAATTTATTTCAAGATTAATATTACCTATGTCACTATCATTTGATCATCGTGTAATTGATGGTATAGATGCAGCTCGTTTTATGATTAGGATTTCACAGCTAATGAGTGATGTTCGTCTTTTAATTATGTAATTAAATATGTTTATAAAACAATATAGTGTTATTTTAATTATTTATTTATCTATAGAATTATTGTATTTTAACATAAATTTTAAATTTTTATTGTGTTAGTATATTTTAGCAATATAATTATTTTATAAATTATCTATGGTATATTTATATAATTTTTTTGTATAATATATCTGATAGATGAAATTAAGAGGTCATAATGAGTATTGAAATTACAACTCAAGTAGTAGTTATAGGAGCTGGCCCAGCAGGATATTCTTCAGCTTTTCGTTGTTCAGATCTTGGTTTACAAACTATTTTAATAGAACGTTATTCTACATTAGGTGGAGTATGTCTTAATGTAGGTTGTATTCCATCAAAAGCATTATTACATATTTCTAAAATTATTAAAGAAGTACAGTCATTGATATCACATGGTATTATATGTGGTGAACATAATATAGATATTAATAAAGTAAGATTATGGACAGATAAAGTTATTAGTAAATTAACAATTGGTTTAGAAGTAATGGCAAAAAATCGTAATGTTAAGGTTATTAATGGAATAGGTAAGTTTATTGATGATCATACATTAATAGTTGACTCTGAAAAAGAAAGAATAACTATAAAATTTGATAATGCTATTATTGCAGCTGGTTCACGTCCAATACATCTTCCATTTATTCCCCATAATGATCCTAGAATATGGGATTCTACTGATGCTATAAAATTAAGGGAAGTACCTAAATATATGTTAGTTATTGGCGGTGGTATTATTGGTTTAGAAATAAGTTCTATTTATCAAGCATTAGGATCTAAAATAGATATTATTGAAATATTTGATCAAGTTATTCCTGCAGTAGATGAAGATATTATTAAAGTTTTTACTAGGCAGATAAGTAAAAATTTTAATTTGTTATTAGAAACTAAAGTTACTTCAGTAGAAGTAAAACAAGACGGTTTATATGTCACAATGGAAGATAAGAATGGATCTATTAAGAAAAATTTTTATGATACTATTTTAGTTGCAACTGGTCGTATTCCAAATAGTGATTTAATCGATTTTGGTAATTTAAGGATAGAAGTAGACAATCATGGATTTATTAATACTGATAAACAAATGCGTACTAATATCCAAAATATTTATGCTGTTGGTGATATTGCAGGCCAACCTATGTTGGCACATAAAGGCATTCATGAAGGTCATGTTGCTGCAGAAGTTATTTCTGGTTTAAAACATTATTTTGATCCAAAAATTATTCCTTCAATTGCTTATACTGATCCTGAGATTGCTTGGGTTGGTATTACTGAAAAAATAGCTAAAGAAAAAGATATTAATTATGAAATAGCTAGTTTTCCATGGACTGCTTCTGGTCGTGCTATTGCATCTAATTATTTAGATGGTATTACTAAACTTATCTTTGATAAAAAAACTAATCGTATTATTGGCGGATCGGTTGTTGGTGTTAATGCTGGAGAATTACTTGGTGAAATTGGATTAGCAATTGAAATGGGATGTGATGCACAAGATATTGCATTAACTGTTCATGCGCATCCTACATTATATGAATCAATTGGTATGGCAGCTAAGATATTTGAAGGAAGTATTACTGATTTATTAAATCCACAAGTAAAAAATAAATTACATTTTTAATATATAATTTATCTGAGATGTAAGTTAACTACATTAGTTAATTAAAATAATAAGAAAGTTATTTAATTATTTTAATATTTTATAATATTTATATTAACACTATTACTTAAAAATAATAAAATTCTAATATTTTTTCCAAATAATACGATTAACATAATCAATATAGCTAAATATTATACGGATCACTTTATCTGAAACATTAGGTATAAAGTAATCGTTGACTAATTTTAATAAGCGATGTTTTCCAGTTGGTTGGTTTTCTAAAATAGATAATGCTTGTATTATTCTTTTTGTACTTAAACCAGTCATAATTACTGAAGCTTCTTCCATTCCTTCTGGTCTTTCATGTGTTTCACGAATATTTAATGCAGGAAAATTAAGAATAGAAGATTCTTCTATAAGCGTTCCGCTATCTGAAAGTACAGCTTTAGATTCAATTTGTAATTTTACATAATCAGTAAAACCGAGTGGTTTTATTAGTTGAATATTTGAATGGAAAATAAGATTGTTTTTTTCTACACATTTTCTAGTGCGTGGGTGTGTTGATACTATTATTGGAAAATCATATTTTTCTGCAATTTTATTTAAAATATCTGCTAATTTTTTAATATTATTTGCGTTTTCCACATTTTCTTCGCGATGAGCACTGATAATAAAGTATTTGCCAGCTTTAAGCTTAATACGATTTAATATATTTGATGAATTAATTTTATTAATATGTTTATGAATAACTTCATACATGGGGCTACCAATTTTTATTATTCGATCTGGATTAAAACCCTCAGCTAGTAGATATTCTCTAGCTATATCTGAATAAGTTAAATTAATATCTGCAATATGATCAATAATTTTTCTATTAATTTCTTCTGGAACTCTTTGATCAAAACATCTATTACCTGCTTCTATATGAAAAATAGGTATTTTCTTTCTTTTAGCAGATAATACAGCTAAACAACTATTTGTATCACCTAATACTAATATTGCATCTGGATTTATTTTAAAAAGTAATTTATCTATTTTGATTATAATATTACCAATTGTAATTGCTGCATTTTTACCTGCAGAATTAAGAAAATAATCTGGTTTTCTAACACCTAAATCATTAAAGAAAATTTCATTTAATGTATAATCATAATTTTGACCAGTATGAACAATTATGTGATTACAATATATATCAAGCTTCTTAAATATTTCAGAAAGTCTTATAATTTCTGGTCTCGTTCCAATAATACTAAGTATACATAGTTTATCGTTCATATGGAATATCCCATGGTATTGTATCTGTTTTATTAATATCAAAAATTTCATTAGCCCATAATATTACAATTAATTCACTAGATCCTATATTTTTAATATTATGGGCCCAACCAGGTATACATTCTACAATCTCTATATTAGATGAGTCTTTTTCTAATTCAATAATTTCATGAGTTATAATATTTTCAAACTTAAATAGTGCTTTACCGTATATAACAACAAATTTTTCATTTTTAGTATGATGATAGTGTCCACCACGTGTTACTCCAGGTTTTGCAGTAAAAAATGAAAATTGACCACAATTAGATGTTTTTATTAATTCAACGAATGTACCTCTCATATCATTATGTGTTGGAATAGAATATGAAAATTCTCTAGATGGTAAATAGCTTAAATAAGTGGCATATAAGGCACGATTAAGACCATTACCTACTGAATTAATAGTTAAATTATTTCGAAAATATTTAAAACTTATAATTTTATCTGCTAATTCTTGAATTGAAATTTTATATTTAATTGGAACATCATGATATATATTATAATTATTATCTTTTTTTAAATCTAAATATTTAAGAAATTCATCAATTAAGTCATCAATATAAATAATTTCTAAATTAAATGAAGGATTATTAATTATTAATGGTATATTATTAATTATATTATAACAAAATGTTGCAACAACAGAATTATAATTTGGTTTACACCATTTTCCAAATACTCCATTTAATCTATAAATATATGCATTAATATTTGATGTTTTAATTGCATTAAAAATAATTTTTTCTGCATTTAATTTGCTTTTTCCGTATGGATTATCATTTTCTGCTTGTTTAGATGATACATAGATTAATGAAATACTAGGATTATTCTCTACAATAATTTTAACTAGAATATTTGTAAGATTAGTATTACCAGAAATAAATTCATTATTAGTTAATGGTCTATTAACACCAGCTAAATGGTATATTATATTTGCATCTATAACTTTATTTTTAAGTATATTTAAATCATCTTCACGGGTGAATGTTAAAACTGGAACCCCTCTTTCCTTAAGAGCTAAATTTAGGTTTTTTCCTATAAATCCATTAGAACCAGTAATCAGTACATTTTGCTTCATATTTAATATTCTAACGTTGCAATATTACTACTAATAATTTTTTTGAAAAATTTCAATTTTAATAGTAGTTTTTTTATATCATCAATAAGTAGTTTTGTTGTATTATGAGAATTATAATCAGTTATTTCAGTGATTTTTTTTTCCTTTGTTTTAAAAAAATTACTATAGTTTAAGTTACGATTATCTAATGGAATTCGGTAATAGTTATCTTGATCCTCTGCATAACTCATTTCCTCTCTAGTTAATAATGTTTCAAAAAGCTTTTCACCATGACGAAATCCTATGATATTTATAGGATGTTTTGGTTTATTCATTAATTCAGTAATAGCTTTTACCAAAACTTCAATTGTAGCCGCTGGTGTCTTTTGAACAAAAATATCACCATTTTTTCCTTTAGAAAAGGCATGCATTACTAAATCTACTGCATCTTCAATGGTCATCATAAATCTTGTCATTTCAAGATTAGTTACACTAATAGGTTTGTTTTTTAAGATTTGATTGACAAATAATGGAATTACAGAACCTCTTGATGCCATTACATTTCCATATCTAGTAGCACAAATTACAGTAGATGATTTTGATAAGTTACGAGCTTTTGCTAAAATAATTTTTTCCATCATAGCTTTAGAAATGCCCATAGCATTAATAGGATATACTGCTTTATCTGTACTTAAGCAGATAATACGTTTAACTTTATTATTTATACCTGATTCAATTACATTTTCAGTGCCTAAAATATTAGTTTTAACCGCTTCAATAGGATAAAATTCACAAGAAGGAACTTGTTTTAAAGCAGCTGCGTGGAAAATATAATCTACATCTTTAATTGCATTTGATAAACTTTGGTAATCTCTGATATCACCTATATAAAACTTTAACTTATTATTTTTATATTTCCTACGCATTTTATCTTGTTTTTTTTCATCACGACTAAAAATACGAATTTCAGTGATATCTGTTTTTAGAAAACGCTTTAGTATTGCATTACCGAATGAACCTGTTCCTCCAGTAATAAGTAATTTTTTTGAATTAAGCATTTTTAACCTTGATTATTTAAAATTTCGTCAATAGCTGAATAAACTGTAAATTTTTTATGTAATAGACGGTTTGAATTAATTCCTAACTGTTTTCTTAATAACTTATTTTTTAGTAAAGTTAATGCATTTTTATATAAAATATCATCTTCACCATTTATAGAAACAAAACCTGCATTGTATTCTTCTATAATATCTTTTAGATCATTATTTGGATTTACAATTCCTAGAATTGGAATGCTATTTACCATATAACCTAAAATTTTTCCAGGAAAATTATGACTTTTATGATTTTTATTGAGAGAAAACATACCAATATCAACTTCTTTTAAAATTGCATTAAACTTTTTTTGTGATACTTTAGGTAAAATAGTAATATTATTGATTTTATTACGTTTTACTAATTTTTTAATAATAAAAAATTCGTCTCCTTGTCCTAAAAAAACAAAATGTGCGGTAGATTTATGTTGAAGTCTTTGAGATAATTTTACTAATTTTTTAGTATCTTGTGCCTTACCAATATTTCCACCATAAAAAAATAAAACTTTTTCGTCTAATCCATTATTTTTTTTAAAATTTATATCTTTTGTTTCTATTTTAGGATTTATCCAATTAAATAATAACTTGGTATTATATTGCTCTCCAAATATTTGTTTGAAGTAATCTATATTGCGAGGAGATTGAATACCGATAATATCTGCTGATTTATAATTTATTTTTTCTATAAATCTAAAATATTTAGCAATAAAAGTATTATCTTTGATAATACCAATATCAATTATCCATTGAGGAAAAAAATCACGTAGAATTAAATATACAGAACATTGAAATTTATTTTTAATTTTTATGGTAAATAGTCCCCAAAAAATAGATGGAGAATAGCTAATAATTAAATTATATTTTTTATTTTCTAGATATTTTTTTGTGTAAAACCATGCTTTAAATGGCATTAATGATTCATTTATAGTTCGCTTGATAAATGAGCAATTTTTAATTTTTCCTAATTTAAATCTTACAATTTCAATATTATCAATGTATTCAATTACACAATATTTTTTTAAATTATTATATGGTGTCACTACAGTGACTTGATTTTCACGTTTAACTAATTCATAGGCAAGTTCATGCATCATTTTTGCAGCAATTTTGCTGCTATATGGAATATAGTCATCAATAAGTATTATAATATTTCTTTTTTTTAAATTACTTAGCATATAAAATATTTAAATATTTTTTAGCCCTGTCTTTTGCAGAAGGCAATTTTTTTATAAGTGCTTTTCCCAGCAAACATTTTTTATTAATCATTGTTTTATTATCGTAGGCATTAATAATAGTTTTACTTATATCATCAATATTAAGTGGATTAAAGTAATAAGCAGCATTTTTACATATTGCTTTTGCAAATGTTTTATTGGATGTAAAAATAGGTTTTTCCATATACATTGCTTCTATATAAGAAGCACTAAAACATTCTAATAAGGTAGGTAAAAATAATGCATCACAGATTTCGTATATAGGAGGACATTGTACATTAGTTATTTTCCCTAAAGTTATAATACGATTTTGATTTTTTTTTGAAAAATTTTTTTTAAATTCATCATTTACTGTTAAAATAAATTTAAATTTATAAGGTAACTTATTTATAAGTTTAGTAATGATTTTTAAATTTTTATGTGGATAATCATATGCTATTGTAAGCAACCATATATCATTATTCTTAGTAGGAAGTTTATTTAAAATTTTGTAATCATATTTTTTTTTATCATAAAATGCAGATGAAATAGCATTTGAAACTGTAAATATATTTTTTGGATTAGTTTTAAACAGACTTATAATTTTTCTTCTAACATCATTTGTTTCAGTTACAAGTTTAGTAGCATTATACTTAAAAAAAAATTTTTGTATAAAATTAAGAATTATTCTCTTAATTCTTTCCTTTAAAGAAAGAGTGTCAATAATAGTTGTTGTATCATAAATTATCCAAGCTTGTGCAAATCCTACTAGATGATTTTTTACTTTAGGTATCCAATAGCTTGGACCAAATACAGTAAATACATCTGTTACTTGATATTTTTGCACTAAATTAGTTAATTTTTTTCTTGCTGAAAAATTCAATAAACCTGATGGTGTTAATTTTATCACTACACATAATTTTTTTGCTTCATCAGATAATTGTTCAAATATTGGAGGTGATATAGCAGCTATATACTTAACTTTTAGTGCTGTAAATTCTTCAATAACAGAAATACCAGTTTGTAGTCCTCCTCCAGTATATAAATTACTAACGTTAACTAATAGCATTATTTTTTCCTTTCAATCCAATGTAATCTTACAGATTGTTCTCTAGTAGAAGAATTTTCATTCTTATTTATTATAAAATAAAGATAATTTCTATATGGAATATATTGTTTTTGAAAATAATCATTTAAACTAAATCTAATAAAAGAAATTAATATGCAACATGAAAATGCAAACGAAAATATAAATTTGTTAATTAATTCTTTATTAATCATAATTAAATAACTGACTAATAAAATAAATATTGGTGCAAAATACTCGTTTATTCTAGATGTTATTGTTCCACATTTGCTAAAATAAATATTAATAATTAGCATTATTAATATAAGAGATTCTAAACTAAATAATGTTTTTAATGATATTCTTTTGTTCATTAATTCATAGCAAATATATTTTTTTTTAAAAAAGTAATAAAAGATTATTACGATTTTAAATATTAAGTTAAATGAAAATAAATTACTAGTATTTTCATGTAAAAAATAAAATAGTATTTTTTCTAAAAATGCATTATTTGGTAGTAAATCTAATATAATGAAAATTATTTTCATAGGATAGAAATCTATAGTAGGTATGACTAAACCAATTAGAGTGCCGATTTTCATTAATTGATTAAAAAAATGACAATCTATAAATGGTAAAATTAAAAATAATATTGCAGATATATGAAAAGATGAAGCTAATAAACATAAAATTGTATAATATTTTTTTTTGTTGTTTAAGTAACAATTTAATGCAATATAAATAATTGCAACTGCAATTATTTGTCTTAATGCTTCAATATTAAATCCAAACGATGAAATAAAATAAATACTTAAACAAAAAAATGGGAATGGTGAATATTTTTTAAAAAAATGATAAAGTATTAATAATATAAATATATTTATCATACATACAAAAAGCCAAAAATTAAAACCAAGAAAACTTATAAATGAAGATAATAATTTATATCCAAATTCTATTATTAATGTATTTTTATTATTGCCATTAAATATGTTTCTATAAAACAACCAATCTACACCTAATTCGTAACGTAAACCAACTACCAAGATAATAAGTGCAAATAAAATATATTTAGTTATTAGTTTATTTTTTCTATAAGTGACATCAATATTAGCAATTAATAATATTATTATAGAATATAAAGTATAAATCATCATATTAATTATTTAATAATTTCAGAATTGCAAATTTTTTGATAAACATGATGATAATACTAAAAATAATAAATTTAATGAGTAAACTTATAATTAAATTTAAATTATTTAAATATAAAATTATTGGATATGTTGATAACAATCCTATTGTATAGAAAATAAGATATTTAAATGAAATAATATTATTTTTAGTAATATATGTTGTTATTGAGTAGTTTAGCAATGCTAAGAAGAAGTAAGAGATAATTGTTGAGCAAGCAGATCCTGTAATATTAAATTTAGGAACTAAATAGTAATTTAGTATTATATTAATAATTAATACTCCAAATGTAGCACAAGAAATAATGATTGTCTTTCTTTTATAAAAAAGAAAATTAACATAAATTAGATAAATATGAATTAATGCATTTCCAATAATTATTAATGGTAGTATGGGTATACTGCTATGATATTTATAACTACTTAAAAAATAAATCATTTCTTTAGAAAATAACATGCTAATTATACAAGTTAAAAAAATTAATATTGTACTACCATATGTTATTTTCTTTATGACACAATAATTTTTATTATTTAAAAAATAATAAAAATTTGGCCGCCATGCAGAATTCCATGCTATAATAATAATGATAATACAAATACTAAAGTTATATGTAAAAGAATAAATTCCAGCGTCATATAATCCAATAAATTTACTTATGATAATTTTATCAATTTGAGCTAATAGTGCATTTGATATAACGTGTCCCATTAATGGTATTGAAAATATTAATGCTTCTTTTAAATATTTAAATTTAAATTTGCTAAATTTAAATTTAAATGATACTATTATATATATTATAATTATAATATTGATAATTATTTGTGCATATATTTTTGACATGTATTTATTTGATGTCAAAAAGTATGCAAAGTAAAAAATTAAGATTGTTTCGATAATTTTCGAAATCGTATTAATCATGATATAGTGATAACTTTGACTTGATGCTTGAAGATATGCAGTATATATATATATATATGTCAACATTATACATATTATTAATATAAATATAAAATCTTTTTGATTTATGCCAAGATAATAGCTAATGAATGCACTATAAAAAGGTTCAAATAATATTAATATTATTTGAAATGGTATAATAAAATAAATTATAGTTGACAAATAACTATAAAGATTTTTTTTGGTTATCATACATCTATTGATTACTGCATTTTGTAAATTTAAACTTATAAATACATATAAAATTATTATTGAATTATTTATAAGAGAGTAATATCCATATTGAATTGGATCAAATAAATATGAAAATATAGGCATTGATATGAATAAAAATCCTTTAATTAATATATCCCCTATAGCATAATTTAAAAAATTTTTTAGTGTTCTAGATTGCATTTTTATTTTAAGAAATGGATTCTAAATAAGAATTTACTTGTCTATTGTATACAGAATTCATATTTACATTACTTACATATTTAAAATATTTTTTATAATTTTTATTCATATCATCTAAACATTTTTTTAATGAATTATTATTATTGATATCAAAGATTAATCCAATTTTGTTTAAAGCTAAAGTTTCTTTGCATCCTACTCTGTTGCTTATTATTATAGGTAAATTAAAAACAAGAGCTTCTTCTATTACTAAACCCCATGGTTCTGATATTGATGGTAAAATAAACACATCTACTAATTTATAAATTTTATTTAAATTTTTATTATTAATATAACCTAAAAAAATAATATTATTATTAGCCTGTTTTTTTAAATTATAAAATTCTTGACCATCACCAACAATAATTAATTTTTCTGATCTTTTATTAAAAATTTTTATTAAAAATGATAAATTTTTTTCTTTAGATAATCTTCCAACATATAAATAAGTTAGTGTTAATTTATTTTTTTTTTTATTATAATTTTTTAAAGGATATTTAATATAATTAGGAATACCTACACCATATGTCATAATAATTTTTCCTTTAAATTTTGTTTTTTCAAGTATTTTTTTTTGCATATTTCCACAAATATATGCCGAACTCATCCTATTAATAAAAATTTTTTTTAAAATCCATGTATAACCTTGTATATTTGTATCATTTATAGTGCTTTCAATAATAATTGAATTATTATTTTTTTTTGCTAAAAAAGATAAAAAAAACAATTCTTTTATTTCCCATCCAGGATAAATTAGTTTATTATATTTAATATTTTTTATGATTTTATATATTTTAATAAATGTTTTTAACTTATTTCTATCCTCAAAATTTCCATTATTTATATATTCACTATCAAATTCATGGTGATAATTATAAAAATCATTATTTCTTATTTTTGATTTTTTCCCTATAAAAATTGTTTTTATAGAACAATTTTTTGCTAATCTATTTAATAGATTAACTTTGTAAAATGCAGGAATATTAGTAATAAAAATAAAATCATATAATACATTCATTTGTATATTTGCTCGATTGTTTTAATCCAAAGTTTTAATATTTGCTCTTTGTTATATTCTTTAATACTAGATAATGCTTTATTTGAATATAATTTCCTTAAATTTTCATCCTTCATAAGGTTTTCTATTGCTATTGATAATTCTTTAATACTTCCAGATTTAACTAAAATTCCATTATTCTTATTAAGAATTGTTTTAGGCCCTGCAGGGCAATTAAAACTTATACATGGTATGCTATATGAGAGAGCTTCAAGAAGAACCATTCCTAATCCTTCATAACGTGACGATAAAATAAATATTTCAGCTTGTTTGTAATGGTTTTCTATTTTTTTTGTAAAAGGAACCAGAAATACATTATTTAATTCATTATTTTTGATAATTTTTTGCAATAAAAATTTATCTTTACCATCTCCAACTATAGTTAATGACCATCCTTCAGTTGAAATTTTAGACCATGCAGAAAGTAAAAGATCAAATCCTTTTTGCTCAACAAAACGTCCGATAGCTAATACTTTTTTACTTTTTTTTAAAAAATTTTTTTCTTTTGGAATTTCAACAATATTTGGAATAATTTTGTGCTTATTTTTTGGTAACCAAGAATATTTCTTTACATCTTCATTAGTTAATGTAATAACTGCTGAAATTTTTTTATAGATAATTTTTCGAATATATTTTAAAAGTGGATTTATGATATCATATTCAAAATGTTCAATTGCAACAATATATCTACTACTAGATAATTTTGCTAAAAATGACATTTTTGTATCACTGGATATGATAATATCATTGTTATTAATGACTTTTTTTAATAATTTATTTTTTTTATATATATATCGTAAATCAAATATCATTCCTTGAATAAATTTTTTTTTCTATTATACATGCTTTCTTCATATCCATCGTGTAATATATAAATATTAACATTTTTTGATAATTTAAAATATATTTCTGGATTAGATTTATATAAGCTTATTATTGTAATGTCATAATTATTTGAAAGTACATTGGCTAAAGAAATAGATACTTTCTCTATCCCACCTCTTGAAGAGATATCTCCTAATAAAATCTTAATTTTTATTTTTTTATTTATTTTAGAAAAAAAATCTTTGGAATACCCGTTCACTACTATTCTCATCTTTATGAAAATTGATTAAATTGTTAATTATAGCACGTTGTTTCTGATATTTATCTTTACCAGATAATATTTTTTTTAATTCATTCTGTAATGAGTATTGATTAAATATATGTGCCCCCGGCATCCAAAAATTAACTGGTTCAAGTATAAATCCATTTTTTAAAGATTGATATATATCAATATCAGGAATAAGAAAACAAATAGGTCGATCTAGTAATAGATAATCAAAATAAATTGATGAGTAATCTGTAATTAAAATATCCATCTTATTAAGCAAATGATTTATATCTAAATTTCTTTTTTGTAGCATATCTGTTTTTATTATAGTTATATTTTTAGTTAATTCAGTGGAAATTAATGTGTTTTCTTCAAAAGGATGAAGCTTAATAAAAAGCTCTGCATTCTGTTCTTCAAGAAAAGAATCTAAAATTTTTATATTAAAATCAGTTACACGAAAAAAATTATTATTCTTAATTGCAATACCATCTGAATATTTTAATGATTTTTGATTTACTCTAAAAGTAGGTGTAAAGATTATTTTATTTTTATCATTGTTATTTATAAAGTCTATAATACGATTTTCAAATAGAAAATCATTTCTAGGCTGACCAGTTATAAAAATATTATTAGCTTTTTCTCTAAAACAAGCAGAAATAACAGAACGTGTAATTTCTGATGTTGCTATTCTATTAGCTGAATAGTCCTCCATTCCAATGCTATCAAACCCTAAATATCCTATTTTTTTTAATGGCATTCCATGCCATAAACTGATATAAGTTTGTGAACTTGATGTAGTCCCAATCATTTCATTGTGTGTTGTTACAACATATTTACTTGTAAAATAATGATAAAACGATTTCAACGTTCCTGATTTAATAACATTAAAACTATCCGATTCTATATTACTAGATACTAACCAAAGAATTTGATAACCATGACAGTTTTTACTAATAAATTCACTCAATGCCTTAGCATTGCCTGAAAGATCTGGTATGCTTTTAAATATTATTTTTTTGTTATTTTTAGGTATAAATAAACTTAAAATACTAATTATTTTTTTTATAATTTTAATAAATTTTTTCCTGCTTATCATTTTGGCATTAACCCTACAATTTCAATAATTTCTGTTGTTGATATTGATGGTGTTCTTGGTAAGTAAATAACATCACATACTTTTTTAACCCAATCAAAACTACCAATCCAATCGTCCCCCATTACTAAAAGTGTAGCATTATATTGTTTTATATAATCTAATTTTAATTCTAAATATTCTTCAATAAAAACTTTATTTACACATCGTAATGAATTAATAATTTTCATGCGATCACTTTGACAATATATAGGATATCTTTTCTTTTTGCTAAAACTTAGTTCATCTGATGAAATACCAACAATGAGATTATCTCCATAAGATGCGGCTCTCTCTAATATATTTATGTGACCAACATGGAAAACATCAAATGTTCCAAAAGTAATAATATTTTTCATGATTAATCTAATAAGTGAGCATACGTAATAAAATTAAAATATAATTTTATAAAAAATATATAAAATTGAAATTTACTACATAATTTGCTATATTAAATATATAAATTTTAACAATTTAATATTAGACTATTATAACTTTGTATTAGATTTTTTTATTATAATAAAAATAGTTTGAATATTTAAAATATTTCATTAGCTTATTTGATGTAAAAATTATTTTTAGATTTATTTTCAGTATTAATTATCACTTAAGTATAAAATATATTTTATACTTAAGTGATAATTTTATATTTACAATTAAATAATAAATATTTTTAATAAAAATATTTATTATAAAGTTTATTTACTAGAATATTAAATTATTTATGTGTTTTATATATTTAAATAGATACTATTTTGTAATAATTGAATTTATAGCTATATAATGCTATTTATTATTATAACTTTTACAATTTTTTATTTTAGATAATTTAGTTTAATTTATAACTTATAGTTAAGTTATTTATTAATTTGACGACTGATCAATATAACAAAATATTAAATATTATTAATGATAATAATACTTAAAATTTGGTTTTTATATGTATATATCATTTTTATAAGATATCAATCTTTAAAAATTTAAAAAAATCAAAGAAAATTTTTATTATTTAAAATAATATTTATATGAAATATGTTAAGATTTAATTTTTAAATATATTAGTAAGTTACTATTGTAATTTTTTTAAAATTAACGGTATATTTGATAATATGATTTTATATAGAGTTTTAAAAACTAATATAATAAATTTTATTTAATTATAATATCATAACAGATAGTAACAATATTTAATAATTTGTTAATTTTATTATGTTTAGTTGTATTTTACTACAGATTAAGATATAAGTTTAGTTTATTATTTTTGGTAAATTAGATAGTATATGTATCATTAATTTCATCTTTAATTTGTCTATTTAATAATGTATATGCTGCTTCTAGTATATTTTTATTGCCGTATAAAACTTGATAAATTTGTTCGGTAATAGGCATTTCAACCCCAACACGTTTTGCTAATGCATGAACTTCTTTAATATTTAAATATCCCTCAACTACTTGCCCAATTTTTTTTTCTACATCTTTAATTTTCATTCCTTGTCCTAGCATTATACCAAATCTTCTATTACGCGATTGGTTATCAGTACATGTCAAAACTAAATCCCCTAATCCAGCCATACCCATAAATGTAGATGATTTAGCACCTATAGCTATGCCTAATCTACTTATTTCTGCTAACCCCCGTGTAATCAATGCTGTACGAGTATTAGCACCAAATCCGATACCATCGGACATACCTGCCCCAATAGCAATAATATTTTTAACTGCACCTCCTAATTGAACTCCAATCATATCTTGATTTTTATATACTCTAACATTTTTACTGCAATGAAAAATATATTGTAATTCTTCACTAAATTTAATATTGGAAGCAGATATTACAATAGCAGTAGGTAAACCAATAGCTAATTCTTTAGCAAAAGTTGGTCCAGAAAGGACAGCAATTGGTATTTTATCTCCTATTATTTCCCTGGCTACGTCTTGTAATAGACGTCCAGTACCATGTTCTAATCCTTTTGTCGCCCAAATAACACGAGAATATTTTGTCAAGTATGGTTTTATATTTTGCAGTACTTGATTAAATACATGGCTTGGAACTACTATTAATATATTGCGACTTATACTTATTGCTCTTTTTAAAGAAATTTCAGGTAATAAATTTTCTGGAAATGTAATATCAGGTAAAAATTTTTTATTACATCTATCTTTTTGTAATTTTTTTATATGTTGAGGGTTATGCCCCCAAAGAAATACTTTATGACCATTACGAGTAAGTGTAATAGCCAATGCAGTACCATAAGATCCAGCACCGATAACTGTTATTGAAACAGTAGTATTCATTAGAATTCCTGATGATGTGTTACATCATTATTTTTATCAGAATAATGTTGTTTTAGATAGTTCATAAATAATGTATTAAAATTAACAGGTGCTAAGTTTAGTTGTGGAAAAGTTCCTCTGCTAACTAAGTTAGCAATGCATTCTCGTGCATAAGGAAATAAAATATTTGGACAGTAAACTCCTAAGCAATGTGTCATTTTTTCTTTTTCAATATTATTAATAGAAAAAATACCAGCTTGTTTTACTTCACATAGAAAAGCAATTACATTAGTTAGGCTAGCAGTAACTGTAATATGTACAATAACTTCATAAATATGTTTGTATAATTGAGTAGAAGATGTATCTAAATCTAATTTGATATCTGGCATCCATTTTTGTTGAAAAATATTAGGTGCAGTAGGTACTTCAAATGAAATATCTTTACTATAGATCCGTTGAATGAATATTATTTTTTCATGATTTTGTTCTGACATAATATTGATTACCTTTGCATGTTTTTATGATTATATGCATATATATAAATTAATTTATTAATTATATTAATTTATTAATTAAATAGATCATTTTTTATTGCATATTAATGGTAAATTTTCATTATACCATCCTTTTATTCCTTCTTTTAAAATAAAAACATGCTTAAAACCATATTGTACAAGTTTATCAGCAGGTTTAGATGATTCTAAACCATTAGCTGATACAACAATAATGAATTTTTGTTTGTAATTTTCTATTTTTTTTAAATTATTTTTTTTTATTTCTAATGAGGTCAAATTAATTGCATTAATAATATGTCCTTTATAAAAATCATCATTTGGACGTATGTCTATAGTAATAGCATCGCTTTTATTTATTAATTGTATAGCTTGAATATTTGTTATATTTTTTGTTTTACTCAGCAAATTTTTAAAGGTCAAAATAATTACAGATAATAATAAAGTAATCCATGTTATACTAAGTATTGCATGTCGATTAGTAAATTGTATTACTTCTTGTATCATATTTCATACTCCTTATTTTATAATTTAACATGAATTTTAAGTTAATATTACTTCATAATAAAATGAAAATAATTTTTTTAAAAAATATATTTAAATTTTATTAACTTTTAATAAAGTTAGTTGATAATAATATTTATATTTTAATATTATCAAAATAAATATTAATTTAAAAAAATATTTTTGAAATTAATATTTATAAATATATTTATCTATATATTAAATACTAATTGTTAATAGTTAATATTATAACTTATTATGAAATAGAATATTTTTTAGTTTTTATAAGTTTTAATAAAAATGATTAGATATAGATCTATTTATTTTTATTGATATATGTTTAGAACATAATTTTTATTATTAATAATATCAAGTTAATAAATTAATATTTATTATTAAATATTATAAAAATATGTTATTAAATAATAGAAAATTAAAAAGATCATATTAGTTATTATATTATAATGAATGGTTAAGATTTAATTAAATTAATGTAATTAATTATTTATATTAATAGTATAAAGGTAAATCTAATGATTATAGTTACTGGTGGTGCTGGTTTTATTGGTAGCAATATTATAAAATCATTAAATAATATTGGTCGTAGTGATATTATAGTAGTAGATAATCTTAAAAAAAATGATAAATTTATTAATTTAATTGATTTAGATATTGCAGATTATCTTGATAAAGAAGAATTTATTAAACGTATTATATCTGATGATAATATAGGTAATATTGATGTAATTTTTCATGAAGGAGCTTGTACATCAACTATTGAATGTAATGGTAAGTATATTATGAATAATAATTATCAATATTCAAAAGAATTACTTAATTATTGTATTAAACGTCATATCGCATTTTTATATGCTTCTTCTGCTGCGATATATGGTAATCGTTATAATAATTTTATTGAAGATCAAAAATATGAAAAACCATTAAATATATATGGTTACTCTAAGTTTTTATTTGATCAGTATGTTCGTAAAGTTTTACCTAATATTACTTCCCAAGTTAGTGGTTTTCGTTATTTTAATGTTTATGGCCCACGTGAAAATCATAAAAGAAACATGGCTAGCATAATTTTTCATTTAAATAATCAAATTATAAATAGACAACATCCGAAACTTTTTATTGGTAGTAAAAAGTTTAAACGAGATTTTATTCATATAAGCGACGTAGTTTCTATTAACTTATGGTTTTGGCAAAATAAAATTTCTGGCATATTTAATTGTGGTAGTGGTAAGGCAAGTTCCTTTAAGTCTGTAGTTGATGAAATAAAGCATTTTCATCTGGATAAAAATATTTCAATAGAATATGTTGCTTTTCCAGATAAATTAAAAAAATCTTATCAAAAATTTACTGAAGCAGATCTTACTAAATTAAAATCTGTTGGTTATGATAAACCATTTAAAACTTTAAAAGATGGGATTTATGATTATATGAGATTATTAAATAGTAATAGTTAAATGGGTAATAAAGGGTATGAAAATATTAATTATTGGCCCTTCATGGATAGGTGATATGATGATGTCGCAAAGCCTTTATCGCACTTTAAAATTTAAATACCCAAAATCAGAGATTGATGTTGTAGCACCTGATTGGTGTCGATCATTATTACATAAAATGCCTGAAATAAATCAAGCTATATCAATGCCTTGGGGACATAAATGTTTATCTATAAATATGCGTCGTCAATTTGGTATTAAATTACGATCTAGACATTATGATCAAGCGTATGTGCTACCTAATTCGTTTAAATCTGCATTAGTGCCTTTTTTTGCTGGAATATCAAAAAGAATTGGATGGATTGGTGAAATGCGTTATGGATTATTAAATGATATTCGTTTATTAAATAAATCCGCTTTTCCTAAAATGTTTCAACGTTATGTCGTATTAGCTTATAAAAAAAATTTAATTAATAATGCTGATGAAATACCTAAACCCATTTTATTACCTAAATTATCAGTAACAAAAACAGAATTAATACAAAGTAAACAAATTTTTCATATTCCAGAAAATTTATTTATTATTGGTTTTTGTCCAGGTTCGGCATTTGGACCTGCTAAATGTTGGCCGTTTTATCATTATGCAAAATTAGCTAAATTATTATTTTCTATTTATAATCGTTGTCGAATTTTAATTTTTGGTTCAAAAAAAGATGATGTTATAGCTAAAAATATTAGAGAATTGTTATCTAATGATTATAAACAATATTGTGTTAATTTGACTGGTAAAACAACTCTAGAACAGGTGATTAATTTATTAGCATCTTGCCAGGTTATAGTAACTAATGATTCAGGTTTAATGCATATTGCTTCAGCATTAAACATACCTCTTGTAGTATTATATGGGCCAAGTAGTCCAGATTTTACTCCTTCCTTGTCAAAAAAAGTAAAAATGATTCGTTTAATTAATGGTTATTACAAAATTAGAAAAGGAAATATGGATAATGGTTATCATAAAAGTTTAATTGATATTAAACCTGAATATGTGATTACTGTATTAATTCAGTTGTTAACGGAAATCAGCAAGAATGAAAGTATTAATTGTTAAAACTTCATCTATGGGTGATGTATTACATACTTTACCAGCATTGACTGATGCTGTTATAAAATATCCTAATATTAGATTTGATTGGATTGTTGAAGAAAATTTTGTTGAAATTCCTAATTGGCATGATGCTGTTAATCTGGTAATCCCGGTTGCTATCCGACGATGGCGAAAAAACTGGTTAGGAAAAACAGCTAGACAGCAAATAGCGTTTTTTCATAGTAGATTAAAACAAAGAAGTTATGATGCTGTTATTGATGCACAAGGATTATTAAAAAGTTCTTTTTTTATAACTCGGTTGGTTTCTGGCGTAACACATTGTTATAATTGGAAAAGTTCTAGAGAACCTTTAGCAAGCTTATTTTGTGACTATTGTTATAGTGTTAATAAAAAACAACATGCTGTTGAGCGTATACGTCAATTGTTTGCTGATAGCTTATATTATGCTAAACCAACTATTATTGGCGATTATGGTATCTTACAGTATTTTTTGCCATTAACTTATGAAAAAGAAAATTACCCATATGTTATTTTTTTTCATTCTACGACACGTAAAGAAAAACATTGGCCTGAATCTTATTGGAGAGAATTAATTAATTTTTTACAAATAAAAGCAATTAAGATAAAATTGCCTTGGGGGACTAGTTTAGAATATCAAAGAGCAGTAAGTCTAGCTAATGGTTTTAATAATGTTGAAGTATTACCTAAGCTATCATTAGCTAAATTAGCGAAAATAATTATTATGGCTAAGGCTATTGTGTCTGTTGATACAGGATTAAGTCATTTAGCTGCTGCTCTTAATAAATCTAATATTACACTTTATGGTCCTACAAAACCGCATTTAATAGGTGTTTATGGTGGTGCAGCACAACAAATTATTATTTCATCTGATGGCAAGATGTCGACAATTAAACCTCATGATGTTTATCAACATTTAATTTTAAAAATTAATAATAAATATTAGATAATATTTATTAAATAAAAATATATAATAATTATGTAAAAATTTTAAATTTATAATTTTTAATTACCTTTTAAAAGATGTTAAATTAGTAAATTTAGTTTATTTAAAATTAATTATGTATGGTTTTATTAAGTTATTTTTTATAATTTTAACATACTGTAAAATATCTACTTAGAGTAGATATTTGTAATTTTAATTAAATATAAATTTTAAGTATTAATGTGAAACTATAAATTTATTTAATTTTTAATATATTTTCTCTGTTAAATAATATTTTTTAATTTACTCGTGGCAAATATTGTTCTATTAATTTTAATGATTTTTGTAATGCACCTTTATTTTTGTATAAAACTTTTGCTGCTTTATTACCATAGTATATTCGATGATTTTTATTTTTAATTAAATATAAAATATTAAAAATTAAAGACGTGCTATCGTATACTGTAATCAGACCATCTTCTTTTTTTAATTTCGTACAAATATCTTTGAAATTATGAGTATAAGGACCCATTAAAATAGGAATAGAATATATTGCTGCCTCTAAAGGATTATGACCCCCTTTTTTGACTAAACTACCTCCTATAAAAGCAATATCAGATATACCGTATAATAACATTAGTTCACCTATAGTATCGCCAATAATAACTTGAGTGTTATCATTAGGAATTAGGTTATCGCTACGAGAAATATAAAATAGCTTAAATTTTTTTGTTAATTGTTTGATGTTCATAAAACATTCTGGATTTCTAGGGACAAGAATAAGTAATAAATTAGGTATTCGTTTTAATAATTTAGTATGACTAAATAAGATAATAGAATTTTCTTCTTCATGTGTGCTACTTGCAATCCAAACAGGACGATTTGGAGCCCATTGTTGACGTAATTTTATATTTTTTAGGCATAATTCAGATGATATAGTAATGTCATATTTTAAATTACCTGTAATATATAATTTTTTTCTTGCTAAACCTAATTTAATAAAACGTTCACCATCTTCTTGGTTTTGTGCTGCTATAATAGTAATATTTTGTAATAGTTTTTTTGTAAGGCATTTTATTTTTTGATAACGTTTTGCTGAAATTTCAGATAATCTAGCATTAGTGATAATCAAAGGGATATTTCGTTTTTTTAGTTGAAAAATAAGATTTGGCCAAAGTTCTGTTTCCATAATAATGGTTAATTTAGGATTAATACAATTAAGAAAACGATGTATAGAACCTATTAAATCATATGGTAAATATACATGTTGAATATCATCTCCAAATTTTGATAGAACAAGTGCTGATGCACTTGGTGTCATTGTAGTGACTGTAATTGGTAGTTTTGGATGATTATGACGTAATGCTTTTACTAGTTGCAAAGCTGCTAATGTTTCTCCTACTGAAACAGCATGTAATAATACACCATATGGTATTAATTTATTGTTACAAAAACCATATCGTTCTTTCCAACGTTTACGATAAGATTTATATTTACGACTACGCCATAATAAATTTAACCAAATAATAGGTTGAATAAGATAAATAAATACTTGATATAAATATAATAACATTTTATAAAATAATTTTAAGTAATTATACTAAAGTGATTGTACATATAAAATATGTTAATACTTATTTTATATTTTATTAATTTTTAAACATATATTTAATAATTTTTTTCTTCATAATTTAACAAAACAATGTAATCAATATGATTTATTTAATGCATTTAAATGAGAAAATATTTTATTTACTGTTTATGAGATAAAATGAAAAATACAGCCACAGCTATGTATCCAGGTAGTTTTGATCCTATAACTTATGGTCATTTAGATATTATAGAACGAGCATCTTTAATATTCGACAGATTAATATTAGCTATCTCAGGTAATTCTCAAAAAAAACTAATGTTTAATCTTGATGAGCGTATTTTTTTTGCTAAAAAATATACAAAGCATTTAACAAATATTGAAATAACAGGATTTCATGGATTAACAGTAAATTATGCCCGAAAGCAACACATTAATATTTTAATTAAAGGTATAAGATCTGTATCAGATTTTGAATATGAATTTAAATTAGCTAATATGAATAATTATTTGATTACTGATATAGAAACTATATTTTTATTATCATCTCCTAAATTATCATTTGTTTCTTCTTCTTTGATTAAGGAAGTAATTAGTCTTGGTGGTGATGTTTCATCTTTTTTACCAAAATCTATAATAAAAGCTATATTACAGAAACTAAAAAAAATTAATTTAAATCAAAATTACTTTTGACAATTATAACAAAAATAAGTACTTCTATTTCTTTGTTTGATTAGTGTTATTTTTTGATTACATATTGTACAATGTTCGTTTTTTTTTCCATAAATAAGCAATTTTTGATTAAAAAAACCTGGTTTCCCATCAAACTGCAAAAAATTTTTTAATGTAGTGCCACCATACTCTATTGCACTATTAAGAATATATTTAATTTGTATAACTAAATTAGTAATTTCTTTTTTATTTAGAGATTTAACAATTCTAGTTGGTAATATTTTGGATGCTAATAATATTTCATTAGTATAAATATTACCAAGACCTACTACAATTTTATTGTCCATTAACCAAGGTTTTATAGCAGTTTTTTTATTTTTTGCTCGTTGACACAGATATTCTACATTAAAATTATTCGAAAGTGGTTCAGGACCTAAATGTATCATTAATGGATGATTATGCAAATTATTAGCCCATAACCAAAACCCAAAACGTCTTGGATCCGTATAACGCAATATTTTTCCATCAGCTAATACTAAATCGATATGGTCGTGTTTTAATGCTAATTGTTTTTTTGTTAGAATTTGTAAATTACCTGACATTCCTAAGTGAATTATTATCCAGCCATATTTTAGTTCAAAGAGCAAGTATTTTGCTCGTCGTTTGATATTTAAAATTAATTCATTATTTATATTTAAAATTTCTATTGCGACAGGAAACCGTAATCTTCTATTACGTACTATACTATATTTTATTTTGTTACCAACTAAATAGGATTTAATACCACGTCTAGTAGTTTCAACTTCAGGTAGTTCTGGCATATAAATTTATTTACCTAACAATAATTTATATTATATATCATTTTTTATATTTTAGTCTATATAAATAAAATTAAATTTAATTTTTTTTTGGAGAACAGATGAAGAGTATACCAACAATTAATAAAAAATTTAGTTACAGGTCGTATTGGAATTTAGGTATAGTATTTTTTTTTATTGTTATCTATTTTGCTGATGGTATTACTCGTTATAAGCATATTTTAACAGGATTAATATATTTTACCGCTATTATCTCCTTAATTATGGAAAAAAGAACTGTTTTTAATATGTTTAAAAATAATTTATTTTTATCTTTAATATTTTTTGTAGTAGCAATTCTTTATTCATTAATTATTTCTAGAGATATAAATATTTCAATTAAAGCTTTTAATAAAGAAATTTTAGAAAAATTATTTATTAATACAATAGCTATTGCTATTGTTCTTTATCGAGAAAAAAAAGAAAATATAACTAATTTGTTAATTTTTTCTTTAGTTTTTTCTATTTTGCCATTAACAATTAAGGAAATCAGACAATATATTAATGAATATCATCAAGGTATATTACCATTATCAACATTTGAACATCGATATATTTCAGATTGGTTAATATTTATTATGCCTTCTTTGCTCTCTTTTTGGTTATATAAAAACACAAAAAGTATAATTTTATTTTTACTACTTTCACTTATTTTTGTTCTAATAACTATAGGCACCTTACAAAGAGGCACTTGGTTATCTATTACTATAGTATTTATTATTTGGTGTTTGATAAAAAAAGAGATTCAATTACCTAATATTGCTATAATTTTACTTAGTATTTTGTTAATTCAACTAGCTATAATTAATCAAGGTCAATATGATAAATTATTCTATAAGTTAAAACAAATGGATAGTAGTCATAGATATTGTAATGGTACTCAAGATTCTGCTTTAGATCTTATCAAAGATAATCCTATTATAGGTTATGGTTATGGAGAACAATTATTTTATAAAATTTATAATGAAAGAGTAATAGATTATCCTGAATGGATTTTTAAACAGTCAATAGGACCTCATAATACTATTCTATCAATTTGGTTTGCTGCTGGTATACTAGGATTAGTTGCTATTCTATATTTTTTTATTTCAACCTTTATATATTTATTGAAAAAATATCGTAATAATAAAATTAAAGATGGTTTTTTAATTTTAATGTTAATATTTATTGGTGATATAATAATTAGAGGTTTATTTGAAACAGTTCATATTTCAAATATGTCTGTTATTATAGGAATAGCATTAGCATTGAATGGTAATAAATAATTAGTTCTTAAACCAAAATCTATTTAAAGTTTGTTTTTTTTATTTATCATGATTCTTTATTGTATGAAAAATATTTTTATATTTGATATTTATTTTTTGTGCTAGATTATATAGCAAATAAACTGATTTATATTAAATAATAAATAATATGTATAACTCAAATAAGTTAAAAAAGTTTATTTAAATATACATTTTAATTATCTATATAATTATGATATAAAATTTATAATGTGTAGTTTAATATGATTGATGATTATTTTAATAATTTATTTTTTAATAATTTATATTTAATTAAACATATAAAACTTTTTATATATTTATATTGTATAAATAAATGTTTATATTTTTCTTGCATTTCATTTTTCTTTTTTGCTTCATTTAGTGGTTGATTTTTCCAAGGAGAGCACTTATATGAATTTAAAAAAAATTTGCTAACTGGATAATTAATACCCCATGTATGCCATGGTTTTGTAATACCAGTATAATGTATGAAAATAGTTTTATTTGTTATAAATAATTTATATTTTAAAAAATCACGATAAATTAATTCATTTTTTAATGTATATATGCAATTAAAATCTCGTGATAAATAAATATTTTTAGTATTAAATAGTATATTTAATGCATCTTGATCAAGATATTTTAATTTACCAAAATTAGTTTTTCCTAATACTAATTCTATAGATTTTTTATAAAAATCATTTTTAATCCATTTTTGTAAATTCACGTATATTACACCAGCATTAAAATATTTTTTATTTAATATTGCTATATTTAATCTATTAGCATGTAAATGTTGCATTTTATCAATATCAAGAACTACTGCTGCAAAAAAATTATTTAAATTTAATTGAAATATTTTTTTTAAACTATTTATACAAATAATATCGGCATCTAAATACAAGATATAATTTATATCAGTACTTAAGTATTCAAAGGCAATTAATCTAAAATAGGTAGCATAAGACCAAACATCTGAAATTAATAGTGGCTTTAAATGCTCAACATCGACTAAATAAACTATCATACTAGATTTATGCTTTATTATTATTTGTTGAAAATTATTTATATATTTATCATCAATATAATCAGTAAATAAATGAAAATTAAAATTTATATTATTATGTATTAAGACTGAATTTATTGATATAGCTGCTCCAAGTAAAAAATTTCTATCAACTCCGTATACTATATTGTAGTTCATTTTTTTTTTATAGGTATATTTTTGTTTTGTATTAATTTTAATTTTTTTTTATAATACTGTGAATATTAAACATTAGATTTTAATCTCTTGAAAATTTTTTTAGATTTAGCTAAATAATATAAAATAAAATATTTTATACTATCATAGTATTTTTTTTGTTTAAATTTATGTTTAGCACAATACCTTAAAAGATGTATACTTTTTGCTTTTAATAATGGTTTATTTTTCCAAGGAGATGCATTTTTTGCTTTTATGAATGGTTGCAAAAATTGAGATGTCCCCCATTCATGCCATGGTTTAGTTGGACCAATATAATGAATAAAAACGGCATCAATATTAAATGCTTGCTTTTGAATAGATTGTAAATCATGATTTATATTATATTGAGTATTATATTTTTTTGCTAAATAAATTACTTTATTCATTAATAAAATATTTAAAACATCTTGATCTAAGAAAGAAAATTTATTTTTTGAGTTTTTATCTCTAAGTAATTTCATAGCTCTAGTTGATATTTCTTCTTCAGCCCAACGTTTTAAATTAATAAGTAAAAATCCAGCATTAAAATATCCTTTTGATATATTTACTGTTTTTAATGCAATAGCTCTTTTTTTCCACCATTTTTCATCTTTTTCTATTACAACTGCTGCAATTTCATTGTTATTAAAATTAATTTCTTGCAATTTATCTAATTTATTATTGCAGATCATATCTGCATCTAAATATAAAATTTTATCTATTTTATCCACAAAATAATCAGCAATTATAAATCTAAAATAAGTATGATAAGACCAATTTTTTGTGTTAGGTAATAATTTTAAACTCTGATCTTTTACAAGATAAATATTTATTTTAAGATTATATTGTTGTGATAAATTAAAAAATAATATTTTATTATCATCATTAAAATAACTAGTAAATATATGAAAGCGATAGTTAAATTTAGTATTTTGCAATGCAATTGATGCTATAGATATTCCACAACCATATAAAAAATTTTTATCAACTCCATAAGCAATATTAAATTTAGGATAATAAGGTTTATATATATTTTGTTTTAAGCAAAGTATTTTTGTAATAATTTTACGCATTTTAAATTACATGTAATATAATAATTATTATGTTATATGTATGATATATATCATATTATTATATACAAGTATTTTATGTATTCTTTTTTAATTTCTAACTTTTGGAAATTTTTTATATTTTAATGAAAATATTTTTATCTTGCTTTAATTTTTTAAAAGCTTTTTTAAGTTCAATTATGTTAAGATCCTAAAATAATATCTGTAGCTTTTTTATGTAAGCTATATAAGTCTTGTGTATCAGCAAAATAGCGAGCAGAATTAGTCCATTGACTTAATATAGATTTATTTGTTAAGCTTGTTATCAAAGCATTATTAAGATTTTCCTGAATATAAGGTTCATTTATTACTATACCACAATTTGCATGTTTAATGTATGATGAATAACCGCAAATTTCTGTTGTAATAACAGGCAGCCCAGCTGCGATAGCTTCTATTAATACTATACCTGCTGCTTCTTGATAAGCAGGATGAATTAATATATCAGCAGCAGACATCAATTCAGTAATGTCATCACGTCCATAAAAAAATAAAATATTTTTGTATATTCCTAATTTTTTTGCTAATTTTTGATACCGTATAGGATTATCCTGACCTGTTACTATTAATATAGTTTTATTTTTTATAAACGAAGGTAATGTTGCTATTGATTTAAGTGTTCTATCCACACCTTTACGTTTAAAATCTGATCCCACTTGTAATAAAAAATTTTGATCATAAGAAATAAAATTTTTTTTTCTATAAATTTGTTTTGCATTTGCTATTTGTCTATCATATTTTTTATTAATATTAATTCCAGGCGGTAATAAATAAAAACGTGTATCAGGTGTTTGATAATGTTTTTTGAAATTATTGATTTGATGTTGTGTTAGCATTAATAATTTAGTATTACTATTTATATCAAATACAGTTTTTTCATAAGTTATATAATGTTTATAACGTTTTGTTAATTTATAAAAAAATCCTTTTTCTTTTTTAACTTTTTCTGCATAGCATGTATCTGCTGCATAATAGATATCTAATCCTGGCATTTTGTTAAAACCAACTATTAAATCGACTGGATATTTAGTTAAATATTTTTTTAACTTATGATAAAAAGATTTATTACGTCCATGATTTGTATATGATGTAACTGGTATTATAATTACGTTAATATTATTAGGAATTA
Source organism: Candidatus Arsenophonus lipoptenae (assembly GCF_001534665.1). Taxonomy (NCBI): domain Bacteria; kingdom Pseudomonadati; phylum Pseudomonadota; class Gammaproteobacteria; order Enterobacterales; family Morganellaceae; genus Arsenophonus; species Candidatus Arsenophonus lipoptenae. The sequence continues at coordinate 153,998 of NZ_CP013920.1, read as the reverse complement.
TACCATCCCATACCATTGTATAAACACATGTTTGATGCCCTCTTTTTTGGCATTCAGAAATAATTTGTATTAAATCTTTTTGTATTCCACCAAATGGAAAATATTTATATAAACAAAATGCGATTTTCATATTAATATTATTAAAAAATTAAATTAACTCTAGTGAATAGTTCTTATTTTTTAATGTATTGCTAATAATATGTATGTTATTTTATATGTATGTTATTTTATGTAGTATAATTATAAGTAGTAGCATTACTATGCAAATATAATATATCAAATATTATTTTTTTGTAATATAAATTAAATTTAAAAATTTTAAATTACTATCAATTACATTTTATTCTTATAATAGCTAATTTTATTTTATAAAATATACGGTAGGTATAGTGTTTTATAAAGATTCATTATTTAATTTCTATTAAATAGAATCAAATAGTCATTCACTGTTATAATTATTAACATACTATATACTAATAGTACAGTAGTTTTTTATAAATATGATTTTTCAACCCATTAATAAACTATTATCCTAATATTTAATTTTTTGTGTTTAAATTTTTTATTCAGTATTGTGGTTTTTGTATTTTAAATCAAAATAGTGAACTTAATTAAAATGCAATTAAAATGATAAATATAAACACTACCGGATAGTTCGGATAGTATTTAATGATTTTACAATAATTATTGTTATAATTAACAATTTGTAAAAAACAGCAATTATACGGCAATTATATTTAGTAATTATTTAATTTTAATTTCTTTATATATAACATGTTTACGGATAATTGGATCAAATTTCTTTATTTCCAGTTTTTCAGGTATAGAGCGTTTGTTTTTTGTTGTTGTATAAAAGTGTCCTGTGCCTTTAGAAGAAACTAGTTTAATTTTTTCTCGCATGTTTTTTGCCATTTTCAATTCCTTTGATCTTTGTTATATTTAATTTATTTTTGTTTAAGCTATTTAGTTTAGTAAGAACTGCCTCGATTCCTTTTTTATCAATTATTCTGATACCTCTTGCAGAGGTACGAAGTTTTATAAATCTTTTTTCTGATTCAATCCAAAATCGATGATAATGTAGGTTTGGTAAAAAACGACGTTTAGTGGCATTCATTGCATGTGATCTATTATTACCTAACATAGGTTTTTTACCAGTAACTTGACATATTTTTGACATGTACTTCCTCCAAAAATATAATTAATTCTAGTTCTAATAAATTTAAATTAATAGAATAAACTTATATTTGTCAAGTTATAAATTTCAAGTATACATTAAACATATTTAACTTTAGTATTTTAAAATATTGAAGTAATGATAATTAATTGTATTATCGATTCTATAGTTAACAATATATTATTTTTATAATATAAATTATGTGTACTGATAAAATATTTATATTTTTATCATTAATAATATTTATTAATGATTTTATTTTAATTTTATTAAATTTTTAAATTTAATAAAATAATTTAGATAAAAATAATTATTTAATTATACTATTTAAAATAAATTTAACAATAATAAATTTATTTTTTAGCTATCAGTAATATTTTATAATATTTTGATAAGTATTTTTGATAAGTATATAATAGTGATATACCAATAATTTAGTACTTAGTAATAAGTTATAATTATAAATACTTAAAAATATTTTTTTTGCAATAAGAATAATTCCTTATAAAATTTTCCTATATATTCAATTTTTAGTTTATACTAATGTTAGTAAATTTAATGTTAGTAAACTCATAATTTTGAGTTTGGATAGATATTATGGTAAAACTTATAGGGAAACATATCTTACTTGGTGTTAGTGGAGGTATTGCAGCTTATAAAATACCAGAACTAATTCGTGGTTTGCGGGAGCGAGGTGCAACTGTACAGGTAGTTATGACAGATGCAGCCAAATATTTCATTACACCGTTAACATTAGAGATTGTTTCTGGTTCTCCAGTGTTTAATGCTTTATTAAATTATACTTCAGAATCAGAAATGCCTCATATTAAATTAGCTAAATGGGCAGATTTAATTATTTTAGCTCCTGCTACTGCAGATTTATTGGCTCGTCTATCTATTGGTATGGCTAATGATCTATTAACAACAATATGTTTAGCTGCAGATGCAAAAATAGCTGTTGTTCCATCTATGAATCAGCAAATGTATCGAGCTAATATTACTCAAAAAAATATTAAAATTCTTAAAGAACATAATATTTTAGTCTGGGGGCCAGATGAAGGAAAGCAAGCTTGTGGTGATTTTGGTCCAGGTAGAATGTTGGAACCATTATCCATAATTGAATTAGCTGAAAATAGCTTATCTTATAAAAAAGATATGCTAAAGCTACATTTAGCTATTACTGCTGGGCCTACACAAGAAGATATAGATCCTATTCGGTTTATTACTAATCATAGTTCTGGTAAAATGGGTTATTCTATCGCCCAAGCAGCAGCGGAACGTGGTGCTGAAGTAACTCTTATTAGTGGCCCAGTAAATTTATCAACACCAAAAGGTGTTAAACGTATAAATATTATAAGTGCATTAGATATGTATAAACAAGTACATGATATCATTCATCATCAAGAGATTTTTATTGGATGTGCAGCAGTAGCTGATTATCGCCCTAAAGAAGTTATAAAAGAAAAAATAAAAAAACATAAAGATGAAATAAATATTACATTTATAAAAAACATTGACATTATAGCAAGTGTAGCTAAATTAATTAAAAATCGCCCTTATGTTGTTGGATTTGCAGCAGAAACACAAAATATTAAAATAAATGCTCAAAATAAGCGCATTAAAAAGAATTTAGATCTTATTTGTGCAAATGATATTTCATTAATTAATCATGGATTTAATACAGAAAATAATGCTTTAAATTTATTCTGGAAGGATAAGGAAGTGTATTTATCTTATAGTCATAAGTTAGTTCTTAGTCACCGCCTATTAGATGAAATACTTAAAAGTTATGAAAAAAAAAATAAATATTAAAATTCTTGATAAACGTATAGGGAATACATTCCCATTCCCTACTTATGCTACAGCAGGATCAGCTGGATTAGATTTAATAGCTTGTTTATATCACTCTTTAAAACTAGATCCTGGTCAAACTAAATTATTATCCACTGGATTAGCAGTACACATTGCTGATAAACAATTAGCTGCTGTTATTATTCCACGTTCAGGTTTAGGACATAATCATGGTATTGTATTAGGTAATTTAGTAGGCTTAATAGATTCTGATTATCAAGGTGAATTGAAAATCTCAATTTGGAATCGTAGTAATATAGGATTTATTATTAATCCTGGTGATCGAATAGCACAAATAGTTTTTGTACCAGTTGTTCAAGTTGAATGTGAATTTGTACAAAATTTTGAAATAACAAAAAGAGGTTGTAATGGATTTGGTCATTCAGGTTATTAATGATATTAATGCACATTATAAAATATTTTGTTGACTTTAATCAATAAAACCATATTCATTAATATGATCCTTCATCATGGTTAGGTATTTTGACATATTTGAGTTTTCGCTTAAGTATTTGATTAAATCATTTAATGTGATAATAGAAAATACGTGGCATTTTAATTTTTTTTTAATTTCTTGAACAGCTGATAAATTTGTTTTTCCTTTTTCTTGACGATCTAGACTTAATATAACTGCGCTTAATTTAGCATTATGTTGTTTAATAATTTTTGCTGATTCTTGAATAGCTGTGCCTGATGTAATTACATCATCTACTATTACAACATTTCCTGTTAATGGACTACCAATTAATTTACCTTTTTCTCCATATGTTTTTATTTCTTTTCGATTAAAACAATATGATTTATTAAAATTATAGTGTTGATACAGAGCAACAACCATAGCTGTTACTATTGGAATACCTTTATATGCTGGACCAAAAATGATATCACATGCAGGATTATAATTCATAAAAGTATGAGCATAAAAAGAACCTAGTTCAATTAAATCCTTTCCTGTATTAAATAGCCCTGTATTAAAAAAATAAGGGCTTTCTCTACCAGATTTTAATTTAAGTCGACCAAATTGTAATACTTTTTTTTTATGGCAAATTTAATAAATTCTCTCTGATAATCTTTCATTAATTTTTCTCTTTTTTTAGATAATCTGTTTTTAATTTTAATAAATAATAAAACGTAAAACAATAAAAATATTAAACAATAAAAATAGAATTTTAATTCTATGTTTTTAATGATTGTTTTTGTGCGGAAAAAATAATTTGTAATCCATTTTTTGCTAAATATAGTAATGATATTAATTCTTCATGACTAAATGGTTTGCTTTCAGCTGTACCTTGAATTTCAATTATTTTACCATTATCCATCATAACGATATTCATATCTGTTTCTGCAATAGAATCTTCACTATATTCTAGATCACAAATAGTGTTTCCATTAACTATACCAACAGAAATAGCAGCAACCATTGATTTAATAGGATTTTTTTTGAATTTTTCTTTTACAGATATCATATTTAATGCATCAGTTAAAGCAACATGAGCACCAGAAATTGCAGCAGTACGAGTTCCTCCGTCAGCTTGAATGACATCGCAGTCTAATATTATGGTGTATTCACCTAATTGCTTTAAATCAACAGTAGCTCGTAAAGATCGTGCAATAAGTCGTTGTATTTCTATACTACGTCCTGTTTGGCCGCCTTTTATAGCTTCTCGTATATTACGTAAATTTGTCGCACGAGGTAACATACCATATTCAGCTGTTATCCAACCCTGTGATTGTCCTTTTAAAAATTTTGGGACTCTCTCTTCAATTGTGGCGTTACATAATACTTTTGTATTACCCAACTCAATTAGAACAGAACCTTCTGCATACTTAGTGTATTTTCTAGTAATTTTTATAGGTCTGATTTGATCAGCTTTTCTATTTTTTGGTCGCATAATATTATCCTCTTAATTTAATATATTACTTATATATCACAGTATTTTCAATACTAAATAACTATTCTATGGTTAAACTAAAAGCTATAATATAATTTTTTATTTTTACATTTAGGAAATAATATATGGTGCATAGTATGACAGCTTTTGCAAGAAGAGATTTGAAAACTAAATGGGGAAATTTATGTTGGGAATTACGTTCTTTAAATCAAAGATATCTTGAAACTTATATTCGTTTGCCTGAACAATTTAGAAATTTGGAACCTATTATTCGTGAACAATTACGTGGAAGATTAACAAGAGGTAAAATAGAATGTATTCTATATTTTACATTTAACACAGATCAATATGAACTAAGTGAATTTGTTTTAAATAAAAATTTAGTTAATGAATTAATCAAAAATGCTAATTGGATTAAAAAAATTAGTGGTGAAGGGGAAATTAATCCATTAGAGCTTCTAAAATGGCCTGGTGTTATCTCGTATCAGGAGAAAAATTTTGATTTTATTAACATGTATCTTCTTAAAGAATTAGAATTTGTTTTAGATGATTTTATTCTTAATAGAGAGAGTGAAGGAATTATATTAATGAATATGATTAAGCAAAGATTAAATACTATTTTTGATTTAATTCAATCTATTCGTTATCAAATGCCAGATATTTTAAAATGGCAAAAGGATAGATTACAAAAAAAATTAGAAGAAGCAAAAATTCAGATAGATAGTAATCGTTTAGAACAAGAGTTTGTTATATTGACTCAACGTATTGATGTTTCAGAAGAACTTGATAGATTAGATGCTCATGTGAAAGAAACATATAATATTTTCAAAAAAAAAGAAGCGGTAGGTCGTAGATTAGATTTTATGATGCAGGAGTTTAATCGTGAAGCTAATACGTTAGCTTCTAAATCTATTAACAGTCAAATAACTAATGCTGCTATTGAATTAAAGGTGTTAATAGAACAAATGCGTGAGCAAATTCAAAATATTGAATAAATAGTATTTTTTTTATAACATTATGAATGTTTATTTGTATAAATAATCTCATTATTAATGAGATTATATTTAGTTTTAATGTAAATAATAATATAATAGATAATTTATATAATTAATACTGTTTACGATTTTTAATTTATTATTTATTTAAATAAGTATAATTATATTCTTATAAGTTTATTTTTAAATTATTTTAATAATTATATGTAATATCGTTATATTATATAATTTTTATAAAATTAACATTTTAAAAACAAATAAATTAAAATATTTAAATGATTTGTTTAATATTTTAAATATTGTTTTATTTCTGTTATGATTTTTTTTACTATGCTTAAATTACCTGCGAGAAAATTGCCTGATGAAAGATAATTATAACCACCTAAAAAATCGGTTACAATACCGCCAGATTCACGTATTAATAATTCACCAGCCATAAAATCATAAGGTTTTAATCCAACTTTAAAAACAGCATCAATTCGCCCGGCAGCAACATATGCTAAGTCTAAAGATATTACACCAGTACTATACAAATTAGTATATTTCTTTATTAATTCAATAATAACATCAATATACATTGATGTATTTTGTTGTTTTTTAAAAGGAAACCCAGTAGCTATAATTATCACTTTTAATTCATTATTATTTTTAATACGAAGTCTATAATTATTTAATTGTGCTCCTTGACCCCGTACTGCAGTAAATAATTCATTAAGAATAGGATTATAAATAGCAGCTATTTCTGTACGACAATTAATACGTACTGCTATAGATACAGAGAAATTAGGCAATAATTTTATAAAATTTATTATACCATCTAATGGATTTATTATCCATTGAATACTATTTTTTTTATCAATTATCTGGTATCTTTCTTTAGTGATAATTGTATGAGTAGGATAAGATTTTTTTATGGTTGTAATAATAATCTGTTTTACTTTTTTATCAATATTAGTTAAAAAATTGTTTTGTTTTTTTAAAACATTATAGTTTTCATAATTTTTATTAATAAAGTCACCAGCTTGGCGGACTGCACGTATAGCAATAGTTAGCATTGGATGCATTGATTATAATTCCAAGTAATATTTAATATGAATAATTTCATATCGCATCTAAAATATAACAAATATTTTTTAAAATAACTACTTAATAGATATTGTTAATATATTGAAATAATCTTAAAAAATTTAGTAAAAAAATATTATTTTATAATTTATTAAACCAAGAATATAAAATCATTTATCTATAGAAAATTAGAAAAATTATTAGTCGCGTATTTGTGTTAATAAATTTATTATGTTAAATTTTAACATTTTTGAAAAAATCATAAATTTCATTTATTTATAATTATTATAAATAATGTAATAAGGTTCTGTTTATGCTATTAGTTAAGAATAAAAATATAAATGTATAAATAATATTTAATATAATATTATAAAGCATATAAATAATTGTCCATTATGTATCAATTTTAAAAATTAATTAATTTATTATATTGCTGATATGTTATTTTTTAACCATTTATTTAAATAGTGGTGTAGTTTTTCGTTTTAATAAATTTTTAATTCACTACCATTTATTTTATTAATAAATTTTTAGATATTTGAAAATGATATTTGTTTATTGATTACTTAAAAATCACATTTTGTATGATACAACATGCATTTTTGTATTTAAATTATCTATATCATATACATTTTATTAAATTTAATTAATTTTAATATTAAATTATACTCTAATAGTAATGAATTAAATAATTTTATTATTTAATTGTAAAATTTATGTTTAAAAATTTTTATGCAGTTATAAAAACTTAAGATGCTATTTATAGCTATATATATTTATAATAAATTTAGTATTAAAGTTATTTGATATCGATAAGGTGTTATATTTTAACAACTTTTTTAGTCTAGTATAAACTATGTAAAATTAAACTAATCATCATTTTTTATACTTTTTGGTAACAGTTATTTATTTAGTGAATAAGCAAAAATATTTTTATTTTTTGTTTATTTTATGTTGATAAATTTGTCTAATATAGATTAGACTAAAAAAAAATTAAATGTGATCTTATTATTATATTTATAAATTTTAACATGAATAAATTAAATTATTAATTTTACATGCAATTGTTTTACAATTAATAAATTCCATAATTTAACTACTTATTCTAAATATGAAGAGCGATTAATGATCAATTAAATTATAACTATAATAAAAATTATTTTTATTTAATTTTATTTTTAATATATGAATTTATATTTTCTTACAACATGAAAATATAATAACAAATTTTTTGGAGATAAAAATGTAATGAGATTACCAATTTATTTAGATTATTCAGCTACTACTCCAGTTGATTTTCGTGTTGCTAAAAAAATGATGCAGTATATGACTATAGATGGTAATTTTGGTAATCCTTCATCCTTATCTCATTATTTTGGTTGGCAGGCTGAAGAAGCTGTTGATATTGCTCGTAATCATATTGCTGATTTGATTAATGCAAATCCAAGTGAAATTATTTTTACTTCAGGAGCTACTGAATCAGATAATTTAGCTATTAAAGGTGTTGTTAATTTTTATAAAAAAAAAGGTAATCATATCATTACTAGTAAAACAGAACATAAAGCAGTTTTAGCTACTTGCCAGCAACTTGAAAATGAAGGATTTGAAGTTACTTATATTTCTCCTAAAAGTAATGGTATTATTGATTTGCATGATATTAAATCGGCTATACGTATTAATACAATTTTAATTTCTATAATGCATGTTAATAATGAAATTGGAATTATTCAAAATATTTCGTCTATAGGTGAAATATGTCGTAATAATGACATTATATTTCATGTTGATGCAACACAATCAGTCGGTAAATTACCGATTGATTTAGAAAAATTAAAAGTTGATTTAATGTCTTTTTCAGCACATAAATTATACGGACCAATGGGTATTGGAGCACTCTATGTGCGTAATAGTCCTCGTGTTCAATTGATAGCTCAACAACACGGAGGTGGTCACGAAAGAGGTATGCGTTCAGGAACATTGCCCGTACATCAAATTGTAGGAATGGGAGAAGCCTATAAAATTGCTAAATTAGAAATGGAAGTAGAATCTAAAAAACTAAGTAATTTACGTGAACGTTTATGGAATGGTATTCAAAATATTGAAGAAGTTTATCTTAATGGTGATTTAGTAAATAGCGCCCCTCATCTTCTAAATGTCAGTTTTAATTACGTAAACGGTGAATCATTAATTATGGCTCTAAAAGATTTAGCTGTTTCATCAGGTTCGGCATGTACTGCATCATATCTTGAGCCATCTTATGTGTTAAAAGCTATAGGAGTCAATGATGATCTAGCATATAGTTCAATTAGATTTTCTATTGGCAGGTATACTACAGAAGAAGAAATTGATTATACTATTCAATTGATTAATAATAAAATAGCTCATTTGAGATAAATTATTATGGTTATGTCACAAATAATAAAAAAATTATTATTTCAATATATTTATCTAATTTAAATTATTTAAATTTATATTTTATTTCACTAAGTATATTTAATAAAAAATTATAGTATTTTATAAATTTATAAGATATTATCTATATAATTAATTACGTAGTATTATTACAACAGATATTTAAAAAATACTTGTATATATTCCAATATATCAATATTTTTTGCTATAAAAGCAAAGTAAACATTTTATGAATATTATTAATAGTTTATAATCAAGTAAATTAATCTATAAATATTATAAAATAAATATACTAAGAAAAATTAGATTATATTAACTATAAAATTAATTATTTATCAAATTTTATTTAATAATTTTAGTTTTAAAATATATAAAATTATAATTATTTATTTTTTGATATTGTTTATAATTGCTTAATTTCAGTTATTGTTTAATGTTTAAAATTAAATTTAATTAAATATTTTGAATAAAACTATTAAATTGATATAATAAATATTATATTTAAAATTATTATCTAAATTATCACAGATAATAAATAAAAGACTAAAATTTTTAATAAAAATAATTTATATACAAAGTAAGCAAATACCTAGTAAAAATACAATTTATGTTATTTATTATTGAGCTAAATGCAGTTGAAAAATATAATTAGTGAAATTTATGGTCGTTTTGAGAAGAAACTAAGATTCTTAGTTATTGCTGTTAAAATTATTTATTTAAGCATTGGATAGGTAAAAATTTTTATCTAGAATAAAAAATAGTTAGAATATAAAAATAAATATTTCCTCACTAAATTATTTATATTTATAATTCTAGTATTTATTATATTATAAATGTTAACAGAAAAAGACGTGTTAACGTTATCTAATTTAATTAGAGATATAAATTTAAATAAGGCATTTATCAGATGCTCTATATTGCTAATTATGCGAAAATAAGATTACATCAAATACAATCATGGTTCATTTAGTTTTATTTTTAAATAGTAAATAAATATAATTTACTCGTAATGAATATATTTATTTATATTAATATAATAGATGTTAATATGATTAAAAGAGCACATAATTACATAATAATACGGAATAAAAACAATCATTATTATCGTTATAATTTTTAGTAATATTAAAAATAAAACAATGAAAATTAATTTAATGGATATAGATCGTAATCAAATGCGTAATTTTTTATATGACATAGGAGAAAGATCATTTGTAGCCGATCAAATAATGAAATGGATTTATCATTATTTTTGTGATAATTTTGATTTAATGACTAATATAAATAAAGTTGTTAGGAATAAATTAAAACTAGTTGCTGAAATTTTAGCACCTAAAATTGCACAAGAACAACATTCTCTTGATGGTACCATAAAATGGTCAATCATAGTAGGTAGCCAACAAGTAGAAACAGTTTATATTCCTGAAAATAATAGAGGGACTCTTTGTATTTCATCTCAAGTAGGTTGTTCTTTGAGATGCAATTTTTGTTTAACTGGAAAACAAGGATTTAATCGTAATTTACGAGTTTCAGAAATTATAGGTCAAGTATGGTTAGCTGCTAAAATTCTTAGATCTTGTGATTTGAATTATAAAAATAGGCGCCCAATTACTAATATTGTTATGATGGGTATGGGAGAACCATTATTAAATTTAAGGAATGTCATTCCAGCTATTAAAATTATTATGGATGATTTTGGATTTGGTTTATCGAAACGAAGAGTTACTTTATCTACTTCAGGTATTGTACCTGCACTTGATAAATTAGGAGATATGCTTGATGTATCCTTAGCTATTTCTTTACATGCTCCAACTGATAGAATACGTAATAAAATTATACCAATAAATAAAAAATACAATATTGAAGCTATACTAGCTAGTGCTCGTCGTTATTTGATAAAATCTAAAGCTAATCATGGACGTGTTACTATTGAATATGTTATGTTACATGGTATAAATGATAATATTCATCATGCACATCAATTAGCTCAATGTCTCAGTGATACACCTAGTAAAATTAATTTAATTCCATGGAATTCATTTCCAGGGTCTTTGTATAAATGTAGTTCTAATGAGTGTATTTATAATTTTGCAAAGATACTAATGAAATATGGTTTTACAACTATTATACGTAAAACTAGAGGTGATGATATTAATGCTGCTTGTGGTCAATTATCTGGTTATGTTGTTAATAAAACAAGGATGGTTTTAAAAAAATCAATACCTAATTCAATAATAGTTAAAGAACTTTAAATAGCGCCAAATATATAGCCATTAAAATATATGCTTATAACTTTAAAAATCATTTATTTTTTAAAATTATGACTAATATCTTCAAACAGTATTTATAAATAATGTAAATATTTTTTATTTGTTATTTTAATTATAAATTATGTTACTATATTTTCGATATTTGAATTTAAAAGTTTAATTAACGCTAAAATAGAAAATAATACTTAGAGAATTTTTTTAAAATTTAAAAGATTAATATTTTCAGTAATGAACAGTAACCATAAATCAGAAAAAATAGAAATAACTGTTGGTCAACGATTATTACAAGCACGAGAAATACTTGGTTTGTCTCGTGAAATCGTTGCTGAACGACTTTGTTTAAAAGTATACACTGTCCGCCAGATAGAAGAAGATAGCAATTCACATAATGTTGATCCAACTTTTTTTCGCGGTTATATACGTTCTTATGCAAAATTAGTTAAAATTCCAGAAAATGAGATTATTGAATTATTAAATAAGTGTACGCCAGTAAAAACATCCGTGGTTTCTCAGATGCATAGTTATTATTTAGGTAAAATATATAAAAGAAGAGAAGGTTGGTTAATGAAATTTACTTGGTTAATTATTATTATTTTTATTACAATGATCGGAATATGGTGGTGGCAGGGTTATAAAATACAAAAACAAGAGATTACTACTATGGCTAAACAAGGTTCATCTGATATTGCTAAAGTTTTAGATAACTCGGTTCTATCTTTTATAGAAAGATTGTATATATTTTAAAAAATTATTTAAAGTCCATATAAATATCTATAATAAAGAAAGTAAAGATGAATACAGTATGAAGTGATTACAGTATGAAGTGATATTCAAAATGTTTTAATATAATTGAATAGAATCAAAATATGCTTGATAAGCATATTTTGATTAAATACTATAGATTAAATACTATAGTAAATACTACTTATCTAATTTGGATAAAGTTTAAAAAATATTATTTAATATCTGGTAATATTTAAAATATTACGTAAAATAAAAAATCTATTTGTAGTGAAATTATTTTATCATAAATACTTGTATATTAGCGATTAAATTTTAAAATACAAAAATGTCTGTTAAAATTTATTACTTATCCTAATGTAATAAATACTGTTGATTTGGAATATTTTATTAAATTCAATCCATCTTTGTTCAAATTATCTTCATAATATTAAAAATATTTCTATTAAAAATAATAAGCACTGAACTTTAAATGAATAAATAATTTTTTTATTAATTTTAATTATATTTACTAGTTTTAGTAATAAAAATAGCATAAATTATTCAATATTTATATTAAGGAATGATAATTATGCATCATAAATTTTTTATAAAAAGACGTAAATCAATAAGAATTTATGTAGGTCATGTTCCTATTGGTGATGGAGCCCCAATAACAATACAGTCAATGACAAATACATGTACTACAGATATACAATCTACAGTAAAGCAGATTAAATTATTAGAACAAGTAGGAGTTGATATTGTACGAGTTGCCGTGCCTACGATGGATGCAGCTGAAGCATTTAAACTTATCAAAAAGCAAGTTAATGTACCTATTATTGCTGATATACATTTTGATTATCGTATAGCACTAAAAGTTGCTGAATATGGTGCTGATTGTTTACGAATTAATCCAGGTAATATTGGTAACAAAAATCGTATTCGTCAAGTTGTTGCTTGTGCTCGTGATAAAAATATTCCTATCAGAATAGGTGTTAATGCTGGTTCACTAGAAAAAAATATTCAAGAAAAATATGGTGAGGTGACACCAGAAGCTTTAGTTGAATCAGCTATGCGTCACGTTGATATATTAGATAGATTAAATTTTTATCAATTTAAAATTAGTGTTAAGTCATCAGATGTTCTTTTTACTGTATGTGCTTATCGTTTACTTTCTAAAAAAATTGATCAACCTTTACATTTAGGAATTACCGAAGCAGGTGGAGCACGTTTAGGTGCAGTAAAATCTGCTATTGGAATAGGAATATTATTATCTGAAGGGATTGGTGATACATTACGCATTTCACTAGCTGCTGATCCTATTGAAGAAGTAAAAGTTGGTTTTGATATTTTAAAATCACTGCGTATTCGTTCTAGAGGTATTAATTTTATTGCTTGTCCAACATGTTCACGTCAAGAATTTGATGTTATTAATACAATTAATGTATTAGAAGAAAGATTAAAAGATATTACTACTCCAATGGATGTTTCAATTATTGGTTGTGTAGTTAATGGTCCTGGTGAAGCTAAGTATTCTGCATTAGGTATAACTGGTATAAGAACTAGAAGTGTATTTTATGAAGATGGTATACGTCAAAAAGAGCACTTAAATAATGCTAATATAATTGATGAAATAGAAGCTAAAATTCGAGCAAAAGCTATAATGTTAGATAAAAACAATCTAATTTATATTAAAACTAAAAATAAATAATAGATTAGTTGTAATATATCTCTTTATATATATCAATATATATTGAATTTTATTAACTATCTATTTATTTTTAAATTATATACAACTATTTAATTTATATATAATTAATTATATATTTTTAATCAAGAGGAATACTGTGAATAAAAATATCACATCTATTCGTGGTATGAATGATTGTTTCACACCTGATATCAAATTCTGGCAAAAAATTGAAAATAAATGTAAACAGATTCTTACTAATTATGGATTTAGTGAGATAAGGACCCCAATAATAGAACAAACATCATTGTTTTCTCGTGCTATAGGTAAAGTTACTGATGTAGTGAAAAAAGAGATGTATACTTTTAATGATCGAAGTGGTAATAGTTTAACTTTACGTCCAGAAAATACAACTGGTTGTGTGCGTTCAGGAATTGAGCATGGGTTTTTGTATAAAAAACGGCAACAACGACTGTGGTATTTAGGGCCAATGTTCCGTTATGATCGCCCACAAAAAGGACGGTATAGACAATTTTATCAATTAGGTGCAGAAGTTTTTGGTTTTATTGGTCCAGATATTGATGCAGAACTTATTAATATTACAGCACGGTTATTTCGTGAATTAGGAATAATTAAATATATTTCATTAGAAATAAATTCAATTGGTTCATTATCATCAAGAGAGAAATATTGTCGTGTATTAATGGATTTTTTGCATCAATATGAAAATGAATTAGATCAAGATAGTTTACATCAGTTATTAGCTAATCCATTACGTATCCTTGATACAAAAAATCCTAAAATACAAGAAATACTCATTGATGCCCCATTACTTGCTGATTATATTGATAGTGAATCTAAATACCATTTTATTAACCTATGTAAACTACTTGATGCAACAAATATTAAATATAGAATTAATCATCGTTTGGTGCGTGGCTTAGATTATTATAATCGTACTGTATTTGAATGGATCACGGATATATTAGGTGCTCAAAATACTGTATGTGCTGGGGGACGTTATGATAATTTAGTAGAACAATTGGGAGGTAAAGCTACTCCAGCTATAGGTTTTGCTATTGGAATAGATCGTATGGTTTTATTGATTAAACAGATAAATCCATATTTTATTGACGAGTATAATATAGTTGATGTTTATCTGATTACTTCTGGAAAAGTAAGTAGACAGTCTATGTTAGTTTTAGCTGAAATAATTCGTGATCATTTACCATATTTTACAATAATAACTCACTATGGTGGTGGTAATTTAAAAAAACAATTATCACATGCAGATAAATATCAAGCTAAAATTGTTTTAATTCTAGGTGAAAATGAATATAAATCTGGTGAAATTACAATAAAAGATTTACGTACAGGTAAACAAGAAAAAATTACTCAACAGAATATCATTGTTCGTTTAAATGAACTTTTATGTTAGAGGAGATTTTGTGGAAATTTGTAGTCATAAAAATAAATACATATATATTATAAAATATTTTTTTATTAAATATATAAAAATATTAGTAGTCTTATTAGTTATAATAGTTTTTAGTATTATTAGTTCAATTTATTGGAAGTCATATAAAAAATATGATTTACAAAAAAGTGCTCAAATATTTGAAGAAATTTCCTCGCAATTAGAAACAACATCAAAATTATCATTTTTATCTGATAAAAAAAATATTAATAATATAGATAATATCTATGTTGTATTACTAAATATTAAATTAGCAAAAATAGCAGTTGAAAAGAATGATATTCTTGGTGCAGAAAAAATATTATTAAAGACATTAGAAATTGTTAAATTAGCTGATCTCAAAAATTTGATCAATATTAGATTAGCACGTGTACAATTAGCTTTAAATAAAATAGATAAATCTTTTCATACTTTAACTAAAGTACATAGTAAAGAATGGAATACAATTGTTGAAAATATTCGTGGTGATCTTTTTTTAAAACAAGGGGATATTATTAATGCTCGTAATGCTTATTTTAAAGGATTAGAATCAAGTAATGCAAAAATGCTCCAGACAATTTTAAAGATGAAAATAAATAATTTACCAAACTAAGAGGAACTTTAGAATGCAATTTAATAACCAGTTCTTATTTAGTTTATTAGTAATGAATTTATTAATTGGATGTACAATGGAAAAAGATTCAATTATGAAATCTTCATTGCCTAAAATTAAGAATCAATTTAATCCATCTATAGTATGGTCTATTCCTGTTGGAATAGGAAGTGGAGAATATTATTCTAAACTTGCCCCAACTTATGCTGATTATGCGGTTTATGCAGCAGATCGTCAAGGAATAGTAAAAGCAATAAATTTTGATTCAGGTAAAATATTATGGTCAATTGATTTGTCAAAAACAGTAGGATTATTTACAAATCATGTATCTGCATTAATTTCTAGCGGATTAACTATTTCAGGGAATAATATTTATATGGGTACAGAAACTGGTAAAGTAATTGCATTGAATAAGAATAATGGTGTAGTAGTGTGGAAAACTGAAGTTGATGGAGAGGTTTTATCGAATCCAATAATTAGTAATACTATAGTATTAATACATACCAGTAATGGAGTATTATATGCATTAGATATTCAAAATGGGCAAATTAAATGGAGTATTAATTTAGAAACTTCTATTTTTTCAATAAGAGGAAAGTCATCACCAAGTATAGTTCATGGAGTTGCTATTATTGGTAGTGATAATGGTCGAATTGTTGCTATAATGCTTCCTCAAGGTGAAATTATATGGCAACAATATATTTCTGAAATACATGGTGTAACTGAAATTGATCGGTTGCATGATGTTAATATTATGCCATTGATTGATATTAATAGAAATAATATTTTTGCTATTGCATATAATGGTGATTTAGTTGCGATAGATATCAATTCGAGTAAAATTATTTGGAAACGAGAAATAGGATCAGTAAATGATATTGTTGGCGATAAAAAAAATATTTACTTAGTTGATCAAAATGATCGTGTACTGTCAGTGCGTAAAAATGATGGTATTATTTTATGGATACAGAATGCTTTATTGCACCGTAATTTAACAGATCCAGTTATTTATGATGACTATTTAGTTATTGGTGATTCAGAAGGATATATTCATTGGTTAAGTATTAAAGATGGTCATTTTGTAGCACAAAATAAAATTGATAAATCTGGATTACGCAGTCATCCTATAATAGCTAATAATAAATTATTAATTCAATCTAAAAATGGCACGTTATATCTTATTAAACGTTAATTTATTAATTTTTTAGAAAAGTTAATTTTTTGTTTCTATAAAATTATTGTTTTATGTAATGCTAAAATAGCAAATTTAGTTTTCATAAGAGGGTATTTTTAAGATGATACCTGTAATTACTTTAGTCGGCCGACAAAATGTAGGAAAATCTACTTTATTTAATTTATTAACGCATACTAGAGATGCAATAGTATCTAATTGTCCAGGTTCAACCAGGGATAGAAAATATGGTAAAGCATATTTCTCAGGTCAGGAATTTATTATTATAGATACTGGAGGAATGAATAATTCAAAAAATGGAATAGAAAATAATATCACTTATCAAACTACAGTCGCTATCAAGGAAGCTGATATTGTTTTTTTTTTAATTGATGCGCGATCTGAGTTAATGCCTATAGATTATAATATAGCGCAAAATCTACGTAGTCTTAATAAATATATTTATTTAATAGCTAATAAAATAGATGGTTTAGATGTTAATTTGTCATTAAATCATTGTTATGAATTAGGCATTAAAAATATTTATCCTATTACAGCATCTCATGGAAAAGGTATTAGCAAATTAATTGAAAAAGTATCTATGAATTATTCAATACAAAAATCATTCAACAATATAAATTTTTTTAAAGAGAAAGTTAATACAGTTGACACCATAAAAGATAAAATCTTGATCGAAAAAAATAGAATAAAAAAAGTCTTTAATCCATGCTTATTACAGATTAAGTTAGCTATTGTAGGAAGTCCTAATGTTGGTAAATCTACATTAATTAATCGTATCTTAGGTGAAAACAGAGTAGTTGTTTATGACATCCCTGGTACTACTAGAGATAGTATTTATATTTCAATGAAACGTAATAAATATGAATATATATTAATTGATACTGCTGGTATTCGTAAGCGTAGTAAAGTAAATAAAACTGTAGAAAAATTCTCTATAATTAAAACATTGGAATCAATTAAAAATTCAAATGTTGTTTTACTAGTTATTGATGCTATGCAAGGTATTTCAAATCAAGAATTATCATTATTAAGTTTTATTTTAAAAATTGGGCGATCTGTGATAATTGTAGTCAATAAATGGGATAATTTATTACAGGATAATCGTCAAACAATAAAAAATATATTAAATTTTCGCTTAGGTTTTGCTAATTTTATTAATATTCATTTTATTTCAGCATTGTATGGTAGTGGTATTAAAAAATTATTTAAATCTATTCATGAAAGTTATGAATTAGCAACACGTAAAATTGGTACAGCGTTACTAACACGTATTATGAAAGCTGCTGAAGAAGAGCATTATCCACCATTAATACGAGGACGAAAAGTAAAACTGCAATATGCCCATGTTGGTGGTTATAATCCGCTTATTGTGATTATTCATGGCAAGCAGGTAACTGATTTACCTGATTCTTACGAACGTTATTTGATAAATTATTTTCGGAAAAAATTAAAAATTAATGGGACACCAATTAAAATTAGATTTAAAGAAGATTATAATCCTTATGTTAATAAAATTAAAAATTAATATTAATAAAATTAGGTAAAAGCAAAAATCATAAATTATAAAACATGCAATGAAATAAGTTTAAAATAATTATCTCTTAATTTTATATTTGTATATTTTGATTGATTATAATAAATTTAGCATTTATAGTGATATGATTATTTGGTAAATTGGTATTAGTAATGAAACAAAGATTATATCTATAAATAAAAATATATGAAAATTATAGATTATTTTATATTTTAAAAAAATAAAATTTAAATAAGTAATAGAGTAATAAATTTATTTTATAAAAATATTTACACCGCTAACAGATATCTAAACATCCAGATATTTATATCTAAATTTAATATCACTTTAGTAATTCATTATTATATCAAAATTATATCGATAAATAAATGAAAGAATCATAATTTTATGAAAATGATACTTAATATTAATACCTTAATAATCTTAGAATTTAATTAAATTAATATTGATTTACATAGTTATTTAGTTAATATTTTATATATTATTACTAAATAATAACAATATAGTAGGTAATTTCATGTCAAGTAAGCTGGTGTTAGTACTTAATTGTGGTAGTTCTTCTCTTAAATTTGCGATCATTGATCCAGTTAGTGGCGAAGAACAATTAACTGGTTTAACAGAATGTTTTTATATGCCAGAAACTCGTATTAAATGGAAAATAGATAATATTAAAAACGAAATGCCTTTACCTGGAGGTTCTGCACATAGTGATGCAATAACTTTTTTAGTTAATGAAATACTCATTAAAAAACCAAGATTAACTGAAGCTATTTCTGCAATTGGTCATCGTATTGTTCATGGAGGTGAAAAATTTACTAAATCTGTTATTATCAATGATGAAGTTATTCAAGTTATTAAAGAATCTATTCCATTTGCCCCATTACATAATCCTGCTGGTCTTATTGGATTAGAAGAATCTAAAAAAGCATTTCCTCACTTAAATAAAAAACATGTAGCTGTATTTGATACAGCATTTCATCAAACAATGCCAAATGCATCTTATTTATATGCATTACCTTATGATTTATACAAGAAATATGGAATTCGTCGTTATGGTGCACATGGTACTAGTCATTATTATGTTTCCAATCAAGCAGCTAAACAACTTAATAAGTCAATAAATAAATTAAATGTGATTAGTTGCCATTTAGGAAATGGTAGTTCTATTACTGCAGTAGTAAATGGAAAATCTGTTGATACTTCAATGGGTGTTACACCATTAGAAGGATTAGTTATGGGAACTAGAAGTGGTGATATTGATCCAGCTATCATATTCTATTTATACGACATATTGGGTATGAGTCTTTGTGAAATTAAGAAATTATTAACTACAAAATCTGGTATACTTGGATTGACTGAAATAACTAATGATTGTCGTTATATTGAAAAGAATTATTATACTAAGTCAAATGCAAAAAGAGCTATGGATGTTTATTGTCATCGTTTAGCTAAATATATATCAAGTTATTGTTCATTAATGGATGGTCGTTTAGATGCAATTATTTTAACTGGTGGTATTGGAGAAAATTCAGCTTTAGTACGTGAGTTAACACTTAAAAAATTATCTTTAATTGGTGTTAAATACGATCACGATCGTAATTTAGCGGTACGATTTGGCAAAATAGGTAATATTGCTACTAACGATAGCATACCTGTTTTTGTGATTCCAACAAATGAAGAATTAGTTATTGCACAAGACACTAATAGATTAGTGATTAACAATTTAAATTGATTAAAAAATAATCATGTAATAATTAATAGATATTAAATATCTTTTAACTATGAAAAAGAGAGGAAGCTGTGTCTCATACATTTATGTTGATACCGACTGATATCAATGTTGGATTGACTAGTGTCAGTTTAGGCATAATCAATTTAATGGAACAAAAAGGGTTGAGATTAATGGTTTTTAAACCTATAGAACAACCTAATTTTAATAAAAATAAAGATCAGACAACTGAAATATTGCGGTTTCATACTAATGTTAATTTAATTAAACCATTAAAAATAGATTATGTTGAATCTTTATTGAAAAAAAATCAAAAAAATATCCTAATGGAAAAAATTGTTGCACTTTATTACGATAACAAAAAAGATACTAAAGTTATTTTGATTCAAGGTTTAATACCTATGCCCCAGCACCCTTTTGCTAAATCATTAAATTATGATATTGCCAATATGCTAGGTGCTAATGTTATTTTTATAACTTCGTCGATTAATAAAACTCAAAAACAATTAACAAATCGTATTAAATTATTACGATATGAATTCAGTTGTTTACAAAATATAAATATTTCAGGAGTAATTATTAACAAAATTAATGCCCCTATTGATGAATACGATAAAAAACATCCTATTTTATCAGAAATATTTTATAAATCTAACAAAGTTACTGGAATTACAACAGAAACTAAATTTAAAAATTTAGTAAACGATTGTTTTTTGCCAATATTAGGTTGTATTCCATGGAATATTGATCTTATAGCTACCCGTGTTGTTGACATTGCTAATTATTTAAATGCTATTATATTACATGAAGGAGAACTACAAACAAGAAGAATACAATCAGTTATTTTTTGCTCCTGTAATATATCTAAAATAGTGAAATTATTTCGTATAGGTGCATTATTAGTTACTTCTTCTGATCGATATGATGTGATTATAGCTGTTTGTTTAGCAGTTATGAATGGTATTAAAATTGGTGCCTTGCTATTAACTGGAGGACATAATTTTAATAAATCAATATACAATCTTTGTCAACGTGCTTTTGCAACTGGATTGCCTATTTTGATGGTGAATACAAATACTTGGAAAACTTCATTAAATTTACAGAATTTTAGTTTATATTTACATGTAGATGATCATGAAAGAATTACAAAAACTAAAAATCATATTGCATTGCATATTAATCATCAATGGATTAATTCATTAACTACTGATTCTATACGGTCTAATAGGTTATCTCCACCAGTTTTTCGTTACCAATTAACTTCATTAGCTCGTAAAGCTAACAAACGTATAGTACTTCCCGAAGGTAACGAATTTCGTACAATAAAAGCTGCTGCTATTTGTGCAGAAAGAGGAATTGCAACTTGTATATTATTAGGAGATCCAGATGAAATAAAACAAGTAGCTGTTAAACAAGGAATTGATTTTTATACAAGAAATACAAGAATAGAAATTCTATCTCCAAAGTTAGTTAGAAAGAATTATGTTAACCGTTTAGTTGAATTGCGTAAAAATAAAGGTATGACAGAAAGTATAGCAATTAATCAGTTAAAAGATAATGTAGTTTTAGGTACAATGATGTTAGAAAATGATGAAGTTGATGGTTTAGTTTCTGGTGCAGTACATATTACTGCTAATACTATCCGTCCATCTTTGCAATTAATTAAAACTTCTCCAGGTAATTCAATTATATCGTCAATATTTTTCATGTTATTACCAGAACAAGTGTTAGTTTATGGTGATTGTGCTATAAATCCAGATCCAACTGCCGAACAATTATCAGAAATTGCTATACAATCCGCTGATTCTGCTAAATCATTTGGTATTGAACCTAGAGTAGCAATGATTTCTTATTCTACTGGAAATTCTGGTACTGGTAATGATGTAGATAAAGTTCGCAAAGCTACTGTTTTAGCACAATTAAAACGTCCTGATTTAATAATTGATGGCCCATTGCAATATGATGCCGCTATTATGGTTGATGTTGCTAAATCAAAAGCACCTAATTCACCTATTGCAGGACAAGCAACAGTGTTTATTTTTCCAGATTTAAATACTGGAAATACTACATATAAAGCAGTGCAACGATCAGCTAATATAGTTTCTATAGGACCAATGTTGCAAGGTATACGTAAACCTGTTAATGATTTATCTCGAGGTGCATTAGTCGATGATATTGTTTACACAATTGCTATTACTGCAATTCAATCAATAAACCATAAAAATCATTAAAAGCAATTAGATTTTATAATTAAAAATTTTAATTTAAATCTTCAAAATAATATTTTTATATTATAAAAATATAGAGCAATATTACTTTGCGATAATACTCAAAAGTATCAAAATATTTACCTTAATAGTATATGATGTAACAAAAATTAGATGTTTATTTTAAAATTAATTAGATTTAATTAGATTAATTCTAATCTGAATTAACTTATTTTTGTTTTATAAATAAAACTTATTAATATGGTAAGCATTAATTAATATCAATTGGAAAATTGGCCGTAATTATAAAATATAAATCATATTATTTATTGTATTAAATCTAAAAACTAAATATTTAAATTAAATTTATCTAGTAATTGTTTATAACCGTATGGATTTTTACATTGCCAACGCCATGTATCAACAAGCATGGTTTCGATAGAATGTTTTGCTGTCCATCCAAAATCAGATTTAGCTTTTATTGGATTTGACCAACATTCAGCAATATCTCCTGGTCTTCGAGACCGTATTTCATATGCAATTTTTTTATTACAAATTTTTTCAAATATTTTTAAAATCTCTAATACACTTGTTCCTCTACCACTACCTAAATTATATATATGTAATCCTGGTTTTAAACTAATAGACTTAAGTGCCATAATATTACCATCAGCAACATCCATAACATGAATATAATCACGAATTCCTGTACCATCTGAGGTAGGATAATCATTACCAAAAATAATTAATTTTTTTTTTCTTCCAATAGCTACTTGAGAAATATATGGTATCAAATTATTAGGTTCATAGTGTGAATCTTCTCCTATTATACCAGAAGGATATGCGCCAATCGGATTAAAATAACGCAATAAAGTAACAGACCAACTATTATCCAAATGCTGAATATTTGATAAATAACGTTCAATTATATATTTATTTCTACCATATGGATGCTTAGTATTACCAATTTTAAAGTCTTCAGTAATAGGCACTTTTTCTGGATTACCATATACTGTTGCAGAAGAACTAAAAATAATATTTTTTATATTAGCTTTATACATACTGCGTATCAACATTAGTGTACCATAAACATTATTATCATAGTATTCAAGTGGTTTATTTACAGATTCATTAATAGATTTTAATCCAGCAAAATGTATAACTGCTTTAATATAATGTTTAGTAAAAATATTATCTAGTAATTTTTCATCGCGTATATCACCATAATAAAAAATAGGGCGATAACCAGTTATTATTTCTATTCTAATTAATACTTCTTTGCTAGAATTACATAAATTATCTAAAATAATGGGTTGCATTCCTTCTAATAACATTTGAACACAAGTATGACTGCCAATATAACCCATCCCACCTGTTACTAATATTTCCACATTAACCTCTTTATATATAATTAAATTAAATAATTAAACGTATCTATATATTTTTATAAAATTAATAATTATGAATATATATTCATAATTATTAATTAATATTAAATAGATAATTATAGTAATATATTGACTGTATTGTTTTTTGTAAGTATAAATTAGTATAATATATATTAATAAAAAGTTTTTAATAAACTATTATATTTATAATATAAATTTTTATTAAATTAAGTGATGATTAATTATCAATAAAAAACTGTATCACTTCTTCTTAAAGAAGAAGTGATACTTAATATATAGATTTTAATTTAATTTATAAAATATTATATCATTCTATCTTATTTACAATAGTTAAATAAGAATCATGTAATAATCATATACATTAATTGATTATAAAAGAAATAGATATGAATAAATATAAATTAGATTAAATGTAATAAAATAATTTTTTATTTATATTTTTAGAATTGTTATTATTTTTAATAATTTAATTTTAGATTAATTTTAAAATATGTTCTTTAAAATTAAATAAGTATAATTTTAAAATTATATTAATAATAAAGAATAATCAAGATTATTAAATTTTAACAGGATCGACATGAATCATAACATTTAATATGTTTGAATTTGTAAGTAGTTTTTTTCTTGCAAAAAAAGCAATTTGATGACCCTCTTCTACTGTTAGAAGACCATCTACTTCAAGATGTACATCTACTAATAAATAATCACCAGATTTACGAGTTTTAAGGTCATGAATATTAAGTACTCCATCTATTTCTAATAATTGTTTGCTAATAATAGCTAGTGTTTTTTCATCCGCTCCTGCATCCATAAGATCGTTAAATGATTTATAAGTAAATTTATATCCCATATTAATAATTAAAATGCCTACTATTAATGCAGCAATAGAGTCAAATACCTTAAAACCGTATAAACTAATAATAATACCAATAGTAACAATTAAAGAAGAAGCAACATCTGAACGAGCATGCCATGCATTACTAATTAACATATTTGAATTAATTTTATATGCCACATTAGAAATATGACGAAATAAACTTTCTTTAATAATTAATGATAATATAGATACTATTAGCGCAGCAATATGTATATCAGAAATTTCAGATGGGTTTAAAATTTTTTTGAAAGCTTTCCACATCATATTGATACCTACTAATAATAAAATTACTCCCAATACTAAAGATGCTCCATTTTCATAACGAAAATGACCGTACGGATGTTTAGCATCAGGTTGTTTATGACTATGCTTATTAGCAACCAGTACTATAAAATCTGTTAATAAATCTGATGATGAATGAAGCCCATCAGCAATTAGTCCTTGTGATTGAGATAAAAAGCCAATAATAATTTGCCATAAAGATAAAAAAAAATTTATAAAAATACTAATCATAGTAATTTTTTTAGTAGCTTTAAATTTTATTTTTTTATCTTTATCAGAAAAGAATATAGTTTTTACATTATGTTTTTTATTATATTGAGTTTGTGTCATAATCAAATTCTCAAATTAACTACTTAAATAAGTTATTTTAAATTATTTATTAATAATAAATATTATTTTAATTAAATATAAATGATATATGAATTATATTCATTTTGATATATTTATATTTTTATTTAAAATAAAAATATAAATATTTTTTTTAATTTATTGATTAATTATTAGTAAAATTAATTATTTATTTGCAATATTTATTATATTTTAAAATTAATTTAATTTATTATTTATCATAAAATGTCATATTTTTAGTTGTATTAAAATAATATTAATTAAAATAAAATAATTGCAAGTTTTATAAAAATATTAATAATAATTATTATTCATGATTAGTAAATTAAAATTCAAATTTTAATATATTATTATTAAATAATAATAATTATTATAGTGTTAGTTACAAATTTATATCAAAATAAATTATCTAAATTAATAAGTTACTGTTTATTTTTTAATTATTATTTAAATTTTAAAATAAATTGATAAGCTAATTCTATTAATTAATTATTTTATTATTTATAAATATAAAATATTAAATTAATTATTTGTTTGATATTATCAAATAAATGAAATTATAGTAGTACAACTTTTGTAAAGTTTTTATATAGTTTAGTAATATTATCAATTATATATGTGATTTATTCATTTAATAGTTATAAATATTAAATTGTCATTTATAATTGTATAAATATTATTAAAAATAATATTTTTTTTAAAACCAGTTATTTTATAATAATTATAAATTTTATAAAAAATTAGTTTTTTCTAACTTTTACTTTAAATAATACAATTACTAATAAAGATATAAAGACATGTTTGATATTAATCAAATGAAAAATCATATTCAGGATTTATTTAAAAGAGTTAAAATTTTAATAAATATTTTTTGTTATGATACTAAAAAAAAACATCTAGAAAAAATAAAAATCGAATTGGAATATTCTGATTTATGGAGAAATCCTAAAAGAGCTCTTCTTTTAAGTAAAGAAAGTGTTTCTCTTGAAGAAAAAATAAAAACTATTGATGTATTATTACATAGCTTATATGATGCAAATGATTTATTAGATCTTATAATTGAAGAGTATGATGAAGAAATTTATTGTGAAATAAAAACGAAATTATTATGTTTAGAAAAAAAAGTTATCCAATTAGAATTGCAACATATGTTTTCGGTAGAAAATGCTATAGCTAATTGTTATATTGATTTACAAGCAGGTTCTGGTGGAACTGAAGCCCAAGATTGGGCAAGCATGTTAATGCGCATGTATTTACGGTGGGCTGAATCAAAATGTTTTAGAACAGAGATTATTGATATTGCAGACGGGGATATTGCTGGTTTGAAATCTGCTACAATAAAGATTATTGGTGAATATGCTTATGGTTGGTTACATGCTGAAACAGGTATTCATAGATTAGTACGAAAAAGTCCTTTTGATTCAGGAGGAAGGCGTCACACTTCTTTTAGTTCAGCATTTATTTATCCTGAAGTAAATGATGATATTGAAATTGAACTAAATCCATCTGATTTACGTATTGATGTTTATAGGGCATCTGGTGCTGGTGGTCAACATATTAATAAAACTGAATCAGCTGTACGTATAACTCACATCCCAACTGGAATAGTAAGTAAATGTCAAAATGACAGATCACAACATAAAAATAAAGTTCAAGCATTAAAACAAATCAAAGCAAAATTATATGAATTAGAAATACAAAAAAAAAATACAGATAAACAAATATTAGAAGAAAACAAATCTAATATCTGTTGGGGTAATCAAATTCGTTCTTATATTCTAGATGATTCTAGAATTAAAGATCTAAGAACAGGTGTTGAAAATCGTAATCCTAAAGCTGTATTAGATGGTGATTTAGATATATTTATCGAAGCAAGTTTAAGAGCTGGTCTATGAGGAAGAAATGTCTCAACAACAGGATATTAAACAATTAATCGAATTAAATAATGAATTAAAAACTCGTAGAGAAAAATTAGTAGAATTAAAGCGTCATGGTTATGATTTTCCTAATAATTTTCGTCGTGATAGTTTATCTAGTAATTTACATTATAAATATGATGATAAAAATAGAAAACAACTTGACAAATTAAATATTAACGTTTCTGTAGCAGGACGTATGATTACTAGACGTATAATGGGTAAAGCTTCTTTTGCCACATTACAAGATATGAGTGGTCGTATTCAAATTTATATTTCATGTTATGATTTGTCAAAGAGTTTTTATGAAAAACAGTTCAAAAAATGGGATCTTGGTGATATTTTAGGTGTTAAAGGTAAATTATTTAAAACTAAAACAGATGAGTTAACAATTTATTGTTATGAAGTTTACTTATTAACTAAATCATTACGCCCTTTACCAGACAAATATTTTGGTCTGATAGATCAAGAAATTCGTTATCGCCAACGTTATCTTGATCTCATTGTTAATGATAGATCACGTAATATTTTTATGATTCGTTCAAGATTATTATCAGCTTTACGTAACTTCATGATCAAAAAAGATTTTATAGAAGTTGAAACACCTATGATGCAAGTTATACCTGGTGGTGCAGCTGCAAAGCCATTTATTACACATCATAATACATTAGATATTGATATGTATCTTCGTATTGCACCAGAACTTTATTTAAAACGTTTAGTTATTGGTGGATTTGAACGAGTTTTTGAAATTAATCGTAATTTTCGTAATGAAGGTATTTCTGCGCGACATAATCCAGAATTTACTATGATGGAACTATATATGGCATATGTAGATTATAAAGATCTTATGATCTTAACTGAAGAATTATTTAAAGTGGTAACAAAAGAGGTATTAGGTACAACTCAAGTAAAATATGGAAAATATTTGTTTGATTTTGAAATTCCTTTTATTAGGATGACTATGAAAGAAGCAATAATCAAATATACTCCTAAAATAACTTTGAATGATTTAGATGATATTTCTAAATTGGAAATATTTGCAAATAGTATGGATATTAAGATAAAAAAAGAATGGGGAGTAGGTCGTTTACAAAGTGAAATTTTTGAAAATTTAGTAGAAAATTGTTTAATTCAACCTACATTTATAACTGAATATCCAGTAGAAGTATCGCCGTTAGCTCGTAGAAATGATAAAAATCCATTTATTACTGATCGATTTGAATTTTTTATTGGTGGTTATGAAATTGGTAATGGTTTTTCTGAACTAAACGATGCAGAAGATCAAGCACAACGTTTTACTAAACAAGTTTTTAAAAAAAATAACAGCAAAGATAAATCTATATTTTTTGATAATGATTATATTATTGCTTTAGAGCATGGGTTACCACCGACAGCTGGTTTAGGTATTGGTATTGATAGGATGATTATGTTATTAACAGATAGTCATTTTATTAGAGATGTTATATTATTTCCAGCATTACGACCTAATAAATAAATCATTTTATAATATCTAATGATGTTAAATATAGTGAGTTTGGAATTTTTTTAATAAAATTGTTATTAACACATTTATGATTTTATTAATAAATTATAGTTAATTAAAAAAAATCTTTCTAAATCAGGTAATATCAAATATATTTTTAAAATACTATTTTAATTTAATTAATAATATTAAATTATTTTTATATTTCTTATATCAATACATATAATTTTATTGCAAAAGTATATTTCAAAAATATTTTTTAAAATTAAAATATATAATTTAATACTAATATTTTTGATAAATATTAATTAGTCTTTAGGAAGATGTTTGATTAAATTAAAGAGATTATATTATATTAAGCAAATTTATACGATGATTTTTAAGATATTAATTAATAATCAAAATATTAGATATTTAATGTAAAAATTTTTTAGATGATTTATATTCAAATATTAAACTAATTAATATTAAATATTTTACTTAATTTAAATAAATTGAGCACAAAGATGAATTATGAAATACATAATCAATATCCATTAACTTTGCTATTACTCAATGATTGGAGTTTTATAACTGCAACTGGCATTGATGTTGTGCAATATTTACAAGGAAAGTTAACTGCTGATATTACAAAATTAACTAGACAACAACATATATTAACCGCCCATTGTGATGCTAATGGAAAAATATTAAGTATTATTCGTTTATTTTATTATAAAAAAGGTTTTGCTTATATTTTAAGAACTAGTGTAGCTGCTAAACAATTATATGAATTAACTAAATACGCAGTTTTTTCTCAAATAACAATCCGAGAACAGCATGATATCACTTTATTAGGTGTTATAGGCCAAGAAGCTTGTAATAAATTAAGTAACTATTTTTCTCAGTTACCAGATTTGGAAAATCCAATAATACATTTAAAAAAAACTACTTTATTATATTTCAATTTACCTTATGAACGATTCTTAATTATTACGGATAGTAATACAGCACTTACTTTAAAAAAAGATTTTCCAAAACATGGAAATAGTCAACAATGGTTATCTTTTGATATTGCCTCTG
The DNA here is from genome assembly GCF_001534665.1 of Candidatus Arsenophonus lipoptenae. Classification (NCBI taxonomy): domain Bacteria; kingdom Pseudomonadati; phylum Pseudomonadota; class Gammaproteobacteria; order Enterobacterales; family Morganellaceae; genus Arsenophonus; species Candidatus Arsenophonus lipoptenae. The sequence goes on along the minus strand of NZ_CP013920.1, from coordinate 123,815 downwards.
GATTCGCTAATATTGATATTGAAAACAGTCAGAAATTTATTCCTCAAGCAGTTAATTTACAAGCATTAAAATCTAGTATTAGTTTTAAAAAAGGTTGTTACAGTGGTCAAGAAATAATAGCTCGTGTAAAATATCGCGGTTTAAATAAACGTTCTATGTTTTGGTTAACAGGTATATCAAATATAATTCCAAAAATTGGATCACCTATTGAGTGGAAAATAGGTAATAACTGCTGGAGAAGTATTGGTACAATTTTAGCAGCAGTTAAATTAACTAATAACTTTATAAGTGTACAAGTTATTATGAATCATGATATGTCTATAAAAAGTACTTTTCGTATTCCTGGTGTGGAAACAAGCAATTTAACAATTCAACCATTACCTTATGATGTAATATCGTAAATTATATAATAATAAATGAGTTTGAATTATTATAAATATAAAAACATGTAGCAATGAGATTGTTTTAAGTAATATAAAATATATAATATTAAATAAATAAAAATAACCTTAAAACTAGACATTTAATTAAAAAATTTTACGTATTTCATTAGTTTTAAATATTAAATAAATATATTTAAATAATTTTGTACTAAATTAATTTATCATTTTTTGCCAACCATTCAGGAATATCATGTAATCCTGAAGCATAGTTAATTAACTTTAGTTTTATTCCTGGTACTGCATTAGTTAATAATAATCCAATATCACAAGTTATTTTTTTTATTACATTATTACCATTAAATATTTTTTTTAACATTTGTATACTATATAATGTTAACATAGTACTGTATCTACGTTTGCGTTCATAGCTTTGTAAATAAAGATACTGTCCTATATCTTTGCCTTTGATATTTAAATCACGTAAATGTCCAATTAACTCAGCAACATCCATGAATCCCAAATTAACACCTTGCCCAGCTAGTGGATGTATTGTATGAGCTGAATCACCTATTAAAACAATACGTTGTTTAGCAAAATTACAAGCATATTGACTAATAAGTGGAAAAATTTGACGTTCACTAATTAATTGACAAAATCCGAGCCGCATATCTAGAGCTACACTTAATTCTTTTTCAAATGCAGAAACTTTTAAATTAACTAATCTATGTGCCTGAATTGTTGGTAATGACCAGACAATTGAACAAATATACTGATCATGTAGCGGTAAAAATGCTAAAATACTGTAATTATTAAATGCTTGCAAAGCAGTATCCATATGAGGTATTTCAGTTTTAATGGTAGCTATTAACGACGTATGTTCATAATTCCAAAATTTAATTGGGATGTCAGCTTGTTTTCTTAACCATGATTTAGCACCATCAGCTCCAATAACTAGCTTTGTTGTCAACATTTGCTCATTATCAAATGTTATAAATACTTCATTATCCCCCCACATAATTGTTTTCACATTATTATCTGTAAATAATGTAATGTCTGTACTTAATTTTACTTGTTGCCATAATATTCTTACAATAGTAGAATTTTTAATAATATGACCAAGATGTGGTAAATAATAATCATTAGCATTAAATTTAATATATCCAAAACTATCTTTTTGCCAAACTTTAATTTGATGAAAAATTCCAATTTTTTTTTGTATTATTATTTGCCAAACAGATAAATAATCTAGTAATTTTTGGCTCGCTAAATTAATAGCAGAAACTTTTGATTCTGGCTCATTTTTTTGATCAAATTCATCTTTATTTAAAGAATTTTCAATAATGGCAATATTCATGCCGCAATTACGTAATCCACAAGCTAGTGAAAGTCCAATCATCCCTCCACCAATAATAATTATATCAAATGATTGCATAATAAAATATTCCTTATTAAATTAAATAGTTATAGATAAATTTATTACCTAATTGCTTTACGAATTAAAATATTACTTATAGGTTTTAAGATTTCCATTGCTATTAATGCAATATTACGAGAAATAATAAAAATAATATGTTTATTATTAAATAAACGTACTAAATTATCTGTTATTTTTATGATATTTTGACGATCATTATTACGTTTTATTTGATAATTTATTAAAACAGAATAATTACCAATATCCTCTCTATTATTAGCTGTTTTACTAATTATATCAGCAAGAATCATAATATCTCGCATAGCTAAATTAAACCCTTGTCCGCCAATAGGATGTACGGTTTGAGCTGCATTACCAACTAATACTAAGCGATGACTAATAATTTTTTTTGCTTGATATAGAAATAATGGCAAATAGTAGCGTTTACTAATAAGTTTAATTTCACCTAATCTCCACCCAAAATATTGTTGTAATTCCATTACAAATTCATCATTATCCAATTGCATAATATGTTGTTTATTTTTTAATGGATAACACCAAATTAATGAACTACAGTATTTAGATACAGGTAATATTGCTAATGAACCAAATTGAGTAAAACGTTCAAAAGCTCGTCCTTTAGGTAAAGCACTAGTTAAAATATTAGCAGTAATTGCACATTGTTCATATGATTTTTTGTACCAGTCAATTTTGCTTATTTTTCGTATGATTGAATTACTGCCATCGGCGGCTACTAATAATTGTCCAGTTAGAATTTTGTTAGTTGTTAATTTGACAGATACATTATTGATGGTACGTATAATATCTATTGTTTTTTCAGGGCAAAATAACGTAATATTTGGTGTTTTTTTTATCTGATCAAATAAATAATTTTTTGCATCAGATAATTTAATTACATAACCTAATGCTGGTATAGAATAATATTTAGCTTTTATATTAAGTATACTTGCGTGACCATACTCAGAAATATGAATATGTGTTATTGGAGTTACATATTTTTTTAATCCATCCCATATACCAATTTGATTAAATTGTTGACAAGTTCCATAAGACAATGCAATTGTTCTATTATTAAAATGCATATTTTTTTTGTTAAGTTCTATTGCTTCAATTAATGAAATTTGAACTTGCTCTTTGCTTAATTTAGAAATAGCAAGTGCTAATGAAGCTCCGGTTATACCACCCCCAATAATAATTATTTGCATAACCTTGAATCCATAATTTTATCTATTATTACCATTAAATACTTAACACTATTATTCAATAGTATTTATTTTATTTTTATAAAAAGCTATTTTTTTACGAAAATTTATCAATTCAATTATTTTTTATTAATAGCATAAGATATCAATTTGTATTGAATAGTAATTTATTAATATATTAAATCAATGCTAATAATATTAGCATTATATTCGTAATAAATAAAAAATATATAAAATATAATTTAATAAGATTTAATTAAATTTTTAAATTTATAATATGAACAGAAATTAACAAAAATAATCTTTTATTTAATTATTATTTTAACAATTATCATAAGTTATATTATGGATTAAAATTAAAAGAATATTTAATTTTTTATTATAAATATATATTTATAATAAAAACTATATTATAAAATAGTAAAATATATAATTAATATTAGAATGATTAATAATGAATATTATTTATTATTTTATATATTATATATAATATATAACTTTATAGGCTTCTTATTTTTTATTATTTTAAAATAAATATGATTTTTTATTAAATTATTTATATTAAAGTGAGTAGTAATATTTATTTATCAAAAGAAAATTTGATTTTAGGATAGTAAAATTATTAGTTTATATTAGTTTATAGCTATTAATTTTTGTACTCCATATTGAGTAGCTAGTAATGCAATATCTGCTGGTCGATTAGCGAATAAACCTACTGTCACTACACCAGGAATAGTATTAATTTTATTTTCTAAATTAATAGGATCTAGAATTTTTAAATTCTGCACATCAATAATAATGTTTCCATTATCTGTAATTACATTTTTTCTATATTTCGGTATTCCACCTAATTTAATTAGTTGATGTGATACATAAGTACGTGCCATTGGAATTACTTCTATTGGTAATGGAAATCCACCTAACGTATTAACTAACTTAGATTTATCAGCAATAACAATAAATTGTTTAGCCATAGCAGCTATAATTTTTTCTTGAGTTAATGCCCCACCACCACCTTTTATCATCATTAAAGATGGATTAAGTTCATCTACACCATCAATATATATATCAATATTATTGACGTAATTACTATCAAGAATAGGGATAGATAATTCATTTAATTTATAAGTAGATGAAGATGAACTAGACACTACACCTGTAATTAAATGCTTCCGTGTTGCTAAACCATTAATAAAATGTGAAACAGTAGAACCTGTTCCAACACCTACTACTGTATTAGGCATTATATACTCTAATACTGCCCAGCCAACCATTTTTTTTAATTCATCTTGTGTCATGATAAGTTCACCTTATTATTTCTTAAAAAATTTACCAACTAATTATTAGAGAAAAATTCTCATAGTTATTGATTTAAAATAAAAACAATATTATTTTGATGTTTTTATATTTAATAAATTTTGTGATTAAGTATCATTAATATCGATCATTGCATAATTTAATTTTATAATAAAAATTAGTCATTTTTATTTTTTTAATAAGATGTAAAATATATATATGATATAAATCATTTTAGATTTTTTTATAAAAATTACTAAAAATAAATTATAAATCTATTAATAAGATTATTTTTGCTGCTGATAGATGATAAAATTATGCTTGACTACTGTATTCAGTTAAATTATAGAAAAAGTTGAAATGAATAACTAATTTTACAATTACAATAAATAATTACTAGTTTATCTAATTTTTTTTTATTATTTTTACATAATCATGATAACTTTTTCTAAAGTTATTTTTGATATTACATATAAAATATTTGTAAAGTATAATATATATTAACATAACTAAAAATACATAAGTATTTATTACTAATATAAAGTATTTATATAGAAAAATTTTTGGATATTTATTTATAAAAACAAATCTTTATTATATTTTATTATTAAATAAAATAATTAACTTATAAAAATTAATAATAAATAATAATTTTATAGTATGACGATAGCTTTTATATGTATATAGTAAACTAATTAATGGTTAACTAAATACTTAAGATAAAAAATTTATCATTTATCTGATTATTATTTTTAAGTAGTATTTAAAAAAATACATTTTTAAATAATATTATATTTTTAAAAGCAATATATTTAATAATATAATTTAAATTAATTATTTAAAATATAAAAAGGTTTAATTGATATAAAAGATGTAACTAATTTCAATCATTGAATTTATTGAATTTTTTTAAATGTAAATGTAATTTAAAAAATATTTTTAATGTCAGTGATTATCTAAAATCATATAAATTTTACCAAAAAATAAATTTTTAATTTATTAATAGAGATCATAAATATGAATGACAATAATATGATATTAGTAAAAATGATAGAAATATTAAAAACTTGGTTTATTTATCGTCATAATATTTTAATTGAATATATTATAAATATTTTTTTTGCATTATTTATTTTATTGGGGGGTTTAATTATTGCTAGATGGATTTCTAATATCACTAATAGATTAATGTTATTACATATTATAGATAAAACGGTTAGTAATTTTTTATCTGCAATTATTCGTTATGGAATAATTGCAGTTACTATAATATCAGTATTAGGTAAGTTAGGTATACAAACTGCTTCTATTATTACTGTTTTAGGTACTGCAGGTTTAGCTATTGGATTAGCTTTACAAGGTTCTTTATCTAATTTTGCTGCTGGGGTATTATTAGTTATTTTCAAACCATTACGATCAGGAGAATATGTAATTTTAGATTCAGTAGAAGGAATTGTTGAGAATATACAGATTTTATCAACTACATTAAGGACTAATGAAAATCGTATTATTATTATACCAAATAGTAAAATAATTAATAATAACATTATTAATACTTCTCGCCTACCGAATAGGCGTACTCAAATTATAGTTAGTGTGTCTTATAATGTTAATATTGATAAAGTTAAAAAAATATTAGGTGATGTTGTTGCTATTGATAATCGTATTCAACATGATAAAGGTATTATTATTAGATTACATGAAATGGCGCCTAATTCTCTTAATTTTATAGTCCGTTTTTGGACTACTAATATAGATGCCCGTAATGTTTATTGGGATTTAATGGAAAATTTTAAAAAACAATTAGACGCACATAATATTAGCATTCCATTTCCACAATTAGATGTTCATCTATATTCTCTTAAAGAGAAGTAATAAATTTAAATTAATTTTTATTATAAAAATATTTATTAAATATAACTAGATAATTATTTGTCAATTTAAAATTTAAATAATTTTTTATTTTTTAATAAAGTAGTTAATTGCTATTATTATTTATTTTTTAATTTTTAAAAATATTTATGTATTTTAAAAATATAATTAAAAGAATATCATTTTGATTAATGACATATATTTATATTTAGTGCCCAGAGCGGGATTTGAACCCGCACAGCCTTTAAGCTAAGGGATTTTAAGTCCCTAGTGTCTACCTAATTTCACCATCTGGGCTCTTTATAAATAAGCGTATTATAAGATAAAATAGCTAGGCACGACTCGGAATTGAACCGAGGTGACCGGATTTGCAGTCCGCTGCATGACCACTCTGCCATCGCGCCTTTTTTTTGTTTTTACAAATACCACTAGTAAAAAATATTAAAGCGGGAAACGAGATTTGAACTCGCGACCCCAACCTTGGCAAGGTTGTACTCTACCAGCTGAGCTATTCCCGCACTTTAATTATATTTTATAGAAATATTAAATTTACATTATTTTATTTTGTATTTTACTTCTTTATTTTATTGAGTCAATACTATTGTTTATTAATTATTATTATTGTTGTTAATTCTTTTAATTAAACTATATTAAAATATTTCCAAGCTGCAAATAAATATTTAAACATAGACCAAAATGCTAAAATAGCTGCAAAATAAAGTAATATAATAGCAATTATTTCAACATATATATTAGGATGCCATAATAATCCAACTAATGAAATCATTTGTATTGCAGTTTTAAACTTTCCAATCCAAGAAACATTTGTGCAACTATTTTTTCCTTCTTTAATCATCCATGTGCGAAATGAAGAAATAATAATTTCACGTGCAATCATAGTGATAGTTGGTAATGTAACTAACCAGGTATGATAGTATTCTGTTACTAAAACTAATGCTGTTACTACCATGATTTTATCAGCTACTGGATCCAAGAATGCGCCAAATTTTGTTGTTTGTTTCCATAGTCTGGCAATGAAACCATCAATTAAGTCAGTTAAGGCAGCAATAATAAAAAGAAATGCAGAAATAAAAGGTGCCCAATGAAATGGAAGAGAAAAAAATAAAACAAAAAACGGGATTAAAATAATACGTAATAGTGTTAACCAAGTTGGGATATTTAATTGCATAATGCTTTATAATTATCTAGATAAAATCTATACTACATTAGTCTTGTTATTGTAGATTATAATTTTTACTAGTGTATATGAAAAAGTTGTATATTTATAATTTGATTAATGATCATATCACATAGTATATGAAATCTTATTAATATATTTAAGTAACATTTTATTGTTCTTTAAAACATAGTTGTGAGATTTATCACGAATATTTAAATAAAACATAATGCAGGCGGGTAGGATAATAATCCTATATTATTACTACCAGATTTTCAAAAAAATAATTTTATTTTTTTATTATTTTCTTTAGTTATTCATATGAATCTAGAATAGATTAAATCAAAATTAATATTTAATTTTAGAAAATATTAATTATTTAGCTCAGTTGTATTTTTTCTTAATTATAATTATATTCGTAACTATTTATATTTACATATTTATTGTGATATATTATTAATACTCTATACATGTAGTCACAATTACTTCTTTAATGAGTATGAACGATATTGTGTTTTATATACTTATAATATAACTATCCATTTTATAAAAATATTAAAAATCTGATATTTTGTTATTTTATAGTATTTAATTAGAATGAAAGTATTTTATTATATAAATTTTTAATTTATTTTTATTAAGTTTACTGGAGTCTCTTTTTTAAATAATAGTAGTTTTGTTGTATAATTTTTATTTTTAATACTATTAATACATTCATTTTAGTTAATTTTAAATATCGAATTTTTAATATTTTTTGATTATATTTTAGTTAAGTGGAAATTTAATAATATTATTTTTGTAAAATAGTTTATTCATGATTTTGCTAATACAATCGATCTAAAAACATTTATCTTATTTTACTTAATTTTGTTTTTTTAATATTTATACAATAAAGACTTATTACTTTTTTAATAAAAATTATTTTTATGCATGTCATTGTCAAATTATTCACAATCATGCCAATGATATATATTATTTATCTATAAATAAATTTTCTGTCATTGTTTTAAAAATTTATCTTTAATCCTGATAATTTTATGTATTTTAAATTTAAGTTTTTAATTTTTTTAGATAAATAATTGTCCAGATAAATTATATAATTACATTATGTTCTAATAGTCTTGTTTATAAAAATTTTATTGTAATTGGATATTTTATCTAATTTAAATTTTTTAAAAAATTGAATTGAAATATTATAAGCTATATTATTAATTTTTAATTAAGCATTAATTATTATTAATGTAAATATAACTTATATTTTCCAAATATTATTTTTTATTTGTTTTCTTATATCAGGATAAGAATTTATATTAAATATTGGCAATTTCCCAGTTTTTCGTTGGGAATTATAATCCTTAGTAAGTTTTAAGATAATACTTGAGAGCATTAGTATTGCAATAAGATTTATTAATGCCATTAATCCCATAGAAGCATCCGCTAATTTCCATACTAGTGGCATTTCTGCTATTGAACCAAAAATTACCATACTTAAAGTAGCTATTCTAAGAATATATAATCCAGCTGTATGATTTTTATATAAAAAAATCATATTATTTTCCGCATAAGCATAATTGGCAATAATGGAAGTAAAAGCAAAGAAAAAAATAGCTATTGCAATAAATATTGCCCCCCAATCACCAACAGCTGAAGAAAGAGCTCTCTGTGTTAATTCGATACCACTAATACTATTAGTTTCCCCAGTGTTATTTAAAATACCAGAAAAAATAATAATAATTGCCGTCGCACTACAAATTATCAAGGTATCCATAAATACACCTAACATTTGTACATATCCCTGTGATGCAGGATGTGGAGGATAAGGTGATGCTGTTGCTGCTATATTTGGTGCTGAACCCATACCTGCTTCATTTGAAAATAAACCTCGTTGTATTCCTTGTATCATAGATTGTGTAATACTATAACTAACTATCCCACTTACTGCTTCTTGTAATCCAAAAGCATGTTTTATAATTAATAAAAAAACACCAGGTAACCGATCAATATTATTTATCATTATACAACATGTTAATATTAAATATGCTATTGCCATTATAGGAACAATTAATTCTGCTATTCGCGCAATAAAACGTAGTCCGCCAAAAATGATAATTCCACAAATTATAGCAAGAACAATTCCCACATAACATGGATTAAAACCAAAAGCAACTAATGTTGCCTGAGCAATTGAATTAGCTTGAACTGAATTAAATATTAAACCAAAAGCAATTATAAGAAAAATAGAAAAAAGTATCCCCATCCATCTCATTTTTAAACCATTAGCCATATAGTAAGCTGGCCCTCCACGATAATTTCCTTTATCATCTTTTATTTTATACAATTGTGCTAATGTATTTTCTGCAAATGAAGTAGCCATACCAATTAAAGCTACAAGCCACATCCAAAAAATAGCACCAGGACCACCAGTAGTTAATGCAATAGCAACACCAGTAAGATTTCCTGTTCCAACTCTAGCGGCTAAAGTTGTACATAAAGCTTGAAAAGAAGATATACCTGAATTATCTGATTTATTACTATTTTTTAGAACAGCAAACATATGCATAAAATGACGAAATTGAATAATACCCATGCTTATAGTAAAATAAATACCTGCACCAAGTAGTAAATAAATCAATATATATCCCCAAATAATATGATTAAAATAATCAAGTATTTTTATCAAAATATTTACTCCTATCTAATTAAAAATTATTAAATTAAAAAATAACTTATTAATAATTTAAATAACACTTAAAACAACTATTATCATATAAATTTATATTTATATATTAATTAATTCATTTAAAGTATCATTTAATTTTAATTTTTAAGTAATGATTAATATCATGCAAAATATATAGGAAAATTCTTTTATTATTTAGTTAATTTAAATTTATTGTAAAAATTAATATTCAGTAATACTAAAATTATTATTGTTTTATGTTCTCTAATTATTAACTATTAATATTCATTTAAACAATTAAGTTAACATAATTATGTTTAATAGTATTTAATGGTATCTTTAAGTGAATCTTTATAAATATAAAATAATAGTAAAAATCTTATTAAAAATCTATTTACTTATTTTTATTTTATATGATTTAGTAAAATTTTATTTTAGGTTTAATAATACGATTTATGCTACCTGCTAATATCATTAAACCAGTTTTAATATAGCCATGTAACGCTATTTGATGAAATCGATATAATAAAATATAAATCATACGAGCTAATTTGCCCTTAATCATCATATCCCCACATACTAAATTGCCCATTAAATTACCTAAGGTATTAAAACTTGACAATGATATTAAAGATCCATGATCTTTATATTTATATGGTTTTAACTCTTGTTGTTTAATTAATGCTACAATGTTATTGTAACATAATGCAGCCATTTGATGAGCTGCTTGTGCTCTTGGTGGCACAAATCCACCATCTTTTTTACTGCAAGAGGCACAATCTCCAATAGCAAAAATAGAATTATCAAGTGTGGTTTGTAGTGTTGATTTGACTATTAATTGATTAATTTTATTTGTTTCTAGCCCGCCAATTTGTTTCATGAAATTAGGTGCTTTTATGCCAGCAACCCAAACTATAAGATCTGCATTAATTTTTACTCCAGATTTTGTATTAATACCATTAGCATCCACACTAGTTACCATAGTATTAGTTAAAATACTAACACCTAATTTAGCTAATTCATTATGAGCAGCTATAGATATTCGTATTGGCAAGGCAGGTAATATACGTTCTCCTGTTTCAATTAAAATGACATTAAGTGATTTTTTGTTTAATCCATTAAAACCATAATTAATTAATTGATTTATGGTGTTATAAAGTTCAGCAGATAATTCTACTCCTGTGGCTCCACCACCAATAATCGCAATATTGATTTTATTATTTAGTTGATGGTTTACTGAGTAACTTAGAAATAGGTTTGATATAGTATTATGAAAATAATATGCCTGTTTGGGATTATCTAAGAAAACACAATTTTCTTTTACACCTTGTGTATTAAAGTCATTTGATACACTACCTAATGCTATAACTAAAATATCAAATTTTAATTGTCGTTCTGGAACTAATAATTTTCCTTCTTTATTATGTATTTCTGCAAGCCTAATAGTTTTGTTTTTACGATCAATATCTATTAATTTGCCTAAATGAAAATGAAAGTAATGATCATATGCATGAGCCAAATAACTTAAAGTATCAGTTCTATCATCTAAAGAGCCAGATGCAATTTCATGTAATAAAGGTTTCCATAAATGACTTTTATTATGATCAACTAATATAATTTCAGCTTGGTTCTTGCGTCCTAAAGTATTGCCTAATTTAGTTACAAGTTCTAATCCTCCAGCTCCCCCACCTACAATTATAATCTTAATTTTTTGTTTCATAACTATTTTATCCTAAAATAATTTTGTTATTAAAATAAAAATTGATAATTATTTTAACTTTTAAAAAAATAATTTTTACACATATTATAATATAAAATAACATAGTTGATTATTTACTCATAATTAAATTAATAATGATTCATTTGTTATTTTAATTATGTATTATATTAATAATAAAATTATTACTTTTTATGAATTGATATTTAGTATTATGATAATTTTATGTAATCATATTTAATTTTAATTATTAGTTAATTGAATAACATAATACAATATTGTATGTTGTACTTTATTATTTTTAAAATTGATTAATATGATTATTTATATTTCTAATAGTATTTTTTAACATGTGTTATTTTAAAAAATATATATAATATAAATATTTGGTTTAGTATGATTGTGGTTTATTAATTTAAATTATATAAATTAAAATTTAATATTATTCAAAAATTTTAATCAATACTTTTAATTATTAATTAAATATTTTTATAAATAAGTATACGATATTGATTTTTTTATAATTTACCTATCATCTGTTAATGATCATTAAATAATTTTATACAAAATTAATTATGATTATATGCCAGTAAATATATATTTTTAATTTCAATATTTAATCCACAAATTTATCAAAATAATGAATATTAAATATAATTAATTGTAAAAGTAATATTCATATCTAATCTTATTTCATTTTACAATATAGAGCTTTAAAATAAATGTCTAATCAAAAAAATAGTATTAATGAACTAGCAACTCGATTTAGAGGTTATTATCCTGTTGTTATAGATGTAGAAACTGGTGGATTTAATGCACAACAAGACGCTTTATTGGAAGTTGCAGCTGTGACATTAAAAATGGATCAAGATGGTTGGTTGCAAATTGATGATAATCTTCATTTTCATATTTTACCATTTGCTGGTGCAAATATAGAGGCATCTGCATTAGCATTTACAGGTATAGATCCAACTAATCCTTTGCGTAATGCTGTAGATGAATACACTGCTCTACATGAAATTTTTAAAATAGTTAGACAAGGAATTAAAAATAATGATTGCAATAGAGCTATTATTGTCGCTCATAATGCTAATTTCGATCATAGTTTTCTCATGGCTGCTGCTCAAAGAACAAATTTAAAACATAATCCATTTCATCCATTTGCTACTTTTGATACCGCGACACTTAGTGGACTAGTTTTTGGACAAACTATTTTAGCTAAAGCTTGTTATATAGCCAGAATTCCCTTTGATGGGAAACAGGCACATTGCGCACTTTATGATACTGATAGAACTGCATTATTATTTTGTGAGATTGTGAATAGATGGAAAAAATTAGGTGGTTGGCCATTAGTAAATGATTAATAGTTATAAATGAAGATATAGTTATAAGTAAACAAAAGATAAACAATAACAACTATTTGTTATTGTTCTAAGTGTTTATGATCTAAAAATCAATTATTTAATTTATTGGCATTTTCTTTTAAATTACGATATTTATTAGCTGTTTCTATTATTAATTTTTGTAATTCACCTTTTTGGTACATTTCAGTGATAATATCACATCCGCCAATTAATTTTCCATCAATCCATAACTGTGGAAATGTTGGCCAATTTGCATACTTAGGTAATTCAGTACGTATGTCATGATTTAATAAAATATCTACATAGGCAAATCGTTCACCACAGGCAGAAAGCGCTTTTACTGCCTGAGCTGAAAAACCACAATTTGGAAATTTAGGTGAACCTTTCATATATATAATAATTGGATTTTTTTCTATTTGATGTTTAATTTTTTCAATTATATTCATTATATTTCCTTTTAAAAATTAAATTTTAAAATTATATATTTTATAATATATTAATATATAATATAATTTTAATCTGTAAATTATTTAAATAAAAATATTTAAATTTTAAAATAATTAATAACAAAAATTATGTCATTATATGACTATATTGTATTGATATCTTAATAAATAAGATTTATATATTTAATATTACATTACAAATATTTTTATCGTATGTTGTAAATAAAATTGATAAAAACTGTTTTAAAAAAAATATTTTCTATTTATTTATTTAGTGTTTTTATTGTATTATTTAAAAAAATTAATTTAAAAATTTTTACAGTAAACTATTTTTTAATACATTTAATAAAAAAACAATATTTACTTATATCATATGATGATATAATATCACAGAATATTAATATTTAAATTAAAATTAATAATTGTTTTTTTGCTTATTATTTATAATCAGTATTATTGTAGTTATTATTATAATATATAAGTTTATTAAAAATAAAAAATTAGTGATATAATATATATTAGCTAATTACAGAATAACTTTTATGAAAAAAACTAAAATTGTTTGTACTATTGGCCCAAGAACTGAATCTAAAGAAATATTATCACAATTGTTAGATGCTGGTATGGATGTCATGAGATTAAATTTTTCTCATGGTAATCATGAGGAACATGGTCAACGTATTAAAAATCTTCGTAGTGTTTGTATAGAGCAAAATAAACAAGCAGCTATATTATTAGATACAAAAGGGCCTGAAATTCGTACAATGTATCTTAAAAAAGGTAAGGAAGTATCCTTAATTACTGGTCAGAATTTTATTTTAACTACTGATACTTCAGTTATTGGTAATCATGATCGAGTTGCAGTTACTTATTCAGGATTAACTAATGATCTTCATCCAGGTAATATTATCTTGATTGATGATGGCTTAATTAGTATGGAAGTTTTATTTATTAAAAGTAATAATATATATTGTAAAGTGCTTAATAATGGTGATTTAGGTGAAAATAAAGGGGTTAATTTACCAGGAGTTTTCATTAGTTTACCTGCGTTATCGGAAAAAGATAAACAAGATTTAATTTTTGGTTATCAACAAGGTATTGATTTTATTGCAGCTTCATTTATACGCAAACGGGCTGATGTAGAAGAAATTCGTAATCATCTAATACAACATAGTGATAAGAATATTCAAATAATTTCTAAAATTGAAAATCAAGAAGGGTTGAATAATTTTGATGAAATTTTAGAAGCTTCAGATGGAATTATGGTAGCACGTGGTGATCTTGGGGTAGAGATTCCTGTTGAAGAAGTTATTTTTGCACAAAAAATGATGATTGAAAAATGTGTCGCTGCTAGAAAAATAGTTATTACTGCCACTCAATTATTAGATTCTATGATTAAAAATCCTCGCCCAACTCGTGCCGAAGCAGGTGACGTAGCTAATGCTATTTTAGATGGTACTGATGCCGTTATGTTATCTGGTGAAAGTGCCAAAGGAAAATATCCTATTGAAGCAGTAAAAATTATGGCTACGATTTGTGATCGTACTGATCGTGTTATGGCAAGTCGTATTGATAATAGTAAAATAAATCAAAAGTTACGTATTACTGAGGCAGTTTGTCGTGGTGCCATTGAAATGGCTGAAAAATTAAACTCTAAATTAATTATAGTTGCTACTTATGGTGGTAAATCAGCAAAATCAGTACGTAAATATTTTCCAACAGCACCGATTTTAGCTTTAACAACCAATGAAGAAACTGCGCGTCAATTGTTATTAGTTAAAGGTGTTATCCCTCAATTAGTTAAAGAAATTGCCTCTACTGATGATTTTTATCGTATTGGTAAACAAATTGCTTTAAGAAATAATATGGCTACAACTAATGATGTTGTAGTTATGGTGTCCGGTGCATTAGTATCAACTGGTACAACAAATACATCATCTGTTCATATTTTATAATAGTAATATTAATAGTATTAATTAATATTGTGATTTATATATTACTTTTCTATAACTATTCTGTTATCATAACATTTTATTATATATCTTATATTTAATATGTAATAATTAATTATATATATTATATAATAAGAATAAAAAATTTGTTTTTTATTAAATAACTTAGTACATTTTTATAGAAAATATTTTGATTAAGTACTAGCATAATGATAAGTAAGTATTTTTCCTAAATTTGAAATATTATAATTATTCAAATTTAAAAACAGAAATTGGTTTTGTATTTTGTCAGGAAAACCTCTAATACTTACTTTATTACTTAGCGATTAACTAAATTTAGAGGGTAATATAATGAATCGTACTAAAGTTGTATTTAGCTCTATTGTTCTAGCCTCCAGTCTTTTGGCAGGTTGTTCAACAAGTAGCCAAATTAACAAACTATTTTCAGATGTTCAAACTTTGAACGGTAAGGTTGAGCAACTATCTAATGATGTTCAATCATTACGTACTGATATACAAATGACTAATGATGAAGCTATCCGGGCTAATCAACGGTTAGATAATCAAGTACGTAAATATAAAAAGTAATCCAATAGTTTTTTCTTTTTGATTACCATATATAATTAACAAGGCGCCAAAAATAGGTGCCTTGTTAATTATATATGGTTACTTTTTTTATTATATTTTTTCTATTATTATTTTTAGGATTCAATTTAATCTTATTTATCTTTACAGGCATTCCTGAACGTCTAGCTATAGTTTTGTCGACTAATTCTTTATCAATTTCTGCTTGTTGTAAGAATTTTTTAAATTCTTTGCTATATATTAATGGCATGATCTGTGGATCATCAGATTCTCTTGTAGATAAAGGTTGATGTACTTCTATATAATAACTACCATCTTGCTCTTTAGAATATTTTATTGGTTCATTAATTATTTGTACCCTAGTTCCTATTGGTATAGAATAAAATAATTTCTCCATATCATCTGGTCTTAAACGAATGCAACCAGCAGTAATACGTAATCCAATTCCAAAATTAGTATTAGTACCATGAATTAGATATTGACCTTGATCGTAAGATAATCTTAATGCATATAAACCCATAGGGTTATCAGGCCCAGCAGGTAATACTTGGGGTAAAATAATACCATCTTCAGCGTAACGTTTACGTATATTAGAAGTTGGTGTCCAAGTTGGATTTTTAATTAATTGACTAACATTTGTTATCATTATAGGTGTATTATTAGTTCCTAATTGACCAATGCCAATAGGGTAAACAATAACCTTATTACTTCCTTTTGGAAAAAAATATAATCTTAATTCAGCTAAATTAATAATTATGCCATTACGTTTGGTTGCTGGTAGTAACATTTGTGATGGAATTATTAATTTTATACCAGCTTTAGGTAAATAAGGATCTATACCTGGATTAGCTTCTAACATCCCAAGTAACCCTATTTTGAATTTACGTGCTATTTCTTCTAATGGAGGGCGATCATTTGGTACTACATATTGTTTGTTTTTTCCAATTAAACGTGACTTCGTAGACGGCAAAGAATATTCAGCAATACCAAAATTAAAAATTATACTACTTGAAAATAATAAACTAATAAAAAATAAAACCATATTCATCAATTTTTCCTAAAAATTTATAAAGCTTCTCATATGAGAAAATATAACTTTGAATATTTAATAGATTAAAAGCTTATTCATTGTTTAGTTTATTTATTTTATAAATTTCAGCTCGCTGATAAATTGTTTTAATTATAGAATGCAAACCATGATTTCTTGATGGAGTCAAATGTTGTTCTAATGATAACTTTTGAAAAAATATTTTACTATCCGTAGTTAAAATTTGTTGTACTGTTTTATTTTGAAAAATAATTATTACTAATGCTATTAAACCTTTTACTATAGAAGAATCACTATCACCAAAAAATATCATTTTTTCTTCATTATTTGGTTCCATAACAATCCATACTAAACTTTGACATCCTAAAACTTGATTTTTTTTCTGTTTTTGCATGTCAGTTAATGGTAATAATTTTTCTCCTAATTCAATTAAATACAAGTATTTTTGTTCCCAGTTTAAGCACCGTGAAAAATTATTCAATAATTTATTTTCATCAGGTAAAATTGACATAATTTTATCTTATATTCTGTATTATTACAGATTAACTTAGTAAGTTTTCAATATATTGAAGTTTTTCTACTAGAAAATCAATTTCTTCTTTAGTAGTATAAAGAGCCAAAGAGATTCTACACATAGCTTTTACTTGATAGAATTTCATCAATGGTAATGCACAATGGTGTCCTGTACGTATTGCAATAGCATAATTATCTAAAAAACTACCTATGTCGTAGGCGTGATGATTACCTAAATTAAAGGCAATAACACCCTGACGTTCATTGGGACCATAGAGTCGTAATGTATTGACTGTACTTAAACGTTTGATAGCATATTGCATTAATGTGGTTTCATGATTATATATTTGTTTATATCCAATATTATTAATATAACGTAATGCTTCTCCTAAACCAATAATGCCACTGATATTAGGTGTACCTGCTTCAAATCTCCACGGTGATTTTTCATAAGTAATATCAATAATTGATGGATTAGATAAAGTCATGTTAACTGTATTTATCATTGCTCCACCACCTTGCCAAGGTGGTAAAATATCTAATAATGCTTTTTTACCATATAAAACACCAATGCCAGTAGGTCCATATAGTTTATGTCCAGAAAAGACGTAAAAATCACAATCTAAATCCTGTACATCAATTATTTGATGTATAATACTTTGAGCTCCATCTAACATAATATGAAGTTTTTTTGTTTTTTTTTCTACACATTTACGAGCATATGCAATAATTTTTTTTACTGGATTAACAGTACCTAAAATATTAGACATGTGAGTAAAAGCAAATAATTTAGTCCTATTATCAATTAATTTATCTAAATATTCAACAATTAGCTTTCCGTCATCACTAATTGGTAATACACGAATATCAAAACCAATCTGATTAGCTAGTAAATACCAAGGAACTATATTAGCGTGATGTTCCATTTGAGTGATAATAATATTATCACCAGATTTTAGAAAATATTTGCTATAACTATTAGCAATTAAATTTATACCTTCAGTAGTTCCTTTAACAAAAATAATTTCCTCAGCACTAGAAGCATGAATAAAGTTAGCAACTTGCTGTCGAACATTTTCTACCATAGTAGTTGCTTCTATACTTAAGCTATGGATACCTCTATGTACTGTAGAATAATGATGATAAAGAAATTCTTTTTCTTTTTCTATTACTTGTATTGGTTTTTGTGCACTAGCTGCGCTATCTAAATAAATTAAAGGTTGATCTTTGATTTTTTCTGATAGCATAGGAAAATCTTTTCTTATAGCTGTAACTGAATATGTCATATTAAATCCCTGATAATCGTTTATGAATAAAATACATAATCTGATTACTAACTATTTTATTATCAATAGATTTAATTATTTCAGAGGTAAAAGAAACCATGATTATATGTTTTGCATAATTAACATTAATTCCACGTGAACGTAAATAAAATAACTGCGCATCATCAATATTTCCTACTATAGCACCATGACTACACTGAACATCATCAGCATAAATTTCTAACTGTGGCTTAGTGTTAATTTCTGCTTTTTTACCAAATAATAAATTGTTATTTGTCATTTTACCATCTGTTTTAAGTGCTATTGGTGAAACTTTAATCATACCATTAAAAATGGCTTTACTTTCATCTATTGCTATAGTTTTATGTAACTGGCGACTTTTACAAAAAGGTTGGTTATGTTCAAGATAAGTCCTAGTATCAAAAATTTCCTTATTCTTTGGTAATAATAAACTATTTAGTTCTATTCTACTATTAATTCCATTTAATTTTACACTAGTATGATGTCTAAGTAATGATGATCCTATAAAAATATTATTACTTTTTATTTGATTATTTTTTCCTGATAAAATGTCATTATGAGAAAAATGATTACTTCTATTGTTTTCAACGTTGAATTTTATATGAGTAAAATTACTATTATCACCAATATTAACAGTTAATCGACTTCCTGTTAGATGTGGTTTTTCATCAATAGAAACAAAATGTTCAATAACTTGTGATTTACAATCAGATCCTATTTCTATATGGTAGTAATAGTGACTTGTATTAATATAATTACTATATTTTGATCCAGATGTAATATTTAATATATAAAGTGGTTGTTTCACATGATTATGAGACTTTAATCTAATAAATAGTGGTTGGGCAGCTAGACTTTTAGTTAAGTATAGAAATATTTCATTATCTATTATTGGTTCTGGGACTTGTGCTAAAGTATCCATAATTTGTATTTGATAAGGTCCAAAGTTATCACTACTTAGATTAGAAATAAAATATCCATTAAAAAAAATAATTTTCCAACAATCAATTGATATAGTTAATTGATTTAATTGATCTGCAGTAATTGTATGAAATTCATTGCTATCTTCTAATATATAATTAGATTTAAGTACTTTATTTAAAGGTGTATATTGCCATTCTTCATTTGTAAATTCTGGAAATCCTATTTTTTCTGCTTTTTTCCAATATTCTTGAGCTTTTTTTTCATTAGCCCTTTCACTATTATAAAATAGCGAAGAAAATTTTTTTATTGCTTGTTGATTTAATTTTTTTATTATACGCTTTTTTTTAGCTTTATCACTATAGGTCAATAGCCCATCCATATCCATGTGCCTCTAATTTTTTTACTAACGCAAAATCACCTGATTGAATAATTTTTCCTTGATGGAAAATATGAACAAAATTAGGCGATATATAATTTAGAATTCTTTGATAATGAGTAACTATTATAAAAGCGCGTTTATTATTTCGTAATGAGTTAATACTATTTGATACTATTTTAAGTGAATCAATATCTAGACCTGAGTCAGTCTCATCTAAAATACATAATTCAGGTTCTAATACAGTCATCTGTAATATATCATTACGTTTTTTTTCCCCACCAGAAAAACCAACATTAACTGATCTAGTAAGTAAATCTTTAGGCATATTAAGTAATTTAATTTTATTTTCAACAAAATCCTGAAATTCAAAAGTATCAAGTATTGGTTGTTTACGATATGCTCTTACTGCATTAACTGAAGTTTGTAAGAAAAAATTATTACTCACACCAGGAATTTCTATAGGATATTGAAATGCTAAAAATATACCCTCACCTGCACGTTCTTCAGGGGATAATTCAAGTAAATTTTTATTTTTAAATAAAATTTCACCTTTTTCTATTTTGTATTCTTCGCGTCCAGCTAATATTACTGATAATGTACTTTTTCCTGATCCATTAGGTCCCATTATTGCATGCACTTCGCCTGGCTTTATTTCTAAATTTAATCCTTTGATAATTTGATTATCTTCAATACTAACATGCAAATTTTTTATGCTTAACATTGTATTGGCCTTTTGAATGGTTGAATATTTTAATAACAATTAATCATCCAACACTGTTTTCTATACTAATGGCTAATAATTTTTGGGCTTCAATAGTAAATTCTAATGGTAATTTAGAAAAGACATCTTTACAAAAACCATTTACGATCATAGAAATAGCATCATCTTTACTAATTCCACGTTGTAAACAATAAAAAAGCTGATCTTCACCAATACGAGATGTACTAGCTTCATATTCTAACTTTGCGTTATTATTTTTTACTTCTATATAAGGATATGTATGTGCACCGCATTTTGTTCCAATTAACATAGAATCACATTGTGTATAATTTCTAGCATTTTCTGCAGTAGGTAAAATTTTTACTAAACCACGGTAACTATTTTGACTATATCCTGCTGCAATACCTTTAGAAATAATAGTAGAATGTGTATTTTTACCAATATGAATCATTTTTGTACCTGTATCAGCTTGTTGATAACTATTAGTTAAAGCTACTGAAAAAAATTCTCCTATAGAATTATCACCTTTTAGAATAACACTGGGATATTTCCAAGTAATAGCTGATCCAGTTTCTGATTGAGTCCAGGACATTTTTGCATTTTTACCTTCACATAATGCACGTTTAGTGACAAAATTTAAAATTCCACTAGATTTATTTTTTCCTGAAAACCAATTTTGTATAGTAGAGTATTTTACTTCAGCATTTTTATGAACAATGACTTCAACCACAGCCGCGTGTAATTGATAACTATCTCTAATTGGAGCTGAACAACCTTCAATATAACTAACATAGCTACTTTCATCAGCAATTAAAATAGTTCTCTCAAATTGACCTATTTTAGGAGTATTAATGCGAAAATATGTTGATAATTCCATAGGACAATGAATACCTTTAGGTATATAAACAAAAGTGCCATCAGAAGCTACTGCAGAATTTAATGCAGCAAAAAAATTATCTTTATTAGGTACTACAGTACCAATATATTTTTTTACTAAATTAGAATATTTTTGAATTGCTTCACTAAAAGAACAGAAAATAATGCCCATTTTTGCTAATTTTTTACTGTAAGTTGTTGAAACAGAAACAGAATCAAAAATTGCATCCACTGCAATTGATTGATCTTCATGTACTGGGATACCTAATTTATTAAATGTTTCTTCAACTTCTTCTGTTAGATAAATATTATTATGAGAATTTTTTTCATCTATAGTTAAATTAATTTTAGAAGTATTTTTATCTTGACAAACATTACATGCTGGAGCAGCATAATAACTGAATTCTTGATAGTTTAAGTTGGGGTAGAATCCTTTTATCCAGTGTGGCTCTTCCATATTCAGCCAATGATGATAAGCTTCTAAGCGAAACTGCAACATCCAATCTGGTTCATTACGTTTACTTGATATAGCTCTAATAACTTCTTCATTAATACCCTTAGCTAATTTATCTGTGGCAACATTAGTAAAAAACCCCTCCTTATAACGATGCTCAGTTAACCATTTTTGTACTTCTTTATTAGTATTTTCTATATTATTTTGTGACATAATTTAATTCACTTAAATACCAAAGCTTTTAAATACCAAAGCTTTCGCCACAACCACAGGCATATTGAGCTTTAGGATTATTAAATTTGAAAATTTGATTAATTCCTTCTCGAACATAATCAACCTCAGTCCCATCAATAAATGGCATAACTTTTAGAGGTACAAATAATTTAGCACCACTATTCTCAAATAGCATATATTCTTTAGTAAGCTTATCTATCAATGTAATAACATAACTAAATCCAGCACAACCTGATTGTTTTATAGTCAGAGATATACCTTGACTATTGGGATTTTTTTTCATTAATTTACAAATTTGAGATACAGCTGTATTAGTCATTGTAAGGCCATCCCAGGTTGCTTCACTTAAAGAAAAAATATTGATATGATTTATCATTGTTGACCTTATTAAATTGAATATTATTATTATACCATATTATTTATATAAAAACATTTTTACTTAAAAATGTTTTTAATTAATTTATTTTTCTTATCATATTTTTATTAATTACTGATTACATTAGTTATTAACAGTTATTAACCATAATAATTTATTGATAATTAAAGTAATTTAATAATCTAAATATTTTTATAATAACATTTAATTATATTATGTATTAGTTTTTATTTTCGAAATAATTATTTTATTAATTGTTATTATTTAATTTTAGTAATAATCATTTTCATTAATTAACTAATGTAATCATATTAATCTAAATACTTATCATGATCATGATAAGTATTATTTTATATATATTTATACTTGATATTAAATCATTACAGTGAATAATAATTAGATTAAAATAAAATTACTATTATTTAAAATAAGTTTGATATAAATTTAATTAACAATTTTACTTCTAATAGAATAAATAGTAACAATATTAACTTTAAATATAGAAAAATAATCTTTATTAGATACAAATTTTGTATTTGTAATATAAATATTAATATTTATATTAATAGTTTATATAATTTAACTTTAGATTTATATACCCATATTTTATAGATTGAGTAAATAAATATTTTATAAAAAATTATAATGCTTTTATTTCATATATCAATAAATATTGTATTATATTAACGCGATAATTATGAAATCAAATTAATATATTCTTTTATTTAAAAAAATATATTTATATTAACTAGCTTAGTATACACTAAATATAAAAATTATTACAAATATTTTATTATTATTTTTTATTATGTTATTTGTAATTTATTACAATTAAATTATATTTTTATTCAATCTTGTTAATTCCAGACCAAAAAATTTCACCTGTTTGAGTTTCTATTAATTGCATTTTAATTTCTTTATATTTTTTATTATCTGAAATAATTAAATAAAGTACATAATCAGCATGCATATAACGAGCTAATCCAATTATTTTGCTTCGCATAATTAAATTATCTTCTTGAGATAATCCTAAAGATTGGCGTGCATTTGCTACCATATTTTGTGGTACTAATTTAAATATATTTTTTTTATTGAATATTTCAATAATCGCATCAATTATTTTCATTGATTGAATTGATGTATTAGTATTATTTTGAATTGAATCAATTAATAAAACTTTATTTGATTGAACAATTTGAGATTTTATTAATTGATTACTTAAAGGAATTAATACTTTTATCCAATCTATTGTTTTTAATTCTGGTATTTTAGGTACAGTTTCTGGCATAGACATTATTGCTTTATTTTCTCTATTAACTGTCTTAGTTATTGGAATTAATTGTTTTTTTGTTATTAGTGAGCAACTGATTAACATATATGATATGATAATAACTTGAACAATACATCTCATTTAACTTTCTCTTGTATAATTAGAATATCAAAATTAATGATATTCATAAAATTTTTAATAAATAATTAGCATTATTTTATTAGTGATACATATTTTATTATGTGTTTAAAATATAGGGATAATATTATATTAATAATAAAATTTTATGTATTTCTTTAAATTCTTTAATATTTTCTTTATTGCTTCTCAATTTAAAAAATCTGAATAGAATTCAATTCTTAATTTACTTATCGTATTAATTATTTTTAAATTGCTACATTTATAAGTATCATATAATTCATAATTATGATTGCAAAACATAAAAATATTATCTAATAGTTATTAATTAATAATACCTCTTTCTTCCAAAAAAACAAAAATTTATTAGTTTAATAAAACTATTTTAATACTATTAATATATATTAATTTAATAGCCAATTAATATATATTAATAATGATTGAATATAGTTAGTTATTTTAGTCCTACTATATCTAGTATATAGTAGATAATATATTTATTTAATATATATTATTTTTATTCAATTAAAATTGGGCCTAAATTATGCCCACCTACTAAATGTATATGAAGATGAAAAATTTCTTGACCAGCATGTTGATTACAATTTATAATCAAACGATATCCATTATTAGCAATGCCTTCATGTTTAGCTATTTTTGCTGCTGTAGTAATCATATGACCTAATATTTGTTTATGCTCATGTTTTACATGATTAATACTAGCAATTAAAATATTCGGAACAATTAAAATATGCACTGGTGCTTTTGGTTTTATATCTCTAAATGCTGTCACTAAATCATCTTGATAAACTATATCAGAATAAATTTCTCTACGTATAATTTTACTAAAAATTGTTTCTGTTTTCATAATTTATCCTTTAATTTTTAAAATATAATTATTTTAATCATGTTTAATTTTTAAATTAAAAAGATTACAGAAATTTTTTGTAGTAGCTCTAGCAACTTCTTCAATATCTATATTTCTTATTTTAGCTAAAAATAATGCGATATTTTTGACATAAGCTGGCTGATTTTCTTGCCCTCTATAGGGAACTGGAGTTAAATAAGGTGAATCAGTTTCAATTAAAATACGATCTAATGGTATCATACGTGCTACTTTTCTAATATTTTCAGAGTTATGAAATGTTAATATGCCGGAAAATGATATATAAAGACCTAAATCTAATAATGCTTTAGCTGTTTGTTCATCTTCTGTGAAAGAATGCAAAATACCTCCGCATTCACCTACTTGTTCTTCTTTTAATATTTTTAAAGTGTCTTTTGTGGATTTTCTAGTATGTATAATTACAGGTTTTTTTAATTGAGAACCTATACGAATATGTTGACGAAAAGATATTTGTTGTAATTTAATGTTGTCAGTTCGATAATAATAATCTAGACCTGTTTCTCCTAAAGCGATAACTGAATCATCTGATGCTAAATTTATAAGTTCGTTACTATCATAATCGTTGTTGATTTCTAGTGGATGTATGCCACATGAAAATGCTATGTTCTTCTTTTGAAGAATTCTCTTTTTCATATTCACAAAATTTGATAATGTTGTAGATATAGCTAAAATATATTTGACATCGTTATTTATTGCTTTATTTATAACATCATTTATATTTTTGTGTTTATCTTTGTAATTTAAACAATCTATATGACAATGTGAATCAATTAAAAACATAATAAACTCCTTTACTTGTCAAGATAAAGTGTATTTTGCCATTTAATTAACTGAGCAGACAAATGTAATTTTTGATTTAAACCTGTTATTGATATTAATTGATAACGACAAGTCATCCATCTAGTAATACTTTTTAGTAAAATATCAGATGAATTAATATTAGCTAATTTTTTTATTAATGGTAATTCATCTTGATTAATACAATAGCTAGTTGCATCTAGTTTATGTTTTAAGGCATCAAGTAAAAAACTTATCAACCAATAAATTCGTTCAAGAACATTTGATTGATCTAATTCAATTAGTAATATTAAAAAATTTTTATTTACTAAGGATTGCATTAATGACTTACAAAAATTTTTTCTTTTTAACCAATTTTTTGGTTTTAATAAATTTAAAGTAGCAAGTGGTGCATATAAATTAAGTTTTATGGCAGTTTCAATTTCAAGTAATGTTAAATTAATATTTTGTTTCTTTAGCCAATTAATTATAGTTTGTGGATCTGGTGCAGAGAGATAATAATAAAAACATCTACTACGTAAAGTAGTCAACAAATGTATTGGATCACGACACTCTAATAAAAAATAGGTATTATTTGTAGGTTCTTCTAAAGTTTTTAATAATGCAGTGATAGCAGATTCTGTTAATAATGCAACATTAGGAAACCAAATTACTTTAGCCCCACCTTGTTGTGCATAATTAACTAAATTTTCAGTTAAAGAACGGATATTTTCAATGCTTATTTTATTGCTATTATTTTCATTAATGATTTTATGCAAATCTGGATGATTGTGTGTTAACATTAGTTGACAATTATGACAACTACCACAATTTTTTATATTTATAGGATTTAGGCAGATTAGCCATTTAGTAATAGCACAAACTAATACATCACTAGCCATTCCAGGATTAGAATGTAAAAGTAATGCATGATGTTTTCGTTTTTGATAGAAAGTAATTATTTGTTTATATGGAAGATTTAGCCATGGATACCAATTCATTTTCTTGCCTCTGATACCCCTGAAGTATTAGCCAGTTTGATATTACACAGTTAACATTTTCTTGTACATTTATTAAAGAATTAGAAGCATCAATTGTAATAATTGTATCATCTTTATTTGATAATTCAATATAACGTTTACGAGTTCGCTTAAAAAAATCTAAAGATTCTTTTTCTATTTGATCTAATTTACTCCGATTTTTTATCCGATTTAATCCCAATTCGGGTTCTATATCAAGATATATGATTAAATCAGGTTTAAAATTATTGATTATATTATTTTGTAATATTTTTATTAATTTCTGGCAAATTTTACGTCCTCCACCTTGATAGGCATGCGATGATAAATCATTCCGATCACTAATAATCCATTTTCCTTTTGTAAGATTTGGTTTAATGAAATTTTCAATCAATTGAATACGTGCAGCATAAAGCATTAATAGTTCTGCTTTACTAGTAATTTTTTCTTTGCTAATGCTATGCTTAATTAATTGACGCAATTGTTCTGCTAATGCTGTTCCTCCTGGTTCTCTTGTAAAATTAATTTTAGTTATTCCAAAATTATTAAGTATTTTTGCAACAGTTTTTACTGCTGTAGTTTTTCCTGAACCCTCAAGACCTTCAATAACTATATAACGACCATTCATTTTTTATCTTTTATTAAAAATAATACTTGTTTAATAAACATACTATTTAATTATAATCATTAATATTTGATGTTAATACAAGAATATGTATGCTCATCAATAACTTCTAAAAATAACTATTTTTTTATAATTTGATTCTTTTTAATATTTTTTAAAATTATTATGAATTATACAATCAAACTTATTTATTTAACTAATTAATCTTCTTAAACTTATTCATTATGCATATATATCTAATATTTGTTTTCATGTTTATATGGTTATATAGTAAATTAAATTAATTGATTAAAACTAAAAAAAATTATTTTATATATTAATAATATATTTAAAATAATTTATATGTAAAGATATATTATATAAAATAACTATTCATTATTTATATAAGAATAAACTATTAATACAAAAATTGTGAACTATAAAATTTTATTTATTTAAATTGGATTTATAAAATTAAAATAATTATGTAATTAATTTAATTTCAAACAATATGGCAAAAGTAAATTAAATAATTCTCGAGAACAATAATGCGATATATAATTATGTGATTTAATTAAAATACGATTAACCGATAATATTGGCATCAATGCATTGGTAATGAATATTTCATCACTATTAATTAGTATTTTAGGATAATCATTTACATAAAATAGTTCATAATTAGTATTAGATAAGTATGTAATAATCTTTTTACGCATTACCCCTTCAACACCTGCATTATGTAATTTTGGTGTATAAATTTTTTTCCCTCTGCGTAAAAAAATATTTGCTGCACAACATCCAATTAATATACCATCATTATCAATAACTATAGCTTCATCAACATTTAGCGATTCAATTTGTCTTTTGATTAATATTTGTTCTAGACGATTAAGATGTTTAATACCAGCTAAGTAACGATTATTATTTACTGGTATAGTACTTAATGCAATATCAATACCAGTTTGTTGTTTATCTAAGTAAATATCTGGATAGTCAGTTAATAAAATAATCACTGTTGCTTTATTACAACCTACTATACTATACCCACGGCCACCTTTACCTCTACTAATAATAACCTTAATGACGGCTAACTCTTTTTGATTTAGTTTTGCTATATCATGTATATTATTAATTAATTTTTTCCAATTTGGTGAAGGTAAAAAAAGTTGTTTAACTCCTTTTCGTAATCTATCAATATGATAACTTAATAAATCTGGCTGATATCGAATCAACCTTATAGTTGTAAAACAACCATCACCAAATTGAACCACTCTATCCATTACAGAAATATTCTTTTTTGGTTTACCATTAATCCAGCATAACATTATATTAAAAAATTTTTTCTTTATTTAATATTTCAAAGTACATTTTTTTACAAAAATGTAGACGGATTTTTACCGCCTACATTTATAATAAAATGATATTATATATATAAAATTTATACATTATGAGCCATGACAATGAATATAATCAATAGCTGCTTGTACTGTTGTTATTTTTTCCGCTTCTTCATCAGGAATTTCAGTATCAAACTCTTCTTCTAATGCCATGACTAATTCAACAGTATCAAGAGAGTCAGCACCTAAATCATCAACAAATGAAGATTCATTAGCAACTTCATCTTCTTTAACACCTAATTGTTCGGCAATTATTTTTTTAACACGTTTTTCAATATTGTTATTAACACGTTGTTCGTCTTTAGTGCTCATACTATTTTAATCCCTATTAAAATTAGTTTTCACGATGATTTTTTAGTGTAAAATACAGGAAAAGTATAACTCTAATCCTGGATATGCAAATCTTAATTTGCAGCATTTAATATGCTATGTTTGTATTAACCATGCAAATGATTCATGAGTTTTTAACTCATATACATGCCCCCATTGACATGTAATGTTTCACCAGTTATATATGATGCTTCATCAGAAGCTAAGAATGCTACAGCACTAGCAATTTCTCTTGTATCCCCAAATCTTCCTATAGGAACATGAGTTAAAATGCCTGCTTGTTGTTCATCTGTCAATGCTCTAGTCATATCTGTTTTTATAAAACCAGGTGAAACAACATTTACTGTGATGCCACGTTTAGCTACTTCACGAGCTAGTGATTTACTAAAAGCTATAATACCAGCTTTAGCAGCTGCATAATTTGCTTGGCCGATATTTCCTAATGTACCAATTACTGAACCAATAGAGATAATACGACCATAATGTTTTTTTATCATTGAACGTATTATAAATTTTGATAAATCAAAAATTGAATTTAAGTTTGTATTAATAACTTTATTCCATTCTTCTTGTTTCATGCGTAATAATATATTGTCACTAGTAATACCGGCATTATTCACTAATATATCAATTGCACCAAATTGTTCTTGAATTTTATATAGAGTAGTATTAATAGATTTAGTATCGGTTATATTTAAAACATAACTTTGCTTCCTATCTCCAAGATAGGAACTAATTATTTTTGCACCTTCTTCACTTGTAGAAGTACCAATTACTTTCGAACCACGTTTATTTAATAGTTCAGCTATTGATCTCCCAATACCCCTACTTGCTCCAGTTACTAAGGCTATTTTTCCATCAAAATTCATATTTTCCTCAATTATTTATCAATGCATTTTTTAATGATTTAGAATCATTAATAGCTATCGAATGAATAGATTTAACAATATGCTTCGTTAAACCAGTTAGTATTTTATTTGGCCCGATTTCAAATAACTGATTAATTCCTTGTTTAGCCATAAATTCTATAATTTCAACCCAACGTACAGGATTATATAGTTGTCTGATTAAAGCATTTTGAATATTATCTATTGAATGCTCAATTTTAACATCGACATTATTTACAATAGAAATATTAGGTTTATTAAATATTATTTTTTTTAATGATTCAGCTAATTTTTTTGCAGCTGGATGCATTAATGCACAATGTGAAGGTATACTGATAGGTAACAGCAATGTACGTTTTGCTCCAGCAGCTCTACATAACATTACTGTTTTTTCAACAGCATATTTTTCACCAGCAATTACTACTTGCCCGGGTGCGTTAAAATTAACTGCCCAAACTGATTGATTTTTTGAAGTTTGTTTGCATGATTCTAATATTGATTTATTATCTAGACCAATAATTACATACATAGCCCCCATACCTTCTGGTACAGATTCTTGCATTAATTTACCACGTAGTTCCACTAATTTAACAGCAGATTTAAAATCAATAACATTAGCACAAACTAATGCCGAATATTCTCCTAAGCTATGTCCTGCCATTAATTTAGGACTATCTCCTTTTTTTTCTTGCCATACTCGAAAAATTGCTACAGATGATGATAGAATTGCTGGCTGTGTTTTCCAGGTTTTATTTAATTCTTTTTTAGAACCATTCTGAATTAAATCCCATAAATCATATCCTAAGATACCAGAAGCTTCAGCAAAAGTTTCTTTAACTACTTTAAATTCTTTTGCTAGGTCTGATAACATACCTAAGTATTGAGAACCTTGTCCAGGAAAGATCATTGCGAAATTAGACATTTTTGTTCCCTATATAACCTAAAAACGAATTAATGCTGATCCCCATGTAAAACCACCACCAAATGCTTCTAATAATATCATTTGACCTCTTTGTATACGACCATCTCTAACAGCTTCATCAAATGCTGTAGGTACTGAGGCTGCTGAAGTATTTCCATGTTTATCCAGAGTAATAACAACTTTATCAAAAGGTATAGCAAGTTTTTTTGCTGTTGCTTGAATAATTCTTAAATTAGCTTGATGAGGAACTAACCAATCTAATTCTGATTTATCTAATTCATTTTTTTCTAATGTTTCATCTACAATGTTAGATAATTCATTAACAGCTATTTTAAAAACTTCGTTGCCTGCCATTGTGACATAAGTTGGCTTTGAATGTTTACTATGTTCTTGTCGTCGTAAGGTTAATAAATCACCATAATTTCCATTTGCGTATAAATGAGTTGATAAAATACCTGGTTCTTGTGAACAGCCAGCAACTATAGCACCTGCTGCATCTCCAAATAAAATTAATGTGCTACGATCATGTGGATCTAATACTGTAGATAACATATCAGAACCTATCACTAATGCTTTTTTGGTCATTCCTGTTCTAATAAATTGATCACTAATACTTAATGCATAAGTAAATCCAGCACATGCAGCAGCTACATCAAATGCTGCACAGTGATCAATGCCTAATATTTGCTGTATTTGGCACGCCGCACTAGGAAAAGCATGTGTAGAAGAAGTAGTTGCTACAATAATTAAATCAATTTCATGAGCTGTAATATTTGCCATTTCTAGTGCTTTTTGTGCTGCTTTAGCACCCATTGTTGATACATTACCCTCACCTTCTGTTATGATACGACGTTCTTTAATGCCTGTACGTGTTGTTATCCACTCATCAGATGTATCAACCATTTTTTCTAAATCAGCATTCGTACGAACCTGTACAGGCAAATAACTACCAGTACCTAAGATTTTTGTATACATTTTATTTTAATCACTCTTGGGTAATAAGGTATTCAATCGATTGGCAATTACATCAGGAATTTGTTTTTCTACTGCCTTAATTGCTTGTTCAATTGCAGCTTGGAATGCTTTTTGGTTTGCTGCTCCATGACTTTTAATTACAATACCATGTAATCCTAACAGCACAGCTCCATTATATTGATCAGGATCTATATGACTAAAATATTTGATAATACGTTTTTGTAACCAAGTTTGAATCAATTGTATAAGGTGAGACGAAATTTTATTTTTTGTAGTTGAATATTTTACTAAAGATAAAATAACTTTTATCACACCTTCCATAGTTTTTAAGATCATATTACCGGTAAACCCATCACAAACAAATACATCAGTTTTACCAGTTAATAACTCATCACTTTCTAAATAACCGATATAATTTATAAAAGGTATTTTCTTTAACATTAAAGCGGCTTCATAGATATTATCTAAACCAAAGTTTTCTTCTGTTTTAATATTTAATAATGCTACTCGTGGATTATTTATATCAGCGATATTTTCAGCTATTATAACTCCCATTCCGGCAAATTGTACTAACATTTTACTATTACACTTAATATTAGCGCCTAAATCTAATATAACTGTTTTACCATGTTTTTTATTTGGTAAAATAGTTACTAGTGCAGGTCTTTCTATACCATCTATCGTTTTTAATATGATTTTTGATAATGCTATAAGTATACTAGTATTTCCAGCACTGATACAGGCTTGTGCCTGACCAGATTTTACTAATTCTAAAGCAATCCGCATCGACGAACCTTTACTTTGTCTAATTGCTTGTAATAAATTAAGATAATTAGTAATAGTATATTGAGCAGGTATAATTTTAAAACGATTATTTTTTTTTGCCCCTTTATCAGCAAGCAGGGGGTATAAAATTTCTGGCGACCCTACCAGTAATAATTTTAATTGTGAGTTAGATGCTAATGCTTGCAATGCAGCAGGTAAAATAACATTAGGTCCATTATCCCCAGACATAACATCTAATGCTAAGATTAAATTACCCAAAATATTACATTAATCGTTTAATAATTAAACAACATTATTTGTTAATAACTTTATTTATCAATAACTTTTTTACCACGGTAGTATCCATCATTAGTTATATGATAACGCAAATGTATTTCACCAGAAGTTTTATCTACAGATAGTTCAGTATTAGTTAATGAATCATGTGCACGACGCATACCACGTTTAGAACGAGTAGATTTATTTTGTTGTACCGCCATTTATAATAACTCCTGTATTTTATTATTAATATTAAATTTATATATCTTTTTGTTAACTAATCTAAGAAATTTGATTTTTATAATAAAAATAAAGATAATAATAATTATCAAATGAGATTTGATGTTTTTCTGATAAAAAAATATTTTATATAAATTATCAATGAAAATAGATTTTTATTTTTAAATAAATTCATTTTTTACAAAATACGCATAAAAATTAACTATTATCATACTTTTTATTATGATATCTAAAATAGAAATATCACCATCATAAATTTCTATTTCTAAAATAGAATATTTAGTATTTGTTATATTATTACATATAATATTAAATTATTTTAATGTTATTTATATTTTTGTTTTATTGAACTACATTACTTTATTACAAAATATTCATAATAAATCAATATTTAATTTTTTTAATATATAATAATAATTTTTATTAAAAATTATTATTTATTTTCTATTTTGTTGTTAAATTTTTATTTTTTTAAATTATTATTTTAGGTAATAAATATTTTATAAATATATAAAATAAAATATTTTAAGGTCAATATCATTTTACTATAATTTATTCTATAGTTTATTTTAGTAAATTTTTTTGTATTATCAAATATTATACTTTCGTAATAATTTTAAGCATGTATTAAGTTGTTTATCTAAAGGAGCATTGAAAGTTAATTTTTCCCCACTAACTGGATGAAAAAACATTAGTGAACTGGCATGTAAAAAAAGTCTGTTTAATCCAGTAAAAATTAACTGTTTATTAAAATTTAGATCGCCATAACGATTATCAAATGCAATAGGATGTTGTGCATATTTTGCATGTACTCTAATCTGATGTGTTCTACCTGTTATTGGATTAATTTGTACTAAAGTAGCATTAGAAAAACATTCTTTAATTTTAAAATGAGTTTCTGAATATTTACCATTATCGCTGACTGTTACTATTTTTTTATTATTATTTTTTAAATTTTTTTTTAATAAAGGAGCTTTTATAACTTTAATTTTTTCTGGCCATTGTCCTTTTACAAGAGCAATATATGTTTTTTGTATATTTCTTAAACGTAATTGTTGATGCAATAATTTTAATGAAGAATATTTTTTAGCTGTGAGTAAAACTCCAGATGTTTCACGATCTAATCTATGTACAAGATGTAAAAAATGTTCTTTAGGACGTAAAGTACGCAATGCTTCAATAATACCAAAATTTATTCCACTACCACCATGAGTAGCAATACTAGATGGTTTATTTAAAACCAGTATATATTCATCTTCATAAAGAATACAATTATTAATTTTAGATACTTTATCATATGTAGTATGCACAATATTATGTGGTTTTTTAAAAAAAATAATTGGTGGGATCCTAATTATATCTTTTATTTTTATTTTATATTCAGGTTTAGTTCTACAACTATTTATTCTTATTTCTCCTTTTCTAATTATACGGTAAATTCTGCTCCGAGGAATGCCTTTTAAACGTGCTAATAAAAAATTATCAATACGTTGTCCTGATTCTTCATTATTGATAATAATAAATTGCACTTGATTTTTTGTTGTCATTATATCAGAATAAAATGTTTTGTTTATGTTTTTAAGACATAATTCAATAAAACTAAATACTAAATTTTCATTTAGTTTTAATATGATTTTTATTAAAAATATTTTTATTTTTACTAAGAAAAAAGAAAATCAAAAGTTATCTTGATAACTATTCATAAGTAATGAAATAATATATAATTAATTTATTTATATTACAATATAACTATAATGGAATATTACAATATATTATTAATAATAGTAATGATTCAATTAATATTTATTAGTTATTTATTGGTTTTTGGTTTTAATAATCATGAAAAATCAATATAATTTATATAAATATAGAATTGAAATATCATATAAATGATTATAACTTTTTAAAATATTATTTTGTTAAGTTTATTTATTGGATAAATAAAATAAAACTAAGTACAAACTAATATATTCAATAAAATTATTAGTTTTGAGTATAGTGTTTTATTAGAAATAATTATCAAAACTAATTTTATATAAATGATGAATTATAAATTCTAAGTAAAAATCTTATAAATTAACAAATTATTAGTCAATAGTATCCATTATTAGTTTAGTTGCAATTTTTTGGATTAGTAGCATAATGAGTATTTATAATGAAAAGAATGTTAATTAACGCAACTCAACAAGAAGAGTTCCGCGTTGCTCTTGTTGATGGACAACGTCTTTATGATTTAGATATTGAGAATTGTGGACACGAACAAAAAAAATCAAATATTTATAAAGGAAAAATTACTAGATTAGAACCTAGTCTAGAAGCAGCATTTGTTGACTATGGATCAGAAAGACACGGTTTTCTTCCAATCAAAGAAATTGCACGTGAATATTTACCTGATTATTATCAAATTAATGGTCGCTATAATATCAAAGATATTTTAAAAGAAGGACAAGAAGTTATTATTCAAATTGATAAAGAAGAAAGGGGAAATAAAGGTGCTGCACTAACTACTTTTATCAGTTTAGCTGGCAGTTATCTTGTTTTAATGCCAAATAACCCTAGAGCTGGTGGAATATCTCGTCGTATTGAAGGAGAAGATCGTATTGAATTAAAAGAGGCATTATCCTCATTAGATATACCAAATGGTATGGGAATAATTATCCGTACTGCTGGTGTTGGTAAATCAGCAGAAGTTTTACAGCAAGATTTGCAATATCGTGTTAAGCACTGGGAAGCAATAAAACAAGCAGCAGCAAATAGAGAAGCACCATTTCTTATTCATCAAGAAAGTAATATTATTGTACGTGCTTTTCGTGATTATCTTCGCTCTGATATTGGAGAAATTTTAATTGATAATGAAAAAATTGTAAAAACGGCTAAGTATCATGTTACAGCTATTGGACGTAGTGATTTTGCTAGTAAAATAAAATATTATAATGGAGATATCCCATTATTTAGCCATTATCAAATAGAGTCACAGATTGAATCAGCTTTTCAACGTGAAGTTAGGTTACCTTCTGGAGGTTCTTTAGTTATAGATACGACCGAAGCATTAACTGCTATAGACATCAATTCCTCTCGTTCCACACGTGGAGGTGATATTGAAGAAACAGCATTTAATACTAATTTAGAAGCTACTGATGAAATTGCTAGACAATTAAGGTTAAGGGATTTAGGCGGATTAATTGTTATTGATTTTATTGACATGATTTTAATGCGTCATCAAAGAGAAGTTGAGAATCGTCTTCGTGATGTTGTAAGACAAGATCGAGCACGAATTCAAATTGCTCGTATTTCAAGATTTGGTTTGCTTGAAATGTCTCGACAAAGGTTAAGTCCATCACTTGGTGAATCTAGTCATTATGTTTGTCCTCGTTGCAGCGGAACAGGTACAATACGTGATCATGAATCCCTTTCACTATCTATTTTACGTTTAATTGAAGAAGAAGCATTAAAAGAAAATACACATGAAATACATGCTATTGTACCAGTACCAATAGCATCTTACTTATTGAATGAAAAACGTTATTCTGTTAATGAAATTGAACGCAGACAACATAATATTCGTATTATTATTGTTCCCAATGATCAAATGCAATCACCTAATTTTAATGTAATTCGTATTCGTAAGGGTGAAGAAATTTCAACATTAAGTTATTATCTTGCACAATATCATAATTTTGGAATAAATAATAATACCGTGGATGATGGTATTAGTGAGAAAAAACCTGAACAGCCTGCTATATCTACTGTTGTTTTAGAATCTTCTCAAAGAAGAACAAAAAATGTAGTGATTAGTAAAGTAGAATCTAATAAAAATAGAAAATTAAACTATATACAAAATTCACTGATTTTTTTAAAAATTTTTTTTATTTTTTTTAAAAAATTGTTTATCAAATTTAATCAATTTTATGAAAAAATATTAAATAATTATAAAAAACAACATAATAATAAACGAAATCATAATTATTTAATTCAACAAAGGAAAGAAGACAAGAATAAAATAGATAATCAGAAGATTGATACATGTGATGAAGTTAATTTAAATAGCAGATTTTATAAAAAAGAGTTGTGTTATGATATCGAAGATTGCAAAACACGCGATATTCACTCTAATAAGAGTGATATTAAAGAAAAAAAGGAACAAGAAAAATTTAACCTAAAAACTAAAATCAATAATAAAGATTGTACTGAAAAACAATTTGTTATTGTTCAAAAACATCAGAAACATCAATTAGTCAATTCTATAATACATGACAATATAACAGATCATAAAACTGTATCAATTAATGAATATGCTGATACTAAATTAATTAATAAAAATAAGATAAACTTAAATAATTCATTATTAACATCTACTGCATCTATTGTTATGTCTACTACTCAGATAACAAAAGAAAAAACACTGAATATTAAAAATATTAAAGAACAAATTAAATTTTTAGAAATATCTAAAAATTATGTTAAGGATAGACAAGACATAATAATACCTAGGCGTTCAAGGAGATCTCCTAGACATTTAAGAGTTAGTGGACAGAGGCGTAGACGATTTCGTAATGAAAGTCAAAAAAAGTCGCTAGTAACGCTAAAAATGGCTGTTATTTCACTTGAAATAACTTTATGTAAAGTATGGATTCAATATCCAATGAAATTACATAAATTCAATAAAATACCATCAGGTAATAAGAAACTTTTTATAATAAATCAAGAAAAAAGAATGGCAACTATTTTGTATAATAAAAATAATAATATAAATAAAATTGAAACTAAATTATTACTTAATAAAAATATTCAACTAAATGAGATTTATCAAAATAATAATACACAGCTAATATTAAAAAATTATTTATTAAATAATAATAAACTAAATAATACAGCAAAAGTAAATATTAAAGCTATTGAAAATTTTTATCGAAAAGATTTTGAATCTGCAAAATTATCTGAAAATATTGACAATATCAATATTATTTACAATATCAACAATAATAAAATAAATAATATAGTTAAAGAACAATTCAAAAATAGTCAATGTATTGTTAATAAAATTTTTATTAGTTATGGGATTAAAAAGAATAAATTTTTAATGAAAAATAATCAAGAAAAAATAGTGTTTTCTTCAAAAAAACAATATAATAATTATGAATTATATATAGTTTAAATAGAAAAATGTAATTAATTACAAAAAGAAATAATAATTACAGGTTACAAGACACAACTATACTGTAGATATCAAATAAAAATATTGACATTTCTTATTTTTCCTTCAATAATTGAAAATATAAAAAATTTTAATTAACTTTAACAAGTTATTTGATTAGCATAATTGATTAACTCTTTTAATTGATTACACTTTTCTTTATTATCTTTATATTTTATAAATAATTTATTAATAGCTTCTATATATTCGGTAATTTTTTTATTGTTTAATTTAGTGCGTCTATGACATAGCCAAGCACTTTTTTCTTGTTTTGTCAGTGTATCAAAATAGTTTCTGGCACGATAACGGAATAATAATTTCGTTATACGTGGATCTTCAAATTTTAAATTTAATGATGGTAAATTTTTTGGTAAAGTTTTACGTATAATAGCTATTTTTTTACGGTCTCTATCATTAAAAAAACCATGATATAACATAGTATCTACATCTGTAGATTCTACATCTGTAGATGTAAGTGAATATTTTGATTTCATAAAAATTTGCACTACTTTTTCGCGTACTTCTTGATGTTTTTTTAAAATTGTTAGATTACTTAAGCAAGTATCAATATCTAATTTTAGACGTCCTGCATCTGATGAACTAAGTATATTAGGTGGTGCTAATATTGGGCATTTGTTAGTATGTATTAATTTAATTGGAATTGTTATATTATTAATGCATTTATATTTAGGATCAAATAGAATATTTCTTAATGTATTACTATCTAATAGTAATAGTGGATTAATATTTATTGCTAGATCACAAACAATAATTGCATTTCGGTTTTTTGGATGCCTAGCTAAAGGGGCAATTAGACTAGTATTAAATCTTTTTGTTCCAAATATTCCAGAAATATGAACTAATGGTTTCATTGAAATAATATCAATTAATTGGTTAATATTATTTTTCTTTCTTAATTGAAAAAAATAATTAAATATTTTTGGTTGTGCTTGTTTAATTAATTTTGCTATTTCTATAGTAGCTAAAACATCTGACATAGCGTCATGTTTAATTTTATGTTTTATATTATTTTTAATTGTTAGATGTTCTAGTTTAAAACTAGGTAAACCTGTTTCATTGTTACATGGCCAATTAATACCATCAGGTCGTAATGCATAACAAGCGCGTAATACATCTAATAAATCCCATCTTGAGTTACCTTTTTTCCAACTATAATCATAAGGATCGTAAAAATTACGATAAAAAATATTACGAGTGATTTCATCATCAAATTGAATATTATTATACCCTAAAATACAACTATTAGGTACACTAAATATATCATGAATACGTTTTGCAAATTTAGCCTCATGAATACCATTATTGATAGCGTATTGTGGAGTAATACCAGTTATCATAACAGATTCTGGTTGTGGAAGATAGTCATTTGTGGGAGAACAAAAAAACTTTTGAGGTTCTTCAATAACATTAAAATTTAAATCAGTTCTTATGCTAGCAAATTGTGCTGGTTGATCAATATCTGGATGTTTTCCAAATGTTTCATAATCGTGAAAAATAAATGATGATTTATGATTATTAATCAAAATAGTTTCCTATTATCTAAAATATTTTTTAAATTTAATATGATTTAAATTATAATATGTAATTTATTTATTTTAAATTATTTAAAAGCAATAAAAAATATTATTTTAGATTAATTTATATTTTTAACTAAATTATTTAAAATTTAAATAATTTAGTTACTTTTTTAATAATAAAATTTGACTAAATAGAACAATAGTTGCTATAAGAAAATAAATTATAAAAATAATTAATAACCATATTGAGATTTCAATATTTAAAAATAACCAATGTTGTTTAATACAGTTATTATAAGTTTCAAAAATAGAAGGAATCCATCGTTTAATTAATGACCATGGTTGTACGTTAAGGATAAAATTACAGTAATATATATTAGATTCGTAAAAATTTAGTTTATTATGTTGCCAAGTTAATTTTAATCCTATCCAACTACTATATAACCATAATATTAATCCTAAAAAACGAAAATTACTTTTAGGAGATATAAATGCAATAGACCCTGCTACTAATATAGCAAATATTGTTATTTGTTCATAAATACATAATAAACATGGTTTTAGTTTTATAATATACTGAAAATAAAAAGTAATAATTTCTATTATAAACGCACTAATAGTTAATATTAACCAAAATTTTCTATTTTGAGAGTATAAGAAAAAAAAATTTAGTATTTTCATTTTATTTTATCACATTATTTTTATTAATTTAGTTTAAGTGATATATTAAACTATATTTTAATCTTATTAAAAAATAGTTTAATATGTATTATTTAGATATATGTATCCAATTAAATAAAGCAAACAATTCAGTAATTGGAATTAACCAAAATTCTATAGCTATTAAACCAATAACCGTAAGAATAATAGTATAAGGTATTGCCATAATAACCATACGTCCATAGGAAAGTTTAATAAGTGGTGAAAGTACTGAAGTTAATAAAAAAAGAAAAGCTGCTTGCCCGTTTGGAGTTGCTATTGAAGGCAAGTTAGTACCTATGTTTATAGCTACTGCGATATATTCATATTGTTCTCGAGATATTAATCCTTTTTTAAAAGCGTTTATTGCTTCATTTATATAAACTGTACCAACAAAAACGTTATCTGAAATGGCAGATAATAGTCCATTGAATAAATAAAATAAAAAAAGTTGTGATGATTTAGAAGATTGTAAAATAATTTTGATAAATGGCGTAAAAAGATTTTGATCAATAATTACTGCGACAATTGAAAAAAATACTATTAATAAAGCTGTAAATGGTAATGATTCTTTAAATGCTTTTCCAATTGCTTGCTCATCAGTAATACCGCAAAATGTGGTTATTAAAATAATTACAGATAAACCAATTAAGCCAGCTTCTGCAACATGGAAAGCTAGCGAAATAATTAGCCAGATTCCTATTAAAGCTTGACTAATGAGTTTTAATTTTTCTGTATGTTCTATTTTTTTATTGATATTTTTATAGTGTATTTGTAATATATGATAAATATTTTTAGGTAGTTCAATACCATAACCAAATAATTTAAAATATTCGACACAATAACAAATAATAA
Source organism: Candidatus Arsenophonus lipoptenae (assembly GCF_001534665.1). NCBI lineage: Bacteria > Pseudomonadati > Pseudomonadota > Gammaproteobacteria > Enterobacterales > Morganellaceae > Arsenophonus > Candidatus Arsenophonus lipoptenae. Next base: position 82,075 of record NZ_CP013920.1, on the reverse strand, counting down.
TTCCACATATATATACTGGTAATGTTATTGGTATCATATGCAAGAAAAAAGAACAAAAATTCCAATCAACATATTTAGCAATAATTAGGTTTTGTGGTTCACCTACCATTGTCATTACCCCACCTAGTGCACTTCCAATGCAGGTATGCATCATTAAATTGCGTAAAAATCCTTGAAATTGTTTTAATGTTTGTTGTTTATCTGTGATGATTTTACTATCGTAGTTTTGCATGTATTTTTTTTGATTCATATAATTATCGTAAATGGAATAAAATCCAACTGCTACGCTAATAACTGCAGCTATTACAGTTAACGCATCTAAAAAAGCAGATAAAAGAGTACTAACTAAAAAGAAAGTTAGTGAAAGTAATCGTTTTGAATGAATAGATAATATTAATTTCGTAAAAAAATTTAATAATAATTGTTTCATGAAATAAATACCTGCAACCATAAAAATCAATAGTAATATTACTTCTATATTATTAGCAATTTCATTGCTTACTTGTTTAGGTGAGGTCATACCAATTATTATTGCTTCAATAGCTAGTAATCCACCAGGTTGTAATGGGTAACATTTTAGAGCCATGGTAAGAGTAAAAAGAAATTCAATAATTAATAACCAACCGGAAATAAAATTGTTAATAAAAAAATAGCATATTGGATTAATTATTAAAAATATTATAATTATGAATTTATACCATTCTGGGGTATCTCCTAGAAAATTTTTAAATATTACTGATTTGATATTTATATTCATTATAATTTACCATTATTAATAAATATGTTATTAAAATTTGAAATTTTAATATAACAATATATTAAGTTTTATATATTATTATATTAAATATTATAAAATAAAGAATCTTCTCAATATTTAGATTTTATAAATAAAAAGTTTATATCTATTATAAAACACTTGTTATTTTTATGATATAAGTCATCAACTAATATTTCAAGATAAAATATTTTTTGTAGTTAATAAAAACAAATGAATATAAATTAAATATATTTAAATTAGAAGCTATTAATTTTGTTTTTAAAATTTTATATATTAATATTAAAAGCATTTATATAACAACAATTTACTAAAAGCTAGCTTTGAATGCCTGGCTTTTAGTAAATTGTTGTTATTTTACTTAGAGATATGTTCAATTAAATCTAATACCTTATTTGAATATCCTGTTTCATTATCATACCAAGCAATTAATTTCATGAAATTATCATTCAAGGCAATGCCTGCTTTTGCATCAAAAATTGATGTTAATATTTCACCGTTAAAATCAGTAGAAACAACATCGTCTTCTATATAACCTAGAATTCCTTTTAATTCTTCATTAGCTGCATTTTGTATTGTTTGACAGATTTTTTTATAGGTAGTTTTTGTATTTAAACGAACAGTAAGATCAATTACTGAAACATTTGGGGTTGGAATACGAAAAGCCATCCCAGTTAATTTACCATTTAATTCAGGAATGACCCGACCAACAGCTTTAGCGGCCCCAGTAGATGAAGGAATAATATTTTGTAACGCACTTCTACCACCACGCCAATCCTTAATTGAAGGTCCATCAACAGTTTTCTGGGTAGCTGTTGTTGCATGAATGGTGGTCATAAGACCTTCTATAATGCCAAATTTATCATGAACCACTTTAACTAATGGCGCTAAACAGTTTGTAGTGCAAGAGGTATTAGAAATGATATCTTGGCCACTATAATTATTATGATTGACCCCCATTACAAACATTGGGGTATCATCTTTAGATGGAGCTGTTAAAACTACTTTTTTAGCCCCAGCTGTAATATGCTTACGAGCTTTTTGATCAGTTAAAAAAAGACCAGTAGCTTCAGCAACTATATCAACATTAAATTTATTCCAATGTAATGAAATAGGATCTTCTTTTGCCGTACAGTAAATTATTTTATTATTTACTATTAGATTTCCATTTTTAACTTCTACGGTTCCATTAAACCGTCCATGTGTTGAATCATATTTCAACATATAGGCCATATAATTAGCATCTAATAAATCATTAATTGCTACTATTTCAATGTTTTTACGCTTTTGAGCGGCCCGAAAAATAATGCGCCCAATACGACCAAATCCATTAATACCTATTTTTATAGTCATAATACTCCACCATTTATACTTTATTTAATTGAAAAATATAAAAAATTTTTGTTTTTTTAATTGTAATTTATTAAGCATTAATAATATTTAACTATCATAAAAATATACAAAATATTTTTAAAAACATCAAATTAATATCTATTTTTAACTATATAATATTAATATATTTGCACTGGAATATTTATTTTTTTAAAGTATTATTATAAATTGAAAAGAATTTTTTATTAAAAAAATAAAAATTGATAATACACTATTTAGCTATAGTATAAAATAATTTCATATATATATTATAACATATATATCATAAAATATGTTTTGTTTTTAACAAACTGATCTTTATATATCATTTTATAATTAATTCAATATCATTATTTAATCTATTAAATAATGATGAAACTGTCTAAATAACAGTATTAATACTAATTGATTATAATAAATGCAAAAAATTCTAAATATTAATTTAGTTATAAAGTCAATAGTTTTTCTAATTTATATTTTTATCATTTATTAATATAGATAATTTTATATTTTCAAATATGTTATTAAATTATTGTTAATAAACGTCAGCACAATTCAAACAAAATGCGTAACGATTTTGTGGATCATTCATATGATTATCAATCATATTTTGTTGTTGAAAATAATGAACTGTTTTTTGAAAAAAAAATGATTCTAATATATTCAACATTATTTCTTTTGAATTTGAAGTTAAGGTGAATATTAATTGATTAATAAAAGAAGGTTCAGGTTGCATCCAATCAAGTTCTGGTACTTGAATATTAGCTAATTCTGCCGCCTTATTTACTGCATCATCAAAATCTCCCAAGGCATCAACTAATCCATTTTGTACTGCAGATAAACCTATCCAAATTTTCCCTTGTGCTATTTTCTCTATCTCTTCTATTGTTTTATTACGTCCTTGAGCAACATACTTTATAAAATTATTATAACCATTTTCTATATTAATTTGCATAATATCAGAGTAATATTTATTAATACCTTTTGTTATAGAAATATCTGCTAATGGAGTTGTAGAAATACCATCACTATACACTCCAATACTACCTAATGTTTTTTCAAGTGTATTGATTATACCAAAAATACCAATTGAACCCGTTAGAGTTGTTGGACTAGCAAATATATAATTAGCAGGTGTTGAAATCCAATAACCACCTGATGCTGCTATTGCTCCCATTGAAACTACTATAGGTTTATTATGTTCTTTAACAGCAACAAGTTCATTACGTATTGCTTCTGAAGCTGTAACACTACCTCCAGGACTATTGATACGTAAAATAATTGCTTTTATATTAGGATTAATTCTAGCTTTACGTATTTGCTCCACAGTTGTTGTACTGCCAACCATACCAGGCTCTTGCAGTCCTTCAATGATAGCTCCTTGGGCAACAATTACGGCAATATTTTTTGAAAAATCATGAGACTTCTTTAATATAGTAAGTAAACTTTGTTGTGTTGTTTTATTGGCATAATCATAGATACTAATATGATTAAAATTTTGTGTTTTATCATTCCAACCAAATTGGTTTCTTAATACTTTTTCTATAATTTTTGGAGTAAAAATATAATCAATTAGTTTTTGTTTAATTGCATATTCAGCACTATCACCATTAACAGTTTTCATTTTTTCAATATATTTATTAATTCCTGGAAAAATATTTTCTGGTGTTGTATTTCTATTGTAAGCAATAGTCGATAAATAATTTTGCCATAAGATATTAATCCATTTTTTATCTATTTTACGTGCTTCAGGTGACATATTATCCCGAGTGAATGGTTCTATTGCTGATTTATAATTACCAATACGAAAAATATTTCTATTAATTTTTAAGTTATCTAGTAAAGTTTTAAAATAGAGTTTATTAGTCGAAAAACCATAAATTCCAACGTTACCTTGTTTTGACATATAAATATTATTAGCGAAACTAGCTAAATAATATTGTGATTGGTTGTATCCATTACCTACTGCGTAAATAGGTTTTCCAGATTGCTTAAATTCAATAAGCGCTTTACCAATATATTGTAAAGATGATTGATTAGAACTAACTAAATTATCTAATTGTAGAACAATACCCGTAATTTTATCATCATAAATTGACTGTCTGATCATTTGTACAATTTCAAATAATGAGTTTTCTTGTGTTTGTCTATTTGATGAATTCAATAATTCACTAATTATTTTATAAATTGATTTAGGTATAGATACTTGATCAACAATTATACCTTGTAGATTAATAAGTAATGCTCCATAATATTTATTAGTGAAATTTTTTTCATTTTTATATGAAAAATAACTATTTAAAATAATAAATATAAAAAAAATATAAACAAAATTTATGACGAAATTTTTAATAAAATTAAGCAGTTGCCAAATAAATTTAAAAAAAATTACTAATACATTCCATGGTTTTCGCATATTATCTCCAATCTTATAATTAAAATATTTTATTAAAATGATAATTTTTATTTTGTATAAAGATAAACAATGTAGATTGTTTATCTTTATACATAGTTGATATTAATTTTTTATATAGTTCTAATTACAGTTTATTAAAAATATATTAATATTTTGAAGTATATTTATTACTAATTACTATAAATTATGATCATTACTTATCTATTTATATTTATATCTATATTTATTTAATGATAATATTGTGTAAATTAATTTATAAAATTTATTAAATTAATATTATATAAAATTTTAAAAGAATTGCATATAGTTATATAATTAAATTTTATTTTCAGTAAAATATATTATAGAAATTTTATTATTCAAAATTAAATTTAGCCCAAATTGGAGCATGATCTGATGGTTTTTTCATACTTCTAATTTCATAATCGATACCAGTTTCAGTACAATAGTAAAATAATGAATTAGATACTAATATAAAATCAATTCGCAGTCCTCTATTTTTCATAAAACCATGAGATCTGTAATCAAACCAAGAAAATCTATTTGTAGTGTTTGGATTTTTTTCACGATATGTGTCTATTAATCCCAACGATTGTAATTTATTCATCCATTTTCTTTCTTCAGGTAAAAATGAACATTTGCCTGAATTTAACCAACGTTTTTTATTAATTTCTCCAATTCCTATATCATGATCTGTTGGGCTAATATTCATATCTCCCATAATAATTATATTTGATTGTGGTAAAATATTTTTTTTTAAATAATTCTGTAAATTTTGAAAAAATTCTTTTTTTTCAGCAAATTTTGTTGGGTGATAACGGGTTTCACCTTGTGGAAAGTAACCATTTATTATGGTAATAGATCCTTTTTTTGTTTCAATGTCAACCGTAATAATACGGCGTTTGGCATTTCTATTATCATTAGGAAATCCTTTTTGAATATTAATTATTTTTTGTTTGCAAAAAATTGCAACACCATAATGTGCCTTTTGTCCATAATAAACCATATTATAGCCTAATTGATCTACTTCATCTAAAGGGAATACACTATCATCAACTTTAGTTTCTTGCAATCCAATTAGATCAGGATTGTGTTTTTTGATAATAGCCTTTAACTGATGTATATGAGCTCTAATGCTATTAATATTAAATGAGATAAATTTCATTTTGATTTTTTACTTTGTAGTATACTGATTTATAAATTATATAGAAGAATTAAATTATATGTATGTTTAATAAAATGTTTTTATACAAAATATTTTTGCAAATAAAAATATAAAATAATTAATAACCAATGAAAGTTTCATATAAAATATGTATTAAATATTAAAATATAATTTTTAATAAATTTTATGGTTTACTCTTAATAAGTATTAATAATATTTGTTTTTTTAATTATTTGAAAAGCAAAATTTTTCTCTATTTACTATATATTTTTTAGCGCACTTTATTGTTATACTTTTTAAAAAGTATAACATATATAGGTAATTTTAAATAATGCAATTTAAAAAAGTGAAAAAAAAAATTAGCAAGGTAGTTATTCCTGTAGCGGGATTAGGTACTCGTATGTTACCTGCTACAAAAGCAATTCCTAAAGAAATGTTACCTTTAGTTGATAAACCCCTAATTCAGTATGTAGTGAATGAATGTATATCTGCTGGCATTCATGAAATTATATTAGTTACTCATTCTTCAAAAAATTCAATAGAAAACCACTTTGATACAAGTTTTGAACTAGAAGCAATTCTAGAAAACCGGGTTAAACGTCAATTATTAAATGATTTACAATCAATATGTCCACATTATGTCACAATTATGCACATAAGGCAGGGTATTGCAAAAGGTCTTGGACATGCAATTTTATGTGCTAAACCTTTAGTAGGCAATCAACCGTTTGCTGTCGTTTTACCAGATGTAATTATTGATCAGTATTCATCTGATTTGAAACAGTATAATTTAATTGCAATGCTAAAACGATATGATGAAATATCAGCTAGCCAAATTCTGGTTAAACCAATATCAAAAAATTTTTTATGTAATTATGGTATTGTTGATTGTGGTAGTTATAGATTAAAACCAGGTGAAAGTAAAATTATTAAGGGTGTTGTTGAAAAACCCAAAATTAATGAAGCACCATCTAATTTATCTATCGTTGGTCGTTATGTATTATCTGAAAACATTTGGTCTTTATTAGAAAATACACCTATAGGTATTGGTGATGAAATTCAGTTAACTGATGCAATTAAAATATTAATAAATATAGAACCAGTAGAAGCTTACCATTTATATGGTAAAAGTTATGATTGTGGGGATAAATTAGGTTATATGAAAGCATTTGTTGAATATAGTAAAAAGCATGAATCTTTAGGTGATGAATTTTCTGCTTGGATAAAAAATACAGCTTAAATACTTCATATTTAATTTAATTGAATACATAAAATATTAGTAAATGATGAACTTGACATCATAACTATGAATCAAATATGAATCTAAAATACCCTTATTTAAAAGGGTATTTTAGATTTTTAAAATAATTTAAATTAAAAAATCATCTAATTTTTTACCTTTTTGTTGCATTGCTTTTTTTATTGCATCTGGTATACGCCCTTGTCCAGTCCAAGTTTTGATTTCCCCGTTTTTATCTTGGTAGTGATATTTAGCAGGTTTTATAGTTCGTTTAACTCTATTTTGTGTTTTAGATGGAATTTTTGCCGTTACTAAATCATCTAAACTAAGTCCTTCTCCTTCTAGTAATTTAATGTATTTTGCAATTTTTTGACTATGAGCTTCTAATTGTGCTCTAGCTTGATTTTCATCTTCTCGACGTTCATCTACTACTGTATTAAATTTATCATGTATTTCTTGTAATGACTCTAATGGCATTTCTCTTGCTATGGCACGTAAAGTGCGAATATTATTTAATGATTTAAAATATTTTAACGAATCACTCATTTTCATGGTCTCAATTTATTACTATTGCTAATGTTTTATAATAATAGAATGCTATTTTATTTTCTGCAATAGTAAGTGATAAAATAAAATTAATTTATTATTTTTAATAATTAAACTTTTAAAAATTATAATTAAAATTCCAATTATATATTTTTTGTTGAAAACAGATCAACATATAAAGTTATATTAATATATATTTAGTTTTATTTATTTAAATAATATTATTTATAAAAATAATATTTGCAATTCATATAATACTATATGTAAGTATATTATTATTGTATATAATTAGTAATTACTTAAAATATCCGTAGCTATATTATTTTATCAACTTAATTAGAGATAAATTAATATATAATAATATTTAGATTTTTTTAATCATTTATTTTAATTAATAAAAATTATATATAAATAATTTTTATTAATTAAAATAAATGATTAATTTATGTGTAAAATATATTAATTCTGTAAATTTTGATAGAATAATTTTATATAAGATATTTATTTAATATAAATACAAATGTAATCATTAGATATTTAATTATAAATCTATGATTGATTTAAAAACAAAATAATTACATGATTATTTCAACTTAAAATAAATTTTTAACTTTATATAAATAAAATTATTTTTATTCTAAATTATAATGTAATTAAAAAATTAAATTATAATAATTATTATATTATTAAATATTTATAATTATATGAATTTTTTTAATTTTATAATAATTAATTATTTAGCATAACTAAATGTTAAACTTAAACTATTGTAGAAAATAAAAAATAATTTTTAATGAATTAGCGATATTATTTTTATCTATAATATTTATGCAATTAAATAATATAATTTTTGTTTATTTGTATTAATTTTTAATTTAAAAGTAATACACTTTATTATGAATTTATATATAATAAAAGTATTATTATTAATAATATTTATTAATTATGATATTAAAGTTTTTAAAATTTTTTATAATATTTATAAAAACGGACTAAAGAAATAACAAATACGTTCAATAATACGATTCCATAATGGCCTTTTATTCCAAGTTTTTTGAGTTAAGGGAATAGAACGAGAAATGTAATCGTATTGAACAAATATTAGATCATTACCAAAATTTTTATCATCAATCACAACAGTAATTTCGAAATTAAGCCAGAGGCTTCTCATATCTAAATTAACAGAACCAAGTAAACTTAATTCACCATCAACTGATAAACTTTTAGTATGTAAAAGTCCATCATTAAATTGATAAATTTTAACTCCAGATTCTAATAATTGAGAGTAAAAAGCCCTACTTGCCCAACGAACTAAAAAAAAGTTATTTTTATTAGGAATAACTATTAATACTTCTACCCCCCTCATTGCAGCAGTACAAATAGCATACATTAAAGTATCACTTGGAACAAAATAAGGTGTAGTTAAAATTAATTTATTACGGGCAGAAAAAATAGCTGTTATTAAAGATTGTTGAATTAATTCTTCTGGAAATCCAGGACCTGAAGCAATTATTTGAGTTGTGTTCCCCTTAGTTTGTTCAAATTGAATAATTTTGCTATTTGGATGTGTAGGAAGAATTAGTTGTCCTGTTTCCATTTCCCAATCAAAAGCATAAATAACTCCAAGTATTGTTGAAACTGGTCCTTCCATCCTAACTACAATATCTATCCATTGCCCAACACCAGCATTTTGTTTAAAAAATCTAGGATCAACCATATTCATGCTACCTACATAAGAAATATGATTATCAATAATAATTATTTTTCTATGTTGTCTCAAATCCATTCTTCGCAAAAAAAAACGGAAAAAATTTACTTTTAATGATTCTATTAATTCTATACCAGCCTTTCGCATTTTTTCAGGTTGACGGCTATGAAAAAAGGCCCAACTACCAGCAGAATCAATCATAATTCTACATTTTATACCACGATTTGCAGCATTTATTAATGCTTCCGTAACTTTATCAACTAATCCTCCTTCTTGCCAAATATAAAATACCATCTCAATATTATAATTAGCAGAATTAATATCTTGTATAATATTAGTTAATGCTTCTTGATAATTAGTTAATAATTGAATTTTATTCCCCTTGATACCACTTATTCCTTGTCTTTTTTCACATAATTTAAATAAAGGTCTAGCTACATTACTATTATCTTTACAAAAGATATATTTGTAACATTTTATTTTTTTTAACCATATTACAGTAGAAGGCCATACACTTTTTGCTTTCATAATTCGTTTTTTTCCTAAATATAATTCACCAAAAGCAATATATGCAATAGCACCTAATAAAGGAATAATATAAATAATTAATAACCAGGTTAATGTTGAAGTAACTGGTCTTCGTTTTAATAAAATACGTATGGTAATTATAGTAATCATTGGCCAATATATAAGAAATAAAATTAAGTTTAATAAAATATAAACTATTGCCATAGATAAAATATCTCTCTTTAAGTTAATTTAATTATTTCTGATATTTTATATATCCACTATATAATAAACATTATTTATAATGAATATATAAAACTATGCTTTATATTAATTAAATACAATTTGATCATTCTATATTATAAATTATATAAATTAATATATTAATATTACTAAATTAATTATTTTTAGTTATTGATATATTCTTTATAACTAATAAATGTTGTATATTAAGTATATTTGATAGAAGAATAATTCTATAAGAAAAGTTATTATTTGTTGAAAAAGATTTATTTATTTTTGATTGTCTTATTATTATATAAGACTGTTTTATTTAAAATATTCAAATTTAAAATATAAAGTATCAAAAAATTAATTTTATTTTAGTTAAATTTATTCTTGATTTACAATTTTATACTTATACTTATAGTAGTAGATAATTTGATAACTTATGTATAGAGTATTTTAAATATATATGCCTTTATTTTATATACTTTAATATTTAAATAACAATTATTGTCTAGTATTATTAGTAATTATTTTATCAATTAGTTACTACTTTTAATAAATATCAAAATTAAAAAAGAATTCATTATTTTTTATAAATCAGTATATCTTATATAGTAATTTAATATTAAAATTTTGAGTGTTTTTATAGAAAATTTTATTTTTTAAATAATATAATATTGAGTATAAATTATATATTAGTTAAAACTTAATTAAAATAAATTAATTTTAATTAAAATATAGTGATAAATAATTTTTATATTAATTCATATTAATATATTTTAAAATATTAATTAATATAAAATAGTAACCAATAAAAATAATCGATGCAAATTACATCTTGTCTAAAGATATATAAAAATATTAAACTATTTATAAAATGCAAAAATCTTTAATATATTAATTTTAATAAAAATGCTACTTTAAAAAAAATAATTAAAATACTCTAATATATATTACACTTATATTATTTAATTAATGTTGTTAACATATTTAACCTAAAAAAATAAATTAAAGTAAATGATGTAAGTAAATTATTTAGTGTAAAACATATCATATTATTTGCAATACCAGGTAAAAAATGAAATTGTCCTAATAATACATTAAGTATTATTTGTAATATTGACCAAAATAACAACATTGATAAAATTAATCGCCAATACTTAAATGCTATTTCCCAACTTTTACGAATTGCTAGTAATGGCATAATATTCTTAGTTGTTATTAAAATAATTGGTGATAAAGAAAGACCAATAGTTAAAATAATACCTGGCAAGATAAATAATATAAAACCTATATATATTGTTATAGTACATATAACTAATAAAATTAATAAATTAGGCAATATGCGTAATGAAAGTATAAAAGATTGTAATGAACTTATATTATTTCCATTATTTATTTCTGATAAATAAGTAACTACAGATGAAATTAATAATATTAATCTAATAAAAATAGCAGTTAATGTAAGTATTGATACTTTTATTATTATCTTTTTTTCTTCATTAGATAATTGATTTATCCAAGATAATAATGAAATTGAGTAATTTTGGTTATTAAGTAACTTAATAATAGTTATTATTGTATCAGTGGGTATTAGTATGTAATAAAGTATTAAACTTATAGTGGCTGAAATTAATGATAAAATAAAAAAATCACTAAGTTGATTTTTAAAAAAATTAAAACTATCTCTTAAAAGAGATATAGTAGTAATAGACATAAAAATTACTCTCTCCTATAACTATTTTTTTATAACTATATATTCAATATATATTGTTGTAACTAATAATAAAAATAGAGTATAGCTATATCACTGCTGTATAGCTATATCACTGCTAAATTTATTGTTATTACAATAAATTTTAAAAATTATATAGTAAAATCCTATTTTTTAGTTACTAAAATTAAACTATTAAAGATATTTAACGTTTATTTATTCTCTTACTTTTTTAAATATTGAAATATTTTTATTAATTGATTACAAATATGATATAGATTTAATTTATATATCTTTTTTAAATTTAAAAATTATCATATTATAGTACATAATTGCTATATTTTTAATATAATATTCTTACTAGTTTTTAAATTTATATAATATTTATAAATATTATGTATAATAATTATTATTATGTTAATTATCACTAATTCATTTTCTACAAAATAAATAAGATTTTACAATTACTAATTTATAATTAAATATTAAATAAATATATTATAATTACTTCCATCTTGTGCATTAAAATACATTCCTGATTCTTTAATACTATCTTTACCCATTAAATAAAGATATATATTCATAATTTCTTTTGGTTCTTTTATATTTTTAGGATTTTCCATAGGAAATGCATTAGCTCTCATTTGTGTTCTCGTTGCCCCTGGATTAATGCAGTTAATACGCAAATGACTATCTTTATATTCATCAAATAATACTTGCATTAATCCCTCTGTTGCAAATTTAGAAACTGAATAAGCCCCCCAATTAGCACGTCCTTTTTTACCTACACTTGAAGTAGTAAATATTAATGAACTATTTGGTGCTTTTAAAAGTAAAGGTAGTAATGATTTTGTTAGCATAAAAGTTGCATTAACGTTAATTTGGATTACATCAAGCCATAATTTTATTGGTTGTTCTAGAATTGGTGCAATTTTACCTAATATACTTGCATTGTGTAACAAACCATCAAGATATGGGCAATATTGGTTGATTTTAGTTACTAATTCGTAACATTTAGATTGATTTATAGTTAATAAATCTATAGCATAAGTATGAATTAATGGAGTACAATTTTTGCTTGTAGAAAGAATTTCTTGTTTTATTTTTTTTAGCTTTGATTTTGTTTTACCTATCAAAATTAAATTAGCTGAATAACGTGAATAAGTTAACGCAACTTCACGTCCTATTCCATCACTAGCACCTGTAATTAAAATAGTTTTTTTATTTAATAAATCAGGCTTAGCTTGGTAATTGATCATTATATATACCTATTTTAAAATATTAAAGTTTATTGATGATAGTTATATGAAATTTTAAGTTTCTCATTATATATTTAATGCATATATATTACAAAATTAAAAAAATACAGTATCAAATATATACTTACATTGTATTAATAATTAATTATCTAAAATTTAGAACAATAAGCAAAAATTATAATAATTATTTTTGATATTTTTATATTTTAATTAAATTAAATAATAGAATATTAATATATAATTTATTAAGTTAAACATTTTTATTATTAAATATAAAGTTAATTATAGTATTTTAAAATAAATAATTATTCTTATAAAGATTGTTTCAAATTTTGAAATAGCATTCTTAAATAAAAAACAAAAAACTAAGTAGATAATATATTTAATTATTTATACTTAAAAGGTAAGTAAAAATTTTTATATTTTGTTTTAAATTTTTTTAACTAAATCAGTTAAATTAAGTTATTTCAATAATTTGATTTTTGAATTATTTTTCAAAAAGTGTGCTGAAAAATATATTTTTTCAAAAAAAATATATTTTATATTAGTAATAGTTTTATATTTTTAATAGCAAATTATTTAATTAATAAATAAAATGTTGTAATTAAGGTAGATAAAATAAAAAAATTTTATCTTTAATTAATTATAAAAAGTCAAGTATACATTTGTTTAATCAATATTTTAGGTAAAATATATAATTATGGGTAAAACTCTTGTTATTGTGGAGTCCCCGGCAAAAGCTGAGACAATAAATAAATATCTTGGTGATAACTATATTGTTAAAAGTAGTATAGGTCATATACGTGATTTGCCAAAAAAAGGATTTTATAAAAAAAAACAAAAAATAAAAAAAATAAAGACAAATACTGATGATGTTTTTATTAATCGAATGGGTATTGATCCATATAATGGTTGGAAAGCTAAATATCAAATTTTACCAGGGAAGGAAAAAATTATTTCTGAACTAAGATTATTAGCTTCTAATGCTGACCATATCTATTTAGCAACTGATCTTGATCGTGAAGGAGAAGCCATCGCTTGGCATTTACAAGAAGTAATTGGGGGCGATATTCAACGTTTTAGTAGAGTTGTTTTTAATGAAATAACAAAAAATTCAATTAAAAAAGCCTTTGATAATCCTAGTAAATTAAATATTAATCGTGTTAATGCCCAACAGGCGAGACGTTTTTTGGATAGAATTGTAGGTTATATGATTTCACCATTATTATGGAAAAAAATTGCTCATGGGCTTTCAGTTGGACGTGTTCAATCAGTAGCTGTACGTTTAATTGTTGAACGAGAAAGAAAAATTAAAAAATTTATCCCACAAGAATATTGGAGAATTCATGTATCATTATTAACAGTTGATATGGAATTAATTAAAATGGAAGTTACACATGAAAATAATAAGTTATTTAAACCTATTACTAAACAAGAAATTGATGCGACTATTATGTTTTTAAAAAATACAAATTATTTTGTATCAAATTGTAATAATCGATCTTTAATCACTAAACCTAATGCACCTTTTATTACTTCTACTTTGCAACAAGCAGCAAGTACCCATCTTGGTTTTAGTATTAAAAAAACTATGATGATAGCACAACGACTTTATGAAACAGGTTATATTACCTATATGCGTACTGATTCCACTAATTTAAGTCAAGATGCTTTAAATATGGTACGAAATTATATTAAGCATACATTTGGTAAAAAATATTTACCTAAAGATGCTAATATTTATATTAATCGAAAAAGTTCGCAAGAAGCACATGAAGCTATTCGTCCTACTAATATTGATATTGGAATTAATATAAATGATCTAAAAGATGTTGATATTGATACTAAAAAATTATATGAGTTAATTTGGAGTCAATTTATCGCTTGTCAGATGGTATCAGCAGAATTTGATATAATTACATTAACTGTAATGGCTGGTAGGTTTAAACTACAGTCTAAAAAACGCATTGTTTGTTTTGATGGTTGGACAAAAGTAATACCTTGGTTAAATAAAACAGAAGAAAATAAAATTTTTTCAATGTTTACAATTGGTAGTCAATTACAGTTAAATGAATTATTTCCCAGCAGACATTTTACTAAGCCACCTATAAGATTTAGTGAAGCATCTTTAGTTAGAGAACTTGAAAAACTTGGGATAGGTAGACCATCTACTTATCCTGTTATTTTATCTAAGATCCAAAATCGTGGTTATGTTAAAATTGCAGATAACCGATTTTATGCTGAAAAAATAGGTGAAATAGTTAATGATCGTTTATATGAAAATTTTAGTGAATTAATGGATTATGATTTTACTGCTCGTATGGAAAATCAACTTGATTTAATAGCGGAAAATCGTATTGAGTGGAAAAATGTATTAGATGAATTTTTTGTTAATTTTAGTAAAAGACTGGAAATAGCAAATAAATCTCCAGAAAAAGGTGGTATGCAATCTAATCCTATGGTATTAACATCAATTAAATGTCCTAATTGCCATAAAAAGATGGGGATAAAAACTGCTGCTACTGGTGTTTTTCTTGGATGTATTGGCTACTCTTTGCAAGCAGAAAATTATTGCAGAAAAACAATTAATTTAATTCCTGAGAATGAATTATCTAATTTTTTAGTAAGACCAAAAGATGATTTAGAAACACATGCTTTAATATCACGTAATAGATGTCCTAAATGTGCTACTGCTATGGATAGTTATTTTATAGATAATAAATGTAAAATATATGTATGTGGTAATAATCCTATATGCGATGGTTATGAAATTGAAGAAAGGAAATTTTCTATTAAATTTTATAATGGACCTATTATAAAATGTGATAAATGTGATTCAGAAATGAATTTCAAAATTGGAAGGTATGGAAAATATATGGTATGCAATAATGAATTATGTAAAAGTACTCGTACTATTTTAAAGAATGGTGAATTATCGCTTCCTAAAGAAAATCCTATACATCTATCAGAACTAGTTTGTGAAAAATCTGATGCTTATTTTGTCTTAAGAGAAGGTGCAGTAGGAATTTTTTTAGCTGCAAATACTTTTCCAAAATCAAAAGAAACTCGTGCTCCACTAGTTGAAGAACTAGTGAGATTTAAGGATCGTCTTCCAGATAAATTTATCTATTTAACATTAGCTCCAACTATAGATCCTTATGGGAATAAAACAGTTGTTAGATTTAGTCGTAAAACTAAACAACAATATATTTCTTCAGCAAAAAATGGCAAATCTACTGGATGGAGTGCTTTTTATATTGATAATAAATGGATAGAAAATACAAAAAAATGACCTAATATTTAATATAGTATTTTATTAATTAAATAATTATATTAAAAAATCTAGTTTAATTATCATTTAAGTATTTTTAATTTTATAATTGAAATAACGATAATTAGTGTTAATTATTTGTAATAAAAAATAATATTATTATTCATAAATTTATTTTAACAACTAAAAATATTAATAATATCTATGGTATTTATAAATTACTAAAAAATCTTAAGATTAAATTTTTACAATTAATTTAGCATTTTGTTTTAGAATATTGACCATAATGTTTATAACAAAAATTTTATATAATTACATTATCAATTTATATCTAAATTGATAAATTAAATTTAACTAAAGCATTTTATAATCTTAATTATTATTTTGGTTATACTATATTATATATAGTATAATGTTAAAATATTTTTATATAATTAAAATATGATAAAATGAATAACTTTTGATCATAATTAATCAATTTTATTATTTTCATATAAAATATGTCCTAATTTATTAGCTTTAACATTGAGATAGTCATCATTTTTGGGGTTACGACCTACAATAAGTGGAACTCTTTCTATAACATTAATGCCAGCTTCTTTCATTATTTCTAATTTTTTTGGGTTATTAGTTAATAATTTAACTTTACTTATAGAAAGTAATTTATACATATCAGCACACACCACAAAATCTCTTTCATCAGGTTTAAAACCTAGTTTTAGGTTTGCTTCAACAGTATCTAAACCTTGATCTTGTAAAGAATATGCTCGTATTTTATTTAATAATCCTATATTACGTCCTTCTTGGCGATGATAGAGAATCACTCCACGACCTTCTTGGGTAATTTGTTTAAGTGCTGCTTCTAATTGAAACCCACAATCACAACGTAAACTAAACAAAGCATCGCCAGTAAGACATTCTGAATGAATACGAGAAAGAACAGCTTTTCCATCATTAATATCACCATAAATAAGTGCTATATGATTATTACCATTAATAATTTCCTCAAAACCAACCAATAAAAAATCACCAAAAAGTGTAGGAAGCTTAGCTTCAGCTATACGTTTTAATTGCATAGTATTATACATAGTAAATAAAACTCTAGATTTAAAATTAATAAAAATTTATTAAAAATAATAATAAAATTATTTTATCATATTTTTGCTAGGTTCATTATATCATTCAGCATATAAGATTATATTCATAATATTATTACAATATAATCATAAAAAATTTTTTTATTATAAGTATATTTTATTAATCAATATTATTTGATCTTTTAGTACATAATATAAATTTAAATATATTTTTATTTTTTTATTAAAAAATATTCAATAGAATTGTTATTCTATTTTTAGATTAAAATTTAAATAAATATATTTTTATTCATAAATAATTTCATATCATTAATATGATATGAAATTTTCAATAACTTATTTATTATTAGAATATTTATGCAAATCAAAGATTGAGTTATTGATATAAATAATTCAGTTTCTTTATGTAGTTATCAAATGTTAAGTTGATAAAAATAATTTAACAAATTTAAACCATAGTAGGAAAATATGAAATATTTTTTAATTTTATTATTTATCATAGCAGTTTTTATTATCTCAATGATATTTGGTTCAAGCAATAATCAAATAATAACATTTAATTTTTTAATTGCTAAAGGTGATTATCCAATATCTACGTTACTTGCAATTCTATTTACAATAGGATTTATACTTGGTTGTCTTATTTGCGGGATATTTTATATTAAAACATTAATTGTATTATCTCATGCAAAACGTAAAATCAAACGATTAGAAAACAAATTAGCTGAATTAGGTTAAAAAGATTAATAAAAAGCATGCACGTAAACAAATATTTAATGAAAAGGTATAATTTTTATGTTAGAGCTGCTGTTTATACTATTACCCATTTCAGCTGCTTATGGTTGGTATAAAGGACGTAGAAGTGTTCAACAAGATAAACGGAAAAATATTGAACGGTTGTCTCGCGAATATGTAGCTGGTATAAATTTTATATTATCTAATCAAGAAGATAAAGAAGTTAATTTATTTTTAGATATCTTAAAAAAAGATAGTTCAGTTTTTGAAGCTCATTTAACATTAGGTAATCTTTTTCGTTCAATTGGAGAAATTGAGAGAGCTATTCGTATCCATCAATCATTGTTTGAAAATAATTCATTATCATTTAATCAAAAACTATTAGCAACACAACAATTAGGGCGAGATTATTTATCTGCAGGGGTTTATGATCGTGCAAGAAATATTTTTTTGCAATTAGTTGATAAACAAAATTTTCGCTTCAGTGCATTACAATCATTGCTTACCATTTATCAGGCAACTAGTGATTGGCATAAGGCAATCAATATTGCTAAAAAATTAGTTAAAATGGGAAATCCTCAATTAAAAGAAGAAATAGCCCATTTTTATTGTGAACTAGCATTATTAAAACTTACCGCTAATGATTTAGATGGAGCATTTTTTTTATTAAATCAGGCTTCTAAATCCGATAAAAATGGTGCAAGAGTTTCCATAATGAAAGGTCGTATTCATATAGCTCGTGGGGAATATGATAAAGCTATTTCAGTACTTAAACAAGTTTTTAATCAAGATAAAGATTTAGCTAATGATACTTTATCTATGTTATATGAATGTTATGATCATTTATCAGTTTGGAATGATTGGGAATCTTATATACGGCAATGTGTCACTGCTAATTGTGGAGCAACTGCCCAACTTTATTTAGCTGAAATAATTGAAAAAAGAAATGGTCCAGAAAAAGCACAAATATTTATTAAACAACAAATAGAGATATATCCAACAATGAGATTGTTTTGTAAACTAATTGATTATCATTTAGCTGATATTGAAGAAGGTAATACAAAAGAAATTTTAAAATTAATACGTAATATGGTTAGTGAACAAATTCGTTTAAAACCTGCTTATTGTTGTCGTAAATGTGGGTTTAACGCACATTCCTTATATTGGTCTTGTCCATCATGCCGATCTTGGGATACAATAAAACCAATAAAAGGACTTAATGGTCAATAAATAATTTTGTAAAGGCTATAAATATGATAGTTAATATACGAAATACTTTTTTATCTTCTGCTATATCACCTATTATTGTTGCATTAGATTTTCATGATTTGAAAGATGCATTGTCATTTGTTGATAATATTAGTCCTAAATTATGCCGTTTAAAGGTAGGAATCCATATGTTTACCTTATATGGTCCTAAATTTATTAAAATATTACATGATAGGGGATTTCAAGTTTTTTTAGATTTAAAATTTCATGATATTCCAAATATTGTTGCCCAAGCTGTTAAATCTGCTGCAGAAATGGGTGTTTGGATGGTTAATCTTCATTCTAGTGGTGGATATAAAATGATGATAGCTGCTAAAAAAGCATTAGCTGAATATGGAAAAAATGCACCACTATTAATTGCAATTACTGTATTAACTAGTATAGAACAAATAGATTTACATCATATTGGTATCAATCAATCATTAAATAATTATGTCTTAAAATTAGCACAATTAGTAAAAAAATGTGGTTTAGATGGAATTGTTTGTTCAGCTAATGAAGCATTAATATTAAAGTCAATTTGTAATGATAATGATTTTTTATTAGTTACACCTGGTATTCGTTTAATTGGCGCAAAATTAGATGATCAATGTAGAATAATGACTCCTGAAAAAGCTATTAATATTGGTGTTGATTATATAGTTATAGGTCGTCCTATCACTTATAGTGATAATCCAGTGTTGACTTTAGAATATATTAATCGTTTAATTGGATGGATTAAATAAATCTATCAACCAATATCAAACAATAAATGAAAAATACAAAAAATTATTAAAGTTGATAATAAAGTTTTGTATTAAATGGCAATTATATAGTACGCATAATTACATTTACATTACAACCAATAAAAATTGTTAACACAAACTAAGATAATAATAAAAATTATCATTTCTAATTAAAAATGATTGGAATCACAAAACATAAGTAATTTTAAATCAACATTGCATATAAAAATATAATATATTTGTTTACAACTTAAATATTATTCATTAATTAACAGACTTTGTGATTGTGTTTATTATTAAATTCACATAAATTTTCAATAATACAAATATTACAAAATGGTTTTCTAGCAGTGCATGTATAACGACCATGTAATACAAACCAAAGATTAAAGTTAAATTTAAATTTAATTGGTACTATTTCAATTAATTTTTGTTCAACCTCAATAACATTTTTACCAGTTACAAAATTTGTACGATTACATACACGAAATACATGGGTATCAACAGCTATTGTTGGCCAACCAAAAGCAATATTCAAAACTACATTTGCAGTTTTACGTCCAATTCCAGGTAATGATTCTAGGAATTCACGATTTTCAGGTACTTTACCATTATATTTATCAATTAATATTTGACATATTTTTATAATATTTTTAGCTTTAGTATTAGACAATCCTATTGTTTTAATATGATTTTTTATTTTATCTAGACCAAGATTTAACATTTTTTCAGCTGTATTAGCTACTTGATATAATTTAGCCGTTGCCTTATTCACACTTTTATCAGTCGTTTGGGCTGATAGCAATACAGAAATTAGCAATTCAAAAGATGAATTAAAAATTAATTCTATTTTTGGTGTGGGGTTTTTATCATGTAATCGATTTAGAATTGCTATTCTATTTTGTGCATCCATAATTTATCATTTATTTAAATTTTTATTGCAGTTCAGTGTTTATTAAAATATTTTTTTACTCTTTTATCAATACAAAAATTTATAGCTAAAATTAAACCTAGTCCAATTAAAGATCCAGGAGGTAATACAGCAAATAAAAAAGGAAAATTAAATTTAAATATTTCAATACGTAATATTTTTGCCCATCCTCCTAATAACAAATCTGCATGATCAAATAGGGTTCCTTGGCCTAATATTTCTTTAATTGCTCCTAAAAAAAACATTGCTATTGTAATACCTAATCCCATGGATAAACCATCAATTGCTGATTTATATATATTATTTTTAATAGCGTAATTTTCAGCTCGCTCAATAATAATACAGTTAGTAACAATTAAAGGTATAAAAATGCCTAAAGATTGATACAAATTAGGAGCATAGGTATTAATTAATATTTGTACAGTTGAAACAATAAATGAAATAATTATAATATAAATTGGAATACGTATTTCACTTGGAATCCAATAATGAAAGATTGAAATTAGAGTATTACTAAAACATAATATAAATGTTGTAATTAATCCTAAAATTAAAGAATTAATAATTGTTGAAGAACCAGCTAATAACGGACATAAACCCAATAGTTGAACTATTAGAGAATTATCCTCCCATACTCTATTGATAAAAATTATTTTAAATTTATTTATTTTATTCATTTAAAGATATAATAAAAGTAAATTATTTTAAAAATATTATATAATTTATTAGTAATTTTAGTTTAATTTGAACTATTTATCTATATAATTATTGTTTAATTATAATAATCAAATTTTAATTTTTTTATGTAAAGCATAAAGAAAAATATTAATATATAATTTTGTTTACTTTACTTAGTTATATTAAATACTACATATTAAAAAATATATTTATTTAAAATAATAATAAATATCAATTTTTAGTATATTTTATGATTACAACAATATATCGTTATGTTTTTAGGACATCCAAAATGTATAAAATTAAAAGAGTTATCTTCAAGATTATTTCTCTTAAATAAATAACATTTTTTTATTAAATTGTTATAATATAAATCATAAGTTTTGATTTGATCAAATACTTTTTGTGACATTATGAGTTTATTGTTATTAATGTTATTATTAGTTATTATGTAAATAACTTCTGTTATTCCAGTGGTAATAGACCCGAATATAGCTAATATAATTCCATAACGTTTAATTAATTTTAACATCTATTTATCCTTATTTATAACTATAAATACGATGTTTACTGTAATGATCAATTACAGGAGCGCAAATATTAGCTAGTAATACTGCAAAAGCATCATGATAACTACCAAAAATATGTGCAATCCAAACTAATAAACCAATTAATGAACCGTAAATAATACGTCCATTTTTTGTATTTGTAGCTGTAACTGGATCTGTAGCAATAAAAAAACAGCTAAGCATAGTTCTTCCAGAGAAGAATAGATGTACAATTGGAGAATTGTATTCTGATGGCATAATTAACCAACTTAATAATGAACAAATTACTACTGTGGTTAAAAATGCTAAAGGAATTTGCCAACTAATTATTTTATAATGAATCATTATAATACCACCAAATAAATATGCAATATTTATCCATAACCAATTAATATTGGTATTGATTGATGAATCTTTTAAAATTAATTTTTGGTATATTTTATTTATTGAGTTATTTAATATAGAGTTTTTAAAACTCTTGAATAACATATTTTGATTTAAATTTTTATCGTTTATAGTTAAATGATTTGATATTGATTTTGTAATAGTATTACCCTTAAAAATTATTTGTGATGGAGTTATAATATTTTTATTTATGAATTGATATTCTATCTGTGATGCCCAATTATTCATATGCATAGGGAATGAGATCAACAATACAACGTAACCTACCATTGCTGGATTAAATATATTCTGTCCTAATCCTCCATAAACATGCTTCGCAATTAATATTGCAAAAGAAGTTCCTAAAACTATTAACCACCATGGTGATAAAGGAGGTATACTAATAGCTAATATAATAGCTGTTACTAATGCTGAATTATCTTTTAAATTATTAATAACCGAAAATTTTCTTAATTTTAAAGCAATAGATTCACAAATTAAAGCTGTTATAATAGCTACCAAAATTTGGTAAACTGTCCCACTATTAAAAAAATAAATTTGACAACAAATACCTGGAATAGATGCAATGACTACTAATAACATTATATTACTAATACTTTGTTTTTTATAAATAAATGGTAAGCTTGCTATTTTTAAATTATTTATCTTCATTTTATCATTTTATATTAATATATATATCTTTTAAATAATCAAAGATTATTTTATTTATTATAAATATCTAGTTTATTGCGTTTTTCTTTAACACGTGCAACAGCATCTGCTATTATAGCTTTTCTTAATTCCAGAGATTTTTGTTTTATAGTATTTTTTATTTTATTAGTAGATATAGTTGTTTCTATTTTTTCATCATTTTTTAATGTTATTTCAATTTGTTGTTTATATTTTTGTTGCAAAATTTTATTTTGTTCAATGCGTAAATTTTTAGCTTCAAATCTATTTTTTGCATCAGCAGCACTTTGCTTTTCTTTATTAAAAATTTGAATTTTAAATTTTGCTTGCCGATAGTATTTTACAAGTGTAATATTACTTGGACATACATAATCACAAGCACCACATTCTATACAATGTAATAAATTAATTTTTTGTGCTTTTTCATATTCTTGTCCTTTAATAAACCGATATAATTGTTGCGGGGATAAATTAACTGGACAAACTTGGGTGCAGCGATCACATTTAATACAAGGATATTCAATAGAATGTTGTTCTATTTTTGTTGAATTAATTACAGTAATATAATTATTTAGTTTAACAAAAGGTATATTAAAATTAGATAAAGTAAAACCTATTAATGGTCCTCCAATAATAATCATTTGATTTGATTGTGGTATATAATTAATATATTTTAAAAAAAAATTTATAGGAGTACCAAAACGAATTAAATAATTAATTGAATTTTTTGCTATATCTCCTCTAATTAATGTTACTACTCGCTCAATTAATGGTTTTCCATCAATAATTGCTTGTTTAATAGCAACTACTGTGCTGATATCCTGTATCATGATATTTGATGCAGAATGATTGATGCCACTTAATATTTTTTTTCCTGTTAAGATTTTTATTAATACCTTATTTTCAAATACAGGATATTTAGATTTTATTACTATTAATTTTATATAATATTTATAAGAATAAATTGCTTTTTTTAATGATAAAATTGATGCTATATTACTGTCTGCAATTACAATTAATATCCTTTTTGGTTTTGTTATATATTTTAATATTAAAATACCATCAATTATTTCATCAGTATATTCTTGTATTAATTGATCATTAGCAATTACATTTTTTACATACTCTACTGCATTAATAATTAAAGTACTAATTACTTTGTTATTATTTTTTAGTTTTATTGCAGTAGGAAAACATAAATTACCTAATTCAACGATTCCAGCTTGTTCAATATGTGATAATACAACTTTAATAGAGTATTGTGAATAATTAGTTAAAGGTTTCAGTTCACACCATTTATCTTTATTATCTGGTTTTAGTCTAATACAAAGTTCCTTTGGACCAGAATATTGTTCTGTTATATATTCTACTATTTCAATAATAGTTCCTGAAGTAGTTGCATGCACAGGAATTTTATATTTACAACCTATGGTTAAGGGTTGGCCTTTTAATACATAATCACCTGGCTTAACAATAATATCTCCTGACGTACCTACATGTTGTTGGATAGGAATAATAAATTCATCAGCTAGTGGAAGAATTCGTAATGGAGCTAAATTTATTTTTTTTTTTATTTTAAATGGATAAATTTTATTTAAAATATCAAATAACTTTTTTTTATTAAATTTAAATTTTTGAAAAATATTAAACATAATTAAATTTTTTTACAAAGAAGACAACTATTTTTATATTTTAGGTTTGTATTTTAATACTTTGTATTGGAATAGTAATTCCATTCCATTTTTTATTGTTATTATGATTTCTTGTAGGAATCATAGTAATACAATTTGTTGGACAATGAGTTACACAAAGTTCGCAACCAGTACAAAATTGTTCTAAAATGGTATGCATAGAATGTTTTGTTCCAATAATAACATCTACTGGACAATTTTGGATACACTTTGAACAACCAATACAATTATTTTCATCAATAAAAGCTACTTGTTTTTCTTTTTTAAATTTATTCAGATTAATTTCTAATGGTTTTATATTAAGTAATTCTGCAATTTTTAAAACAACTAACTTCCCACCTGGATTACATTTATTTATTTCATTTCCCTCCATCACTATCGCTTCTGCATATGATTGGCAATTTTGATGACCACATTTACGACATTGACTTTGAGGTAAAATATAATTTATTTTCTTTATTATTTGATTATCTTTTGTTTTAATCAATAAAGAAAAAATTTTTAAAATACATCCAAAGATAAAAAATAATGCAGTAACAACAATAATTACAATTAATACTTGTTTCATTTTAATTTTGTAAAATCATTAAATCCTATAAATGCTAAAGACATTAAACCTATAGTAATTAGAGCAATTGGTGCCCCTTTAAATGGAGCAGGAATATTTGCTAAGGATATACGTTCTTTGATAGCTGAAAATAATATCATAATTAAAGAAAAACTTATTGCTGTAGAAAATCCATACACTGCAGCTTCTAAAAAACTATGTGATTGATGTGTATTTAACAGAATTACACTAAGAATTGTACAGTTTGTAGTCATTAATGGTAAAAATATACCTAATTTTCTATATAGTATTTTATTGGTTTTATATAGCATAATTTCAGTACATTGGACAACTACAGAGGTGATTAATATAAAAATAAATATACGTAAATATATTAAATTTAATGGTATTAAAATAAGATTATCTATAATCCATGAGCATATTGATGATAAGGTTATTACAAATATCATTGTAAATGTCATACCGATAGTAGTTTCTAATTTTTTAGATACAGCTATAATAGGACATAAACCAAGAAATTTTACTAGAACAACATTATTTGTAAAAATAGTAGTAATAAATATTGAAAAATAATCTTTCATTTTAAATCCATAAATTTTATTTAAAATCTGTTTTGATGAATTAATACTTTTAAAAAAATAACAAAGTTGATAAAACAATTATCAATTAATTAGAAAATTTATTTTAATGATTACATATTTATATGGAAATTAAGTTAATTTATTTAATTCTTTTTATAAGAATAAAAATAATTATTTGATTAATAATTGTTAAAATTTTACGTTAAGAATTAATAATTATTACTACCATTTAAAATTCTTGCTGGAGCTATTGTTATTGCTTTTTTAGCTGGATATAAACTAGATAATATACTTAAAATTAATGTTATTGAAATTATAAATAATATGTCTATAATTCTAACCTTAGAAGGTAAAAAATCAATAAAATAAATATCACTTGATAAAATAGGATGACCAATAATATTTTCTATATATTTAGTAATATCTGTTAAATTTAATGATATGGAAATACCTATTAATAATCCAAAAAAACATCCAATTATACCGATGATTAATCCATACCATAAAAAAATAGCATAAATAAAATAATTCTTAGCCCCATATGTTTTTAATATTGCAATATCAATACTTTTATTTTTTAATATCGTTAATAGTGTAGATATAATATTAAAACAAGCAACACTAATTAATAATATCATTGCAATATAAATTATACCACGTACCATTCTGATATCGTTATACATATAACCATAATCTGTTATCCAACTTTTTATAGTAATAAAATTACCAGTGTTAATACCTGCATTATATACTATTTTATTTGCCTTAAAAATATTATTAACTTTGATTTTAAACCCATTAATACCATTATTATATCCTAAATAATTCTGTGCATCTTGCAGTGGAACTATTGCTAATTGATTATCCAACATACCATTTAGCTTAAATACGCCAATCACTTTAACTAAATTTTTATGTAGTTGTTGAAAATATAATTTATCTTTATCATATGTATTATTGATGTTTAAGATATAGATATAATCTCCTGGTAAAATTTGTAATTCTTTCGCAATACCATGACCTAAAATAATTTCATTATTTTTTTGTTTAAATTCTTTCCAAGCATCACCTAATATAAAATTAGGTAAGGAACTTACTGTTTTTTCTGATGATAAATCTACACCAATTATTTTTATAATTTTCAATATATTTTTCTTTTCAAGTAATCCAATAAAATTAATATAAGGTGATACAGCAACAACACCTGGTGTTTTCTGAATTTTAATTAAATCGTTATTCCAATTCAAATAAGGTTGATTAATAGCTGTAATTTCTCCATGAGGAATAATTGAAAGTATGCGATTTTTTAATTCGTATTCAAAACCATTTATTGCACTTAAACCTATAATTAATGTTGTAATACCTAAAACTATACATAATATAGAAATAATTGATATTAATGAAATTAAACTATTTTTTTTTGTACTTTGAATAAAACGAAACGCAATAACTAAGGTGTAGAATAATGACATAATAATATTTATACTCTTAATTTAGATATATTAATTTTGTAAATAACCATCATGCATTTCTAATGTGCAAGATAATCTACTAGCAAGATATAAATCATGTGTTACTATTAAACATGTAGTGCCATTTTGTTGATTCAATTTTAACAATAAATTAAAAATTATATCCGTATTAGATAAATCTAAATTACCTGTGGGTTCATCTGCTAATATTAAATCTGGTTTATTAACTAGTGCTCTAGCAATAGCAACTCTTTGACGTTCTCCTCCAGATAATTCACTAGGTTTATGATTTGCTCTATGTAATAATTCTACTTCTTTTAACATTTCACTGGCTATTTTTTGTGCAATTTTATTCAATAATCCTTTAATCAATAAAGGCATCATAACATTTTCTAATGCAGTAAAATCTGGTAATAAATGATGGAATTGATAAATAAAACCTAATTTTTGATTACGTAATTCTGCTCTTTTGCTATTTGAAAGAGAATTAATTTTTATACCATTAAAGATAATATTACCCTTAGTTGGTATATCTAATCCTCCTAATAGATGTAATAATGTACTTTTACCAGAACCTGAATTACCAATTATAGCTATCATTTCTTTTCTTTTTATAGAAAAAGAAATATTTTTAAGTATACTAATAAAGTTATTTCCATCTTTATAGTTTTTACAAATATTTTGACAAACTAATAGTGGTAAATTATTCATAACGTAAAATTTCTGCTGGTTGGATGGTTGCTGCACGCCAAGATGGATAAAGTGTAGCTAATAATGAAATACCAACAGTTGATATATATATTAGAATCACATGAACAAAATCTATATATATCGGTAATTCTATATTATTATCTAATAAACCTAATATTTTCATTATTATATTAATATGTTTTGCAATAAATAAACCTAATAATACTCCAATAAAACTACCAATAATTCCTATAAATATTCCCTGTAACATAAAAATAATCATGATTCTAAATCTATTTAAACCTAATGTTTGCAAAATAGCTACTTCAGATTGTTTTTCCATAACTAATAATGATAGTGAAATAGCAATATTAAATTCAGCTACAATAATAATAAGACTTAATAACAATTTCATCATATTATTTTCCATTTTAACTGCTTGAAAAAATTCACCCTTCTGTTCTCTCCAATCCTTCCATATTATATCTGTTGGTAACGTTTGTTGGCTTAATTGATCAATATTTAAAGGTTTTTTAAGATAAAGACGCCAACCAGTGATGTTACCTAAAGGATAATCCATTAATCGTGCAGCATCCTCTTGATTAACTAATAATGTATTACTATCAGTATCTCCATTAGTATTAAAAGTTCCAACTACGGTAAATAAACGTTGATTTGGAATTCTTCCTATAGGAGTAAATTTATTAACACCAGGTACAATTAATCTTAATTTATCTCCTTTATTTACCCCTAGTTGTTCAGCCAACTTTATACCTAAAATAACATTATAACTACCAGTATTTAATACTTCAGGATTAATGTATTCTAGATAATTTAATAATGGATCTGATGAATTTATATTAATACCAATCATAATTGCTAATCCTATATTTAACTGGCTCTGTAAGATAATGTCACTTTTTACAATTGAATCTACTCGATCTATCCCTTGTAGGTGACTTATATTTTTTACTGGATATTTATTTGGATTAAGATTCCCATAATGAGTTGTTAAAATAACATGTGGTATATATTCTAAAATATTTTTTTGTAATAATGATTCAAAACCATTTGTAATAGCAGTAACTACAGTTAATGACATAACACCAATTGAAATGCCAATAGTAGATAAATTTGATATTAATCGGTAAAATATATTACCCATTTGTCCACAAATATATCGTAAACTAATATACAAGATAGTAGAATGCAACATAAATAAGATGTACCTTTTATTGTTGAAATAAATCATTTAACTTGTAAATAATGTAAAATTTCTTTTCTTTAACTAAAGAAAATATATAAATATTTTTCAACTTTTCTATATTAATTAGATATATTAGATTTTCTAAATTAATTTTAAATATCAAAAATTGATGTTTTTATATTTCGTATTATTTAATAATATTAAAATTATCAATTATTAAAATTATTAATTTTTATTATACTTACTGATGGTAGATATAATTATATCTATTGGTAATATTATAAAATATTTTAGTGTTATTTTTATGTAATTTTAATCTATAAATAAAATTTTCTGAGAGTTAAAATATGTTATTTAGCTTCATGAAAATAAAAAATTATATATAGTTAATGTATTATATTTTAAGATTACATATATTATTTTTTATATAAAATTAAAAATATCTTTTGAATGCTCTTTAAGATTAAAAAAATATTATTTGCAAGATATTTGATTAAATAAAAGCCTTATATTTTATTTAAAATGTTTTATCAGTCTTTTATATTAGATATGTTTTTCTTATATAGAAATTTTTTAATAAATAATATTATTAAAATTAACCAACATAATCCACTTAATAAATTTAATAGATTGAAAGCATCTGTATCTCCTAATAGATACACTTTTTTAGAAATTTCTAACCCAAAAACGAATATTATCATACTTATGATCCCCATGGCAGCGGAAACTGTTCCCTTACTAATATTACTAGAAAATAACGTTAATCTTGTTAAACAGGAATTTATTATGCCTAGACCGAATGAATATAAACTTAATCCAACAGTAATCGATAAATAAGTTACTGATGGATAAAATACTGAAAATAAAGAAATTAATAAACCAATAACTATTGGGTTACCACCTAATTTTATTAGTTGAATTAATGTCAATTTTTTTGTTAAATAACTTAATGTTATATTCCCTATAATTAATCCTCCAAATACAGGTATTTGTAATAAAGCATAAGTAAAAATTTGAAGGTTTTCTTTATTTATTAGAATAAGTGGAGAGAGTGCAATCCATGAAAGTAGAGGTAAATTTACAAAACCAATTGCAAATGCACCATAAATAAATAGTAAATTTTTAAATACTAGTTTATAATCACACCATAACATATAAATAGATAATTTTTCTCCTTTTCTAAGGACTGTTTCTGGCATAAAAAAAAATAAACCTATAAATGAGGTTAGAGCTAAAATAGCAAAAATGATAAACATCGTTTGCCAAGACAGAATATTAATTAATGTTGCACCTATTAATGGACCTAACAATGGTGCTATTAAAGCAATATTAGCCATCAGTGCAATAATTTTAACGCAAATAGTTTCAGTAAAAGATTCTTGTATCGTTGCATAACCAATAGTACCAATAAAACATAATCCTATTCCTTGAAGAAATCGCATAAATATAAATTGTTTAATATTTGAAACAAATAAAATGCTTAAACAGCTAAAAATAAAAAAAAGAACACCTAAAAGCATTACTGGGCGTCGTCCTTTTTTATCTGATAAAGGACCAAATAACCATTGTAGAAATATTCCTCCAGCCAAATATGCTGTTAGAGAAGTTGGTACCCATTCTACCCCAACATGAAAACTTTTTACAATTTCTAACATAGCAGGTTGAATCATATCATTAGCTATATACACAGTAAATTCAAATAACACTAAGCTTAATGGAAAAAGTATATGATCATACTTTGATAAATAGTTTATATGCATAAGTTAATTCTTATAATGGTATATTATATGTATTATGAGTAGAATTTATAACCAGTAATTTCTTAAAAATAGAAAATAAATACTTAATTTAATTTATTTTATTGTTAATCTTTTAATATCTTTTTTTGACCTAAAAAGGAATTTTATATTCAGTAATAATGCTAGAAGATTAGCATACAATCTATGTTATTGTATATATTATTATATAATATAACTTTTTTAATTTTTTTTAAAACTAAAAAAATAATTTTTATTGATTTTATGATAAAAAAATTTAAAATTTTGTAGTTAAGTAATAAAACTTTTATAAGAAAAATGCTTTTATTATATTTGTTTTAAAAAAATTATATTTAGATCTTATTAATCTTTATTTATCAAGATATTAATATCAAGAGATTAATAAAAGAAATGCATCTTGTTTTTATATTTTATAAAGTTTATTAATGGAAATCAAATTTACTAAGTATAATATACCTTTATATTTTTTAGAATAAAATAATATATAAAAGTGTATTACGTGATATGATCTATTATCAAAATATATCTTTATGAAGATATTGTTGTTAAACATTATATTTTTAATTTGTTTTTGTAAATAAGGTTATAAACTTATTGCTATGAATTAATTTATATTTAATATATTTATTTTAATAATTATGGTTTAAATACTATGATTATTAAAATTAATTATAATTAAATAGATTATAGGTAAAAATATAATTTTGATGTTTTTCAATTCAGTAATTAAACGATTAGCTGAAACAATATCACGATCACGTTGATTTTTTAAATTATCTAAAGTATGAATTACTTTGGAATTAAGAAAAAATTACTGTTTTGCAAAATAGGTTTAATATTATCGCCTAAATATTTTTTTGATAGGCTTCATTACCTACTATACTACAGAATCTCTAAAGTTATTTAATCCTAATTTTATTACTAATCTATAGACTATTTTTTTGTATTTTAATTAATAATTTTTTACAACATAATTTTACGTATTTTGTTTTATTACATAATTGCACAAATCAAATAATTTGGAATATTATTACAGTTAACTAATAACTATTCTGTTTCTTTAAAGAAATAATGGTTGCCATATTTAAATAATGGATTATTATATTAAGTAGTTGCTAGACCATAATATAATTATTATTACTATTTTAGTAAAATTGAAAATTTATTTGCAATTTTACTAAAATTAAGTTTTTTCGATTACAAATAATTCAATTTTTTTAACAATTAAAGATGATTACCTATTATTTAATAATATTACTATTTCAGTAATAATATATAATGCAACTACTCCATAATATTAAGCTAATAATACAGCATTAGATAAACAGCATAACCTATATTTATAATAGTGATTTTTAAAATTACTTCCAAAAAAATTAGTATTTTAAATAAATAAAATATACTACTATTAATAATAGTTCTACTTTTTAAAATATAAAAAAACAAAATAACTTTTTAAGTGAATTTATTGTAAAACATAAAGTATTATACTAATATATATCAGATACTGATATATATTAGAGTAGTAGAGTAGTAAGCGTTTGTTTAAATTATTTTTTGATTCATTTTTGAATATTTAAATAAAATTAAAAAATATTTTATAAATAATATTAGTTATTAATATTATAAAATATAATAAGTTAATTTATTATTAATAATCTTACAAAAAAATTAATTAGTAAATTAGAATTTTTATTACTATTAATGCTTAGATAAAAGAAAAAATAAAATATATAATTTTTTAACTTATAAAATAGTGAAATTTTATTTTAATATTTAATAAATATAAAAGTATAATCCTTAAGATTATTGCAATGAATATTAGTTTTTTAGTAAAAAAAATCCCCTACAGTTAATGAATTTAAGAAATTTAAAAAAAAATTATAAAAAATTTATTATTATTTATATAATTTTTTTTGCTATTAAATAGCTAAACCACTATAGCTAAACCACTAATGTAAAATGTGATTAATATCACTGCTATTAAAATAGCACCTAAAGTTAATTTATGCCATTCCCCAGCACAAAAACGACCAATAACTAAGCAAGCAAACCCAATCATAATACCAGTTACAATATTACAAGTTAATAAAATAAAAACTCCACAAAGTAAACCAGAAATAGTATCAATCAAATCATTAAAATTTAGTTTTTTAATATTACTTAACATTAATAAACCTACATACATTAATGCTGGAGCTGTTGCATAAGCTGGCACTAAATAAGATATAGGTGATAAAAATATGATCAATAAAAATAATAAGCCAACTACTACTGCAGTTAATCCAGTTTTACCACCAACTGCAGTACCTGCTGCAGATTCAATATATACTGCTGCTGGAGAAGTACCAAGGATACCAGCAAAGATGCTACTTATTGAATCTGATATTATCGCTTTATCACCATTAATAATTTGATTTTTTTCATCTAAAAGATTGGCTTGACTAGCTACTGCCCTAATTGTCCCGGTAGCATCAAAAATAGCTGTAATAATTAATGCAAATAAATTAGGTAAAACAACTGGATCCAATGCACCAATAATATCCATATTAAATAATAATGATAAACCATTTACACCAATAGTTGGCAGTTTAAATAAACCATAATATTTTACTTTTGGATCAAATATCAAACCTAAAATAGAAATTGTAATGATAACTATTAATACCCCACCAGGTATCTTTCTTTTTTCTAAACCGGAAATAACAGCTAAACCAATAAGAGATATAATCACAGGAAAAGAACTAAATTGTCCAAGAGATATTGGTAACCCATCTTGATTATTTTTGATTACTAACCCAATGCTGTTAGCAGCTATTAATATTAAAAATAATCCTATACCAATTCCTATACCCTGAGAAATCCCCATCGGCGTATTTCGTAATATAAAACTACGTATATTAGTAATAGAGATTAATGTAAAACAACATCCCATTAAAAAAATGGCACCTAAAATAATAGGAATACTTAATCCTTGACTAATAATTAAGTTAAATGCTATTAATGCAGTTAATGAAATAGCACAACCTATAGCCATTGGCAAATTAGCCCATAATCCCATTAATAATGATCCAAATCCAGAGATCATACAAGTAGCAATAAAAACTGTTGTTTTTGGAAAACCAGCTTGACCTAACATATTTGGTATAACTATCACAGAGTATACCATTGATAAAAAAACAGTAAAACCAGCAATAATTTCACGACAAGTTGTGGAATGGCGTTGCTGTATTTTAAAAAAATCATTCAATTTATTATTACTATCTGAGTAAATATTTTTAATAAACATGTTAATTACTTTTTAAAATTTTGTTTATAATATTGTCATTATATCATTAATTTATTTTTTAACGAAATTTAAATGAAAAACATTTTTCTAAATGTTTTTCATTTAATGTTTCAATACTATTATTTAAATAATACCAATTATATTTATTAAAATGGAATATCATCATCAAAATTAATTATCGACTCAGTAAGTATATCAGTATTCTCTTTATTAGAATCTATATTTAAATTAGCATCACTATGCTGTTTAGGTTGCTGTGGTTTTTGTGGTTTATCAAAATTTCCAGAAATATTATTTTGTGTTATGCTTTCTTGCGATACATTTCTAGAACCTAACATTTGCATAGTACCACCGATGTTAACTATAACTTCTGTAGTGTATCGATCTAACCCATTTTGATCTTGCCATTTACGTGTTTGCAATGATCCTTCTATATATACTTGTGAACCCTTACGTAAATATTCTTCTGCTATTTCAGCCAATTTACCAAAAATTACAATACGATGCCATTCTGTTTTTTCTCTTATTTCTCCACTTTGTTTATCACGCCAACTTTCAGAAGTAGCTAAGGGGAAATTTGCAACAATACCACCATTTGGCATATAACGAATTTCAGGGTTTTGTCCTAAATTACCTATAAGTATAACCTTATTTACACCTTTACTAGTCATTATGTTTGTTTCCTAATGAAATATAAAATTATTTTAAAATATATAAAATAAACAAATTTACATTATTAAAGATAAAATATGAAAATAATATATTATTTATAGTGATTTTTATCAATTTATAGAAGTTGATAAAAATATTACAACATTATCTTAAATTTATTAGTGACTATTTAAGTAAATAGTAAATTGTAATAAAGTAAATCACTATATAATATATCTATCTTTTTTAAGTAAAAGATGATTTTATTTTTTAAAATAATTATTGCCAATTAATTAAACAGTAATTTTTTTTTCCACGTTTAAGCAAAGAATAACGACTAAATAACCGATCTTTAGTAGTAAAAATATATTCTGGATTAATTAATTTTTCACCATTAACAGTTATAGATTTTGATATTACTAAATTTCTAGCTTGACTACGAGAAGTAGCTAATTTTGCATCTACTAATGCCTGTTGTATGTTTATCCCAGTATTTAACTTGGTCATTGGAATACCATCTTGTTCTAATTGCAAAAAATCTTTTTGTGTTAAATTTAAAACAGTATTGGAAAATAAACTGTTTGTAATTCTCTGAGCAGATTTTAAACCATCTAGACCATGTACTAATTTGGTAACTTTTTCTGCTAATATATATTTAGATTTAGGTATTAATCCTGTATTTTGAACTTCTTCTTGTTGCATTGCATTAATTTCTGCAATTGGTATAAATGTAAAAAATTTAAGAAAACGGTAAATATCGTTGTCTGACGTATTGATCCAAAATTGATAAAATTTATATGGACTAGTTTTTTTTGGATCTAACCATATTACATCAGATTCTGTTTTACCAAATTTAGTTCCATCAGATTTAATAATTAGTGGTACTGTTAATCCAAAAACTAGTTTTTTATATAACCGACGAGTTAAATCAATACCTGACGTAATATTCCCCCATTGATCAGAGCCACCTATTTGTAATTGAACATCATATTCATAATAAAGATTAGCAAAATCATAAGATTGAAATATATTGTATGAAAATTCAGTAAATGAGATACCAAAATAATCCCTTTGAATACGTTGTTTAATAGCTTCTTTATTAATCATTTGATTAACCGAGAAATATTTACCAATATCACGCAGGAATGTCAATACTTGCATTTTGCTAAACCATTCGTAATTATTAACTATCTTAGCACTATTTTTACCACAATTAAAATCAAGAAATAATGAAATCTGATTACATATTTTTTCTGCCCATTTCTGGATATTTTCACTAGTATTTAATTTCCGTTTGGCAGATTTAAAACTAGGATCACCTATTAAACCTGTAGCTCCACCAATCAACACTATTGGTTTATGTCCAATCTGTTGAAAACGATTTAAACATAATAATGGAATTAAATGTCCTAAATGTAAACTATCAGTGGTAGGATCAAATCCACAATAAAGCGTTATTGATTCTTTAGATAATTTTTTTATTAATAATTTTTCATTAGTCGATTTTATAATTAAATCTCTTTCTTGCAGTATTTTTATTGGATTTTCATTAAACATTAATATCTCCATATAATTTATCTTATTAATTTTATGGATAAAATTATATAAAAATTAATACAATTTTAATAAATTAACTTATTAAATAGTAATAACAAGTAAGTTTGTTATTTATAAATAATTATTTCAGTTTATGGAGCTAATCGATCAATTTGCCAGTGATCATATTTCCATTGATATAAAAATCTATCGTGTAGTCGATTAGATCTACCTTGCCAAAATTCTACGCTATCAAATTTAACTCGATATCCTCCCCAAAAGCTAGGTAATGGTATTTTACCTCTTCTCATTTTTTGTTTTAATTCAAAAAATTTATTTTCTAATATATCTCTAGTTGTAATTTTTGTAGATTGATGTGAAATATAAGCTGTTATTTGACTATCTTTTGGCCGACTTTGAAAATATTTTATAACCTCAATTGTGGAAAGTTTTTCCGCCTTTCCCAGAAAACAAACTTGACGATCAACCTGATACCAAGGAAATAATAAACTTATTTTATTATTATGAGTGATATGTTGTGCTTTACGACTAGATAAATTCGTATAGAACACGAGTCCTTTTTTATCATAATGTTTAAGCAAGACCATTCTTTGATATGGCTGTCCATTAATATCTACTGTTGTAACACACATAGCTGTTGGATCAATCAACTTAAAAATATAAGCCTCCTTTAACCAACGTTCAAATAAAACTAACGGCTCATTAGTTAAATCTTTACGTCTTAAAATACCTTTAGTATATTCCCTTCTTAAATTAGCAATATTTAACTCTTTTTTTTTATCATTATGACCTTATTACCCTATAGTAAGAATACTTTTTATTATATACTTAATGAATAAAATCTTATATTATGAATAGTAAAAATTAACTAAGTAGGAATAAATATTCTCTATTTTTCTTTTATTAAAAAATAGCAATAAATATTAATTAATTTTATTAATTATCATAATAAATAACTATAAAAATAACAAATATTAAAAATATAATAAATTATACTATATAATAAATTTTACTAATATAAATCATAATTATATATATTGTGATAATTAAAGTAATTTATAGCTTTAACACAAAAAATAAAACATAATGTATTTTTATAAATTATATTAATTTATTTTCTTATTTGCATAATAACTGTTTCTCCAACAATCACGGAACCAGTAAATTTTGCCAGTTCTTTTATTTCATCCATATTAGAAATAACAACAGGTGTTAATATAGATTTTGCTTTTTTTTCTAAAACATTTAAATCAAATGTCAATATTAAATCGCCTGTTTTTACTTTTTGTCCTGTCTTTGCTATACGTTTAAATCCTTCACTATTTAATTTTACTGTATCAATTCCAAAATGTACAAATAATTCAATACCATTATCTGATATAATAGAAAATGCATGATTTGTATCAAATATTTTTCCAATAGTTCCATTGATTGGTGCAACTATTTTATTACCAGTTGGCTTTATAGCAACACCATCTCCAACAATTTTTTCTGCAAAAACAATGTCAGGAACATCTTCTATGTTAACAATATTACCAGAAACTGGAGCTTTAATATCAATATTAAAGACATTGTTATTATTATTTAAAATCCATGATTTTAATTTATGAAATAAACCCATAAGATTTTTCCTTATCAATTATTTTTATGGAGTAAATTATTAGCTAATAACTTTAGTAAAATTGTTTTTTTTAATAAAAGAATTAATTAAATCCATCAATTCTCTTACTGTAGGTTGATTAAGAGCTTCTTCTGCTAAAATTTTTGCATCATTAAATCTTACATTCCTGATAATTTTTTTAATATTTGGAATAGAAATTGCACTCATACTAAATTCATCTAATCCCATACCAAGTAATAATATTGTAGCACGCTCATCCCCAGCTAGCTCCCCACACATACCTGTCCATTTGTTTTCTGCATGGGAAATATCAATAACTTGTTTAATAAGTCTTAATACTGAAGGAGACATAGGATTATAAAGATGAGAAATAAGATCATTTCCACGATCAACTGCTAATGTATACTGTGTAAGATCATTTGTACCAATACTAAAAAAATCTACTTCTTTTACTAAATGATGAGCAATAATTGCTGCAGATGGTGTTTCAATCATTATTCCAATTTCAATAGATTTATCAAAATCATATTTTTCTTTGATTAATTGTTTTTTTAGTAATGTTAGTTCTTCTTTTAGGGTACGAATTTCTTCTACAGAAATAACCATAGGAAACATAATTCTCAACTTACCAAAGATAGATGCTCTAAGAATAGCACGTAATTGAGCATGTAGTATTTCTTTACGATCAAGAGAAATACGAATTGCCCTCCATCCAAGAAATGGATTAGTTTCTTTTGGAAAATTCATATATGGAAGATCTTTATCTCCACCAATATCTATTGTACGCACAATGATGGATTGTTGTTCCATAGCCCCTGCAATCATTTTATATGCTTGAAATTGTTCTTCTTCACTAGGTAAGTTATTACGATCCATAAACAAGAACTCAGTACGATATAAACCTATACCCTCAGCACCATTACACTTAGCTATTTCTAAATCATGTAAAGTACCAATATTTGCACAAATTTCAACTTGGTGTCCATCTAAAGTTATTGCCGGTAAATTTTTTAATTTTGCTAATTCTATTTTTTTACTTAAATATTCTTTTTTGATTGATTGAAGTCTATTAATTTCATAATTAGATGGTTTTTGATAAATACAATTATTAATTGCATCTAATATAATATAATCATTTTTGTGTATATTTTTTGTTGCGTTTCTTGTACCAACAATAGCTGGGATTTCCAATGATCTAGCCATAATTGAAGTATGAGAAGTACGGCCACCTAAATCAGTAATAAAACCTAGTACTTTATTTAAATTTAATTGTGCTGTTTCAGATGGAGTAAGATCAACTGCAACTAAAATTATTTTTTCTGTAATTAAACTAAGGTCAACAATGGGTATTCCTAAAATATTTTTTAATAATCGTTTACCTATATCTATAACATCAGTGATTCGTTCTTTGAAATATTCATCATTTAATTCTTCTAATGCTGTAGTTTGTTTTTTTATCATTTTTTGAACTGCAGCATCTGCTGTTTTATATTCTTTTTTTATACAAGAAAGAATTTCTTTTTCAAATTCTTCATCTTCAATGAGCATTATATGCCCTTCAAATATTTCTGCTTTTTTTTCACCAAGATTTTTTTTAGCAGTTTTTTTTATCGATTGTAATTGGTTTACTGTTTTTTTACGGCCAACAATAAAACGATTAATTTCACTACTAATTTGATCATTAGAAATTTTTTTATAATTCACAATAATTGATGTTTCTTTAAGTATTAATACCCTACCAAAGGCGATACCTGGTGAGACTGGAATTCCTGAAATCATAAATGTTACCTTACTACTGGGCAAAAAATAATAATTAACTTATAGGATTATTGCTTTTATATTGTAATAACTAAAATAAATATCCCTTATTTTATATTTAGGGATATATGATAAATAAAAATTATTTATGATGTAATTTCATTACTCCAATTCGGACATTAATTTAACAAGATGTTCTACTGCTTTTTTTTCATCTTCACCTTCCGCAGAAATAGTTACGACAGTCCCTTGAGTTAATCCAAGGGTTTGTAGTTTAAATAAACTTTTAGCACTAGCAGATTTACCATTACCATTATAGGTAAGTGTTATTTCTGAGGAAAAATTTTTTGCCTCTTTAACAAATTGTGCTGCAGGACGAGTATGAAGACCATTAGCTGCTGTGATGGTGACTTCTTGTTGGAACATATCATTTACCTCAATAAATTTAATTACTTTCAGTAATATTCAAAAATACTTTGCTGTATTATTTAAGATAATACCATTATTTTTTTCTTTGTAAAAATAGTTTATTTAAATATAAAAATAGTCAATATATTCACATATTATGACTTATATCCTGTAACATAACTCACATAAATTTTTACTACTTATTTAAAATTAAATTTTGATTATTGAACACTCAATAGCTTAAATACTAAACTCATTTAAATAAATCATCTCAATACATATTAAATTTTGATCTATAACACAAAAAATAATTTTTAAATTAAATATGCTAAAATATTCTTTATCAAAGGATATAAAAGTATATTCAAAATGATAATATATCTTATAAAAAAGATAAATAATTTATTATATATCAATTATGTAATTACTAAGATATATTATTTTTGCGTACTTTATTTTTCAAAAATATGTAAGAAGAAAATACTGGCATATAATACTGGCATATTTAAAATAAAATTATTATTTAGTAATGTTTTAATATTAATATAAAAACAATTTTTCTTTACACTAAAGTTATTTCAAAAATAATTATGTTATTTCTTTGTTTGTTTAAATTTAATTCTCTTAATTCTCTATATTTAATCATTATTAAATAGTTTACTAAACTAAAATTAAATTTTAAAATTACTGAAATTATTTAAATAATATTTACAATGTACATTATTTTATTATTGCATTATATATATTTATATTTACATTAAATATATAATAAGTAAATTAATTTTTTGCAAAAATATCAATAAGCAATAAACGCAAATAATTAAAATCATTAACAAATAGAATTTATAATAAAAAATATTAACACAAGTTTATTATTTTATTAAGATTGATATTATAATTTGTGGGATATTTTTATTCCATAAAAATAATATATTAATAATTAATATCTTAAGTGACTTAATAATAAAATAAATTGCACACTAATAAAATTAAGTAATATATCTTTGATATAATAAAAAATTAAAAATAGATAATTAAAATGATGTAATATATATGCAAAGTTTTAGGAAGACTAGTTATATTTATCTTATGTAAATTTTAATTAATGCTTCATTAACATTACGTAACATATTTATTCTAAAGTAATCATTTACTTAAAATTAAAATGCTAAATATTCCAATTGTCTATAATTAGATGTCGTTGATGTCGTTATAGAGAATACTAATAGTATTTGGTCAATTTTTATGTTATTTCACAGGTCACTAAATAATTTAGTGTATTTTAATTTTTAAAAAGTAAATTTATATACCAAGATATAAATTAATTAGCGATAGCAATATAGACTCTTTTAAATAATGTAAAATAAAGAAAATTAGCTAAAACTAGAATATACTTTACTTACTTTCAATAAATTCAAAAATTAAATATATATTTACGTATATAATTTTTAACTAAAATAATTTATAATACTAAATACTTAGATTATATAAAATTGTAAAATTAAGCAGAAAATTAGCTATTATTTGCTAATAAAAAATATATTTTTAAAATTTTACGATAGATATATTATAAGTAAAGCATACCTTATTATTAGCCATATTTTGAAATATGGCTTTAATCTGAATAAAAAAAAGCAGACTGTATTTTTGTTAATATTTTTAGTTTTACAGAGCTATTTAGCTTATTCAATAATATTGAATATTTTTATATTTAAATTAAAAATTAAATTTTAATTAAAAAAATAACTATCTTTATAATTTAAATATATTTTTATCAAAAGTATATTTTTATCAAAAGTAAATATAAATTTAATACTTTAAATTTTAAAATATATTACTTATTTGTCATATAAAAATAACAATATCTTTCATTATGAATGAAAAACTATATAATGAAACATCAGAATTATAATTTTAAAATAATTAGTTATTAACTTATATCATATTATACTTTAGATTTATAAAAAATGAAAGAAAAACAAAGTTACCTTACACAACTAAAACAGCAATTGCGATATCATGAATATCAATATCATGTGCTAGATACACCTGTAATATCTGATTTAGAATATGATCTAATGATGCAAGAATTAAAAAATTTAGAAGAGAAATATCCAGCATTAATTACTAATGATTCCCCAACACAACGAGTTGGTGGCTTGCCATTAAAAATTTTTGATCAAGTGTATCATGATACACCGATGTTATCATTAGATAATATTTTTGATAAAGCTAATTATTTATCTTTTGATAAACGAGTTCATAAAATTTTAAAAAACAACGAAACATTAATGTTTTGTTGTGAACTTAAAGTAGACGGGGTGGCGGTAAGTTTATTATATGAAAATGGTGTATTAATCCGAGCTGCTACTCGTGGAGATGGTAAAATAGGTGAAAATATTACTACTAATATTCGTACTATTCGAGATATCCCCTTACGTTTATTTGGTGATAATATTCCTGAACGTATTGAAATTCGTGGTGAAGTATTTATGACTCATAAAAATTTTAAAAAGTTGAATGAAAATTCAAAACGTAATAATGGAAAAATTTTTTCTAATCCACGTAATGTAGCAGCTGGTTCATTAAGAAATCTTGACCCTAGTATCACTGCTAAGAGATCGTTATCCTTCTTTTGTTACGGCTTTGGATCAAGCTATGGTAAAAATTTACCAGATAGTCAATATAAATGTTTAATACAGTTTAAGAAATGGGGTTTACCAGTTAGTGATAAAATAAAACGTTGTCAAAATAGGGAACAAATTTTATCTTATTATAATGAAATTAAAGAGAATCGTTTAAGTTTAGGTTTTGATATTGATGGTATTGTTATTAAAGTAGATTCATTACTACTACAAAAAAAAATAGGATTTATCACTAGAGCACCACGTTGGGCTGTAGCATTTAAATTTACTAATCAAGAACATATTACTTTACTAAAAGATATCAAATTTCAAGTGGGTCGTACAGGTATAATTACACCTGTTGCTAAATTAGA
Source organism: Candidatus Arsenophonus lipoptenae (assembly GCF_001534665.1). Taxonomy (NCBI): domain Bacteria; kingdom Pseudomonadati; phylum Pseudomonadota; class Gammaproteobacteria; order Enterobacterales; family Morganellaceae; genus Arsenophonus; species Candidatus Arsenophonus lipoptenae. Next base: position 38,549 of record NZ_CP013920.1, on the reverse strand, counting down.
ACCTATTATAATTGAAGGTGTTACCATAAGTAATGCAACATTACACAATTTTGATGAAATTAGACGTTTAGGATTACATATAGGAGATACTGTCGTTATTCATAGAGCTGGAAATGTCATACCACAAATTATTAATGTAGTTATAAATAAAAGGCCTATCAATAGTCTTAAAATTCAATTGCCTAGATATTGTCCAGTTTGTGGTTCAAATATTAAATGTATTGATAATGGAGTTGTAATACGTTGTACTAGTGGTTTGATTTGTGCAGCTCAACTTAAAAGAACCTTGATGCATTTTGTTTCTAAACGTGCAATGAATATTGAAGGCTTAGGAAATAAAATTATTGATCAATTAGTAGACAAAAAATATGTAATGACAGTAGCTGATCTTTATTTGTTAAAAGTTGATATTTTAACTAGCTTAAATCGCATAGGATATAAATTAGCGCGTAATTTAATTAATTCTATTAATAAATCAAAAGAAATCACATTAGCAAAATTTATTTATGCATTAGGTATTAGAGAAGTTGGAGAAACAACATCTATCAATTTATCAATCAATTATGCTAATTTAAATTCGCTAATGAATACAGATATAGAATCTTTAAAAGAAATACAACATGTTGGTGAAAAAATTGCTAGTTACATTATTAATTTTTTTAATGATAAATATAATATAGATATTATCAATAAACTAATTAATGAAATTGGCATTAATTTACAAACAATACCAGATAAAAAAAAGGATAATAAATTTATCAATAAAACAATAGCTTTAACTGGAAGACTAAGTTGTTTAACTAGAAATGAAATAAAAGATAAATTAATATCATTTGGAGCAAAAGTTACAAATAATATTTCTAAAAAAACTAATTTATTGATCTCGGGTAATTTTGGTTCAAAGACTAAATTATTAAAGGCAAAGAAATTAGGAATAGAAATAATTAATGAAGATCATTTAATGAAATTATTATAATATTTATTATATAAAAATATTATCTATTAATAAGTTAGTAAATTTTTTAATTAGATTTATAAAATTAATAATTTAAAATATTTAATCATATGAATTTTTTGTTAAAAAAATGATCTAATCATATTGATTTAAAGCAAAATATTAAAAAAATATTGTATTTAGCTAAATATTGATTGAATATTTTTAATATTTTTTCATAATTGAAAAAAATTTTTATAATGATCATGATTGTAATAATTTACAATATTATTAATTGTCTATTAAATAAAAAATTAGTAAATATAAAATGAAATAAGAAATTAAGAAATAAAGATATCAATTGATAAATTATTTAATAATTTTAAAATAAAAAATTATATCTAGAATTATAAAAAATAGTACAAATGATTTTATTAAACTTAAATTATTGTATTTTTTACATGCTTAAAATATTAAAAATATATATAAGTTTTTAAATTTAAAATATTTATATATTTTATGTTTATTATCTTATGGCTAATAAAATAATATATATATATAATATACTTATATTTCGATTACTTTAAAATAAAAATAATCAAAAAATATGTTAATAACACGTATCAAATGTAATATATGAATGATGTAAAGCAAAGAAATTAATGGAGCTAAGCGGAATCGAACCGCTGACCACTTGTATGCCATACAAGTACTCTACCATCTGAGTTATAGCCCCAATAATCAAATAAAATTATTATATGAAATATAAAAACATTTAAATTTTAAATAAAAATAATTAAAACATTTTTATAAAAAATCCTACTGCTATTATTACTAATATATTTTATAAACATATTTTAGCATAACTAAATTAGTTAGTTCAATTAACTTAAATAATTTTTATTATTCTTTATATACATTAAAGCTTCATCAATACGTTTTAATGATCTATTTTTACCTAATATATATATAATTTCGTAAATATTAGGTGATTGACTGATCCCAGTTATGGCGATTCTAATGGGCATTCCAACCTTTCCAATATCAACATTCAGTTCTGTAGCAGTTGATTTAATTACTTGACGTATATTTTCATATGTCCAATGATTAATTTTTTCTAATTTTTTTCTTGCTATTTTTAATGGTAAAATAGCCATTGGATATAAATACTTTTTTATCAATGTATTATTAAATGGAATACAATCCTTATAAAAATAATTGCATGAATTAACTATATCTTTTAAAGTTTTAGATTGTTTACTAAATAGGCTTAGTATATTTAATAAGCTTGGTCCTTTATTTATATTTATACCCTGTTGTTCTATATGCCATGATAAATGAGTAGTAACATATTCAGCAGGTAATGAATTAATATAATAATGATTTAGCCATAATAATTTATCTATATTAAAAGTACTCGCAGATTTATTAATCGCATGCAATGAGAAATTATTAATCATTTGATCTATACTAAAAATTTCTTGGTTTCCATGAGACCAACCTAAACGAACTAAATAGTTTAATAAAGATTCTGGCAAATAACCGTCATCACGGTATTGCATAATACTTACTGCTCCATGTCGTTTAGACAATTTCTTACCATCTTCTCCTAAAATTATTGAAATATGAGCATATACAGGTATAGGTGCACCAAGAGCATTTAATATATTAATTTGTCTTGGAGTGTTATTGATATGATCCTCACCGCGAATAACATGTGTTATTTTCATATCCCAATCATCAATAACAACACAAAAATTATAAGTAGGCAACCCATCAGTACGACGTATAATGAGATCATCTAGCTCAATATTACTAAATTTAATTAAACCTCGTATTTGATCTTCAAAAATAACATCACCTTCTTGAGGATTACGAAACCGTACTACATGAGATTCATTATATTTATAATTATGAATATTATTACGACAAAAACCATCATAACGAGGTTTTTCACCTCTAGCAATTTGTTTTTTACGTAAATTATCTAATCTTGCTTTAGAACAGTAACAACGATATGCAATTCCTTTTTTAATCATTTGTTCTATAACTGAATTATATCTTTTTAATCGTTTACTTTGATAATAAGGTCCTTCATCCCAATTTAAATTTAACCAATGCATTCCATCTATTATGTTGTCAATTGATTTTTGAGTAGAACGTTCAAGATCTGTATCTTCAATACGTAAAATAAACTTACCATTATTATGTTTGCTATAAAGCCATGAAAAAAGTGCAGTTCTAACACTACCAATATGGAGATAACCTGTTGGACTTGGTGCAAATCTGGTTCTTATTTTATTCATATAAAATTACCTGAATTATTATTTATTCATTTATATTAATAAATAATAATTTATAAAAAATAATAAATTTTGTTAAAAACAGTTAATATTTTGTTTTTTAATATAAAAATCAAAATATTATTAATATTACTAGAATTTTAAAAGCAAATTTAAAAAAATATTTTTGTTTATTTTCTTAAATTTCATGTTACAAACATTTTTTTAAACCTTGACTCGTATAGAACTATCCTTATAATATATCTTTATAAAATAGTTATTGAAGAGTATTGGGCGATTAGCTCAGTTGGTAGAGCGTCTCCCCTACAAGGAGGATGTCATCAGTTCAAATCTGATATCGCCCATTATTAATTAAATTTTATTTTTTATTTAATATTTTGGGGTCGTTAGCTCAGTTGGTAGAGCAGTTGACTTTTAATCAATTGGTCACAGGTTCGAATCCTGTACGACCCAATTATGAATGATGTAAATTAATAATTAATTGTTTAAAAAATTCTTTAGTAATATCTCATTACTGAATATAATTTAAATTATTATTAATTAATTCTAATTATATTCAAAAACAAATAAAAATATATCTTTTTATTAAAATTAGATAAAAGTAATAATTTAGCTACTAATAATTTAGCTACTAATTAATTAGTAATTTTAAACTTATGTGACATTCTTAATTTTCTTTTTTAATCTTTAATTTTTTTATTTTCATAATAATCATAAATAATAAATAAAAGTGTTTTATATTAAAAAATATTTTTTTACCTTGATAAATTAAAAATAAGCATAAAATATATTAGTTTTTTGGAACAGTTTTATTTTTTATTTACTATTGCAAAATTAATTATATAAGATAAAAATTATTAATTGGTTGAATATTTTTATCAAATTCATATACTATTGGCATAGCAGTAGGAATATTTAACTCGATAATTTCTTCTTCTGTCATTTTATTTAAATGTGTAATTAATGCTCTTAATGAATTGCCATGAGCAACAATAATAATTTTTTCATTTTTTGCAATTCTAGGTTTAATTACTGTTTCCCAAAATGGGACCACTCGTGTTATTGTATTAGCAAGACTTTCAGTAACAGGAATTTCTGTTGGTTTTAAATTTGAATAACGAATATCATGACCAGGATAACGAAAATCATCTATAGTTAATGCTGGTGGTGTAATTTTAAAGCTTCGTCTCCATAGTTTAACTTGGTTATCACCATATTTTTTTGCTATTTCTGTTTTATTTAAACCTTGTAATGCACCATAATGACGTTCATTTAATCTCCAATTTTTTTCACATGGAATCCATTGTTGATCTATTTGATCTAAAATATACCATAAAGTGTGAATAGCACGTTTTAAAAATGACGTATAGGCATAATTAAAAATAAATCCTTTTTTTTTAAATAATTTACCTGCAGATATTGCTTCTTTTCTTCCTTTATAAGAAAGATTAATATCAGTCCAACCAGTAAATCTATTTTCCTTATTCCACTCACTTTCTCCATGTCTTATTAAAATTAATTCTGTTACTTTCATAATTATATTTCCATTATATGGTGTATGTATAATCAATTTTTAAATTAATACTAATATTAAATTAACTATTTAAAAGATAATTGTCATTTTTTATAGTTACTAAATGCTATTAAATTATTAGTATTTTTATTAAAATAAAATTTTAAAACTATAAAATTATTACTATTTAAAATAAATACAAAATTAGTATAGAGTGCAACTTTATTAATATTACATAATTACTTACGATTAATATCGATAATAAATAAGATTATATATTTTGAAAAAATTTTTATAATTATGTAAAAAATATATAGCATACTGCTAAAATTTTTATATTTTTTTAACTATTTGTATTATATAACTTGATAATATAATTTGTTTATAACAAGTTATGTATGATTATTTTTATGTTTAAATATATTTTAAAAGTAAAAAAATCCATTAGAACTAGTAGTTCTAATAGTTGTTGATAACAAAATGCATGTAAACAACAATTATATTAAATCTATTTAATATAAAAAATATATTTAAATTGAATAATTAATTTAATTAATTGAAATTATAATTAGCGCATTGTATTATTGATATAATAAAATATTAAAAGTTTTATATTTAAATTTATAAATAATTGACCAGTTATAAATCCAGATTAAATACATCATTTTAATATTTATTATTTATATATTACATTATTTATTATTCATAATAGCTGAAATAAATTGTTCTTCTTCTTTTCGTAAAGTGAAAATTTCACATCCATTATTAGTAACAGCTAAAGTATGCTCGTATTGTGCTGACAAACCTCTATCTTTTGTTTTTACTGTCCAGCCATCTTTCATTACTCTAACACGATGATCTCCTGTATTAATCATTGGTTCTATAGTAAAGGTCATATTTTTTTGTAAAATAACTCCTCCATCATAAGCATCATAATGTAATACTTGAGGTTCTTCATGAAAAAATTTGCCTATACCATGTCCACAATACTCACGTACAATAGAAAATTTATGGTTTTTAATAAATTGCTGAATTACTCTGCCTATCATTCTTAAACGAATACCAGGTTTAACTATTTTTAAAGCAATATATAAGCTTTCTTGTGTTATTTTACACAATCTCTCACCTTGAATGGTTGGTTTACCAACAATAAACATCTTAGATGTATCGCCATGAAATCCATTTTTGATAACGGTGACATCAATATTAATAATATCTCCTTCTTTTAAAATTTTTTCATCACTAGGAATACCATGACAAATAACATCGTTAACTGAGGTACAGATAGATTTAGGGAATCCGTGATAATTTAAACAAGCTGGAATAGCTTTTTGTTTTTTTACAATATGTGAATGACAGATACGATCAATTTCACCGGTAGAAATACCAGGTTTTATGTAAGGTTCAATCATTTCTAAAACTTCTGCTGCTAAATATCCAGCAATTCGCATTTTTTGAATATCATCTTCAGTTTTAATTGAAATAGCCATACCATATTATTTTATCCTAGGCTAATGCCTAGGCTAATGAAATTATTAAATGAAATTATTAATTAGATATTTAGAGTTACATATTATAATAATTATGTATTGTTATTTAAAAATATCTAATTTTTTTATAAAAACAGTAATGAAACTAAAAATATTTTATATATGTATTTATAACTTTTAAAGTTTTAATAGGTGTTGTATTATTCATTAGCTACATGCTACATAAAAAGATAACTATACATAATTTTATATGTAGTATACTATCATATTTTATGATAAAGAATACTTTTTTGTATGTAATTAAAAAATGTAATTTAAAAAAAGATTAAGTAAATAAATTTAAAAGAAAATTAATTTTATTTATAATGTAAAAACATTTTTATCCTATTATTAATATTAAAAATTATTAAGAATACATACAATCAGCTTAGAAATAAGCATAATTTACTAACATATTTTATAGAGGTTTAGATGGTAACTATTTCCATACGCGATATGCTGAAGGCAGGTGTTCACTTTGGTCATCAAACTCGTTATTGGAATCCAAAGATGAAACCTTATATATTTGGTGTACGTAATAAAGTACATATTATTAATTTAGAAAAAACTGTAGTAATGTTTAATAAGATATTATCTGAATTGACTAAAATTGCTTCAAGAAAAGGAAAAATTTTATTTGTTGGCACTAAACGTGCAGCAAGTGAAGCTATAAAAGAAGCTGCTAATAGTTGTGATCAGTATTTTGTTAATCATCGTTGGTTAGGTGGTATGTTGACCAATTGGAAGACTGTTCGTCAATCTATTAAGCGTCTAAAGGATTTAGAAGAACAATCTAAAAATGGTACATTTAATAAATTAACAAAAAAAGAAGCATTAATACGTACTCGGGAACTTAATAAATTAGAAAATAGTTTGGGTGGTATTAAAGATATGGGAGGATTGCCAGATTCTTTATTTGTTATAGATGCTGAATATGAACATATTGCTATAAAAGAGGCGAATAATTTAGGGATACCTGTATTTGCAATTGTAGATACTAATGCTAATCCGGATGGGATTGATTATATTATTCCAGGTAATGATGATGCAATTCGTGCAGTAAAATTATATCTTGATGCTGTAGTTAAAGCTATTCATGAAGGTTATACTCAATAAAAAATTTTATTAAAATAATTTCATATTATTCATATAATACTTTGAATATATTAACTAAAAAAATATATATAATGTTATATTTGCTTATTTTTTATTAGTATAATAAATTCCTTTTTATTGAAGATAAAATTTTTATAATTTTATGAATTAAGGAATAAGTTAAATGTTTAAAATTACTACTGATTTAGTTAAAACATTACGTGAACTTACTGGTGTAGGTGTTATAAAATGTAAAAAAGCATTAATTGAAGCTAATGGAGATATTAAATTAGCTATTAATAATATGCGAAAATTAGGTCAAACAAGTGCCGCTAAAAAAGCTATTCGACTTGTTACGGAAGGAGTAGTTATAGGAGAAGTTTCTATGGATAGAAAACTAGGTGCATTGATTGAGTTAAATTGTGAAACTGATTTTATGGCTAAAAATAGTAATTTTTTATCATTTGGTCATGAAATACTAAAATTTGTTATTTTGAATAAAATATTTAAAATAAGTGAATTAAAAAAACAATTCGAAGAACAACGTATAGAAATGATCGCAAAAACTGGTGAAAATATTAATATTCGACGAATTGAAATATTAGAAGGTGAAAAAATTGGTTGTTATTTACATAGGTTTCGTATTGGAGTACTAGTTTCTGCTGAAAATGCTGATGATGAGTTAGTTAAAAAAATTGCTATGCATATAGCTGCAAGTAAACCAGAATACATTACACCATCAGATATTCCAGAAAGTGTAATTTCTCATGAACATCAAATTCAATTAGATATTGCAATGAAATCTGGAAAAACTAATGAAATAGCAGAAAAAATAGTTATTGGACGTATGAATAAATTTATAAACAATATTTGTTTAACTAGCCAACAATTTATTATGGATCAAAAGAAAACAGTTGGTTTATTATTGACAGAACAAAATGCAAGAGTAATTAATTTTATTAATTTTGAACTTGGTGAAGGTATCAAAGATCAAAGATAATAATAATATTATTTTCAAAGATAGAAATAAAATTATAATTAATTTTAAGATTACTATTTTATTATAATACCTAAGTTATTATATATAAATTTTAAACTAAATTTTAGTGATTTTTTAGGGTAAAATTTGATGATAATAGATAAACGAAGATCATATAAACGTATTTTACTTAAAATTAGTGGTGAAGCCTTACAAGGCTCAGACGGTATTAATATCGATGCAAATAATTTAAATCGTATAGCTCAAGAAATTAAAGATTTGATAAAATTATCTATACAAGTAGGTGTAGTTATCGGAGGTGGAAATTTATTTCGTGGTTCAGATTTAGCTAATAATGGTATGAATCAGGTGATTAGTGATCATATGGGCATGTTGGCAACAATAATAAACGGGTTAGCAATGCGTGATGCCTTACATCGTTTATATGTAAATGCTAACCTTATGTCAGCAGTGCCATTAAATGGCATATGTGACAGTTATAGTTGGATTGATGCTATAAAGTTGCTGCGTGATGGCAAAGTTGTTATTTTTTCTGCTGGCACTGGCAATGCTTATTTTACAACAGATTTAGCTGCTTGTCTACGTGGTATAGAAATTAAAGCTGATATTGTTTTAAAAGGAACTAAAGTTGATGGTGTTTATTCTTCTGATCCTTCAAAAAGTACAGATGCAATTCTTTATAAAAAACTAACTTATCAGGAAGTGTTAAACCGTAAATTAAAAGTAATGGACTTAACATCATTTACTTTAGCTCGTGATCATAATTTACCTATTCGTATTTTTAATATAAATAAACCTGGTACATTAGGTAAAATTATAATAGGTGAAAATAAAGGAACATTAATTGTTCGGGATTAATTAATTTGAGTTATAGAGATAATATAAAATATCTGTGTATTGTGTTAGTTTATAACAGTATTAAGTTATCAACTTATTAAATTTTAAAAATTAATTAAGACTATCTTAGTTTAAAATTAAGTAAGTAAATATTTTATTTTTAACTATATAACTAATTTATTAAGGATTTACGTGTGATTACTGCAATAAAACAATATACTCAAGAAAGTATGGAAAAAGACATTGAAGCATTTAAAAATCAAATCAATAAAATGCGCACTAATAGAGCCTCACCAAATTTGTTATATGGTTTAATGATAAAATGTTATGGTAGTACAAAAAAATTACATCAGTTAGCAAATATCATTACTGAGGATTCACGTACACTAGCTATTACTGTTTTTGATCCTACTTTAGTTCCAGCAGTAGAAAAAGCTATTATGTCATCATGTTTAGGCCTTAATCCTTTTTCTAAAAGATCTTTGATACGTGTATCATTCCCACCATTAACAGAAGAAAGACGAAAAAATTTAATAAAAATATTGCATAATGATGCTGAAAAAAGACGAATATCTATTCGTAGGTTACGACGTGATGCAAATATAAAACTAAAAATACTATTAAAAAATAAAGAAATTAGTGAAGATAATGAACGATGTGCACAAGATGAAATTCAAAAATTAACTAATAATTTTATTAAAATAATTGGTCATATTAGTGAAGAAAAAGAAAAAGAATTAATGATATTTTAAATTTTGTTATATTATTCAATTTATTTGTAGTATTCAATATTAAGTAAAGTATAATCCTTTTTAAAAATAAAAAAGAGCATATAATATATCACGATGATACGTCTGACAATTTTAGGATCGACGGGTTCAATTGGTAAAACCACACTATCAGTAGTTAAAGAAAATCCAGAAAAATTTAAAATTATTGCATTAGTTGCAAATAAAAATGTGGCTACTATGGTTAAACAATGCTTGGAATTTTATCCAAAATATGCTGCAATGTCAGATGAAAAATCAGCTAATAATCTTAGAAGCATATTAAAAAAACATGGATGCCAAACTGAAGTTTTATCTGGTAAAAATGGAATTTATGAACTAGCTTCATTAGAGAATGTCGATCAAGTAATGTCAGCAATAACTGGAATTGCTGGTTTAGTACCAACATTAGCTGCTATAAAGAAAGGAAAAAGAATTTTATTAGCTAATAAAGAATCACTAATTACTAGTGGTCAACTATTTTTCGATGCAATAAAAAAATATAAAGCTCAAGTACTTCCTATTGATAGTGAACATAATGCTATATTTCAAAGTTTACCTACTGAGATTCAGTGTAATTTAGGTTTTGTAAATCTTAAACAATATGGAATAAAATGCATTGTATTAACAGGATCTGGAGGTCCATTCCGTGAAATCCCACTTTCTTCTCTTAAATATATGACTGTTAATGATGCATGTCAGCATCCTAATTGGTCTATGGGACGTAAGATTTCTGTTGATTCAGCAACTATGATGAATAAAGGTCTTGAATATATCGAGGCAAAGTATTTTTTCAATGCGTCAGCAGAACAAATTGAATTAATTATTCATCCTCAATCTATTATTCACTCTATGGTAAAATATCGAGATGGAAGTATTATAGCTCAATTAGGAATGCCAGATATGAGAACTCCTATTTCTTATAGTATGGCTTACCCAGATCGTATTCCTTCAGGTGCTGATTTTCTTGATTTTAAAAAAGTATCCTCATTAACGTTTATTGCCCCAGATTATCAAAGATATCCATGCTTAAAATTGGCAATTGAGGCCTGTCGATATGGACAAGCAGCAACTACAATTTTAAATGCTGCAAATGAGGTATCTGTTGCTGCATTTTTATCCGGAAAACTCCGATTTACTGACATCGCACAAGTTAATTTAAATATAGTAGAGAAGTTAAATATATCTGAACCTGATAGTATTGATACAGTATTAGAAATTGATAATGAAGCACGTCAAATGGCAATTAATTATATTAAAACATTAACAATATTTTATTAATCAAGTGATTTTGATATCTAATTGTTTATTTTATATAATGTATCCTATTTAAATTTATGCAATAAAATGTGTTAAGAAGTATCTATAAAGCATAAAAAAATCATTTTTATTGTATTAAATAATTTTTTATTAAAATATTTTATAAAAATTAGCTATACTATTAAGTTATAGTAAAGGAATTTTTTGGCATGAAATTTATGTATGATAATAGTTCACAACACAGGATACCAAAGCATGTTGCTATTATTATGGATGGTAATGGACGTTGGGCAAAAAAACATGGAAAGTTAAGAATTAAGGGTCATTTAGCAGGTACCGAAGCTGTACAAAAAGCTGTTCAATTTGCTATTAAAAATGAAATTCAGTCTTTGACTTTATATGCTTTTAGTAGTGAAAATTGGAGTAGAACAGATAATGAGGTTAGTAATTTAATGGAAATATTTGCTTTATTTTTAAATGATGAAGTAGAAAATTTAAACATTCATAATGTGAAATTAAATATTATTGGTGATATCAGTAGATTTAAACCTAAATTACAAAATAGAATTAAACATGCCATTAATTTAACTATCCATAATACTGGATTACAACTTAATATTGCTGCTAACTATGGTGGTAGATGGGATATTACTAATGCAATACAACTTATTGCTGAAAAAATTAAATCCGGTCTGTTGTTACCAGAACATATTAATGAAGATAGTGTAAATGAATTTATTAGCTTACACGATCAGCCAACCGTCGATTTAGTTATTAGAACTGGGAAAGAATATCGTATTAGTAATTTTCTTTTATGGCAGATTGCTTATTCTGAATTTTATTTTACAGATGTTCTTTGGCCTGATTTTGATGAGGCAGTGTTCAAAAGTGCTATTTTATCATTTAATCAACGTGATCGACGTTTTGGTAATACTATTCCTGATGATATCCATGAATAATAGGAAACTGTTTTTATTAAACTTAAATTACCGTATAATTACAGCTATCACATTTGTTCCATTAGTTATTGTTATACTATTTTTTTTACCATTAAACTGGTTTGGTTATGTTATTATTATTATTTGCTCAATAGCATTCTGGGAATGGAGTCAATTTATTAACTTAACAACACAAATTACACGTATTATATCTGCTATTTTTTTTGGATTTTGTTTATTGCTTTTGCAATTATCATTTAAAAATTTAAATCAATTAACAAAAAATCCTATAATTTTTTATATTTTATTAGCTGGATTAATTTGGTGGTTATTTGCAATAATATTAGTAGTAACTTTTCCGAATTCTGCTAAATTATGGTCTAAATCAGTAGCATTAAAAATATTATTTGGTATTTTAACTATTTTACCTTTTTATTGTGGAATTTTAGTCATTAAAACAATTGATTATTATATTGATAATTTTATCGGTGCTTGGTGGGTGCTTTATATAATGTTAATAGTTTGGAGTGTAGATACTGGATCTTATTTTTTTGGTTATTTATTTGGCAAACATAAATTAGCTGTAAAAATTTCTCCTAGCAAAACGTTAGAGGGTGCGATAGGTGGTATATTGACGACATATTTTGTTGCATGGATATTTAATATGTGTTTTCCTTTCTTGATGATATCTAAAAATATACTATTTTGTTCTATAATTGTTGTAATTATTTCTATTTTTGGTGATTTAACTGAAAGTATGTTTAAACGTCAATCTGGTATAAAGGACAGTAGTAATTTGATTCCAGGACATGGTGGAATATTAGATCGAATTGATAGTTTGACAGCAGCTATACCTGTTGCAGGATTATCATTATTATTTTTTTAAAAATTTAAGGGATATAATGGAATTTCTTTGGAGTCTAACTGCATTTATTATTACATCCAGTTTACTAGTCATTGTACATGAATTTGGCCATTTTTATGTAGCCAGGCTTTGTGGTATTCATGTTGAACGTTTTTCAATTGGATTTGGAAAAATTTTATGGCGTGTAAACCGATACGGCACAGAATTTGTTATCTCACTTATTCCATTAGGTGGCTATATAAAAATGCTAGATGAACGTGTATCTATTATAACACCAGAAAACATGCATTTAGCTTTCAATAATAAAACAATCGGTCAGCGTATTGCAGTGATTAGTGCAGGACCTATAGCTAATTTTTTATTATCCATGCTACTTTATTGGTTAGTTTTTATTCTTGGTGTAAATTCAGTTAAACCTATAATTTCAGATATTCAAGAGTATTCACTAGCTGCTCAAGCAAGCTTTGAACCGGGGATGGAATTAAAATCAATAGATGATATTGAAATTCATGATTGGAATTCTGCTAGAATAGCTTTAATTAGTAAAATTGGTAATAAAGAGTTAATCATGAAAGTTTTACCAATTGGACATTCAAAACCGATAAAAAAAACAATTGACCTAAGGTCATGGAATTTTGATCCAGATACCCAAGATCCTATCTTATCTTTAGGCATTATGCCTATTAGTCTTAAACAAGACCCTATTATACATAAAATACAAGATGGTTCAGCAGCAGAATTATCTGGATTACAAATAGGAGATAAAATTATAAAAATAAATGAACAAATTATAGATACTTGGCATCCGGTATCCTGTTTTATTAAACAAAATCCTAATATTCCCTTATTATTGTCTATTGATAGACAAGGTGAAATTCATCAAATAATATTAACACCTATAGCGAAAAATATAACAAAAAATAAGCAAATTGGATTTGCAGGTCTTGAGTTATCAATAATTCCATATCCAGATGAATATAAAATTACACAGCAATATAATTTGTTTTCTGCTTTTTATCATGCACTTAATAAAACTTGGCAAATGATAAAATTTACATTAAGTATGATAAGCAAACTTATTACTGGTGATATTAAATTAACTAATTTAAGTGGGCCTATTTCCTTTGCTAAAGGAGCAGGAATTTCTGCAGAGTCTGGGTTAGTATATTACTTTATGTTTGTTGGATTAATTAGTATTAATTTAGGAATTATTAATTTAATTCCATTACCAACATTAGATGGTGGTCATTTACTTTTTTTATTAATAGAAAAAATCAAAGGATCTCCTATATCTAATCGTATACTAGATATTAGTTATCGTATTGGTGCTATTATATTGATATTATTAATGATGCTTGCAATTTTTAATGATTTTTCCCGTCTTTAAATTTTATTAGTAATAATACATTATTTAGGAATATTTATAACTATGTTAATAAAAAAAATTCTTATAACATTGCTGTTATTACATAGCTATAATATATATAGTAAAGAAGGATTTATAGTAAAAGATATTCATTTTGAGGGTCTTCAGCGTATTTCTGTTGATACAGTATTATTAAATCTACCTTTTCTTATAGGAGATAAAATAGATAACAAAGATATCAGTAATGCTATTAAATCCATATTTTCAATAGGAAATTTCGAGAATATTAAGATTTTACGTGACAAAAATACGTTGATAATTAAATTAAAAGAAAAACCAATTATTGCTAATATTACATATTCTGGTAATAAATTAATTACAAAAGATTTATTAAATCAAAATCTTCAGTCCCTAAACATCCAAGTAGGTGAATTTCTTAATAATAAAAATTTGATAAAAATAAAAAAATATTTTGAAGATTTTTATTATAGTATAGGCAAATATAATGCTACAGTGAAAACTGTAATTACTTTATTACCTTATAATCGTGTAGATTTAAGATTAATCTTTATTGAAGGTGTTTCAACTAAAATTCAACAAATTAATATTATTGGTAATAAAGTATTCTCTACTAGAGAACTAGTAAGGAATTTTCAATTAAGTGATAATATATCTTGGTCGAATTTTATTTTTGATAAAAAATATCAAAAACAAAAATTAATTGATGATTTAAAAGCACTAAGTAATTTTTATTTAAACCGTGGTTATGCTAAATTTAATATAAATTCTACTAATATTAGTTTAACACCTAATAAAAAAAATATTTACATTACTATCAATATTACAGAAGGAGATAGATATATCATATCTAATGTTGAGTTGAATGGAAAAATAGATAAATTTTATGATGAAATTAATAAATTGATAACTATCAAACCGTATTCAATTTATAACGTAAATGCAATCACTAAAGTAGAAAATAAAATTAAAAATTTTTTTAGTTTTCATGGTTATGCATATCCTAGTATAATTATAAATCATGACATAGATGATAAAAATAAAATGGTTAAATTACGATTTATCATTGATCCAGGTAACCGATTTTATGTGCGTCAAATTTATTTTTCAGGCAATCATATTAGTAAAGATTCTGTTTTACGTCGTGAAATAAGACAAATGGAAGGTTCCTTGTTATCTGATAATTTAATTAATTTAGGTAAAGTAAGATTAAATCGTACTGGTTTTTTTGAGTCAGTTGATATAAAAAAGTTACCTGTACCTGGCACTTCTGATCAAATTGATGTTATATATAAAGTTAAAGAACGTAATACTGGTTCTATGAATTTTGGTTTTGGTTTTGGTAGCGAAAGTGGTATTAGTTTTAAAGTTGGTATTCAACAAGAAAATTGGCTAGGCACAGGTAATTCTTTTGGTATTAGTGCAAGCAAAAATAATTCTTCGATTCGCTCTGAACTATCTTTAACAAATCCCTACCTTAATATAAATTCAGTAAACTTAAATGGGAATTTGTTTTATAATGATTTTAGTGCTAAAGATGCCTATCTTTCACGCTATAATAATAAGACTTATGGAATTAATAGTACCTTAAGTTTTCCTTTAAGTGAAAATTTTTTTTTCAGCCTTGGATATGGTTTTATTCATAATGCTTTATCAGATATGAAACCACAAGTTGGGATGTGGCGTTATTTAAAAAGTATGGGTAAAATTTTAAATTTTAATGACAAAATATGCTATAACGTGAATGATCTTACTCTTAATTTTGGTTGGAGTTATAATAACTTGGATAGTAGTTTATTTCCAACATTAGGAAATAAAACTTTAATTAATAGTAAAATTACTATTCCTGGTTCAAAAAACCAATATCATAAAATTCGTATTGATACATCACAATATTATCCAATTGATGAAAATAAAGAATGGATTTTATTAAATAGAACACAATTAGGTTATAGTAATGGTTTTACTGGCAAAGAATTACCATTTTATGAAAACTTTTATGTTGGTGGAAGTAATACTATACGTGGTTTCCGTTCTAATAATATTGGTCCTAAAGCCATTTATATTGAACAAAACAAGATTACTGGAAAAATAAATCCTCAATCTGGTAGTCCATCTACTGATGCTATTGGTGGCAATATTATGGTAATAGCTTCATTAGAATTAATTACACCAAATCCACTTATTAATAAAAAATATAAAAATTCAGTTAGAACTTCTTTTTTTATTGATGCAGGTACTGTTTGGGATTCTAATTGGCATTATACTCCAAAAAGTTGGATAATAGGAATGCCTAATTATGGCAAAGCATCTAATATCAGAGTGTCAACAGGAATATCATTCCAATGGATATCACCAATTGGACCGTTAGTTTTTTCTTACAGTAAATTATTAAAAAAATACAAAGGTGATCAATCTGAAGAATTTCAATTTAATATAGGTAAAATTTGGTAAGTAATTAATTCAATTTATTTTTATGATATCTCTCATTCATAAAATTATAAGCAGCAGTCAAGGAGTTCAATGTGAAAAATGTGTTGTATATAATAGGATTAAGTTTAATTTTATTCATACCTACTCCTAATTATGCAGAAAAAATTGCAGTTATTAATGTTAATGAAATTTTTCAAAAAATAGTTACAAAACAAGCTGTATTGAAGCAATTAGAAATGGAATTTAAAGGACGATTAAATGAATTACAAAATATAGAAAAAGATTTACAGATTCAAGAAAAAAAATTAAAAGAAAATATAATTAATAATAAAGATAAAGATCTTCAATCATTTGAAGCTAAAAAAGCAGATTTTTTAAAAAAAATAAACCAATTTCAAAAAGATAATCAACTTCGTCATAAAGAAGAACATAACAGAATTTTACAAACTATAAAAAATGCAACTAAAGCAGTAGCTGAGAAAGAACATTACGATATTGTAGTTGATGTAAGTGCTATTTTTTATCCTGAAAATATTTCCAATTTTAAAAATATTGCCGATTTAGTTATTAATAAGGTTAAATAATAGATGGTTTCCATTAAATTATCTGATTTAGCCCAAAAATTAGATGCGGAATTATATGGTGATGGTAATGCCATCGTTACCAGTATCGCACCTATGCATTTAGCTAAAAAAGGGCAAATTACTTTTTTATCTGATAGTAGATATCTTACTCAATTAAAAAAATGTAAAGCTACCGCTGTGATATTAAAACAACAAGATTTACCAAATAGTGATATAGTAGCATTAGTTGTTAAAGATCCTTATCTAGCTTATGCTAGATTAGCTCAAATTTTAGATACAACACCTCAACCAGCACAAAATATTCATCCTTCTTCTATTATTTCAGAAAACGTCAAACTTGGAAAGAATGTTGCTATTGGGGCTAATGCTGTTATTGAGTCTGGAGTAATATTAGGTAACCAAGTTATTATTGGTGCAGGTTGTTTTATTGGTAAAAATGTCAAAATTGGTAAAAATACTCGTTTATGGGCAAATGTTTCTATTTATCATGATGTAGAAATAGGTGAAAAATGTTTGATTCAATCAGGAACAGTAATTGGTTCTGATGGTTTTGGTTACGCAAATGAAAAAGGTCAATGGGTAAAAATTCCCCAATTAGGTACAGTTATTATTAGTAATAATGTTGAAATTGGTGCCTGTACCACTATTGATCGCGGTGCATTAGATAATACAATTATTGGTAATGGTGTTATAATTGATAATCAATGTCAGATTGCGCATAATGTAATCATAGGAGATCATACTGCTGTTGCTGGTGGGGTTATTATGGCTGGTAGTTTAAAAATAGGTCAATATTGTATGATTGGTGGTGCTTGTGTAATTAATGGGCATATAAAAATTTGTGATAAAGTTACCATAACTGGTATGGGTATGGTGATGCGACCAATTAATAAGCCTGGAATATACTCTTCTGGTATTCCATTACAACCAAATAAAGTTTGGCGTAAAACAGCAGCTTTAATCTTAAATATTAACGAAATTGCTAAGCGTCTGAAAATTATAGAACGTAAAGTATTAGGTAAAATAATTAAATAAGAAAGCACTGTATAAATTTGTTAATACGGCCTGCAAAATAACCTTATTTAAGGTTAAAGCAGGCCGTATTATTCATATATAATTTTTAATTTTAACAAGAAGAGTCTTTTCTATGAGTGATAAATATACTCTGGATATAGAAGAAATTTTAGGGTTATTACCCCACAGCTATCCTTTTTTGTTAGTAGATCGTGTATTAGATTTTGAAGAAGGTAAATTTTTACGTGCAATAAAAAATGTCTCTTTTAATGAACCTTTTTTCCAAGGTCATTTCCCTGGTAAACCAATTTTCCCTGGTGTATTAATTCTTGAGGCCATGGCCCAGGCTGCTGGTATTTTAGCATTTAAAAGTGTCGGAAAATTAAAACCTGGCGAATTGTATTATTTTGCTGGTATTGATGAAGCTAGATTTAAACATCCAGTAAAACCAGGAGATCAGATGATTTTTGAGATAACATTTATTAAAACTAAACGAGGTTTGACACGTTTTAAGGGTAGTGCAAAAGTAGATAAAAAAGTTGTTTGTGAAGCTACCATGATGTGTGCACGTAATCAAGAATCTTGAAAATGAGGGCATCAATGATTAATAAGACAGCGATTATTCATCCTTCTTCTATTATTGAAGAAGGCGCGATTATCAATGTTCATGTTCGTATAGGACCATTTTGCTATATTGGTTCTCAAGTAGAAATTGGTGCAGATACCACATTAAAATCCCATGTGGTAATAAATGGTATAACAAAAATTGGATGTAATAATAAGATATTTCAGTTTGTCACTATAGGTGAAATAAATCAAGATCTTAAATACAAAGGAGAACAATCTAGAGTTGAAATTGGTGATCGTAATCTTATTAGGGAAAGTTGCACTATTCATAGAGGTACTAGGCAAGGTGGTGGGTTGACAAAAATAGGTAATGATAATTTATTAATGGTTAATACACATATAGCACACGATTGTTTTTTAGGTAATTATTGTATTATTGCTAATAATGGGACACTTGGTGGACACGTTAAATTAGATGATTATGCTATTATAGGCGGAATGAGTGCGGTACATCAATTTTGTCAGATAGGTGCTCATGTTATGGTTGGAGGTTGTTCTGGGGTAACTAAAGATGTCCCACCTTATGTTATTGCGCAAGGAAATCATGCTACTGCTTATGGAGTAAATACTGAAGGATTAAAACGACGTGGGTTTAATAAAAAATCATTAGATATGATTAAAAAAGCATATAAAATTCTTTATCGTTATGGTAAAACATTTAATGAGGCTAGACAAGAATTAATTTCATTGGGCAAAAATAATCAACACATCAAAATAATAAGTGATTTTTTAGAAAAATCAGCAAAATCTAATCGTGGAATTATTAGATAATTAAATAATTTTAATAGGAAAAATACTTGATTTATAATCATCAAATTAAAATTCAACAACGCCCTTTTACGGTCGGTTTTGTTGCTGGAGAAACATCAGGTGATATATTAGGTGCAGGGCTTATTCGTTCGCTAAAACAAATAGTCCCTAATGCTTATTTTATTGGTGTAACTGGACCTTTAATGAAAAAAGAAGGATGTGAAACTTTGTATGATATAGAAGAAATCTCTTGTATGGGTATTATTGAAGTTTTAAGAAAATTACCACGATTATTACAAATTAGATTTAATTTGATAAAGAGATTTACTAAATTGCAACCTGATGTATTTATTGGTATAGATGCGCCTGATTTTAATCTTTTTCTTGAGAAAAAATTAAAACAAACAGGTATAAAAACTATTCATTATGTAAGTCCTTCTATTTGGGCATGGAGGCAAAATCGTATTTTTACAATAAGATCAGCTACAGATTTAGTACTAACTTTATACCCTTTTGAAAAAAAAATATATGATAGCTATAACATTTCATGTCGTTTTGTAGGTCATACAATAGCAGATATTGTACCATTAAAACCTAATAAACAAGCTGCTAGAATACAACTGAATATCAATAATGATGTTAAATGTTTAACTATTTTACCTGGTAGCCGTTATTATGAAGTTAAGATGTTAAGTGTAAAATTTTTGCAAGCAGCAAAAATTTTAACAAAAGATTTCCCAAATTTGCAAATTTTAGTTCCTGTAGTTAATAAAAAAAGAAGACAACAATTTGAAAAGATTTATAAAGATATTTCTTTGAATTTGCCATTGAAAATTTTAGATAGGCAATCACTTACAGCAATGATAACAGCTGATGTAACCTTATTGGCTTCAGGAACAGCTACATTAGAATGTATGTTAGCAAAATGTCCTATGGTAGTTGGATACAAAATTCACCCAATAACTTATTGGTTAGTTAAACGTTTTATAAAACTTTCTTTTATTTCATTACCAAATTTATTGGCAAATAAAAAATTAATCAATGAATTTATTCAGAAAGATTGTCAACCTAAAAAATTAGCACAATCACTGAAGGATTTATTAACTAATAAAAAAAAAGTTAAATATCTAAAACAAATTTTTTTTCAATTACATCAAAGTATTCGTTGTAATGCTGATCAAAAGGCAGCAAAGGAGATCTTAAAATTTAATAAAAATAAATAATTTATAATCTATAATTTATATTATTTATTTTGAAAAATTAAAAAATAATTCAGATTACAAAAAATAAAGTTTTTTAATTATTTATTAAATATATCAAATAAATATTGATAATTATAGAAAATAATAAATATGATACTTATCATTATGATAATGATCAGTCTTAATTTTATTATTATTAGTAATAACTTCATATTTTATTATACTTTAAATAATACATTCTTAAATATTAAAAAAAATTCATATATCATTTAATAATAGCTAAATAATAAAATTATTTAATAAAGTTTAATTCAAAAAACATTTTATATAATATAATTTTTGTTATTAATAAATTAATTTAAATAAATTATATGAAAGAGAATAATTAAAAAATGGCTGAACCACGTTTTATACACTTGCGTGTACATAGTGATTATTCTGTTATTGATGGCATGGCAAAGATTAACACATTAGTTAATAAAATTATAGAATTAGGTATGCCGGCATTAGCAATAACTGATTTTACTAATCTATATGGATTAATAAAATTTTATGATGCTGCCAATACAGCAGGTGTAAAACCTATCATTGGTGCTGATTTTTATTTGGAAAATCAATTATTAAATAACGAAATAGCACATTTAACAATACTTGCTAAAAATAATGCAGGTTATCATAATTTAATATTACTTATTTCAAAAGCCTATAAAAAAGGTTACGGTGCTATAGGTCCAACAATAAAACAAGAATGGTTAGTAACACATAAAAATGGATTATTACTACTATCTGGTGGTTGTATGGGAGATATAGGAAAAATTTTATTACGTGGAAATCAACAATTAGCTGATAAATGTCTGAATTTTTATCAAACTCATTTTTTAGATAACTATTATTTTGAACTTGTAAGAACTGGTAGTTCTGATGAAAATATTTATATAAATAAAGTAGTTAAGTTAGCAAAAGTAAAAGATATACCAGTTGTTGCTACGAATAATGTTCGTTTTATTGATAAAAAAGATTTTTTAGCACACGAAATACGTGTAGCAATTCAAAATGGTTTTACATTTTCTGATCCAAAAAGGCCTAAACATTATACTCCTCAACAATATTTAAAAAATGAACAGGAAATGGTTAAATTATTTATTGATATTCCAGAAGCACTTCAAAATAGTGTTGAAATAGCTAAACGATGTAATGTAATGATTCGTTTAGGTGAATATTTTCTTCCGCAATTTCCTACTGGGAATATGACAACAGAAAATTTTCTTATTAAATGCGCTAAAAATGGTCTTGAAGAACGTTTACAAATAATTTATCCAAATAAAAATGATAAAGATAAATATCGAGCAAAATATGATGAACGATTAGATACTGAACTTCAAGTGATCAATCAAATGGGTTTCCCAGGTTATTTTTTAATCGTAATGGAATTTATTAAATGGTCAAAAAAAAACTATATTCCAGTAGGACCAGGTCGAGGTTCAGGTGCTGGTTCTTTAGTTGCTTATGCATTAAAAATTACTGATTTAGATCCGCTTGCATTTGATTTACTATTTGAACGGTTTTTAAATCCTGAACGTGTATCTATGCCTGATTTTGATATTGATTTTTGTATGGAAAAAAGAGATCAGGTTATTGAACATGTTACTCAAATGTATGGTCGTGAAACAGTATCACAAATTATTACCTTTAATACTATGGCAGCAAGGGCTGTTATTAGAGATGTTGGAAGGGTATTAGGTCATCCATATGGATTTGTTAATCGCATTTCAAAATTAATTCCAATGGATCCTGGTATCACACTTAAAAAAGTATTTATTATAGAACCACAACTCAAACAAATGTATGATATTGATGAAGAAGTTAAGGAACTAATAGATATAGCTCTTAAATTAGAAGGTGTTATTCGTAATCCAGGTAAACATTCTGGTGGGGTAGTTATTGCACCAACAAAAATAACAGATTTTGCACCATTATATTGTGATCATGAGGGTAAAAATCCTCTAATTCAACTTGATAAAAATGATGTTGAATATATAGGTTTAGTAAAATTTGATTTTCTTGGCTTAAAGACATTAACAGTCATTAATTTGGCATTAGATATGATTAATCAACGTCGTGCAAAAAAAAAATTAGCTCCAATAGATATCAAAACAATTCCTATGAATGATCAAAAATGTTTTAATATATTGCAAAGATCAGAAACGACAGCGGTATTTCAGTTAGAATCTAGAGGTATGAAGGATCTAATTAAGAGATTACGTCCTGATTGCTTTGAAGATATAGTTGCTTTGATAGCACTTTTCCGTCCTGGACCATTACAGTCAGGAATGGTAGATAACTTTATTGATCGTAAACATGGTCGTGAAATTATTTCTTATCCTGATGTTGAATGGCAACATGAATCTTTAAAGTCAGTTTTAGAATCAACTTATGGTATTATTCTTTATCAAGAGCAAGTTATGAAAATTGCTCAATTACTTGCTGGTTATACACTAGGTAAAGCAGATATATTACGAATAGCAATGAGTAAGAAAAAAACGCAAGAAATGGCTGCACAGCGCTCAGTTTTTAAATCAGGAGTTATTAAAAATGGTATTAACGGCAAATTAGGCATGAAAATTTTTGACTTAGTAGAAAAATTTGCTGGTTATGGATTCAATAAATCACATTCTACTGCTTACGCATTAGTTTCTTATCAAACTCTTTGGTTAAAAACTCATTATCCAGCTGAATTTATGGCAGCAGTTATGACAGCAGATATGGATAATACTGAAAAAATGGTTAGTTTAGTTGATGAATGTTACCGTATAGGTCTAAAAATATTACCACCAGATATTAATAGTGGATTATATCATTTTCACGTTAATTATAAAAATGAAATTGTTTATGGTATTGGTGCTATTAAAGGTGTTGGTAAGGGATCAATAAATGCGATTATTGAATCGCGTAAGAAAGGTGGATATTTTAAAGATATTTTTGATCTTTGTTTAAGAGTAGATATAAAAAAATTAAATCGAAGAGTGATGCAAAAATTAATTATGTCTGGTGCTTGTGATTATTTAGCACCTCACCGTGCAGCATTAATGGTTTCATTAGATAATGCATTAAAAGCGGCAACCCAATATGCTAAATCAAAATATATTGGTCAAACTGATATGTTTGGTGTATTAACAAAAACTACTGAACAAATTGCACAATCCTATGCTAATGTAGAAATATGGCCTGAAAATACTTTATTAGATGGTGAAAGAGAAACATTAGGTCTTTATTTAACCAGTCATCCTATTAATACTTATTTATCTGAAATTAAACATTATTCTAATGGATTACAATTAAAGGATATAAATACTACAGTTAATGGAAAAATAATAACTGCAGTTGGTTTAGTACTGACTATTAAATCAATAACAACTAGAAAAGGTAACAAAATAATTATATGTACCTTAGATGATCGATCTGGAAGATTAGATATAATATTATTTTCTAATACAATAGAAAAATATCAGCATTTATTAAAAAAAGATAAAATATTAATTGCCATAGGTTCAATGATATTTAATAATTTTAATGGTTATAATAGAATGTCTGTTTTTAAATTAATGGATCTTAATGAAGCTCGTGAAAAATATGTAAAAAGTATTGCTATAACATTGACAAATAATCAAATTAATAAACAATTATTAAATAATATTTGTAGGATATTAAAACCTTATAGTTCAGGGATAGTCCCAATTAATTTATACTATCAAAAAAAATCTGCTTTAACGAAATTACAATTAAGTGTAGATTGGAGAGTTACTCCTAAAGATAGTCTTTTAACTGAATTACGAAATTTATTAAGTGATAATCAAGTAAATTTAAAATTTGATTAAATAGGAATATTATGAGTTATAGTTTTTTAGATTTTGAGCAGCCAATTGCGGAATTAGAAGCAAAAATAGATTCATTAATAGCAGTAAATCGTCAAGATACAAAATTAGATATTGATTTAGATGAAGAAGTTAATAAACTTCGCGAAAAGAGTTTAGATTTAACAAGAAAAATTTTTTCTAACTTAGGTGCTTGGCAAATAGCACAACTAGCCCGTCATCCTATGCGACCCTATACTTTAGATTATACACAACGTATTTTTACTCATTTTCAAGAATTATCAGGTGATCGTGTTTATGCTGATGATAAGGCTATTGTTAGTGGATTAGCTAGATTAGATGGAAGACCAGTAATGATCATAGGTCATCAAAAAGGACGAGAAACAAAAGAAAAAATCCATCGTAACTTTGGAATGCCATCGCCAGAGGGATATCGTAAGGCTTTACGATTAATGGAGATTGCTGAACGTTTTAAGTTACCTATTATTACTTTTATCGATACACCAGGGGCTTATCCAGGTATTGGGGCAGAAGAAAGTGGGCAAGCTGCAGCAATTGCTCGTAATTTACTTGAAATGTCTAGACTCTCTGTACCTATTATTTGTACAATAATTGGCGAAGGGGGATCAGGAGGAGCGTTAGCAATAGGAGTTGGAGATAAAATTAATATGTTGCAATATAGTACTTATTCTGTTATTTCACCAGAAGGATGTGCTTCTATTCTGTGGAAAAGTACAGATAAAGCACCGTTAGCTGCTGAAGCTATGGGTATTACAGCAGCACGGTTAAAATCACTTAACTTAATTGATAATATCGTCGAAGAACCTTTAGGTGGGGCACATCGAAATTATGAACAAATTGCGTATAATCTTAAACAACGTATTTTAAATGATTTAAGTGATATAGATTCATTTAATCCAGAAGAGTTAAGAAACCGTCGTTATCAACGTTTAATGGATTGTGGTTATTGTTAATTTTATTACAAAAAATTAAAAACAAAAAAATAAATAATAAATTAAATAAAAATGATATTAATGATTAATAATAAAATAATCTAATTTATAAATTATAACAGTATTAAAATAATGACACATATTAATGAATCAGTTATATTAAATCAAATTACAAAAATAATTGGTTCTAACCTTAAGATATTAGTAGCTTTTAGTGGTGGATTAGATTCAACTGTCTTGTTACATGCTCTAACCGTATTACGGAACACAACAATTCCAAATCTTAACATTAGAGCAGCTTATATTAATCACGGACTTAATAATAAGTCTAATAGCTGGGGGGTACACTGTAAGCATATTTGTTTAAATTTAAAAGTAGCATTTTGTTCTTATGATATACATATATATAAATCCAAAAAAGGTATTGAGGCTGCTGCTCGTGATGCAAGGTATAAAACACTTCGTAGAATTCTATTACAGAATGAAATAATTGTCACTGCTCAACATTTAAATGATCAAGCGGAAACTTTTTTATTAGCTTTAAAAAGAGGCAGTGGGCCAGCAGGGTTATCTGCTATGCCTGTTTCTATTGAATTTGGGCATACCTATTTAGTTAGACCACTATTATTATTTAGTCGTCAAGAATTGACTATGTATGCTCAAAAAAACAATCTAACTTGGATAGATGATGATAGTAACTATAATCAAATATATGATCGTAATTTTTTAAGATTGACTATCATGCCCTGTTTTAATATAAGATGGCCTTATTTTTTAAAATCAGTAGCTAGAAGTGCCAATTTATGCGCAGAACAAGAAAAATTAGTAAATGAATTATTAGAAGATTATTTATCTAAGTTATTAACTACTGATGGATCTTTAAAACTTGATCCTTTAGTAGAATTTTCTGAAAAAAAACGTAATGCAATATTACGTAGTTGGTTTAGGTTATATAAAATTTTAATGCCTACCAGAGTGCAATTAAAACAAATTTGGCAAGATGTAATTTGTGCAAGATCAGATGCAGAACCAAAATTTATTTTGGCCGATAATGTCATTAGGCGTTATAAAAAAGAACTGTGGTTGTTACCTAAATTTAATGATATCACTAAAATTTGTTTGCAATGGCATTTATCTAAAAAAATTAAATTACCTGATAATCTAGGTACTCTGATGATTACAAATGTAAATCATGGGAAAAAAATCCGAGCTCCTCTTCCGAATGAAGAGGTGACTATTCGTTTTGGATTAAAAGGAAATATTAAAATTATTGGACATAAATATACTAAAAGAAGTAAAAAAATTTGGCAAGAATTAGGTATTGCTCCATGGTTAAGAAATAGAATTCCTTTGATTTATTATAACAATGAACTTATTACAGCAGTTGATGTATTTATTACAGATTCCGCAAGATGTATCAAAGATCACGCTGAATTAAGCATAAAATGGACAAAAAATAAAAGACTTTTTTAGTATAAAAAATAAAATTTTTTATAGTTAATTAATTTTAATAAAAATAGAAAATTTTATTTTTGTTTAAGGAAATTAGTAGATTTAATATTTATTAAATATTTTTCTATTAATAACTAACTATATGGTTTATTTTAAAAAATATTTTTACTGAATTTTAACAACTAAAATAATCTGGTATGATTAAAATCATATTTTCAAGTGATTTCTAAGTTTTTATAAATATTTGATAATAATAATTATAGTATCTATTTATAGATAAAAATTTTATTTATTTATAATTCAAATTATCAACAAATTAGATTATCTGTTTAAATAGATTAAAATACTATTATCTTAGTATAATTTTATATTTATTTCTATTAATTACTTTTAGTTATTCTGAGATTATATAATATTAATTTTGTAACCTTATTTTTTTCTTTAATTAAACCTAATTCATTATAAGCCCTTGCCATATATTTTAGTGCTTTAAATGTAGACTGAGTATCTGGATATTTTTTTAACATTTGTTCTGTATGATTAATAACAGAAATATAAGCACCACGTTTATTATAATATTTAATAATAGCTAACTCATATTTTGCTAAACGTTCTTTTAAAAAAAATAAACGTTTAATAGCATCTGTTGCATAGATACTATTTGGGTAAAACCGAACTAAATTGCTAAAATCTTTAAAAGCCATAATAGCATATTGAGGATCACGATCTGAACGATCGATACAAAAAAATTTTTGCAAAATATCATCATCTAATTCTTGTGTTGTAATACCCCTTATATATAACACATAATCAATATTTGGATGTGTTGGATTCATACGAATAAATCTATTAATAGATGTTATTGCTAATTTTAGTTCTGATGATTTATAATAAGCAAAAATCATATCTAGCTGAGCTTGATGATGATAAGGTCCAAAGGGATAATCATTATTAAGAATTTCTAATAATGTTATTGCTCCTTTGTAATTGCCATTCTGTAATTTTTTTTGACTATTAATATATAGAATAGATGGAGAGTTTTTTGATATAGAAAGTTTCTGACTTGAACATCCATTAATAAATAAACTAAATATAAATATTGTTAATAAATATTTTATAAATCGAATCATGTAAATAATTCCTTTAAACTGTATATTTTTATCTATAAAAATATTAAATAGTATGAAAATTACAATAACAAATATTTAAATCAAAATATCACTTTGATAATATAAAATATTATTTTTTTAATAAATAATTTTATGGATCAACAATTAAAACTTAAATCAAAAATTCTAAAATCACAACTAGGCACTCGCTTAGATAAGGTATTAGCTGAACTGTTTCCTAATTATTCTCGTTCACAAATAAAAAAATGGATCTTAGATGACAGAGTAAAATTAAATGATAAGATTATAAATATTCCTAAAAAAAAAGTATTCGGCAATGAGCAAATTGATATTAATATTTTGATTAAAGAAGAGATATCGTGGAGACCTCAGAATATTCCATTAAATATTGTTTATGAGGATGATGAAATATTAGTTATAAATAAATCATCAAATTTAGTAGTTCATCCAGGTTATGGTAATCCTCAAGGAACAATTCTAAATGCAATTTTATATCATTATCCAAAAAATATTAATATCCCTCGTGCAGGCATTATCCATCGTCTTGATAAAGATACTACAGGATTAATGGTTATTGTAAAAACAATAAATGCACAGCGTTATTTATTGGAAGCTTTTAAAACAAAAAAAATTATACGTGAATATGAAGCATTAGTTAATGGTTGCATAACTATTAATGGCAAAATAGATAAACCTATTGCTCGTCATCCGACCAAGAGAACACATATGATTATTCATCATACTGGAAAGCCAGCTATTACACATTATAAAGTTATTGAAAATTTTCAATATTATACTAGACTTAAATTACGTTTAGAATCAGGTAGAACACATCAAATTCGTGTTCATATGGCATATATTAATCATCCTTTAATTGGTGATCCTGTATATGGTAGACGATTAAATAAATCAAAATATATTTCTAAAAAATTGAATTATATTATTAGTCAATTTAATCGTCAGGCACTTCATGCTAAAATGTTAAGTTTATATCATCCGAGTACAGGAATAAAAATGGAATGGTGTATAGATCTTCCTGAAGATATGATAACATTAATAAATGTACTTAAATATAATGTATAAAGATATATATAATAGAATATTAATTAATAATTATATATATTAAATAATAATTAATTAAAATTATATATATTGATATAAGTACAATATTAATAATACTTTAATTTAAGATAAATTTTATTTACTATAACAAAAATTTTTAAATATTTAAAATAATCATATAGTTATATATATCTAAACTAAATATGCATTTTAAAATATTGTAAATATTAATTTAAAAAAATAATAATAGTGATGTATATGTATAATTATTAAATTAAATTTTTTATAAAAATATTTTTTTTAATTTTTAAAAGGTAAATTTCTAATACTAAAATATTTCTAGAATATTTTAGTATTTTTATCTACTGAAGCAATATAAGTAAATAAAAAATAAGGAAAAGGCGATAAAACAAATGAGTGCCAGTAGCAATATTAATAATCAAAGTGCTGAAGAACAAAATCAGGTACTGAAAAAGTATACAGTTAATTTAATTGAAAGAGCAGAAGAAGGTAAACTTGATCCTGTTATTGGAAGAGATGAAGAAATTCGTAGAACAATACAAGTTTTACAAAGAAGAACAAAAAATAATCCAGTTTTAATAGGAGAACCAGGAGTAGGTAAAACAGCTATTATAGAAGGTTTAGCTCAAAGAATTGTTAATGGTGAAGTACCAGAAGGATTGAAAAATAAACATGTTCTTTCTTTAGATATTGGTGCTTTATTAGCTGGTGCAAAATATAGAGGTGATTTTGAAGAACGTTTAAAATTACTTTTGAATAATTTAACTAAACAAAAAGGTAATATAATTTTATTTATTGATGAATTACATACTATTGTTGGAGCTGGCAAAGTTGAAGGTGCAATAGATGCTGGTAATATGTTAAAACCAGCACTTGCTAGAGGTGAATTACATTGTGTTGGTGCAACAACTCTAGATGAGTATCGTAAATACATAGAAAAAGATGCAGCATTAGAACGTCGTTTTCAAAAAGTTTATGTTGCTGAACCTACTGTAGAAGCTACAATAGCTATATTAAGAGGACTTAAAGAACGTTATGAACTACATCATCATGTACAGATAACTGATCCTGCTATTGTTGCTGCCGCTAGTTTAGCAAACCGTTATATCTCTGATCGTATGTTACCGGATAAAGCTATAGATTTAATTGATGAAGCAGGTGCTAGCTTACGACTACAAATTGATTCTAAACCAGAATCGCTAGATCGTTTAGAAAGACGAATTATTCAATTAAAACTTGAAAAACAAGCTCTTATAAAGGAATCTGATGCAGCAAGTAAAAAACGTCTTGAAATATTAAAAGAGGAATTAATAGAAAAAGAACGGGAATATTTAGAATTAGAAGAAAAATGGAAATCAGAAAAAACAAAGCTAATAGGTACTCAAAATATAAAAGCTAAATTAGAAACTGCACGTATTAGTTTAGAACAAGCTAGGCGTAGTGGCGATTTAGCTAAAATGTCAGAATTACAATATGGAAAAATTCCAGAATTAGAAAAAAAACTTGAAATATCTACTAAAATAAATAATAACAATATGAATTTATTACGTAATAAAGTCACTGATATTGAAATTGCTGAGATATTGTCTCGTTGGACAGGTATACCTGTTTCAAAAATGCTGAAAAGCGAACGTGAAAAATTACTTCATATGGAACAAGATATTCATAAACGTGTAATTGGTCAAGATAAAGCTGTTAATGCAGTATCAAATGCTATTAGACGTAATCGTGCTGGATTATCTGATCCTAATAGACCTATTGGTTCATTTTTATTTTTAGGTCCTACAGGTGTAGGTAAAACTGAACTTTCTAAAGCTGTAGCTAATTTTTTATTTGATAGTGATAATGCTATGATACGTATTGATATGTCTGAATTTATGGAGAAACATACTGTTTCTAGATTAATAGGAGCCCCACCAGGTTATGTCGGATATGAAGAAGGTGGTTATTTAACTGAGGAAGTTCGCCGTCATCCTTATTCTGTTATTCTTCTTGATGAAATTGAAAAAGCACATCATGACATTTTCAATATTTTATTACAAGTTTTAGATGATGGTCGTTTAACTGATGGTCATGGAAGAACAGTAAATTTTTGTAATACAGTTATTATTATGACCTCAAATTTAGGATCTGATTTAATCCAAGCTAGTTTTGATAATTTTGATTATAATAATATAAAAGGGATAGTTATGGATGTTGTAAATAGTAATTTTAGGCCAGAATTTATTAATCGTATTGATGATGTTGTAGTATTTCATCCACTTAACAAGGAACAAATTGTAGAAATTACACAAATCCAATTGTTACGTTTATATAAACGTATGGAAGATCAAGGTTATCAAATAATAATAAAAAAAGCAATATTGACACAACTTAGTGAAATCGGATTTGATCCTGTATTTGGTGCACGGCCTTTAAAACGTATAATTCAAAAAGAAATAGAAAATTTATTAGCTAAAAAAATATTATCAGGTGAGTTAGTTCCTGGTAAGCTAGTAATTTTAGACATTAAAAACGGTGTTATTGTTGCTGAACAATAAATTATTATTTATTCGAAAAAATCACTTATAAATTTTTATTGCTGAAATTAAATTTCACTTATAAATCTATAATGGTAAATATTATATAAGTAAACATTAATACCATAATCATAAATTATATAGTAGTATATGATTATTTAGTATGTAAATACTAAATAATTTTCAACTATTTAATTAATCATGATTTTATTTTACTAATTTATTGTTAAAGTAAAATTTTTTAAGAATAAAAAATTGATATAATAATTTCATTATAATTATAATAAATATTAAAAATCAATAATATATAATTAAATAATAATTTTTTAAATAATTATTATTAAAATTTAATAGTAATTAGTTGTATTGTATTATTATCTTAATGTTAAAGACTATTAACATTTTTATTAATACAGTGATTATGATTTAATTAAAATGAATTATTTTTTTAAGTTTCTGTATAAGTTAAATAATAGTCAATTAGTTCTTGACTGTTATAAAGGAGTTAAGATGTTTGATATTGTCGAATTATCTAGATTACAGTTTGCATTAACTGCAATGTATCATTTCTTATTTGTACCCTTGACACTTGGAATGTCTTTTTTGTTAGCTATCATAGAAACAGTATACGTTATTTCTGGTAATCAAATATATAAAAATATGACAAAATTTTGGGGAAAGTTATTTGCTATTAATTTTGCTTTAGGTATTGCAACAGGGTTAACCATGGAATTTCAATTTGGAACTAACTGGTCATATTATTCACATTATGTAGGCGATATTTTTGGTGCTCCATTAGCAATTGAGGGATTAATGGCTTTTTTTCTTGAATCAACATTTGTTGGTTTATTTCTTTTTGGTTGGGATCGTCTTAATAAAATTCAACATTTAACTACTACATGGTTAGTTGCTTTAGGCTCTAATTTTTCTGCTTTATGGATTTTGATTGCTAATAGTTGGATGCAAAATCCAATTGCAGCTGATTTTAATTTTGAAACTATGCGTATGGAAATGCGTAGTTTTTTAGAATTAATATTTAATCCAGTAGCACAAGTTAAATTTGTTCATACTATTGCTGCTGGTTATTGTACTGGTTCTATGTTTGTTTTAGGTATTAGCAGTTATTATTTACTTAAAAATCGTGAATATGATTTTGCGAAACGTTCATTTGCAATAGCAGCAAGTTTTGGAATAGCTTCAGTACTTTCTGTAATTGTGCTAGGTGATGAATCTGGTTATACAATGGGGGATGTTCAGAAAACAAAATTAGCTGCTATTGAAGCAGAATGGGAAACCCAACCACCTCCTGCATCATTAAATCTTATTGCAATACCAAATAGTGAAAAAATGGAAAATAAATTCGTAATATCTATTCCATGGATAATGGGTATTATTACTACACGTTCTATAGATACACCTGTTTTAGGATTAAAGGATTTAATGGCACAACATGAAGTACGCATCCGTAATGGTATTAAAGCTTATTATTTTTTAAGAAAATTACAGACAGGTGATAACAATCCTGATATACAAAAAAATTTTGACAAGTATAAAAAAGATCTTGGTTATGGATTATTGCTAAAATATTATACAAATAATATAATCGATGCAAAAGATGAACATATTAAAGCAGCCGTAAAAGATAGTATTCCTAAAGTTGGACCTATATTTTATGCATTTCGTATTATGGTTGCTTGTGGCTTATTAATGTTACTTATTTTCAGTTTATCATTTTGGTCAGTTATTCGTAATCAAATAAATGAAAAAAAATGGGTATTAAAATTAGCTATGTTTAGTATTCCTTTACCATGGATTGCTATGGAATCTGGTTGGTTTGTTTCTGAATATGGTAGACAACCATGGGCAATTGGTGAAATTTTACCTACTGCAATAGCGCATTCATCACTAAGTATTTCAAATTTGATTTTTTCTATGATATTAATATGTGGTCTATATACTATATTTTTCATTATTGAGTTATTATTGATGTTTAAATTTGTACGTAAAGGGCCTATTTATTAAAAAATTAAAAATAGTTATAAGTTAAATTAAGTAACCAGGGATGTATTAATGTTTAATTACGAAGTTATGAGATTTATTTGGTGGTCAATTATTGGATTATTGATAATCATTTTTGCTATTACTGATGGTTTTGATATGGGGGTAGGTATTTTATTACCATTTATAGGAAAAACAAATATCGAACGTAGGATTATGATTAATGCAATAGCCCCACATTGGGATGGTAATCAAGTCTGGTTAGTCACTGCTGTTGGAGCACTTTTTGCCGCTTGGCCTATTGTTTATGCAGCAGCATTATCAGGATTTTATATTATTATAATATTAATTTTATCGTCTCTTTTTTTTAGACCAGTAGGTTTTGACTATCGTTCTAAATTAGATAATCTAAAGTGGCGTAAAATTTGGGATTATGGTATATTTATCGGGAGCTTTACACCTCCATTACTGGGTGGGATTATCTTTGGTAATTTATTACAGGGAATTTCTTTTACAATTAATAATCAATTTTTTATAAATTATACAGGATCAATTTTAAATATACTTAATCCTTATAGTATATTAATAGGTATTATTTCTATAATAGTAATTATTACTCATGGAGCTACATATTTACAAATGCGTACTACAGAAGAACTATATACACGCACATGTAATATCACTTATATTACTGCAGTTTGTACTTCTATTAGTTTCTTTATAGCTATTTGGTGGTTAATTTATGGAATAGATGGTTATGTAATTAAAAGTATAATTAATACTAATGGAGTTTCTAATCCACTGCATAAAATTGTAATAAGGGAATCTTTTGCATGGTTAACTAATTTTTATAAAAATCCGGTATTATTAATTTTACCTATATTAGCTTTAATATTTCCAATATTTATAATATTCATGACTAAAATTAATAAATCAGGATTAGCATTTTTATTTTCATCATTAACAATTTCTTGTATTATTTTAACCTTTGGTGTCAGTATGTTTCCATTCATTCTCCCTTCAAGTATACAATTTAATGCTAGTTTGACTGTTTGGGATGCTACTGCAAGTTTGTTAACATTAAAAGTAATGACTGTTATTGTTATTATTTTTATGCCAATTATATTAACTTATACAATTTGGTGTTATCGTAAAATGTTTAGTAAAATTGATAAAATACAAATCCAAAATAATAGTCATTCATTATATTAAGGAATAATAATTAATATGTGGTATCTTGCTTGGATTTTAGGAACACTATTTGCTTGTAGTTTTTCTATAATTACAGTATTAGCTCTTGATCAAATTGAAGTCAGAAAAAATAATTCTGATGATTAAAAATAAAGATTATCAAGATAAAACAACAAAAATTGTTTTATATATAATATAATTATATATAATATAATAAAATTTAGTAGAAAACTTTGTATTAATTTATTTATTATATAATATTATTATTAATTCATTACTTATTTTTAATGACAATATTTATTAATTCATAAGTCATAAGTATTAATATTCAGTTAACAAAAAATAATAATTTTTACTCTGCATTTAAAAATACAAAACATCATTGATCTTTCTATAAAAAACATTACTAATATTTCTATTAACCTAAATTCTATTCTAATGTTAAAACAACTACACTGCAAGTATTTTCTTGTAAACACATATAACAAAACTACAAGCTATTTTTTTGATATTGATACAGAGAGTATACTTTACTAAAAAATAAGCAAGCTAGATATGTGTTATAAACACAGGTATTATATTAATTATTAATATAACTAAATATATTTTCTAAAATTATATAATTATAATATGTAAAAAATAAATAAAATTTTTAATTACATAGTTTTGTATATTTATTAATTTTAAAATTAAATAATTAATATATATATTAATTATCTTAATGATAGGAGATAAAAATGAAACAAATGTTTTATTTATTAAAAATTTTTCTTATGATGTCAATGACATATGTTAATGCAGAAATTAGCATTGAAATTACTTATAGTAATAGTACAGCACAACCTATTGCTATAGTACCTTTTAAATGGATTGGAATAGGAACATTACCTTACGATATAGGACAAATTACTTCTTCTGATTTAAGAAATAGTGGTAAATTTAATCCAATTAATATAAAAGATATGCCTCAACAACCGACTACTGCATCAGAAATTACGCCAAGTATTTGGTCTATATTAAATGTTAATTCAGTTGTTGTGGGTCAAATACAACCTGCTTCTGATGGTCAGTATATAATTAAATATCAACTAGTTGATTTAATTAAATCTCCTGGAATGGTATTAACTCAAAATAAATTAAAAGTAACAGCTAAATGGTTACGTTATGCTGCACACACTATTAGTGATGAAGTTTTTGCTAAATTAACTGGTATTAAAGGGGCATTTCGTACAAGAATAGCTTACATAGTAAAAACAAGTGATAAAAAAAATCCTTATGAATTAAGAGTTTCAGATTATGATGGTTATAATCAATTTACTATTCATCGCTCACCGGAACCTCTTATGTCTCCGGCTTGGTCAGCTAACGGGGAACAATTAGCCTATGTAACATTTGAAAATGGGACTGCAACTATAGTTATTCAAACATTATCAACAGGTGATATAAGTGAAATTATTAATTTTCCTTGTCATAATGGTGCACCTATATTTTCCCCTGATGGAACACAACTTGCTTTTGTTTTATCAAAAACAGGTAGTTTAAATATTTATATAAAAAATTTATTAAGTGGTAAAATTAAACAAATAACAAATAATCGTAATAATAATACTGAACCAAATTGGATGCCAGATAACAATACCATTGTATATACTTCTGATCAATCTGGTAGTCCACAAATATATAAAGTAAATATTAATAATGGTATACCAGAACGTATTACTTGGTTTGGTGTTCAAAATCAGGATCCAAGTGTTAGTCCAGATGGTAAATTTATTATAATGGTTAACTCTAATAATGGTAAACAACAAATTGTTAAGCAAGATTTAGAAACAGGTAAAATTGAATTTTTAACAGATACCTTTTTAGATGAAACACCTAGTATATCACCTAATGGCACTATGGTAATTTATAGCACTTTACAAGGTATAGGCAGTGAATTGAAATTAGTTTCAACTGATGGATGTTTTAAAGCACATTTAGTATCTAGTGAAAAACAAGTATATTTCCCGTCATGGTCACCTTATTTGTAATCATAAATATTCAAAAAATTTTTATTTAAAAAAAGGAATATAATTAGATGCAATTAAATAAAATAATAACTATTATACTATCTATTATTACTATTACAGCATGTAATTTTAAAAAAATTAATAAAAAAAATATTGTAGATAATGGTTCGTTTATTTCAAGAGAAATATTAAATAATAATATAAAAGAAATAGTAAATAAAAATATTATTTACTTTGATTTTAATAATTATTATATTTCTCAAGAATACATAAATCTATTAGATAGATATGTCTTTTTTTTAAGACAACACCCTTTTATTCATATTAAAATTCAGGGGCATACTGATGAACTAGGTTCACCAGAGTATAATATTGCACTTGGTGAACGACGCGCTACTATTGTGAAATTATACTTCCAATGCCATGGTGTGGATAGTGATCAAATTTTTATTATTTCTTATGGCAAAGAAAAACCAGCAGTATTAGGGCATAATGAAACATCATATGCAAAAAATCGTCGCGTAGTACTACAAATACTATAATGGTATTATATAAAATGAATAATATATTTCACAATCTTTGTTTAAAAATGATTTTGACTTTATCAATCGCTATAATTGAATTAATAGTAGATACAAAACAAATATCAATTGCTAATATTAATTCAGAAATTACAAATTTCTATATTATTAATAATAAAACTCTAATTGATTTTAAAAGCAATTTATTATATCAAATGCACCAAAATTTATTAGACGTTCAACATGATATAGACATATTACGTGGTCATATTCAGGAAAATAAATATCAATTAAGTAAAATTATTAATAAACAAAAAGAATTTTCTATAGAATTGGAATCTCTAACTATACGTTTAAATAAAACAATAGATAATATTATAACTAATAATATTGAGATTAATAATACTACTGCTAAGTTATCAAAAAAATAAAAAAAGAAATATGACCAAACAATTAAATTTGTGATTTGCGACACATAGAATTTTATGAAAGATTATCTACATCTTAATTGCCAAGATAATAGTAATTACTAATTATTATTTTAGATAAAAAAATTATAATTATAGAAAACAAAGATAAGAAAAAATTATATTTTGCAATTTATTAAAAACTATCATAACTTAAATAAAGTTATTAAATAACTTTTATAAAGATATTTAATAATATAATAAAAAGAAAAAACTGATAAACTAATTATAATCTATAATCAATCAATTTAAATATATTTAAATTGATTGATTAACAAATAAATAATTAGTAGTTTTTTATGTAAAAATTTAAACATAT